>CAYRDC010000012.1:0-75077 GCA_964422925.1 uncultured Chitinophagales bacterium | reverse complement strand
GCACCAAAAGTAAGTTGTGCAGAAAGGATTGTGAACGCCCGAATATCGGATGTTTGGTTTGGAATAGAAGATAAGAACCCAATAGTGGATCATGCCGGAATTGATTACCTTCTGGAGCATGGAGTGAAGGTGCACCAGTTCTCTCCTGAATTCCATAAAGAAATTGAAAAAGTAAATAAGGATTTCATGCAATGGGCCAATATTAGAAATGAAAAAGCCCGCCAAAAACGAAAAACTAAACCGGATATCCTTAAATCAAGCGTTGTTGGAACTGACAAGCGTGTATTTTCTGACCAGGCACTAAATGCTTTTATCCAGAATGCCGGCAGGGATTATGAACCGGGATCCGAGGAGCATTTGCAGGAAATGAAGGAAATGGGGCTGCTTGAATTCGACAATGAGTCACAGTCTTATATCCCGACTGGAAATGCCGTCTTGTTGTTTGGTAAAAACCCGCGGCACCGGTTCCCGCAGGCATGTGTGAAAGCCAGAGTCAACTTTGGCGATGGAAATACTGATGTGGAAACTTTTGATGCACCCCTCGTTCTTATTCCCGGAATGATTGAAGACTGGCTTAAAAAAGTCCTGCCAGCCAGTCTAAATCGTTCATCTTTTCAAGCTACAAAAGTTCCCTCATATCCTATTGAGGTTATACGTGAGGCAGTTGTCAATGCCATTGTTCACCGTGATTATTCCATTGAGGGAGCCAAAGTGCAACTGGAGGTGAATCCGGACAAAATTATTATCAAAAGTCCCGGAGCACCGGTCCCACCTGTTACAATTGAAGATATGGCTGCTTTTAGAGCCACGTCACTAAGCCGTAATAAACTGCTTACATTTATTTTCAACGAAATGCATTTAATGGAGGAAACCGGTTTGGGTATGGAAACTTTCAAGTCGTTGAAGGAAAAATACAACTTGCCGTTGCCTGTTTTCAGTTATGACGGGTTGAATGTAGTGGTTACTTTGCCAAGAAACATAGAATCACTGAGAACCCTGGGACCAAAAACATTAAGTAAACTTAACGAAGAGGAATTGGCAGGATATGATTGGATAAGGACCAAGGGAAAGATTACACGACTGGAATATGAAAAGAAATTTGGCTTTAATACAAAAAAAGCCGAACGTCACTTAACTAAAATGGTGAAGAATAACCTCATTCGAAGAATTGATAAAGGAAATAAAACTTACTATGAAATTATCACGACATAATCCGCGACATTATGTCGCGAAAGAAAAGTTAAAATAGAAGTATTTGCTCTTTCGCGACAGTTTTCGCGACAAAGTGTCGCGAAAGAATTCAAAAAAGCACAAAAAAATGAGAAAAGTGATGAAAAACCCGTCCACGAGCACTGAACAATTATTGAATGGCTTTCTTGATTTGAATCTTATTAAGCATGACGCTGGTCATTCAACCAAATATGTAATCAATGAATAACTATTTCGCCAATTATTCGCCAATATGGCGAGATAAATTTAACGCTCGAAGGTATTTTTCAAATCTTACCATTTTGGCGAGATAAAAACAATGAATCAAATAATTACTGACAGATGAACAGAAGAAGTGCTGTTATTTTTTAACCAAGCAATTAATGGAATAATCCAATGAACTACCCCAAAAGACTGATTGAAGTAGACCTGCCGATTAAACGTATTTCCGAGCATTCCCGCAGGGAAAAATCCATACGGCACGGGCATATATCCACCCTGCACATCTGGTGGGCCAGACGTCCGCTGGCAGCCTGCCGGGCCGTGCTTTGTGCATCACTGTGGCCCGACCCTGCCGATTCACTTTGTCCGAAGGAATTTATTGATACTGCCCGCGAAGAAATGTTAAAATGGGCTGATAATGATCACCTGGCATTGCTGGGCGAAGAAAGTGTCAGGCATTTTATTCAGGTAAATAATGATCCGGGTAAGGTCAATAACCATGTTTTTCTTCGGCAACTGCTGCTGGACTTTATTGCCGACTTTGCCAACTGGGACAACAGCACAAAGCAGGAATACCTTGATACAGCCCGCAATTTAACGCAGGCTGCCCACGAAGCCCTGGGGGGTGACCCCGGCACCCGGCCCCTGGTGGTGGACCCCTTTGCCGGAGGGGGCTCCATTCCGCTGGAAGCCCTGCGCGTGGGGGCGGATACATTCGCCTCGGACCTTAATCCTATACCTGTTTTACTTAACAAGGTAGAACTGGAGTATATTCCAAAATATGGCAATAAACTCGCGGAAGAAGTGCGCAAATGGGGCGAATGGATCAAGGATGAGGCGGAAAAGCAGTTGAAGCAATATTACCCGGACGATGAAGACGGGAGCACCCCTATTGCCTATATCTGGGCACGCACCATACAGTGCGAAGGCCCCGGCTGCGGAACCGAAGTGCCCCTGATGCGCGGTATGTGGCTGGCCCGTAAAAAAGGCCGCAACGTGGCCCTGCGCATGAAACCCGACCGGGTGAACAAGCGGGTGAATTTTGAAATTGTGGAAAACCTGCCCGCTTCCGAAGTGCAGAACGGCACCGTGCAGCGCGGCAACGCCACCTGCCCCGTGTGCGGCTATACCACCCCCGTGGCCTCCGTGCGCAGGCAGATGAAGGAAAAACACGGAGGTGCCGATACCGCCCGCCTGGTCTGCGTGGTGACCACCCATGCCCGTACCAGCGGCAGAACTTACCGGCTGCCGGAGGAAAAAGATTTAATAGTCATTAAAAAAGTAAAAAATGTTTTGTGTAAAAAAATTGAAAAAGATGATGAGATTACTCCTAATGAACCATTACCAGTAAACCCAGGTGAAATAGATACAACGCTTGGATTTCGTGTTCAGAGTTATGGAATAAATACATGGAAAGACCTTTTCACATCCCGCCAGTTGCTGGCGCTGACCACCCTGGTAGACCTGGTGAAACAGGCCGGGGAGCAGTTGCGGCAGCAGCACGACAAGGAACTGGCCGCAGCGGTTCAGACTTGTTTGGCGTTTGTCGTGGATAGAATGGCGGATGGGAATTCGTCTCTGGCACGTTGGCAGCCCACAGGTGAAAAAATCAGTAACACTTTTGGCCGCCAGGCATTACCAATGGTATGGGATTTCTGTGAAGCCAACCCCTTTTGTGAAGCAACAAGAAGCCTGCAAAGTATGATTAACTGGGTGGCTGAATTTATAGAAAAAAATTCATCAATCATTATGAATGGCTCTTCATTATCAGCTAATGCAGCCGTCCATCCCCTCCCGGACGATTCCGTTCGGGTGTTTTTCACCGATCCGCCTTATTACGATGCCGTGCCCTATGCCGACCTTTCTGACTTTTTCTATGTATGGCTTAAACGAACCCTAAGAAAGGTACATCCCGATATTTTTGTACAAGAGCTGGTTAACAAGGAGGATGAATGCATTGTGGATGAAATCAAAGGGAAAGACCGGGAATATTTTGAGGCCCAGATGCATAAAGCTATGGCGGAGGGGCGCAGGATTACCCAACCCTCGGGCATCGGCATCGTGGTCTTTGCCCACAAGACCACGGCCGGCTGGGAGGCACAGCTCCAGTCCATGCTGGAGGCCGGCTGGGTGTTTACAGCTTCCTGGCCCATAGACACCGAAATGAGCTCGAGGCTGCGCGCCATGAATTCGGCAGCATTAGCCTCATCCGTCCACCTGGTTTGCCGTCCGAGGGCGCACCCGGACGGTTCGCTCCGTGAGGATTCCATAGGCGACTGGCGGGAAGTGCAGGCGGAGCTGCCCCGCAGGATACACGAATGGATGCCGCGCCTGGCGCGGGAAGGCGTGGTGGGTGCCGATGCCATCTTTGCCTGCCTGGGGCCGGCCCTGGAAATATTCAGCCGTTACAGCAAGGTAGTGCAACCGGGCAGCGAGCGGGAGATCCCCCTGCGCGAATACCTGGAAAAGGTGTGGGCGGCCGTAAGCCAGGAGGCGCTCAACATGGTATTCGAAGGGGGCGATACCACCGGATTTGAAGAGGATGCGCGCGTCACGGCCATGTGGTTGTGGACCCTGGGGGCCGGGGGGAACGGCAACGGGGTAGATGATTCGGAAAATAAAACAGTGACATCCGCGGGGTATATGCTGGAGTATGACACTGCCCGTAAAATTGCCCAGGGACTGGGGGCGCATTTGGAAACCATGCCTTCGCTGGTTGAGATCAAGGGCGAAACGGCCAGGCTACTGCCGGTGCACGAACGGGTCCAATTCCTTTTTGAAACGGACCAAGAGTCATCAGGCTACCGGAGGGGGAAGCGTAAACCACAGCTGAGCCTTTTTGAACAATTGGGTATCGAGGAAGATTCAGATTCAGGCGGGCAGATCGGGTTAAATATGATTGTCACGGGCAGAACGGTGCTTGACCGGTTGCATCAGGCCATGCTGCTTTTTGCCACGGGCCGTACAGAAGCGCTGAAACGCTTCCTGGCAGAAGATGGCGTGGGCATGGACGGACGCTTCTGGAAGCTGGCGCAGGCGCTCAACGCTCTTTATCCGAAAAATACCGATGAGCGCAGGTGGGTGGAGGCCGTACAGACGTACAAGAAGAGTTTGGGATTTTAGTGGATGAGCCAACATTTGATTAACCTATAAAAAAATAATTTAAGATATGGCATTGAAACCCTGGTATAAAATCGTCACTCCGCGGGAAGACCTGGTGGAAGGCCGTCCGCTGGACGCATCGGAATTTGCCGTGCATCTGGATCATGTAAAAAACGGCACTGCCCCGAAGGACTATACTGATCCGGAGCGTTTTTTTCATCGTACTTACATGACGCGGACCCTCCTGGATATCGCATCCCAGACTGTGCGCAGGTTTGCGGGTATTACCACCGAAACATCCCCCGTTTTCAACCTGACCACACAGTTTGGCGGTGGTAAAACCCACGCACTTACTCTTTTGTATCACCTGGCCAGGCTGGGACCAGAAGCAAAAGAACTGCACGGGGTGGACCGTATTTTACAAAATGCCCAGATTGATGAACTTGTAAAAGCCAGAACTTTTGTTTTTGTAGGAACGGAATTCAGTTCCGTAACCGGTCGCGGTGGCAATGGAGAGCCCCTGCGCAAAACTCCCTGGGGTGAGCTTGCCTGGCAAATTGGCGGTAAGGAAGGATATGAATTGTTTGCCCGGCTTGATGAAAAATACATTCCCCCGGCCGGGGATGATTTGGACAAATTGTTTGATAAAAACCAGGCCTACTTGTTGTTGTTTGACGAGGTGCTGAACTATGTGAGCAAACATCGTAGATATCATGACCTGGCGGCCCAGTTTTACAATTTCATACAAACACTTACCGAGTTTGTCCGCAGCCGGGACAATATGGTATTGGCCGTTTCGATTCCGGCTTCTGAAATGGAAATGAACACTGAAGACCAGGCGGATTATGACCGGTTTAAAAAATTGCTGGACCGTTTGGGCAAGGCAATGATGATGGCTGCTGAAAATGAAACGAAAAACATTATACGCAGAAGATTGTTTGATTGGGGTGGTCTGCCCAAGGAAGCCAGGAAGGTAATAGGGGAATACATACAGTGGATTAAAGAGCATCAGTCCCATCTGAATTTCAACATAGATACTGCACGCCAGGAGTTTGAAGAGGCCTATCCATTTCATCCGGCTTTGTTGTCTTTGTTTGAACGGAAATGGCAGACTTTGCCCCGTTTTCAACGTACTAGGGGCATCCTCCGCTTGCTGGCATTATGGGTGGCAAGAGCTTATTCTGATGGTTATAAACAACGGACCAAAGACCCCCTCATTGCTTTGGGAACTGCACCGCTGGATGATCCGAATTTCCGGTCAGCCGTCTTCGAACAATTGGGTGAAAACAGGCTGGAAGCAGCGGTAACAACTGATATTGCAGGACGGGAAGATTCACATGCCATACGCCTTGATAATGAAGCCATCGAAGCAATTAAAAACACACAATTACACAGAAAATGTGCAACCACTATTTTCTTTGAATCGAATGGCGGACAAACCCGTGAAGGGCTGGCAACTATTCCTGAAATAAAGCTTTCCGTTGGGGAACCGGGTTTGGATATCGGCCTGATTGATGGCGTTTTGCAATCATTACTGGAGAACTGCTATTACCTCACTGCATCGAACAATAAGTTCAAATTTTCTACCAGGGAAAACCTCATAAAGCGGTTTACTGATCGCAAAGCAGGTGTGGATGCCCGGCAGGTAAAGGAACTGGTGGAAGAAACTATCAGAAAGGTTTTCAACCAAGGCAGGGTGCTGGATACAATTATGTTTCCAGATAAAAATAATCAGATAACTGATCGTCCACAATTGTCATTGGTAGTATTGGATCCTGAAAATGAATATTCTGAGAAAACCACATGGGGTTTTCTGAATGATGCTATACAGAATTATGGGTCCACTGCCCGCATTTTCAAAAGCGCGATTCTCTTTGCCGTGGCGGATACTACTCATGCAATGAAAGAAGAAGCGAAAAAATACCTGGCTTGGGAAACCATATATAATGAAAGTAGTGAGTTGAATCTCGAAGCAGACCAGTTAAAGCAGATTAGAGCAAATATGGAAAGGGCCAGGAAGGATTTAACCGAACAGGTCTGGAGATCTTACAAATATCTGATATTGCTGAACCGGGACAATGAACTAGAAGAAAAGGACCTTGGATTAATTCACAGCAGCCAAGCCCGTTCTATTACGGAACTTTATAAGAACAGGTTGATTTCTGATGGTGAGTTGATAGAAGAATTGAGTCCAAATTTTCTAGTGCGTAACTGGCCACCTGCTTTTACTGAATGGAGCACAATAGGTGTTCGGGATGCATTCTTCCAATCACCCCAGTTTCCACGCCTGACCCAACCTGACCTGATAAAAAAAACAATCAGCAGTGGGGTCAAAAAAGGAGTTCTTGCATATGTAGGAAAATCCCGGGGGAAATATGAACCGTTTTATTTCGAGGAACAAATATCACCTGAGGAAATTGAGATAACAGACGAAATGTTTATAATAAAAGGTGAAGAAGCCGAAAAATACAAAAGACCACCTGAACTAAAGTTTCTTGTAATAACACCTGATCAGGTTTCAATTAAGCCGGGAAGCTCATACACATTTAATGTTAAGGGTTATGACCAGCATGAAGAGGAAATTGAATTGGAAAGCCTTACGTGGGAAGCCTCAGCAGGTGAAATCAATGAAAAAGGGGTTTATACAGCCAATGAAACGGAAGGAACATATCAAGTTACTGCCTCTTCAGGTGATATCAGAGCATCAGCACTTGTGGTGGTGACAAAGAAGGAGTATATCCCGGATCCTGCACCTTCACCAACTGGTAAAGTTATTTTTAAATGGTCGGGGGACCTTGACCCAAGAAAATGGACTGTTTTTTATACAAAGGTGTTGGCCAAATTTGCCAATAATCCTACACTGAGAATAGCGGTATCATTTGAAGTTGAGGAACAGGCATCCGTTGCTGAGAGCAAGAAGAATGAAACGAAAACGGCTTTAAGGGAACTTGGTTTGGAGGATAATATTTAGCTGACATTTTTCGAATTGTGAATACTTGTTAGTTATGTCACGGTTTGAGTTTTTTTAGAGAACAGTGTATAGAAAATTGGTTGAAAAAATGGATTGCATATCATTATGGAATGATAGTAGCTTTATTTAAAAGTATGCATTATGCCAAATTTCAGTAGACATTGGAAAACAGGAGTTTTTGTTTGTGGTTCGGCAGCCATGGTTACGGATTTTTTTCTGCAATTAAATAGGATTAAAAAGGGGCAACAGGAAAGATTTAACTGGATGGAATTATTTGGTTATACAGCAGTAGGTGCTGGTGTTGGGGTAATTGGCGGGGTTTTACCGGATTTATTGGAACCTGCAACTACTCCAAATCATAGGGAATTCTTTCATTCTGTTGTATTAGGAATCGCTATATGTGGTAGTTTGATTGCCGTTAGAAATAGTCCGATTTCTGCTGAAGATAAATTGGTATTACTCTCACTAGGGTTGGGATATCTTACGCATTTGGCTCTTGATGGTGGTACGCCAAATGGACTTCCATTTATATGATTAGAAGACGTATGTCTTTCTCTGGCATTATTTCCTTATTCTGCCATTTAACAATTTATATTGGTTTGTATCTTGGTTAGTAAACTTTACTTTTATCATTTGTAGGATTGTGCTTCTCTCTATGAATTGCAAAATAACCTTACCCGCAGTTTATTATGGCTTAATTGTAAATTAATGAGCTATGATGAATATCAATGTCCACCGGAGTCAGGAACTTTTTACATGCCGTTTCTTTACTTTTTGGTTCTCAGCGATTCTGCTTTTTTTATTTTCTCATACCCTGGCGGCTCAAACTACCTTCTGCCGCAGGATTGGAGGTACGGCCATTGAGGAAGGCAGATCAATTATCCTTTCTCATCATGCCGGTAATCCGGATGGTTATGTAATTGCAGGTTATTCGGCTTCTTCGGGTTCAGGCCAGGTGGACGCTTATGTGGTAAAAACCGACCTGGCCGGCAACGTGCTGTGGGCCCGTACGGTGGGTTCCTCAGCACCCGATGAGGCTTATGATGTGATCCAGCTGCCGGACGATGGTTACGTGGTAACCGGATTTACCTATACGGGCGGGATTGGTTCAGGCAATGAAGACATACTGGTATTCAAACTCGATTATTCCGGAAACCTGGTTTGGTCTGCGGTGTTTGGTGACACCGCAAGCAGAGAGGAAGGTTTGTCTGTTTTTCCTGTTCCTTCAGGTAATCTGATGGTATGTGGCCATATTGATCATCATTTTCCGCTGTTCCTGGAGCTGGACAACAACGGCAACCTGGTGTCTTCCTGGTCTTATGCCGGTACTTTCTTACCTTTTGCCGGAGTTTCAGCCACAGCCCTGGACAATGGCGATGTGCTGATGGCTGGAATTATTTACAGCGGATATTTACCCGGGTTTTTATTGATGAAAACCAGGCCGGACCTGAGTTCTGAAAATGTCAGTTTCGGGGGCAATATGCCGGATTACGGCCTCGCGATTACCACTACCCGGAACGGTTCAGTAGTGGCTGCGGGCGTTACCTATTCGCTGGGCGCAGGCAGCAGCGATGTGTATTTGATAAAGACGGATACCTCCCTGCACCGCAAGTGGGACTTGGTGGTAGGGGGAACAAATATTGATGAAGCGTACTCGGTGATCGAAACCGCTGACGGGGGGTATGTGGTGGTCGGCATGACCGTTTCGGGTGACAGCAGCGCGGCAAATGCCTTGCTGGCCAAGGCGGATGCTTCAGGCAATCTGCTCTGGACGCGGGCCATCAATCTCGGGTCAGATGAGGTGGCTCATTCCGTGGTGGAAGCTCCTGACGGGGGGCTGGTCATTACGGGAAGTGCTACCGATTCCGGAAATCAGCAAATCCTGCTGGTTAAAACCGACAACCAGGGCAATGTATGCCAACCCTGCCTGGCAGCCTCTGTGCTGAATTCGGTTTCCGGGGCTGATTCAAGCACCGCTACGGTTTACGGCTCACAGTATTCAGTCGGGGCAAACACGGTAACTGTTATCCTGCAAAATGATTTTCCTGCAAAAACCACGCTTTGTTCAACCACAGGCAGCGAAATCATCCCAGATGATGCGGCCGGCTTGTCGGCCTTCCCGAACCCGTTTGGCACTGCATTGCTGTTCACGGCATCTGTCCCGCAACACTCAGCTTCCACGCTGACGCTTTATAACCTGCCGGGGATGAAAATCAGGGAATTTGAACTGCCCGCTGGCGCAAGCAATTACCGCCAGGTGTTCTGGGACGGCTGCGATGAAGCCGGGCGGCCGGTTCCCCCCGGCCTTTACCTGGCCGTACTGCGGACTGGCAGCCGGCAATACACGCTGGCCGTGGTTCGCACGGCACAGTGAAACAGGGACACAACAAAAAAACCCTCCCGTGGCGCGGAGGGTTCTCACTGTTTGCTTATTCTCAACCGTTACGAAATACTTAACTGGATTTTCTTTTCCAGGTCCTTGACACTTTTCTGGAATTCCGGGTCAATGTCCATCAGGTTCTGCACCATCTGGCACGAGTGAATTACGGTGCTGTGGTCGCGCCCGCCAAAATGGTCGCCTATCACCTTCAGGGAGTTCTTGGTGAAGTTCTTGGCCAGGTACATGCTCAGCTGGCGGGCCTGCACGATCTGGCGTTTGCGGGTTTTTTCGCGCAGTTTCTCGACCGGCACGTCAAAATATTCGCATACCGTCTTCTGGATGTATTCAATGCTGACCTCGCGCGATATGCTTTTCACGAAGTTTTTGATAATCTTCTTGGCAAGGTCCAGGTCAATTTCCTTCTTGTTGAGCGAGGCCTGGGCCAGCAGGCTGATGAGGGCCCCTTCCAGCTCGCGGATATTGGTGTTGATGTTGTAGGCCACGAATTCAACCACATCGCGCGGCAGTTCAATGCCGTCAGCATACATTTTCTTTTCAAGGATGGCGATGCGGGTTTCGAAATCGGGCAGCTGCAGGTCGGCCGAAAGGCCCCACTTGAAGCGGCTCAGCAGCCTTTCCTCCATGCCTTCCAGGTCTTTGGGCGGCCGGTCGCTGGTCAGCACCAGCTGTTTGCCCGACTGGTGCAGGTGGTTGAAGATGTGGAAGAAAATGTCCTGGGTCTTTTCCTTGTTGGCGAAAAACTGGATATCGTCCAGGATGAGCACATCGAGCAGCTGGTAAAAGTGGATGAAATCGTTGATGGCATTGTTCTTCAGCGCCTCGATGAACTGGTTGGTGAATTTTTCGGACGAAACGTACAGGACGGTTTTGTTCTTGAAGTTTTGTTTCACCAGGTTGCCGATGGCCTGTGCCAGGTGGGTTTTCCCCAGGCCGACCCCGCCATAAATCACCAGCGGGTTGAAGGCGGTGCCCCCGGGTTTGTTGGCCACGGCAAAACCGGCCGAACGGGCCAAGCGGTTGCAATCGCCTTCCACAAAGGAATCAAAATTATAGTTCGGGTTTAACTGGGAATCTATATTAACCTTTTTCAGGCCGGGAATGATAAACGGATTTTTAATTGATGTTCCCATAATCAAAGGCATAGACACTTCCGGGTTAATATGGTTCCCGGCATTGTAATTCGGGTAATCCACCGTAATGGGCTGGTTGTCGCCCGTGTTGTTATCCACCACAATCCGGTATTCCAGCCGGGCATCTTCGCCCAATTCCCGTTTAATGGTTTTTCGCAGCAGGATTACATAATGTTCTTCCAACCATTCGTAAAAGAACTGGCTGGGAACCTGAATGGTCAAAACGTTATCCTTGAGTCGTACGGGCTTAATGGGTTCAAACCATGTTTTGAAACTCTGCAGATTAACGTTATCCTTAATTATTTTCAAACAATTTGCCCAAACAGCTTCATGCCGATTATCCATTGCTTAACCCTTAGCTTTATTGTGTTTTCATAGTAATGAAGGTGCCTGCGAAATTCACATAAAACTTCTTGAAAAAAAATAGCTCTGGTACTTGATTATTTGCTTTCATTGACAGGTCGCTATTATTTTTCATTGTGTTGTCCATTTATTGTTTCAGGTTCAATGCCCTGATCCAAACGGCAGATGCGGTAAAGCATCCTGCCCGGAAAACCGGATACTGTTTCTGCTCCCGTCCCCACCGGGCCGGACCGGTTTGGATGAATCAGTTATAGACAGATCTCCCTCTCACCACTGTTGGATACAGTATGGCCACACGCTGCAGTGACCGGAAATTCAGGAGGAATTTCCCGACCACTTTCCTGAACCCCTACCTGAGAATTGCCTGGTTACCTTGAAGGGAGTAATGTGTGCCTGCCAGGAATAATTTTCAGCCGCAAAACCATTCATTCGGTGATTTGCTTGCAGGGCCACGGCTTGGTTGATTGTATTATTTGAATTGCCGTGTGCCCGTTCTCTCATCATGGATCTGCGCTTTTACTTACCCTGATAAAGGGACATCTAATTTAGAAAAACCCCGTTAACATTTGAAAGGATTTGGCCGGAAAATTTCAAAAAAATTTTCGGTTTTTTTCTAAACCCTTAATACTCACCGAAAACCTGACGAAGCGACCCGGCAATTTCTCCCAGGGTGGCGTAGGCTTCCACCGCCCGGATGACCCGGGGAATGAGGTTTTCACCGGTTTCTGCGGCTGAGCGGAGTTCGTTCAGGGTTTCCCTGACCAATGCATTATTGCGTTTTTGTTTCATGGCTTCCAGTTTACTGACCTGCCGGGCCCGCACTTCATCGTCCACCCGGAAGCCGGGTTCCGGGTCCGGTTCATCCGCTGTGAAGCAATTCAGGCCTACCACCCGGTATTCACCGGCTTCCATTTTTTGCTGGTATTCATAGGCTGACTTGGCAATTTCATTTTGTATAAAACCCTGTTCCACAGCGGCTACCGCCCCGCCCAGTGTATCGATGTGGTCAATGTATTTCCAGGCTTCGGTTTCGACCTGGTTGGTCAGTGTTTCCACGAAATAGGACCCGCCCAGGGGATCGGCTGTATCGGCAATACCGCTTTCATGGGCAATGATTTGCTGAGTGCGCAGCGCGATGCGGGCCGATTCTTCGGTGGGCAGGTTCATGGCTTCGTCATAGCTGTTGGTGTGCAGCGACTGGGTGCCGCCCAGGGTGGCTGCCAGGGCCTGGATCGTAACGCGCACGATATTGTTCAGCGGCTGCTGAGCGGTCAGGGTGCTGCCACCGGTTTGGGTATGAAACCGGAGCATGCGGGCCCTGGGTTCGGTGGCTCCCAGCATGCTGGTAATTTTAGCCCACATGCGCCTGGCCGCCCGGAACTTTGCCACTTCCTCAAAAAAGTGGTTGTGGGCGTTAAAGAAAAAGGAAACCCGCTGGCCAAACACATTGATATCCAGCCCCCGGTCGATGGCGGCCTGCAGGTAAGCCTTGCCGTTGGCCAGGGTGAAAGCCAGCTCCTGGACAGCTGTGGCACCCGCTTCCCGGATGTGATAGCCTGAAATGGAAATGGTGTTCCAGCGGGGAACTTCCCGGGCGCAGTAATCAAAAATATCGGTGATCAGCCGCATGGAGGGCTTGGGCGGATAGATATAGGTGCCCCGGGCCGCGTATTCCTTGAGAATATCGTTTTGCACGGTACCGCGCAGGTTCCGGAGGCTGGCTCCCTGTTTCCGGGCCAGGGCTATGTACATGGCCAGCAGGATGAATGCCGTGGCATTGATGGTCATGGATACGCTTACTTTTTCGAGGTCAATGCCACGGAAAAGGGTTTCCATGTCCTCGAGCGAATCAATGGCCACGCCCACCTTGCCCACTTCTCCTTCCGCCAGGGGATGGTCGGAATCATACCCGATTTGAGTAGGCAGGTCAAAGGCCACGGAAAGGCCGGTAGTGCCCTGCGACAGCAGGTAATGATAACGCTTATTGGATTCTTCCGCGGTGGAAAACCCGGCATATTGGCGCATGGTCCAGAGCCGGCCGCGGTACATATTGGGATAAATACCCCGGGTATAGGGAAATTCTCCCGGAGTCTCATCCGTAACAGACGCGCTGCGGTAAACCGGTTCGATATCAATGCCCGAAGGAGTTTTGAAATAAGGCTTCCGCTCACCGGAGGTAGGTTTGTCAGCCATAATGGATCCAATTTGAATTATTCAAGAATAACACGGGCTTCAGCCTTTAGCTGGTCAAGCGCCTTTTGATAGGGAAGCGGTTCTTCGCTGTTCATAGAAAAGTCAAACAATGCTTTGATCAGGGCTTCGGCCGGTGCCTTTTTATCGAGGGCAGACGCTTGATGATGAATTATTTGCAGGGTTTCGTCCTTGGCCAGACGGATTGTCTCCCAGGTTTTTTCGCTCAAATAAATTTGCTGCGCGAGGTTATGCTCCCATTCCTGCCTTATGGATTTGCTGAGCAAAAGTTCCAGTTCGCCCACACTCATGCCGGCCTTGCGCAGTCTGGGGATGATATGGTCAAAATGGATTCTTTCCAGGAATAGGGCCATCCTCTCGAAAGCCTGCAGGCGCAGGGGCAATGTGTTTTTCCCGGAGCTTCCCCGCAATTCAAGTTTTTTCAATTTTACTTCCCGTTGGATTAAAAAAAACATGACCCCGAAAGCAGTCAGCAATACCAACAAACCGGGTATGAGGTAAGTTAATACATCCATGGCGTTCAGATTCTGTTTACGAAAGTATTAAAAACAAGGGGGCCTGCAGCCACGGGCAAACCCATAGCCCTTTAATCTTTCAGGATAGCCCGGGAAATGACAATACGCTGGATTTCTGAAGTCCCCTCATAGATTTGGGTTATTTTGGCATCCCGCATAAGGCGTTCTACGTGATATTCCTGCACATAGCCGTAACCGCCATGGATCTGGACTGCTTCCACGGTGGTTTTCATGGCGACTTCAGAGGCAAACAGTTTAGCCATGGAACTGGCCACAGAATAATCTTTGCCCTGGTCTTTCAGCCAGGCGGCCCGGTAAACCAGCAAACGGGCGGCATCGATTTCAGTAGCCATATCAGCCAGTTTGAAGGCAATGGCTTGGTGCTCCGCGATGGGTTTGCCAAAAGCTTTTCTTTCTTTAGCATAAGCCAGGGCCCTCTCATAAGCCCCTGCCGCGATACCCAGTGCCTGTGCGGCAATGCCTATGCGGCCCCCGGCCAGGGTTTTCATCGCGTATTTAAAACCTGTGCCTTCTTCACCCAGCCGGTTGGCTTTCGGAACTTTTACATCGTCAAACAGTACGGAATTGGTATAAGATGAGCGAATGCCCAGTTTCTTTTCCTTGACCCCAATCGAAACACCTTCCCAGTTGCGTTCCACCAGAAAGGCATTGATGCCGTGATGCCGTTTTTCCGGGTTCGACTGGGCGATTACCACAAACACATCGGCTGCCCCGGCATTGGTAATCCAGTTTTTGGTGCCGTTCAGCAGGTAGTAGTCTCCCTTGTTGATGGCTGTGGTGCGCTGGCTGGTGGCGTCAGAGCCGGCTTCCGGTTCCGACAGGCAAAAGGCTCCCAGCCATTCACCCGTGGCCAGTTTGGTCAGGTATTTCTGCTTCAGCCCTTCGCTGCCGTATTCTTCTATGCCCCAGCAAACCAGGGAATTATTTACAGACATCGCCACACTGCAGGAATTATCCACCTTGGAAATTTCCTCCATGGCAATGACATAGCTAATGGTATCCATACCCCCACCGTTGTATTTGGGGTCCACCATCATGCCCATAAAGCCCAGTTCCGCCATTTTTCGCATCTGCTCCGCGGGATATTCCATTTTTTCATCCCTTTCGATCACCCCGGGTAACAATTCATTTTGCGCAAAATCCCGGGCAGCTTTACGGATCATCAAATGTTCTTCGGTAAGGGTAAAATCCATGGAGTGTGTAGATTTAATAGCCTGGAAAAGATTTGTCGCCAAAATTAGGATAAAGAAGGGGAAATGCCAACCTCAGGAAAGGTCCTTTAGAAAAGAAGTGGTGGAGTAACCCGGCAGCAATGGAATGATCCGCACGACTCCACCGTAGGACTGTACCATTTCCGCGCCCACCACCTCGCTGATGCGATAATCCCCGCCCTTTACCAGGACATCGGGTTTGAGCAGGGAGATCAATTCCAGGGGTGTGTTCTCCGCGAACGGCACCACCAGGTCAACCGGTTTGAGGGCAGCCAGGATGGCAGCCCGTTCGGCAAGCTTCCTGACAGGGCGGCCTTCCCCTTTCAGACGGCTGACGGATTCATCCGTGTTGAGCCCGATGACCATCCGGGTTCCGAGGGAAGCCGCCTCATAAAGCAAATAAATGTGACCGGCATGTAAAATATCGAAACAGCCATTGGTGAAGACAACGCGTTCTCCACCTTGTTTCCAGGCCAGCACACGGGTATGCGCCTGTTCACGGTCGAGGATCAGGGATTGGATTTCTTCAGGTATGCCGGTCTTGCCGCTCACGGTTGGTCAGTGGTAACAATATCAAAGATACAAATCCGAGGACGATCAGCGTAAGCGTGGAGGCGCCATGATTGAGAAAGGCATAGGCCAGAGCCGGTTCAGCGGCTATGCCGTAAACTACCAGCGTTCGCGAAGCCATGAAATGAAATGCGCCTATGCCTCCCTGAACCGGTGCCACCATTCCAATGCTTCCGAAAACCAGAATAGACATGGCCGGCCAGAAACCCAGGTGGCTGGTTTCCGGAAAAGCGTAGAAAACCACCCAGGCCATGGAAAGATATAAGCCCCAGATGGCCAGGGTATAAAATGCAAAAAGCCCGGTACGCTGCAGATCGCGCACACTGGCTATCCCGTGCCAGATCCCTTTGGCAAATTGCCAGCCCTTTTGAAAAACCACATTCCTGGACAGTGGCTTACGGAACCAGAAAAGCAGTCCTAAAACCAATCCGAAACACAACAAAACGATCCACCCGAGATGACCGGTTTGACCCAGTTTTTCCCCCATGGGGGCCCAGACATACTTATTCAAAAAATCGCTGAAGAGGTGGAACTGAAACAAGAGCACCAGTACCAGCAACAGCAGCATGGTCAGGAAGTCAAATGCCCGCTCCACGATCATGGTGCCAAGCAATTTATCGACCGGGATTTTCTCGTACTTATTCAGTACGCCACATTTGGTCACCTCGCCCAGCCTGGGAAGGGCCAGGTTGGCAAAATAGCCGGTCATTACCGCGAAGAAAGTATTGGCAAACCGGGGTTTGAACCCAATGGGCTCAATCAAAAGCTTCCAGCGCAAAGCCCTGAAAATATGGCTCAGCACGCTTAGCAGGGCCGACAGGCCCACCCACCAGTAATTGGCATGAAGAAAGGCTTCGCGGATCCGCTGGAAGTCCTGGCCTCTCGCAGCCAGCCACAGCAATAGCAGACCGGCAGCCAGAAAAAGAAGGTATTTCAGGAAATTCAGGATTTTTTTGCTCAAAACAGGCAGGTTATTTCAGCTGGTTGGTTTCGGTGTTAGGCATGATGATCACAGGCCGATGGCCGGCAGCCGCTGATTCCTCGATGAGGGCATAGGAAAGTATGATGACCACATCACCCACCTGCGCCCTGCGGGCAGCCGGCCCGTTCATGCAAATGACGCCACTGCCCCGCTTTCCCTTGATGACATAGGTTTCGATCCGCTCCCCGTTGTTCACATTCAACACCTGCACTTTTTCGTAAGGGCTCAGGCGGGCCGCATCCATCAGGTCCTCATCAATGGTAATGCTCCCTTCGTATTCCAGATTGGCTTCCGTGATGCGGACCTTGTGAATTTTCGATTTGAGTACCTGGATTTGCATAGGCTGCAAAATTACCACTTTTTTAAATCAAAAGGCTATGGTTAGACGCGGGCGGGCGCTGGGCATGGTAACGGCTTACAGGATGCGCATATTGTCAATAAGGCGCACATTGTCAAGCTTTACCGCTACAATGGCGCGGATATGGTCGCTCTCGTCCCAGCCGGTGACCGGCTTCAGGGTGTGTCCGTCCACGATATCGAAATAATCGGTATGCCGGAAAGCGGGAACCTGTTCCAGGGCCTCCAGCGCCCAATGAACCCACTGCCTGGGAGATTTTTCCACGTACCCTGACCGGACGGTATCCAGGATATGGTAAATCTGCAGGGCGTCCTGGCGCTGTTCAGGCGTCAGCAACACATTTCTTGAGCTCATAGCCAGGCCGTCCCTTTCGCGTACAATCGGGCAGCCAGTCACTTCTACAGGAAGATCGAGTTGCCGGATGAGGTTCTGAAGTACGAGCAATTGCTGAAAGTCTTTCTCTCCGAGATATAACCGGTCCGGGGCCACCATCCGGAGCAACCTGGCTACCACCTGTCCTACACCCCTGAAGTGTCCGGGCCTGGAAGCCCCTTCGTAAACTTCTTCCAGGTAGCCGAACGAATAGGTCGGAGTGTTTTCCGGCCCGTCCGGGTAAATATCTTCTACCGCAGGCAAAAAAGCCACCTGGCAACCGCATTGCTCCAATAACAGGATATCCCGGGCACCGGTCCTGGGATAATTTTTAAGGTCTTCGGGATCGTTGAATTGGGTGGGATTGACAAAAATGCTTACCACACAAATATCATTCTCTCCCAGGCACCTCCTTACCAGCGATAAATGCCCCTCGTGAAGCGCTCCCATAGTAGGCACAAAGCCGATGGTCAGCCCTTTTTCCCGGCCGTCAGCCAGGTAAAATTCCATGGGGTCCGGCTTTCTGAAAATGTGCATAAAACGATTGGTTAAATGTTGTAAAACGCCTTAATAATCAAAAGAATTTGCCCGGTGCAGTTGCATAAAATGCGGGGATTTTTTATTATCTTTGCAACCCAAAATTACATTTAATTAAGCAGCAATAATAAAGCAGTTAAATCATGAGTGAAAAGACAAAAGTTCTTTACGTTACCCAGGAAATGGATCCGTATGTTGTGATGTCTGATATGGGAAAGGTGGCCCGCGAGTTACCGCAGTATGCCCAGGAGAACGGGATGGAAATCAGAATTTTGATGCCACGCTACGGAACCATTAACGAGCGCAGGCACCGCCTGCATGAGGTAGTCAGGCTTTCCGGCATCAACATTATCATTGACGAGGAAGATTATCCCCTGATTATAAAAGTGGCTTCCCTGCCAGGAGCCAGGATGCAGGTATATTTCCTGGACAACGATGATTTCTTTCACCGGCCGGGTGTTTTTGGCGAGGAAGATGAACCCTTTTATCACGACAATCCGGAAAGGATGATCTTTTTCTGCAAGGGCGTTATAGAAACCGTGAAAAAATTTGGCTGGCCTCCGGATATTATTCACCTCCACGGCTGGATGACCAGCCTCATTCCGCTATACCTGAAAACCGCGTATAAAAATGAACCGGTTTTTCAGAATGCGCAGATCATTTATTCAGTATACAGCGAAGGATTCAAAGGCAAACTCTCGGATAATTTTCTGAAGAAAGCGCCATTGATTCACCGGAAGGTGGATCAGGACAAGCTTGCCGAATATGCGGAGGCAGATAACAGCGGGCTGAACAAAGGGGCCATTACCTACTCAGACGCGGTTATTATTGAAGACAAAAAGGTGAACGGTTCGGTTAAGAAGCACCTGGAAGCAATAAACAAACCGGTGTTGGAGTTAAATGACCCGGAAGACCTGGAGAACTACGTAGGTTTTTATCAATCCCTGTTGGGATAATTCCAATTTCTCGCTGATGAAAATGGTTAAGAGGCTGTGGATGCTTGCCACTATCGGGGCAGGTGTATATTACGGGTGCAATAACCCTTCTTCGCTTGGATCTGAACTGTTGCCCGGCAAAGACAAGTTTCAGGTTTTCAGAACGGATACCTTACATTTCGGGGTTTCTTTGGAGCGGGACGATTCGCTGGTTACTTCGGCCCAGGGTATTTACCTGCTGGGTGCCATGGATGATCCCGATTTCGGCACCAGCTATGCCGGCATTTTTGCCCAGGTGCTCATGCCATTGAATAATATCAATTTCGGCAGTGACGCAGTGTTGGATTCCGCTGCCCTTATCCTGGATGTGGACGGTTATTACGGTTCCCTGGCGAATCCCTATTCGTTTGTGGTATACCGGCTGGCTGAAGACATGGCTCCTTTCACGGTATACCGGGAAGACCGGCAGTTTGCCTATGATCCGGTGGAGGTTGGCCGGGTGCGCGGGCTGAAACTTCCGGTGGAAGACACGCTGATTTCCATCCCTTTGCATAAATCTTTTGCTCAATGGTTGTTTAACCAGTCAGCTTCCGGCAATTTGAGCGATAATAGCACTTTCCTGGCCATGATGAAAGGCCTGTACATTGCCCCGGATACTTCGAACGGATATGGAAAAGGCATGCTGATACTGAACCTGAGGCAAAACACTTCCGGTATCCGGTTGTATTATCACCGTTCCGTGAAAGACAGCCTGACTTTTACTTTTTTTATGAACGCAGTGAGCGGCATTAATAATTACTTCAAGAACAACTTTACCGGTACGCGCATCCCGCAATGGCTGAACGGAAGCGCCACCTACGACACCCTCCCGCTGGAAGGCATGGCCGGCCTGCGGGTCCGTTTACAGATGCCGGACCTGACCCCACTGGGGAATATTATCATCAATAAAGCGGAACTGGTTTTGACCAAGCTGGACGGAACCGCTGATTCTATCTATGATCCACCGGATAAAATCCTGCCCAGAACGGTAATTGACTCGCTTACCGGTTTTGCGGCCATTTCAGATGAGGCCCTGGGCGTGTCCATAGTGGGTTATGAACTGGGCGGGCAAAAGGTCCAGGAAGTGGATGGCGGCAATGTATACACCCGGTATAAAATCAACCTGTCCAAACATATGCATCAAACACTGACAGGGGTTCTGGACACTTCTGACATTGTACTGAAAATTGAACCTTCCACGCAAACCCCTGCCCGGGTGTTGATCGGGGGCCCGAACCATCCGGATCCCAGGGTACGTATGAAACTAAACCTGATTTACACTAAAATGCCATGATATGTGCGGCATTGTTGCCTATATCGGCCCCAGGGAAGCTTACCCGGTGATCATAAAAGGACTGCACCGGCTGGAATACCGTGGTTACGACAGCGCAGGAGTAGCCCTGTTACATGAAGGAAAAATCAATATTTTCAAAAAATCCGGAAAAGTCAGCGACCTGGAAGCGTATTGCCGGGATAAAGACACCCGCTGTACCATCGGCATGGGGCATACCCGCTGGGCCACCCACGGGGCGCCTACTGATTTAAACGCGCATCCGCATGCTTCCGGCTCCGGCCAGTTGGCGATCATCCATAACGGCATTATCGAAAATTACGCTTCCCTGAAAAAAGAACTGGAAAACCGCGGCCATACCTTTCAAACCGAAACGGACACGGAAGTGCTGGCCAATCTCATCGATGAAGTAATGCAAAAAACCGGTGCCGAACTGGCAGAAGCCGTGCGGCTGGCCCTGACGGAAGTGGTGGGCGCCTATGCCATTATCGTGATGTCGCGCGATAATCCGGATCAATTGATTGCCGCCCGCAAATCCAGCCCCCTGGTAATCGGAATCGGGCAGGGAGAGTTTTTCCTGGCTTCGGATGCCACGCCTATCATCGAATACACCAAAAATGTAGTGTACATCAATGACGGGGAAATAGCCCTGGTGAAGCGGGATGGCACGCTGAACATCAAAACCATAAAAAACGAATCCAAGGAGCCTTATATCGAACAGCTGAAAATGCAGCTCGAAATGCTGGAAAAGGGCGGGTATGATCATTTTATGCTCAAAGAAATCTATGAGCAGCCGCGGTCGATCCTGGACAGTATGCGCGGGCGTATCCACGCGGACACCGGGCTGGTAGCCCTTGGAGGCATCAAAGATTATGAAAACCGTTTGCTGGAAGCCAGGCGCATTATCATTATTGCCTGCGGTACCAGCTGGCATGCCGGATTGGTGGGTGAATACTTGCTGGAAGACCTCGCGCGGATTCCGGTGGAAGTGGAATATGCTTCCGAATTCCGGTACCGCAACCCGATTATCAATGAAGGGGATGTGATCATTGCCATTTCCCAGTCAGGCGAAACGGCCGATACGCTGGCAGCCATTGACCTGGCCAAATCCAGGGGGGCTGTCATCCTGGGGATTTGCAATGTGGTGGGATCATCCATTGCCAGAATCACCGATGCGGGAAGCTATACGCATGCCGGTCCGGAAATCGGGGTGGCCTCAACCAAAGCGTTTACCGCCCAGCTCACGATACTGGCATTACTGGCCTTGCGGCTGGCTTACCGGAAAGGCACCCTGGCGGAATCTGATTACCAAATTTTGCTGCACGAACTGGAAAATATTCCTGAGAAAGTACAACAAGCCCTGGCAACCGACCCGCAGGTCAGGGAACTGGCTGCCATATTCAAAGATTCCCGTAATTTCCTTTACCTGGGGCGCGGATATAATTTCCCGGTAGCCCTGGAAGGAGCCCTGAAACTCAAGGAAATATCCTATATCCACGCGGAAGGATATCCTGCCGCGGAAATGAAACACGGGCCCATTGCCCTGATCGATGAAGAAATGCCCGTGGTGGTTTTGGCTACCAACCGGAGCGCCCATGAAAAAATCATCAGCAATATCCAGGAAGTGAAAGCCCGCAAAGGCAGGATCATAGCCATCGTTTCCAAAGGGGACAGTGCCATCAAAGGATTGGCAGATTATACCATCGAAGTCCCGGAAATCGAAGAACCTTTCAGCCCGATCGTTTCGGTTATCCCGCTCCAATTGCTTTCCTACCACATTGCCGTGATGCGCGGCTGCAATGTGGACCAGCCACGCAACCTGGCCAAATCGGTCACCGTGGAATAAAAAACCGGGACCGTTTCCGGCCCCGGCTCTTCAGCTATGAAACACATCAGCTAAACAGCCGATGCAAATTTTTTGGCCACCGCATCCCAGTTCACCACATTCCACCAGTTTTTGATGTAGTCCGGCCTGCGGTTTTGGTAATGCAGGTAATAAGCGTGTTCCCAAACATCCAGTGCGAGAATCGGTTTCCCTTTTACTTCCGCAATATCCATTAACGGATTGTCCTGGTTTGGTGTTTTGGTTACCACCAGTTTTTCGTTGCCGTCAACGATCAGCCAGGCCCAGCCGGACCCGAAAACCGTAGCCGCGGCATTGGAAAACGCTTCCGTGAAATTATCGAAAGATCCGAAGTCGCGTTGTATGGCTTCGCCCAGACTTCCCGAAGGCTGGACGCCTCCATTAGGACCCATAATTTCCCAGAAAAGGCAATGATTATAGTAGCCTCCCCCATTGTTGCGGATGGGCACTGAGTGCTTGCTGACATTGGCCAGTATATCTTCTATGGACAGGCCTTCCAGGCCGGTTCCTTCAAGGGCTGTGTTCAGCTTATTGGTGTATCCCGCATGGTGCTTACTGTGATGAATCTCCATAGTGCGGGCATCAATGTAGGGCTCTAACGCATCGTACGAGTAATTAAGATCTGGTAATTGAAACGACATATTTTGTAGATTTTAGGCATTTAAAAAAAGTGATAACAGTACTAAGGCAACAAAAAGGAATGCAAAATTGTTCAAACAGTTTCAGATTTTTCAAATAAGTATTGCGATCATACCGGTCATTTTCTTTTTTCCCTGAAAAATTTTTGCATCATCTGGCGGCTCTTCTCTGCCAAAATACCGTTCGACACTGCCGTTTTTGGATGGAGCAGTCGTTTGGAATACACCCGGAATCCGTATTTAGGGTCATCGGCCCCATACACGAGCCTGTTCAGCCGGGCCCATTGGAGGGCAGCCGCGCACATGGCACAGGGTTCCAGCGTTACATAAAGGGTGCATTCCTCAAGGTATTTGCTGCCGGTTGCTTCCACTGCAGCCGAAAGCGCGATCATTTCCGCGTGAGCGGTCACATCATTCATTCGTTCCACCTGGTTATGCCCTTTGCCGATGATTTTCCCGTTGAGCACAACTACGGCCCCCACGGGCACTTCCCCTTCACGCTCAGCCTCCCTGGCTTCATCCAGGGCTTTCTTCATAAAACTTTTATCGTCCGGTACGATCAATTCAACAGCCTGATTAAAATATGTTAATTCAAAAAAAGAACCAGCTTCGTTTTTAGCATGCGTGCCAATTTACGCTATATTTGAAACTGCATAACCAAATTATCCTTTACCCCAATATGCCGAAAAAATTTAGCTCATTCCTGATTGCTTTGTGCCTGGTGGTTTCAGGAACCCAGGCCCAGCAAAAATGGTCGCTGGAGGATTGCATTCAGTATGCCCGTGACCATAACATCAGCCTGAAAATAGCCAATTTGAATGTTACCACGGAAGAGTATACCCTCAAACAAAAAAAACTGAACCTTTTGCCTACGCTGAACGGTGACGCTTCCTACAGTTATAATTTCGGACGGGTGGTTGACCCGACAACCTACACTTTCGTTACCGGTAAAATTCAAACCAATACATTCAGCCTCTCCAGTGGGGTTACCCTGTTCAGCGGGTTTCAGCAACAAAACAGTATCAAACAACAGAGCCTGAAGTTGCAATCAAGCCGGTGGGGCGTGAAAGCAACAGCCGAGAACCTGGAAATCAACATCGCGGAAGCTTACCTTCAGGTGTTGCTTGCCCGGGAAAACGTAACCGTAGCTACCGAGCAATTGAACGCTTCCAAGGCCCAGCTTGAACTCACCCGCAAACTGGTTGATGCCGGCACTGTGGCCGAAGGGGATCTGCTGGAGATCCAGGCCAAGGTAGCCAATGACAACCTCGTGTTGGTTAATGCCCGCAACACAGCCGATCAGGCCATCCTGAACCTAAAGTTGATGTTAAACCTTCCGCCCGGGTCGGATTTTGACATCCTGGAACCCCAGCATCTGGAAGAAGATATCAGCCTGATGGACCTTGGCAGCCTGGAAGATATAATTGCCAGGGCTACCGCCAACCGGCCAACTGTAAAGAAAGCCGAATATGACCTGATGGCGGCCGAAAGAGGTGTGGCTGCTGCCAAAGGCAGCTATTCACCCCGGCTGACCCTTTTCGGAAGCTTGCATACCAACTATTCGGACAATTTCAAACAATTCCGGCTGGTGCCCAAAGGGTTTGACACCATTGGCACGGTGGCCGGTACGGGGGCCCCAGTCATTGCCAATTTTATGACCTATGAAACCCAGAAACTCGATTATCCTTATTCCGACCAGCTTTCGAACAATTTTAACCAGACCTACGGAATAAGCCTGACCATACCCATATTCAATGGATTCCAAGCCCGGTCAACGGTGGAAACTGCCCGGGTACAGCAGCAAATAGCCCAGCTGAACCTGGAACAGGCCCACAATGACCTGGTGAATACCATTCAGCAAATTTGGTCAGGAGCGGTGGCGGCCCAGGCAAAATATGAAGCCGCCAGGGATAATCTTGAAAGCATGACAAAAGCTTTCGATTACATTAAGATTAAAGCTGAACAGGGAATGGTAAGCTCCCTGGATTACATTACGGCTCAAAATAACTACCATGCCGCCAGGGCCAATATGCTGTCCGCCAAATATGAATTCTTGTTCCGCAAGCTTATACTGGATTATTATCAAGGCAAGGCCTTGCTAAATCTGAACTAATGGCAAAGAAAAAGAAAAACAAACTCATTTACTGGTTATCCGGAGCAGTACTGCTGCTCATAATCCTGGTGATTATATTCAAAAAAGATAATTCTAATGGTACCAAGGTGACGACCAGTAAAGTGGAAAGGCGTACCATTATTGAAAAAGTTTCTGCCAGTGGAAAAATTTATCCGGAAGTGGAAGTGGTAATTATCCCGGAAATTTCGGGAGAGATTGTGAAATTATATGTGGATGAAGGGGATTCAGTTCAAAAGGGAGACCCGCTGGTTGATATCAACCCTAATATTTACCAGGATGCCGTGGAGCGGGCGGAAGCAGCGGTACTGGCCGCTCAGGCCCGGCTGGCCAACAGCAAGGCCCGGTACAGCCAGGCACAGGCCCAGTTTGAAAAAGCTAAACTGGATTACGACAGAAATAAGCAGCTATTCGATCAAAAGGTAATCTCCCAGGCCGATTTTGATGCCGCTGAAACAGCCTTTAAAGTGGCGCAGGCGGAGATGGAATCAGCGCTGCAAACCGTAAATGCCGACAGGTATAATGTCATGAGCGCAAAGGCCACCCTGCGCGAGGCCCGGAATAATCTTACCAAAACCACGGTGTTTGCCCCAATGAGCGGCATAGTAACCGGACTGGCAGTGGAAGAAGGAAAAGTGGTAGGGGGCATCGCGCAATTTGCCGCTACGGAAATGATGCGTATTTCCAACCTTCATGAAATGGAAGCCCGCGTGGATGTAAGTGAAAATGATATCCTGAACGTAAGGATTAACGATACAGCCGAAATTGAAGTGGAGGCCTACCCCGACCGGAAATTTATGGGGCTGGTCTATGAGATCAGCAGTTCGGCTAATACACAAGGCGCCTTGTCCTCTGACCAGGCTACCAATTTCACCGTGAAAATCCGCTTGTTGCCTGAATCGTACCAGGACCTGATCGATGCGGGAAACAACAGCTTTCCGTTCCTGCCGGGCATGTCCACTTCTGTTGAGATCATCACCCAACGCGTAAAGGATGCTTTAAGTATTCCTATCGAATGTGTCACGGTAAGGGAAGACCTTGGGATTGATTCAGACTCTACCAAAACCGCTCCGGTCAAGAACCAGGAATATGTATTTCTGGTTGAATCGGGAAAAGCCAAAGTGACACCTGTAAAAACCGGCATCCAGGATGATGAATACATTGAAATATTGTCGGGACTGGAAGAAGGGGCCGAGGTAATCAGCGGGCCGTATAACGTGGTACATCAGCTGTTGCGCGAAGGAGATCCGGTCCGGATCGACAATACAAAGCGGAAAAAAGAAGCCAGGTCCTGAAATCGTTCAGTATTTGCGCTCAGTGGTAAACCGGATCAGTTTTTCCAGGGCAATGCGCACTTCTTCAGGCTTTGCCCCCTGTATGATTTCCAGCGCTTCATCCCGGTAACGGTACATAGCCTGCCCGGCATATTCCAGGCCACCGGTTTCCTTTACTTTTTGCATAAGGTAGGACACCTTTCCACGGTCGGTATTATTGCGCTTAACAATTTTGATAAGTTTGTTTTTCTCTGTACGCGGCAGGTGGTTCAGGGTATAAATCAGCGGCAGGGTCATTTTCTTTTCCTTAATATCGATGGCCCGCGGTTTCCCGATACGGTCGGTTCCGTAATCCAGCAGGTCGTCTTTGATCTGGAAACAAATACCCACCTTTTCCCCAAAAATCCTCATTCGTTCGACTTCAGCTTCATCAGCTCCTGCCGATAAGGCGCCAATGGCACAGGCAGAAGCGATAAGCGAGGCGGTTTTCTGCCGGATAATATCATAGTACACCGCTTCATCAATATCCAGTCTTCGGGCTTTTTCAATTTGCAGCAATTCCCCTTCGCTCATCATTTCCACCGCCCGGGAAACGATTTTCAAATCCTGGAAAGCATCGTTGTTCAGGGCCAGTAACAATCCTTTGGACAACAGATAATCGCCCACCAGCACGGCAATTTTATTTTTCCAGAGGGCATTGATCGAAAAGAAGCCCCTGCGCTGATAAGCATCATCCACCACATCGTCATGTACCAGGGTAGCGGTATGGAGCAATTCAATCAGGGAAGCCCCGAGATAGGTTCGTTCCGTAATGCCCCCGTTCAGCCGGGCGGTAAGGAATATAAACAAGGGTCTTAACCGTTTTCCCTTTCGTTTTACAATGTAATGGGTAATGCGGTCCAGCAGCGGTACCCGGCTGCGCAGGTTATCCCGGAAGCGCTGCTCAAATTCCGAAAGCTCAGCAGCAACCGGGGCTTGTATTTCCTTTAGCGTGATAGCCATTTTGCCTTGCCGCTAAATTAGTTCTTTTATTCCTGCTTCTGCATACAGGTTGCCGGACCGCGCTGTGAACAATGACGGACCGGGATTAGCCGTTACCTGATTAATTTTACAAATTATGAAGCAAGGATTTACCATCTCATTGATTTTCCTGGTCTCCATTGGCCTGTACAGCCAGGTGCCGGCCGGCCAGCGGGAAATTGGCATTGAGCTCACTTTCGCGGAAAACAACAGCTGGGATTCCGCTTTTGTCCACGGTTACCAGGCCTGCATGCGCAACATGTATTTCTCGTTCGATTGGAGCGCACTGGAACCAGCGCCAACCCAATACGATTCGTCCATGCTTGGCATGGTGGGAGTCCTGGACTATTACCTCCATGCGTATGGCGTCAAGCTGCAATTAAATCTGCATGTCATCAATACGGTAAAGCGGGAAGTGCCGCCTGACCTGGACAGTGTTCCCTACGATTCGCCTTTGTTTATCCAGCGTTTCACGGCTATGTTCGATACAGTGCTTGCCTATTTACCGCATGGTTTAGAATCACTCATCATCAGTAATGAATCGGATGTAGCCTTAAGCGAGGATTCCCTGGAAATGGAATCTTTTAAACGGTTCCTGGATACAGCGGCTGCCTATTGCCGGGTGAAGTACCAGGCAGTTTTTGGGAAACCGCTTGCGGTAGGTACGGCTCTTACCTGGGATGGACTGACCAACCCGGTTACGGCAAGCTGGTGGCAGCGGCTTAATGAAACCATGGATTTTATCGCGGTAACCTATTACCCGGTGAGTGCCCTGGCGCAGGTCCGCAATCCATCGGTGGTACCGCAAGAGTGGGCACAGCTCATTAGCCTGTACCCGGATACATCACGGCCTGTCCGTTTTGTGGAGTGCGGCTATCCCAGCAGCCCGGTTTTGCAAAGCAACGATTCCCTGCAGGCCGCGTTCATTCATGAAGTGTTCAACGCGTGGGACCAACACGCCAGCCGGATTGATTATGTCAGTTTTTTTATGCTTACCGACTGGTCGCAGTCTTATGTAGATACTTTGGCCGTTTATTACGGGCTGCCCAACCACCTTGGATTCAAAGAGTTTTTACGTACGCTGGGTTTGCGAACTTATCCGGGCAACGGGCAGGACAAACCGGCTTACCGGCAATTACAGTGCGAAGCCAACAGCCGGGGTTTTTGCAGCGCGCCCTGCCTGGTCAGTGGGGTAGAGGATGAAATTACCACCGTCTCAGGGGCATGGCTTGTGGCCAACCCGGTTACCGATCAATTGCGCCTGACCGGGCCTGTCAGCTCCGGCCGCCTGGTATTGACCGACCTTTCCGGGCGCGTTATCAGGATGTGGGAAGAAATTCCCGCTACCGGGCAACGAAGTCTTCCGGTTGCCGGTTTACCTTCCGGTACCTACCTGTTAACAGTCACCGGGAAATCCGGGCAACCGCTTCATACGGTGAAAGTAATCAAGCTATGAGTTCACTGTCGATACTGCGGAACCACCTGACAGACGGGAGCCGCGAACGCCCTGTTTTGTTGGATCTTTTCATGCCCGGAACCCGGCCGGAAGGACTCATTATATTCACCCACGGATTCAAAGGATTCAAGGATTGGGGACATTTCAATCTCCTGGCCCGCATGTTTTGCGAATCGGGGATGGCCTATCTGAAATACAACGGCTCCCACAACGGCACCACCCCGGAGCAACCGGAAGACTTTGCAGATCCGGAAGCCTTCGGGCATAACAATTTCAGCATTGAACTGGACGATCTGGGAAAAGTAATCGACTGGGCTTATTCCGGAGCAACCCCCTTCTCCGAAAAACTGGCTGGTGTTCCCTGTTACCTGCTCGGCCACAGCCGGGGCGGTGGCATCAGCATTCTGAAAGCCGCTGAGGATCAAAGGGTAAAAAAACTGGCTGTCTGGGCTTCAGTCAATGAATTCGGCAAATACTGGAGCCGGGAAGTGATGAAAAAATGGAAATCCGAAGGAGTGCATTACATTGTAAACACCCGGACCAAACAGGAGCTGCCCCTGTATTACCAGCTTTATGAAGACTACCATGCGCATCTTGACCGGTTGCATATCCCAACCAAAGTAAGGCAATTAACCATTCCGTTTTTAATCGTTCACGGAACGGAAGACGAAGCCGTGCCCTTTGAAGATGGCAAAGCCATGAGCCACTGGAACAAAAGGGCAAAGTTGATAGCCATTGAAGGGGGAGGGCATACATTTGGCGCCAAACATCCCTGGATACCGGACCGGCTGCCGGAACCCGCCCTGCGGGCCTTCCGCGAAACCCTGGCTTTCTTCAGCGGATAAAAAAACTGCATTAGCTCTCACTAATGCAGTTCTCACGTTGAATCGGGGTATTTTGGAACCCTACTTTACGACCTTAATAACACCCGAGTCGTAGCCATTAGTAATCATCAGATGATAAACCCCATTTGGAACCCCGGAGAAACTTACCGGGATGGTATTATCTCCGGAATGTACTTTTTCAATTCTCCGGATTAGCACGCGTCCTGTCATATCCATTAACTGCAGGGAAATTTCGTCCTGGTCAGCGCTGTAAATTTGCAGATTCCCGGTTTCCTGTACCGGATTCGGGCCAAATCGCACTACCTGGAAAGTAGTACCGGCTTCCCTGCGCAAAAAAACTATACCTGAATATTTGAACTGTCCGTTCTGGTCAACAATCTTCAAGCGGTAATAATTGTCCCTGCCCAAAGGATGATCATCCATAAAGGAATACTCCTTTTGGGAAGCGGAATTACCAGTGGCCGCCACACTGCCCAGCGGTACGAAATGTTGCCCGTCAGCCGATCGTTCCACCAGGAAATAGTCACTGCCCGACTCACTGGCCGTGGCCCAGGCCAGGTAGTTGCCTTCCTGACGCACTTCACCTGTAAAATAAAGCATTTCCACAGGCAGCATAAAGCCCGTCATAATGGAATAATTGGAAGGTAAAGTCTGACCGCTGCCGCCTATCCCGTCATCCGTAATTTTCAGCAAAATCGAAAGATTGGCAGAGTCAACACAGGTGGAGCTGACTTCCGCGTGAAAACAAAAGATATAGCTATGGCATGTGTAGTTGTTCGTATTGTCATCGCCCCAGGCGGCATTGACGCTATTGGTAAAATGCCAGTTAACCTGCCGGTTAGCCGCATTATAGGAACCGGCCCAGTCTCCATTGGTATCGTAAAATCCGTTATTACCAGGAGGACTGTCCGGAGTGATGTTTGAAATATTGATCCAGCAGTTGCCAAGCGTCAGGTCCACATACTTCAGCCATTCCCATCCGGTTGGATTTTTCACGTAAACCGTGTAACAAAGCGTACCGGTGTCCCCCGGATACAAGGTGGTACTAGTGCCACCATTCCACTTAACGGTATATCCGTTCGAATCAATATCATCTCCGCATCCTGAATCATCAAACTGGATACCGGAAGCTACGCATTCAATAGCAATATCATAAGATTGCACACCGGCTCCCTGGCTGTCAATAATCAGGTAATAAGTTCCGGCTCCCGGTACCGAAAAATCATGATACGGCAGCCCACCCTGGAATTGATGGCTGGCCACTACATACTGACCACTTTGATTGCAAGTGCCGGGAGTACAGGTTCCGGTATAAAAAATCACTTCTATGTAGGCATTGGTGTCGACCACGTTCAACAAGTACACCCTTACGGTGGTTGTGCTGACATCAGTTACATTTACTGCATAAAAACGATCTTCTCCGGGGGTGGAAATCAGGAAGTTATTTTTATCAACATGGCAGCTCCAGGAAGAGCTGGTATTGCCGTTGCCATAGGTGGTCTGATTGGTTAACGTATCACCGCAGGCAATGGAAATGGCATTCGCGCAATCATCTCCCGGGTTGCCTGCCGGAGTGCCATAAACGCAAATAGTAAAAGTGCCATTATTGCCAAAATACCAGTCATAGACCCGGATATAATACGTGTTGCCCACTGTCAATCCTGTGGCAGATATGGTTTCCGTCCCCCCACCCGTGGTATTGTCAGCACAAGCCAATGAAGTTAAACTCCCGCATGAACCCGAAAATAATTCAACCACAGCATCAAAACTTCCGTTACCGGAAACCTGAATCGTTTGATTGGAATTATTAGCCACAAAACTGTACCATACATCATCATCCGCATATCCTGTCCAGCCATTACAATTAATGGCAGGCATACTTTGCGTGGCATTAACCGTGGTGCCGTTTGTTGGCGAACAGGATGTGTTCACCGTCAATGACGTAGCACCACTGCAATCGTCATTGGAAGGCTGTGCCATGGCCGTTATGGGCAATAAAATTCCCATAAGCAGAGCCAAAATCACAGAGGGTATTTGCGTTTTCATGGCTCAAACAGTTAGGGCTCCAGAATCCTAACCTACACCGAAATAAGTTGGGGAACTGACTATACAGGAAAGATCCGGGGCTAATCAATCATTCAAATAGCATGGGATTCTTTTAGTGGTTTCCGGGACGGAAACTTACCTGTAAGGCAGAAATGTACAAAAAGCATTTTCATTTCGGGTAGATTAATTGGTTAAAATCCGCTATATGCGATATTTCAACTAAGGTACTTTAACGGGAGGGGGTATGTAAAAGTTACACCAAAATTTGCAGAATACAGGAAAAATATTCTGACCCCTAAATATTAAAGACAAATCGGTTGTATTTTTACCGGATTTTAAGAAAACAACGCCATGAACTGGTCTTCGTCCAAAATGGTAATGCTTGGTATCGGGCGGGCTTTTTCCAGTTTGGAACCCGGTGAGTCGCCAACTATCAGGTAATCCAGTTTCCGGCTTACCGTGCTTAATACTTTTCCGCCATGCTGCTCCACCAATTCCCGGGCTTCATTCCGGGTCAACCGGGAAAGGCTTCCGGTAAACAGGAAAGTCTTCCCCTGGAGAGGGTTCGCTTTTATTATTTCATGGGTGTTTTCCAGGTTCAACCCGGCTTCGCGCAGTTGGCTGATCAAATGACGGTTGGACTCCTGGTGGAAGAATTGCCGGATGCTTTCGGCCACTACCGGACCAATGTCTTCCAGTTCCATTAATTGTTCGGGAGTCATTTCATAAAGGTCTTCCAGGCGCTGGATAGCGGAGGCCAGGGTTCTGGCAGTGGTTTGCCCGACAAAACGAATTCCCAGGGCAAATATCAAACGGTGTAACGGGCGGTTTTTACTGGCTTCCACGGATTCCCTGAGGTTTTGCACGGATTTGGCGCCAAAGCCCTCAAGCCGGGAAATCTTTTCATAGTCCAAGGTATAAATGCCGGCTATGCTTTTCAAAATGTCCAGGTCATAGAACCTTTGAATGATTTTATCGCCCAACCCTTCAATATCCATGGCATTTTTCGAAACAAAATGCCTAATGCGCTCCACCGCCTGGGCCGGGCATTCCACATTGGTGCATCGCCAGGCCACCTCTCCTTCCACCTTTACCAGTGTCGACCCGCAACTGGGGCACCGGGTTGGAAAAATAACCGGGCTTTCCTTTCCTGTCCGCTCCTGCGGCAGGGATTTAACGATATAGGGAATCACATCACCGGCTCTTTCCACCAAAACATAGTCGCCAATCCGAAGGTCTTTTTCCCGGATGATATCTTCATTAAACAGGGATACCGAAGAAATGGTAACCCCGGCCAAAGGTACCGGATCGAGTTTAGCCACCGGAGTGATAGTTCCCGTACGGCCTACCTGGAATTCTACATCAAGCAGCCGGGTCGTGGCCTGCCGGGCTTTGAATTTAAAGGCTATCGCCCAGCGGGGATGATGACTGGTGCTGCCACATTTTTCCTGCAGGTCAAATTCATTCACTTTGATCACCATCCCGTCAATCTCAACCGGATAGGAATCCCTGGCTTCATTCCATTCGTGGATTTTCTCCAGCACTTCCTGCAGGGAATGGCAAAGGGTCATTTCCTTAAATGTAGTCCGGAAGCCGGATTTATGCAGGAATTTCATGGCTTCATAATGTGATGTAATGGACGTGCCCAGCAGGTTGTTTCCGGTTTCATCCTCGGCCAGGGCAAGCTGGTAAATAAAGGCGGATAATCCGCGGGCAGCCACTTCCCGGGCATCCTGCATACGCAAAGCGCCTGAAGCAGCATTTCTGGGGTTTGCCATCAGCGGGAGGCCTTCCCGCATGCGTTTTTGGTTAAACTCTTTGAATTTTTCTTTCGGGATCACAATTTCCCCGCGAAGTTCCATGCGCGCAGGTGTCGGACCCGGGAAGGCAACCTTTAAAGGAATAGTGTTCAATGTGCGGGCATTGTTGGTGATTTCCTCCCCCCGTATCCCATCGCCCCGGGTAGCCGCCCGGACCAGGTAGCCGTTTTCATACACCAGGGCAATGCTGCTGCCGTCAAATTTGGGTTCCAGGGTGTAAGTGATCCGGTCGGTTCCGCATAATTCCCTGACCCGCCTGCCCCAGTCCAGTAAATCGCCTTCATTGTATGAATTGTCCAGCGACAACATAGGCAGATTATGGGTAACCGCGGGAAATTCCTTGGTAAGTGCGCGGGCAATGCGCTGGGTTGGCGAATCCGGGGTGACCAGCTCCGGATGATCGGATTCAATCCGCTTCAAAGCGGAGAATAAGGAGTCGTATTCAAAATCCGCAATAAGCGGATCGTTCAGGACATAATAGCGCCACTCGTGGTAACGGAGTGCCTCCCGCAGGGCATCCACCTCGGAAGGTCCAAGTTGCGCTGTCCGGTCCAATAGCTCACGGGTCAAAAGATTCAGCCGGTCTTGCTTTTCCTTATCCATCCCCCTTGTTTTTTGGATTGCTACGATATTCGGGATACCTTGACCATGTTTGTTCTCGCCTGTTGCGAAATAGGCATACTGGTTGTGTTTACCACAATATCCCCTTTATGGAGGTATCCCTGCTCTACCAGTATTTTCTGTACATCCCGGATGGTGTCATCCGTGCTGACCATTTTGTCATAATAAAAGGTTTTTACGCCCCATACCAGGCTCAATGTTGTCAGCATTTTTTTTTGGTCGGTAAAAATGTAAATGCGCGATTTGGGCCGATAGGAAGAAACCATGAAAGCGGTGTATCCGCTACGCGTCATACCTATGATGGCCCGCGCATTGACATCATGGGCCATTTTGGAGGCATTGAAACATACGGCATCGGAAATAAAAGTCGGAGAATCGGGATCGGGGACCATTTCGTTATTGTAAATGATATTTTCCCGCTCAATGCTTTCAATCACCCGGTTAATGATCCCAATCACCCGCATGGGAAATTTGCCGACAGCGGTTTCCCCGCTTAACATCACTGCATCCGCCCCGTCCAGTATGGCATTGGCTACATCAGTAACTTCGGCACGGGTAGGGCTGGCATTTTCGATCATGCTTTCCATCATTTGGGTGGCTATAATCACCGGCCGGGAGTAATAATTGCATTTCAGGACAATATCTTTCTGGATCATGGGCACTTTTTCAAGCGGCACTTCCACGCCCAGATCACCGCGGGCAATCATGATTCCATCGGAAGCGCGAATAATTTCCTCAATGCGGTTTACGGCCTGCGGTTTTTCGATTTTGGCAACAATTTTTGCCGAATTAGCGTGCCAGTCAATGATTTTGCGCAGCTCCAGTATGTCGGAAGCTGTCCGCACAAAGCTCAGGGCAATCCAGTCGATATCCTGATCGAGGGCAAACTGAAGGTCCTGCAGGTCTTTAGGTGTCAGGGAAGGCAGGCTGATTTCTGTATCAGGCAGGTTCACTCCTTTGCGGGAATGAATGGTTCCTCCGATCTCAACTGCTACTTCCACGGCATCTTTACGGTTGGTGTCAATAACCCGGAGTTCAATTTTACCGTCATCGATCAGAATCTTGTCGCCCGTATGTACATCCCGGGGGAATCCCGGGTAATCGAGATAGACTTTATTCCGGTTACCGGCACATTCTTTCGTAGTAATGATAAACCGGTCGCCCTGCGACACTTTGATGCCCTCAGCCGGCATTTCTCCCAGGCGGATTTTCGGACCCTGGAGGTCTGCCAGCATTGCGATATGCAGGCCGGTTTCCTGGTTGATTTGCCGGATATGGCGGATAACTGATTCGTGGGTTTCGTGCGAACCATGTGAAAAATTCAGTCTGAAAACATTGACTCCGGCCATGGCCAGGTCTTTCAGGCATTGATAATCAGCGCTGGCCGGTCCCACGGTGGCAACTATTTTCGTCCGGTTAAATTTCGGGTTCATCCAGTATGAGGTTTTGTTTTGAACGCAGGTTCTCCACCTCCACGCGGAAAGCGGATTGTACCTGCTGAATACATTTCAGGGCTTCCAATATGTCGTCAATTTCCTGTTCTTCATAGCATCCGCTGATCCGGACAATAAAATCAATCATTTTCAATTCCGGCAGCAGGTAACGGTTATTCCCGGAACGGTTGGATATACAATGAATTCCTTTGCGTTCCAGGTTATTCCATGCATAAAAACAACTGAACCGGGCAAGGGTTTTTTTATCGGGAAGGTGAATTTCCAGGTCATCCTGACGTTGTAGATCAATATCCAATGCCTTATTGATAAACCAGCAAAGCCGGTAATCCCTTAACCCCGTTACCAGCGCAATTATGGCAAAGTCATAATCAAATTCAACCCTGAGAATTTGTCTGCCCACAAAAAGTTTTTTGTGAATTTAAACACTTATGGCACAACGCCACAGTTGCCTGGTCAACAATACTTTTTTGAAAAAAGGTTGCTCATGAGACGGCAAATAATTTACTTTGCAGCATTATTTTCTAAACTAAACCTTTACGATTATGGCTGACATTGCATCAAGGGTTAAAAAGATCATTGTAGACAAACTGGGTGTTGACGAAAGCGAAGTTACGCCAGAAGCCAGTTTTACCAACGATCTGGGAGCCGACTCACTGGACACTGTCGAGCTAATTATGGAATTTGAAAAAGAATTCAACATTTCCATACCTGATGAACAAGCTGAAGGTATTACTACGGTAGGAGAAGCAATTGCCTACCTGGAAGAAAACATCAAGTAACTTATCTTCATTTTAATTTATGGGGCTTAAGCGAGTGGTTGTAACCGGCATGGGGGCTATCACCCCCTTGGGCAACTCAGCGAAAGATTTCTGGAAATCCGTGGTAAACGGGGTAAGCGGTGCGGATAACATCACGTTGTTTGACGCCACCAAATTCAAAACCCGGTTTGCCTGTGAGGTTAAGGATTTCGATCCGCTGAACTACCTGGACCGTAAGGAAACCAGGCGAATGGACCGGTACGCCCAATTTGCTTTAATTAGTGCTGAGGAGGCGGTGCATGATGCCGGATTGGATACCGGTTCATTGGATATGGACCGGATCGGTGTGATTTATGCTTCCGGTATTGGTGGTATTCAAACCTTTCATGAAGAGGTCTCGGCTTTTTGCCTGGGTGACGGAACTCCTCGCTTTAGTCCCTTTTTCATTCCGAAAATGATTTCGGATATCGCGGCCGGACAAATATCCATTAAGTATGGTTTCCGGGGTCCGAATTATGCCACTACATCGGCTTGTGCTTCTTCAACGCATGCGTTAATCGATGCTTTTAACCTTATCCGCCTCGGCAAAGCGGATGTTATGATAGCCGGTGGGGCCGAAGCGGCCATAACCACTGATGGCATTGGCGGGTTCAATGCCATGAAAGCCCTTTCCACCCGTAATGATGATCCGAAAACCGCTTCCCGGCCTTTTGACCTGGACCGGGACGGGTTTGTGCTGGGCGAAGGGGCCGGCACGGTAATCCTGGAGGAACTGGAACATGCCAAAACCCGCGGAGCGCGTATTTATGCTGAATTGGTCGGCACGGGAATGACAGCTGACGCTTACCACCTGACCGCACCGCATCCCGAAGGCCTGGGCGCACGGAATGTAATGCGCTTTACCCTCGAAGATGCCGGCCTGAAACCCAGGGACGTGGATTATATCAACGTGCACGGGACCTCCACACCGCTGGGAGATGTATCCGAAATCAAAGCGATTCAAAAAGTATTTGGCGAATATGCTTACAAACTGAATATCAGCTCTACGAAAAGTATGACCGGGCACCTGCTCGGGGCAGCTGGTGCCGTAGAGGCTATTATTTCCATCTTAAGCGTGGTAAACAATGTGATCCCCCCAACCATCAACCATTTTACGGATGACCCGGAAATTGATCCAAAACTGAACTTAACATTTCATAAATCACAAAAACGGGAAGTCCGGGTGGCCATGAGCAATACGTTTGGTTTTGGCGGCCATAATGCCTGTGTTTTATTTAAGGAATACACCGAATAATTTTGGGTTGGATCAACAGCATTATTAATCTGAAATTTTCCCCGAACCGCGAACTGGCCAGGGCCCTCAGGTTAGTAACCGGATTCACCCCTACCCACTTGGAACTTTATCAAATCGCCATCACGCACAGCTCATCCAATAAGGATGTTGGGTTTAACAACGAACGGCTCGAGCTGCTGGGCGATTCGGTCTTCAACCTGGTCATTACCGACTTCCTCTACCATAAATACCCGTACCGGGATGAAGGGTACCTGACGGAAATGCGCGCGAAAATGGTTTCGCGCACCATGATGAACCAGCTGGCTATAAAGATGGGGCTGTCTGCGCTGGTGCAAAGCACTTTAAGCCAGAAAACCCTGCAAAACAGTTCTACCCCCGGCAATACCCTGGAAGCGCTGGTTGGCGCTATTTACCTGGACAAAGGGCTGGAAAAAGCGCGTCAATTTATTGAGCAAAAAATCATCCATGTCCTGCTTGACATGGATGAGCTGGAAAACCAGGTCACTAATTTCAAGAGCCTGGTAATCAACTATGCCCAAAGGGAAAGGTTAAAAGTGGAATTCCGCCTGGAAGTGGAACGGGAAGAAAATAACCGGAAATTTTTTGAGGTGGCTTTTTACCTGAATGGCAAAGAATACGGACGTGCCTATGGACCCAATAAAAAACGGGCGGAACAGGAAGCTGCCCGGCAGGCTTGCGAAAAGCTCAATCTCCTCGATTAGGCATACACTTTCATCAGTTCCAGCAGCGAATCCATAAATTTCCGGTCATTGGACAGGCGGGGCACCTTGTGCTGTCCGCCCAGCTTGCCCTGCCGCTTCAGCCATTCCCTGAACAAACCGTCAGGGGCCACATGCAGGCTCGGGGCCGACAGGGCAATGTCCTTATACCGCTTGGCTTCATAGTCAGAATTCAATGCCTTGAGCTCTGTATCCAGTACGGCCATAAACGAATCCGTGTTTTCAGGCCTTTTCTCGAACTCAATCAACCATTCGTGGCGGCCATTGTTCTGATCGGAAAAATAAACCGGAGCCACCGTATAATCCCTGACCAGCGCCCCGGTGGCGCGGCAGGCCCGCGCCAGGGCTTCGTCCGTATTGTCTACAATCACTTCCTCCCCGAAAGCGTTGATGAAATGCTTTACCCGGCCGGTAATGCGGAAAGTATAGGGTTTGGTTTCAGTGAACCGAATGGTATCGCCCAGCTGGTACCGCCACAGGCCGGAATTGGTGCTGATCACCACTGAATAATTGACGCCCGGCTCGACTTCCTGCAGCAGGAGGACCGGGGGATTGTCTTCCAGGGCCCTGTCGGCCGGGATGAATTCGAAATAAATCCCGTAATCGAGCATCAGGAGCATGGAAGTGTTGGTCAGGTCATGCTGAATGCCGAAAAAGCCTTCCGAAGCATTATAGGTTTCCATGTAGTGCATATTGTCTTTCCGGATCAGGTGCCTAAACTGATCGCGGTAAGGGGCAAAGCTGACGCCACCATGTATGTACAATTCGAGGTTCGGCCAGATATCGGCCAGGTTGTCTTTCCCGGTCAGTTCAAACAGTTTCTTGATCAGCACGATGGTCCAGGTGGGCACTCCGGCCATGTGCGTGACATTTTTTTTCATGGTTTCCCGGGCCATAAGGTCGATTTTCTTTTCCCATTCTTCCATCAGGGCGATGGAAAGGTCAGGGGTCCGGATCAACTGCCCGAGCAGGGGCATATTTTTCATCATGACAGCCGACAAATCCCCAAAATAAGAGCCTTCGTTCATTTTGTTGATCTGGGTGCTTCCCCCCATTACCAATCCGCGGCCGCTAAACAGGTTGGTGCCCGGATATTGATGACAATACAAGGCCAAAACATCCCGTCCCGCGTTGAAATGGCATTCTTCCAGGGTTTCGCGGCTTACCGGGATGAATTTTGACTTATCGGACGTGGTGCCGGAAGATTTGGCAAACCACCGGATCTCGGAAGGCCACAGCACCCCCTGCTCGCCTTTCATAATACGCTCGATGTACGGTTTCAGGCTGTTGTAATCCTGCAGGGGCACTCTTTCCCTGAACTGCTCCGAGCTTTTAATGGACTGGTAATCATATTTCCGGCCCCATTCGGTGTCCTTTGCCCGGCTGATAAGGTTGTGAAACACTTTTTCCTGGGTTTCCACGGGCCGTTCCATGAACCGCTGGATTTCATCGACCCGTTTCTTGAAGGCCCAGGTTAATATTGAATTGATCAATCCCATTATTCGTCTTTCGCAAAATTAGAAATTTGAACCCAGCCTATTTCGCATGGTTTTGCCGGGCGAGGTCAAAATAGTGCTGTGCCCTGGTTTCATCGCCCAGTTCCAGGTACGCGTTCCCGATATTGGTCAGGAGGTTGGGGTTGCCGGGGTTCTGGTCCAGGGCTTTCAGGAAGTATTGCAACGCCTCTTCCGTGCGGCCGGTAATAGCCAGGACAATGGCCTTGTTCTCCAGGGCTTCCGCGTTGTCAGGATCCGTTTCGAGGGCTTTGTCGAAATATTTCAACCCCTGCTCCGGGTCGCGCAGGTTCCGGGCATGCAACAGGCCGAGTTTGATCCAGGCTTCCGTGAGCTGAGGGTTCCGTTCCAGCGCCCGGTTCAGCCAAATCCTGGCCGAATCGACCTGGCCGGCTTCCAGCCAGGCGTTCCCGGTAAGGTAGAGGTAATGTGCCTTGCCGGGCTTCACCTTCACGAGGGTGCGGAAGCATTTGATGGCGGCTGTGTATTGCCGGTCTTTCAGCGCCATGTTGCCCATGCCTTCCAGGTTGTTCAGGGAAAGCTGGTCATGGGCTCTCAGATATGCCTCGATGGCCTTGTCATAATCATGATCCAGGTAATAGTAATCGTTGCCGAGGGTTGTCCAGGCTGCCGCGTAATCGGGGTAAATGGCCACCGCTTTCAGCAGGTGCTCTTTGGAGCGGGCGAAAAATTCTTTGCGTTTCTGCGGATTCCATTCCTTCCGGGCCAGGTCGTACAGCACCCCTCCGGCCGCGTTTTGCGCCTTGGCACTGCCTTCGGAAACCGATACATCGTGCAGGAACAAAGTGGGGTTGTCTTTCCAGACGGGATTGCGCGACACGGTCATTACGCTGAACACACCCACCACCAGCAGCAGCAGGTATGAAAACGGTTTCCCCGTCCGCAGAAACTGGCGGAAGTTGCTCCAGGTTTTCTTTTCCAGCGGGAAACCCACCACCAGCCAGGCAGTGGCTATGGAAAGCCCCAGGCTGGGGAGATACAAAAACCGTTCATTCATAAAAGTGCCTACCGTAAAGAAAATATTGGCTACCGGCAGCAGCGTGAGGAAATACAGCAGTAACCCGGCAGCGGGAATACTTCTTTTGAAAAAACCAACCACCGAAGCGGCCAGCAGGAGGCCGTACAGGGCCAGCCCGGCCAGGATCAGCGGCTCGCCAAGAGAATGATAACTGATGTGAAAAGGATAGTAATCGTAAGTCAGAGGCCATGGAAAAACCCATAGCCGCAGATAAACCAGCAAGGTATAGACGATGGTACCGGCCCTTTCTGTGGCGCTTGCCCATAAAAAAGGGTCATTCATCAGGTTCGGCACTTTGGCCGCCTCGAAACCGCCCAGCACCTGCCAGCGGAGCGCCAGGCCGCAGGTGGCTGCCAGGGCCAGTGGGAGGGAAGCAATGATCAAAGCCTTCCACCGGGGTTTCCGGAAAAGCCAGAGAGCGGCCGGCAGGGCCACCAGCATCGGATAAGCCGATTCCTTGGCTAACAGGGCCAGCAACAACAAAAGCCCGGCAGAAACCAGCCGCATAACCTTTGCCTGTTCCAGCCATAGGAGCAACTGCCACAAAGCCCAGAGCGAGAACAGCAATGCCAGCAACTCGTCCCGGCTTTTGATGTTGGCCACCGCCTCGGTGTGCACCGGGTGCACCAGAAAAAGCACGGTAGCGGCCAGGGGGAAAACGTCTTTCCACTTTGTCCGGTTGGGGTCAGGCCGTATCAGCCGGGCCAGCACCAGCAGCATAAGCCAGCCGGTCAGGGCGTAGAGGAGCACATTGACCAGATGGCTGACGGTTGGATTCATTCCGAAAACCTCTTTTTCGAGCGCGAAGGTCAGCAGGGACAAAGGCCGGTAGCGGCCTCCCGTGAGCAGGCTTTTCTGTTTGCCGAAATAGCCGACAAAACTTTCGTTGAGCAGGATATCGTCCATGCCCGCGATGCCCTGCTGCACAAACTCATTGTCGGTGTACACGATGGCATCGTCCAAGGCAAAGTCGTGGTTGAAGGTGTTGGCATACAGCAGCAGGGGAAGAATCAAAACGAGCCATTGCTGCCAGCGCGGGACCAGTGCTTCAGTCTTCTGTTTTTCCATCACGCTCGAGGATATTCTTCCGTTGCAGTTCAAAAAACTGCCCGAGGTACACTTTGCGCACCTGCGGGTCTTCCGACAGTTCTTCTGCGGTTCCGGATTTCAGGATTCTGCCTTCAAACAAAAGATAGGCGCGGTCGGTAATAGAAAGCGTTTCGCGCACATTGTGGTCGGTAATCAGGATGCCGATGCCGCGTTGCTTCAGCTTGGCCACGATATACTGGATGTCTTCCACGGCAATGGGGTCGATGCCGGCAAAGGGTTCGTCCAGCAGGATAAACCCCGGGTCATTGGCCAGGGCGCGGGCAATTTCCGTGCGCCTGCGCTCTCCACCGGAAACCAGGTCGCCACGGGTTTTCCGCACGTGTTCCAGTCCAAATTCCCGAATCAGGGATTCCAGTTTTTCCTGTTGCTCCTGTTTGCTGAGACCGGTAAACTGCAACACCGCCTGGATATTGGCTTCCACGCTCAGCTTGCGGAATATGGAGGGTTCCTGCGGTAAATAGCCTATGCCCAGCTTGGCCCGTTTGAACATGGGCAGCCCGGTGATTTCGCGGTCGTCCAGGAAAACCCGGCCTTCCTCGGGCCGGATCAGGCCGATGATGGAATAAAAAGTGGTGGTTTTCCCGGCACCGTTCGGCCCCAGCAAACCCACGATTTCACCCTGGTTCACTTCCAGCGATACATGATCTACCACGGTTCTTTTCCGGTAACGTTTTACCAATCCATCCGTCCAGAGGCGCATAGGCTAAAGTTATAAATTTACAGCAAAGGTTCCTTCCAGGTAGCTCAGTGAGATAATGCCCAGGGTTTTTAAGGCCCGCTCGTAGGACAGGCCCACACGCGATTTCCCGAACCGGGCGCCCACCTGCCCGATCATGTAAGCCTGGGGGATGCCCCCGAACCGGATGCCCGCCCCAAAATCCAGCACCTGCGAAAACGTGCTGTACAGGTTCAAGTCCACCACGGGCACACGTTTGCTCTCCGGGAAACGGACCATGACGGACGGGTACACCTGCAACCGCTCGTCCTCATAGGCCAGGTAACGGGCAAACAACAGAACCGTCCTGAAATCCGTAACGTTCTGGGTCAAAAATTTTACATCCGGCTTGTTCAGGTTATAACCGGCAATCCCCGCTTCCGCCCAACGGGTTTTCAGCCATAAACCCGTGTGAACAACCGGGTAAATCCGGCTGTCGGAGCCCTGCAGAAGGCTGGGGTTGGTCAGCGGGTCAAGCAGGATGCTTTTCAGCCGTCCGCCAATGCCCACCCCGAGGCGCAAGGAGAAGTTTTCGTTGCCCGCCACCCGGTAACTGAAAACCGCGTCCAGCCCTCCGGTGTACTGGGAAAACTCCCGTTCGTAAAAAGCGGTGACCCCAAAGCCCGAACGGCCCGTGTCCAGGGGCTGGTCGTACGAAAACAAAGCGTAATTGTACAAGGTACCGCCTAACACGGTGGGAATGTCGCTCCGGGTGAAAAAATGGATGTTCCTCCCGTCCTTAACCCCCGCGTACCCCGGGTTTTGCAGAAACAGGTTCTGGCCGTACTGGCTCATGAAAAACTCCTGGCTGAACTGGGCTTCGGCCGGCAGGACCAGCGCGAAGAAAAAACAGGAAAAAAGAATACGCTTTATCAGGTTTCGCATGGTTTCAGGTCTTTTATCCGCAGTTGCAGGGATTCCCGGCCGTTCCATTGATTCAGGTCGATGGTATAGCATATATCCACCGGGCCCCGGCTGACGGTGTCGTAATGATGGGCCATGCCGAAGGCGATGGCATCAAACACGGCACTACCCTGTTTCAGGTACATCTTCAGGTGCTCGTCCTTGAGGACACGCGCAGATCCTGTGTCGCGCACCTTTTTCGCGATGAACACCGGGCGCATGTTCCCGGGCCCGAAGGGGGCCATCTGCTCGATGATATTGTATAGCTTGCGTTTCACTTCGGTAAGCGGGAGAACCGCGTCAGCCAGGACAACCGGAATCCGCTGCTCTTCGGTGATATGATTCCGCACATACTGTTCGAACGTCTCCCGGAAGGCATCATATTGCTCCGAAGCCAGGGTGAGCCCGGCCGCGTGGGTGTGCCCGCCAAAGCGCTCCAGGTACCGGCTGCAGGCCGAAACAGCCGCGAAAAGGTCGAAACCGGGCACCGAACGGGCGGAACCGGTCAGCATGCCGTCCGCTTCAGAGAGGACCACCGTGGGCCGGTAATAATGCTCGATCAGCCGGCTGGCGACAATGCCCACCACGCCCTTGTGCCAGCCTTTTCCGCGGACCACCGTGGTGAAGCGTTCTTCTTCTCCCGGGGTGGCGCGGATGTATTCCAGCGCTTCGCTGGTGATGGCTTTGTCCAGGTCCTGCCGTTCGCGGTTGGTCGCATGCAGGCGGGCCGCCAGTTTTTGCAAGGCCTGCGGTTCCCGGCCGGTCAGCAGCTGAACCGGGAAACGGGCATGTTCCAGCCTCCCGGCCGCGTTGATGCGCGGGGCAATGCCGAACACCACATTGCTGATCGTCAGGGGCGCGTTCAACCCGCTGACTTCCATCAGGGTTTTCAGCCCGGGTTGCGGATGGGTGTTCAGCTTATCCAGCCCGAACCGGGCCAGCACGCGGTTTTCCCCGGTAATCGGCACAATATCGGCCGCGATGCTTACCACCAGCAGGTCGAGCTGGTCAAAAAGCGGGGCGGTGTCCCATCCATTCCGTAAAGCCAGAGCGTGCATCAGCTTGAAGCCAATGCCGCAGCCCGTAAGCTCTTTGTACGGATAGGGGCAACCGGGCTGCTTCGGGTCGAGGATGGCAGCGGCCCGGGGCAGTTCGTCCCCCGGCAGGTGATGGTCGCAAATGATGACATCCACCCGGTGCCTGGCCGCGTATTCCACTTTATCCACCGCCCGGATGCCGCAGTCGAGGGCAATAATTAAAGAACATCCGTTTTGCGCGGCATAATCAATGCCCCGGAAGGATATGCCGTACCCTTCCAATTGCCGGTCAGGCACGTAAAAATCCAGCGCTTTGTAATGAGGCGAGAGCGCGTTGGTTACCAGCGCCACGGCTGTAGTGCCGTCCACGTCATAATCCCCGTAGACCAGGATCTTTTCCCCAGTGGAAAGGGCCTGCCGTACGCGTTCAACGGCCCGGTCCATATCTTTCATCAAAAAGGGGTCGTGCAGGTCATCGAGGGAAGGGCGGAAAAAGGCTTTGGCTTCTTCAAAGCTATGGATGCCCCTGCCGGCCAGCAGACGGCAAAGCACCGGGTGGATTTTCAGGGATTCATGGAGGTGGTTTACCACAGATTCATCCACCTCCCGCAATACCCATCTCCGTTCCTGCATAGTGGAATGTTCCGGCATGCGACAAAAATACAATAATGCGCTTTGCCCGCTCAGTCTTGTTCCAGAGCCTGCATAATCGGTTCCAGGAAACGTACCTGTCCCGGCTCGTATGGCTCTTTCAGGCTGTACCCGTTTAGGCGGGCAATAGTATTCCAATAGGAGGCAGCCAGGCCGCCCTTGTACTTGCGGATGATGTCATATAAGGTCATTCCCGTACCCCGTTCAATCATTTTAACCAGCACGTATCCCTGGGTAACGGTAAGCTGCATCAGTTCATTCTGGTATTCTTCCTTCAGCATCGAGTGTTTCTTCTTCAGGTATTTTTTCTGCTTCCGTTTTTTTTCTATGGAACTCAGCCTGGCATCGGTTTCCTCCATCAGTTCCAGGGCATGCACATAGTAGGGATACACTTTGTTGATGGCATATTGCATGCGCTGGTACTCGATCCGGTCCTGGATCGAAGCGAACCGCACCCCGATCACCGCCACCGGCAGCAGGTGCACCACCATGTTGTTGTAAAACACCGAGGTATCGCCATAATAATACAAGGAATCTTCCTGGGCGGAGAGCCCGGCCGTGGAGAGCATCAGCACAATGAGGGTAAATTTTTTCATACACCCGGTTCAGCCAGCAAAAAACCCGCCAACGCGGATCATTGGTAGAAACGAAATTAGCGGTAAAAGATTATTCAGGCCGCAGGATAGCCGAACAGGAATACAACGTGTCGGCAATGGTAGTGGCCATGTATTCGAGGCGAAGGTCGCTGCCCGATGGGCCGGGAATAGCGTAACCCGTGATAAACAGGCCGTTTACCGTGCTGAACGCGGGCAGGAAATAGATTCCGCCTGACTCCGCGGTGCGGGCTGTGACGTCCTGCCCGGAATGGGCGAAATTATGCACCAGGATTTCGTCCGGCCGGACCCCGGGTTTCAGGGAAACAAGGTATGAATCAACCAGCGTGCCGCAGGTTTCCCGGGCCATGTACTCCCCGAGGAAGCTGTCGCGCAGCAGCACGGAACAGTCGCTGCCGCCATAACCGGGTTCACAAACGCACTCTCCGTCATCACATTCGCCATGCTCGCAAACCGTATCCCGGCAGGCATCGCGGCACGACCAGGCCATGAGCGCTGCAAGGGCCAGGATCACCAGTGATGGGAGTTGCCGGCTCATTCCGTGTTTCCGGTTTGGGAACCCGCGTTGAACTGCCGCCATTGCTCCATGATGGTTTCCAGGTCGCTTTCGGATGGCGATTCGGGCAGTTCGTCCAGGTTCAGCACTTCCTGGAAAAATTTTTCTTCCCTGCGGCCTGTGGCCAGGGCTTCGGAATAGGGGCGGTGGCTGAAAGTCACCAGCGAATACAGGGGCATGTATTCATCGGGGTAGAGCTTGTGCAGCTGCTTTTCGATTTCCTTGCGCAGGAGGAATGACCGGTCGGCCACGCGGTCGCGCATCTCGATAAAATTCTGAAGGGCCAGGTCAGCGATGGCATCGGTGTCGGTTTTCCGGCTGGCGTCATATTCACTGAAAATCCTGAGCCAGTCGTCCCCGTGCTGGCCGATAAGGTCGTTGAGCACCGTGCAGTCTTCAAATCCCGCGTTCATCCCCTGCCCGTAAAACGGCACGATGGCATGGGCGGCATCCCCGATGAGGCATACCTTGTCGCGGTAGGTCCAGGGCCTGCACCGCACCGTACCCAGGGTCGATACCGGGTTGGTGTGCCAGTCTTCCAACAGGGTGGGCATCACCTTCAGCGCATCGGGGAAGTACTTTTCAAAAAACGATTCCACATCCCGGTCGGTTTGCAGCCGTACAAAACTGTTTTCCCCGCGGAACGGGGCAAACAGGGTACAGGTGAAACTGCCGTCCATATTCGGCAGGGCGATGAGCATAAACCGTTTCCTCGGCCAGATGTGCAGGGCGTTTTTCTCAATCAGCCATTTTACCGATTTCCCGGGAGGAATGCTCAGTTCCTTGTAACCGTGCTCCAGTTCGTCCAGGCTGTATTCGTGCGGCCCGTGTTCCAGCAGGCTGGCCCGCACTTTCGAGAAAGCCCCGTCCGCCCCAAAAATGATGTCAGCCTGCGCCCGGCTGCCGTCTTCAAACCGGATGGCAGGTGTGTCGAGGTCAACCGATGCCACCTTTTGTTCGAAGAAGGTTTCCGCTCCGGATGCTTCGGCAGCGCTCATCAGTACACCGTTCAGCCCGCCCCGTGACACGGAATAAATCGCCTGGTTTTGCATGCCGTAAGGCAAAAAGGTAAGGTGGCCGTCCGTGTTGTGGATCATGCGCCCGTACATGGGAATGGCCATTTCCCGGACCTGCCCGGCAATGCCCACCGTTTCCAGGGCTTTCCAGCCGCGGTCGCTCAAGGCCAGGTTGATGGAACGCCCGGCTGATATATCGGCTTTGCGCAGGTCAGGGCGTTTTTCGTACATCCTGACCCGGTGGCCCTTCTGCACCAGGAAAACCGCCCAGAGCGAACCCACCAACCCGGCTCCGGCAATCAGTATGTCTTTCGGTTCCTTGTTCATGAATAAATGTCCTTTAACAGTTTCGCGAAACGGTAAACCTCCGTGAAGGTGTTGTAGAGCGGGGTGGGAGCCACCCGTATCACGTTGGGCGACCGCCAGTCGGCAATGACGCCTTTCCGGGTGATTTCGCGGAAGACATCCGGGCCTTCCTTGCCCGTGAGCAGCGACAGCTGGCAGCCTCTGCGCTGCGGCTCGGCCGGAGTGATGATTCTCAGTTTATCGCCCAGCCAGGCCCTGATCAGGAATTCCAGGTATCCCGTCAGCCGTTCGCTTTTTTCGCGGAGGGCTTGCAGCGTGGTCTGGTCGAAGATGTCGAGACTGGCCTTGTGGGCGGCCATGCCCAGGATGGGCACATTGCTTATCTGCCAGCGCCCGGCTCCTGCTATGGGCACGAATTTCTTCTCCATGTTGAACCGGGTTTCCTCCTCGTGACCCCACCAGCCTTTCAGCTGGGGTGTGTCCGGGTTCAGCGCGTGGCGTTCGTGCACGTAGATGCCGCTGGGTCCGCCCGGCCCGGAGTTCAGGTATTTGTAGGAACACCAGGACGCGAAATCCACCTCCCAATCATGAAGTTTAAGCGGTACATTGCCGATGGCATGCGCCAGGTCAAAACCCGCCAAAGCCCCGGCTTCATGGGCGGCTGCCGTAATGGATTTCATGTCAAACAGCTGCCCGGTGTAATAATTGACTCCACCAAGGAGCACCAAGGCCAGCGATTCGCCTTCCTGTTCGATCAGGTCCAGCACGTCCCGGTCGCGAACCGTGTGCTCGCCCTCCCTGGGGCTGATTGGCAGCACGGCCTCCTCCGGATTGATGTCCGTGCGGCCGCTCAGGCGGATGTACTGCTCCACCTGGCTTATGGCTACAAAATAATCGGAAGGGAACAACTGGCTTTCCACCAGGATCTTGTAGCGTTTCCCCTGTGGCCGGTAAAAGCTGGCCAGCAGGATGTGCAGGTTTACCGTCAGGCCGTTCATGGCCACCACTTCATGTTCCTTACAGCCGGCCACACGGGCCAGGGGAGCCGTGAAGAGCCGGTGGTAATACATCCAGGGATTCCGGGCATGGACATGCCCCTCCACCCCAAGGTTCGCCCAGTCTTCCAGCTCCTGTTCGAGGTAGCGTTTTATGGATTTGGGCTGCAGGCCGAGCGAGTTGCCGCACAGGTATATTGCCGGTTCCCCGTTCACCTCCGGAATGAAAAACTGTTCCCGGAAATGCCCGAGCGGGTCTTTGTCGTCCATATTCCAGGCAAAATCCAGGTGCGTGCTGTATGAGATATCCATTATGAAAAATCTTTTTCCGACTTATTTAGCCATTGCAGGGCCGCCCCGCCCAGCAGCAAAGCCCTGGTCTGCTCATCATAGGGCATGCTTTTGATCAGTTTCCCGGGTTCCGGTTCTCCCAGCGGAAACGGGTAATCCGTGCCCAGCGCGATGCGGTCGGCTCCCATGAGGCCTACAATGTAATCCAGCATTTTCGGGTCGTGCACCAAGGAATCGAGCCAGAATTTCCCGAGGTATTCCCGCGGGTTCACGTCATTGTTCACGGCACAGAGGTCCGGCCTTACGTTGAAGCCGTGCTCTATACGGCCGATGGTGGCCGGAAAGGCTCCGCCTCCGTGGGCAAAGGCAACCCGCAGCTTCGGGTGGCGTTCAAACACACCGCCAAAGATCATAGAGCACACCGCGAGGCTGGTTTCGGCCGGCATGCCCACCAGCCAGGGCAACCAGTATTTGGGCATGCGCTCCATGCCTATCATGTCCCAGGGGTGCACAAAAATGCAGGCGCCTATGGCCTCGCAGGCATCATAAAAAGGCTCCAGCCGCTCGTCTTCCAGGTTCATGTCGTTGATGTGTGACCCTATTTCCACGCCCGGCATGCCCAGCTCATTGACACACCGATCCAGTTCGCGGGCCGCCAGTTCCGGGTCCTGCATGGGCAGGGTGGCCAGGGCCACGAAGCGTTTGGGATAGCGCTGCGCGATGGCTGCCATGTAATCGTTCTGAAACCGGGCCACATCCAGGGCATCGCGGGCTTTGGCCCAATAGGAAAACATCACCGGGATGGCCGATAGGACCTGTACGTGCACTTTATGCGCGTCACACTCCCCGATGCGAACTTCCGGGTCCCAGCAATTGGCCTGGATTTCCCTGAAAAACTCCCCGTCCCGCATCATACGGGCGCATCCGGCTTTGTGATGATCGAGCCAGATAAAGCCCCCGTAGCCGAACTTTTCAGCCCAGCGCGGCAACTTTTCCGGTATGATGTGCGTGTGAATATCTATCGTCAGACACATAGCCAACCCATCACTTTTCCTGCATCAATCCGTAAATCGAGGATCTGTTTCCATCACGTGGCTGCAGTTGTCGCAGGTGCGAAGTTCCTCCGAATGGTAAAATTCCTGGAACCGGGGCAGGAAATCCTTTTCAATATCCTCCAGCGGGAAATAGGTTTCATGCAGCTTGTGATTGCACCGGTCGCAAAACCACAAAAGGCCGTCCTTCAGGCCGGTCCCCTTGCGCACCCGTTCGATCACCAGGCCGACAGACCCTTTGAAACGCATGGGGGAATGCGGGACCCGGGGCGGCAACAAAAACATCTCACCTTCGCGTATGGGGATATCCACGGCCTTGCCGTCTTCCTGTATCCTTACCACGATATCGCCTTCGAGCTGGTAAAACAATTCCTCGGTTTCGTTGTAGTGATAATCTTTCCGGGCATTCGGCCCTCCGACCACCATGACGATGAAATCCTTACCGGCCGGGTACAAATTCTTATTGCCTACCGGAGGTTTCAGTTTGTCGCGGTTTTCCTCGATCCATTGATGGAAGTTAAAGGGACGCTGAACTTTCATGGGCTTTTTGGGTTTGGTACCCCCTAAAATTAAGAATCTACAGCCAAAAGCGAAAAACAGCCCCGCGGAAGCGCTTTGCCTGTGCTTTCAATCTGTTATATTTGGCGTATGAACATTGACCTGAAAGACCGCAATGCCCTGGTATGCGGCAGCACTCGGGGAATCGGCCGGGCCAGCGCCATAGGCCTGGCCGCTGCCGGGGCAAGGGTTACGCTCCTGGCCCGTGACCCGAAAACCCTGCGAAAAACACTGGAAGAACTGGCCGGTGAAGGACACGATGCTATCAGCGCTGATTTCAGCCGGCCTGAAGAAGTGCGCCAGGCCGTGGAACGCCACCTGCAGGAAACCGGCAAAAAATACAGCATCCTGGTAAACAATACCGGAGGCCCACCGGCCGGCCCCCTGGCAGATGCCGGACCTGACGCTTTCCGGAAAGGATTTGAAATGCACGTCATTAATAACCAGTTGCTGGTCCGTGCCCTGCTGCCCGGCATGCGGTCGCTCCAATACGGGCGGATCATCAATATTATATCCACATCTGTGAAAACCCCGCTGAAAAACCTGGGGGTATCCAATACCATCCGGGGCGCGGTGGCCAGCTGGGCCAAAACCCTGGCCAGCGAACTGGGGCCTTACGGCATAACCGTAAACAACGTGCTACCCGGCTTTACGGAAACCGAACGCCTATTTGACCTGATCCTGAAATATGCCGAACGTTCGGGGCACACCCCGGAAGAGGAAGCCTCGGCCATGAAAGAAGCCGTCCCGGCAAGGCGTTTCGCCCGCCCGGAAGAAATTGCCCATGCCGTGGTTTTCCTAGCTTCCCCGCAGGCGGCCTATATCAACGGCATTAACCTGCCCGTGGACGGTGGCAGGACCCCGGCCCTTTGAGTTTATTATTTTATTGACCAAGCTGCTGTTATGAAAAGGGAAAAATACATCAAGAACTATATTGGCGGTTCGCTGGTTGACCCGGTTTCGAACCAGTATCTTGACAACGTGAACCCGGCCACCGGTGAGATTTACAGTTTCATCCCCGATTCCGAGGCCAGGGATGTGGAAGCCGCGGTGGAAGCGGCCCGGCAGGCATTCCCGGAATGGGCGGCTAAACCGGCCGATGTGCGCGGGCGCTTCCTCGAACGCATTGCCGACCTGATAAACCAAAACCTGGAGGATTTTGCAGAAACCGAATCGATCGACAACGGGAAACCCGTTTCCCTGGCCCGCACGGTGGATATTCCGCGGGCGGTGAACAATTTCCGGTTTTTTGCCTCGGCCATCCGCGCGTTTGCTTCCGAATCGCATGCCATGGAAGAGGGCGCCATCAACTACACGCTCCGCCAGCCCCTGGGCATCACCGGCTGCATCAGCCCGTGGAATTTGCCCCTGTACCTGTTTACCTGGAAAATCGCCCCGGCCCTGGCCGCGGGCAATTGCGTGATTGCCAAGCCCTCGGAAATCACCCCCATGACCGCTTTTTTGCTTTCCCAAGTTTGCCAGGAAGCCGGCCTGCCCCCGGGCGTGCTCAACATAGTCCACGGCACGGGGCCCCGGGCCGGGCAGGCCATCGTGGAGCATCCTGACATCAAAGCCATTTCCTTTACCGGGGGTACGGCCACCGGGAAGCAAATAGCAGCCACGGCTGCCCCGATGTTCAAGAAACTGTCTCTGGAGCTGGGCGGCAAAAACCCCAACATCATCTTTGCCGATTGTGACTGGGAGAAAATGATGCAGACCACCATACGGTCTTCCTTCAGCAACCAGGGGCAGATATGCCTCTGCGGAAGCCGCATTTTCATCGAGCGCCCGGTGTACGAACGGTTCAAGAAGGAATTTGTCGAAAAAGTGCGCCTGCTGCATGTGGGCGACCCCCTGTCGGAAAACACGCAACTCGGGGCGGTGGTATCGCGCGCCCACCAGGAAAAAATCCTCTCCTACATTGCCCTGGCACAGGAAGAAGGGGGGAAAGTGCTGTGCGGGGGCCGGGTGCCCGAAGTGAACAAACGTTGCGAAAACGGGTTTTTCGTGGAGCCCACCGTCATCGAAGGGTTGCCCTACACCTGTCGGACCAACCAGGAAGAAATCTTCGGCCCGGTGGTGACCCTGACCCCGTTTGACAGCAAAGAAGAAGCGCTGATGATGGCCAATTCCACCATGTATGGCCTGGCTGCCACGATTTGGACCGAGAACCTTACGCGGGCCCACCGGCTGGCTGCCCGGATCCAGTCGGGCATTGTATGGATCAACTGCTGGATGGTGCGCGACCTGCGCACCCCGTTTGGCGGCATGAAAAGTTCCGGAATGGGCCGGGAAGGCGGATTCGAAGCCTTGCGCTTTTTCACGGAAGCCAAAAATGTTTGCATTAACTTTGAAAAGCCATGACCCGGAATAAAAGTTTTGACGCGAAAGGAGCGCCCCGTCCCGTGGGAACCTATCCGCATGCCAGGCAGGAGGGCAACCTGCTTTTTCTTTCCGGTATCGGGCCGCGCCACCCGGAAACCAATGAAATCCCCGGGCTGAAACTCGGCCCGGAAGGGGAAATCCTCGATTATGATTTCGAGGCGCAGGTACACCAGGTTTTCCGCAATATCAAAGCCGTACTCGAAGCCTCCGGCTCGCACTGGGACCGGCTCGTGGACATCACCGTTTTTCTAACCGATATGAAAAGGGACTTCAATACCTTTAACCGCATCTATGCCGAATACTTTACCGGCAACAAACCCTGCCGCACCACCGTGGAAGTAAACGCCCTGCCCACCCCGATAGCCATCGAGCTGAAATGCATCGCCACCGTGGGTTAAGGCCCGGTAGCAGGCGAAAAGGAATCTTCCTGTCAGCCGCTTACAGGTCTAGTCCCACCATTTTTTCAGGAACCACCCATTGGTCAAATTTTTCTGCCGTGAGGTAGCCCAGCGCCAGGGCAGCTTCTTTCAGCGTGGTGCCATCGGCCCAGGCTTTCTTGGCAATTTTGGCTGCCTTTTCATAACCGATGTGCGTGTTGAGGGCGGTTACCAGCATCAGCGAATTGTTCAGGTTGCGCTGAATCACTTCCCGGTTGGGTTCAATCCCCCGCACGCAGCGCTCACTGAACGAACGGCAGGCATCGGCCAGCAGGTTGGCCGAATGCAGGAAGTTATAAATCATCACCGGCTTGAACACGTTCAGTTCGAAATGGCCGGTCATTCCGCCAATGTTTACGGCCACGTCATTGCCGGTAACCTGTGCGCAGACCATGGTCATGGCTTCGGCCTGGGTGGGGTTTACTTTGCCGGGCATGATGCTGGACCCCGGTTCATTGGCAGGAATGGTGATCTCCCCGATCCCGCACCGTGGCCCGGAGGAAAGCATGCGCACATCGTTGGCGATTTTCATCAGACTGACGGCCAGGGTTTTCAGCGCCCCGTGGGCTTCCACTATGGCATCGTGGGCAGCCAGCGATTCGAATTTGTTTTCAGCCGTACGGAACGGGTATCCCGTAAGTTCCGCGATTTTGGCAGCCACTTTTTCGGCATAGCCCGGTGGGGTGTTGATGCCGGTGCCCACGGCCGTGCCGCCCAGGGCCAGTTCGGCCAGGTGGTCCAGGCTATTGCGGAGGGCCCGGATGCCGTGGTTCAACTGGGACGTATACCCCGAAAACTCCTGCCCCAGCGTGAGCGGGGTGGCATCCATAAAATGGGTCCGACCGATTTTTACCACGCGCATAAACGCCTCCGACTTGGCTTTCCAAGTATCGCGGAGTGCTTCCACGGCCGGGATCAGCTTGTTGACCAATACCTCGTAGGCCGCGATGTGCATGGCTGTAGGGAAAGTGTCGTTAGACGACTGTGACTTGTTCACATCGTCATTCGGGTGCAGGGTCTTGGGCTGGTCGGTGAGCTTGCCCCCGGCCAGCACATGACCACGGTTGGCAATCACTTCATTCACGTTCATGTTCGACTGGGTGCCCGAACCGGTTTGCCAGACCACCAGCGGGAACTGGTCATCGAGTTTGCCTTCCAGGATCTCGTCACATGCCCGGCTGATAAGTTCAGCTTTTTCTTTGGGCAATACCCCGCAGGCTTCATTGGTTTGCGCTGCGGCTTTCTTTAAAATGGCAAAAGCCCGGATGATTTCCCGGGGCATCCGGTTGTTCCCGATCGGGAAATTCTGCAATGAACGCTGGGTTTGTGCGCCCCAGTACTTGTCAGCTGGCACCTTCACTTCTCCGAGGGTATCGTGTTCAATCCGGTAATCCATGATCTTGGTTTTTTTCAGACTGTTGAAAAAAAATTGCGTAAAATGCGTCAAGTACCGCCAAATTTAGGGAAGCCGGACGGGAATATTTGTGATAAAGGTCAATTTGTATCAATTTTGAAAATTATGCCTCGCTTTATCCTTGTATGGCTGATTCTGCTTTGCCTGGAAGCCCCGGGCCAGACGCTGTTTGAGCAGGTATTTGATGCCGGTGGCCTGGAGCAGGGTTATACCGGGCTGCGCGATACCAGCGGCAGGTTCTGGCTTACCGGTTTTACCACGAACGGCCCCCTTGGGAAGAATGACCTGATCGTGGTACAGCTCGACAGCACCGGTCAGTGGCAGTGGACAAGGCAATACGGGGGTATTGACCATGAGGGAGGTTTCGGGCTGGCGCTGGATCCCTGGGGAGATGTCCTTGTTTGCGGGTACACCCGTTCGCAGGGCAGCGGTCAGGATGATGTATGGCTGCTGAAACTGAACGGCCAGGGAGATACCCTGTGGCAGACCGTTTGGGGCGGCACCGGCACGGAGGCCGGTTTCCAGGTGTTTGCCGATTCCGCGGGCTGTTTCGTGGCGGGGCATACCCATTCATTCGGATACGGTTTCTACGACCTGTTGCTGCTGGCCACTGACACGGCCGGGCAGGTGCTGTGGTATAAAACCTATGGCAGCAGCCAGTCGGATGTCTTTGGGGATGCGGTCCGTACCCCGGATGGCGGTTTCCTGCTGGGCGGTTATTCCCCGGGGTTCGGCCAGGGCGGAAACGACTGGTATGTGGTGAGAACCGACAGCCTGGGCGACACGCTCTGGACCCGGAATTTCGGGACGGTCAATAACGATTACCTGGACGCGGTGGCCACCGGCCCCGGAGGAGTCATTTATCTGATGGGAACGGAATTCCTGTTGCCGGATTCCGCAATGCTTACCCTGCGGAAACTGGACGCCCAGGGGAACCTGCTCTGGACCCGTCACCTGCCGGCAATTCCCGGAGCGCGGGCGCGCGACCTGCTCGTAAACGCGCAAGGGAACCTCTGGTTCACCGGATATATCCCCGATTCCCTGGAATCCACCCAGTTGTTGCTGGCAGAAGCCGACAGTTCCGGCCAGTTGGTACAGGTCTTCCGTTTCGGCCTGAGCGGTGATGAATCCGGGTGGGATATCCTGCCGGTTCCGGGAGGTCGTTTCCTGCTGACCGGGACCACTACCGGGTTCGGGAATACCGAGAATGACCTCTATGCCGTGCTTACCGACACCCTGGGCCATGTACGCTGTCCCGCCACACTGGCGATGGACGCGCAGGATTCTTTATTGTGCCTTCCGGCTTTGTTCCGGGCCAGGAACCAAAGCGGCAGTTCTGCCCCGTACACCTGGCTGCTGAACGGGCAGCCTTATGTTACCGGGCAGGACTTTGTGTATGTGTTCGACTCGGCCGGGGAATTCCTGCTGGACCTGGTGGTTTGCACCGATACGCTGCGGGCAAGACTTTCGGTGCTCGACAGCCCGCAGGCAGCCTTCACCTGGACCCGCGCTGGCGATACCATATTTTTCCACGCCCAGTCATCGGCCGGTATTCAAACGGTGGAATGGAATTTCGGGGACAACCACACCGGCACCGGGGCCAACCCGCTGCATGTGTATGCTTCGGGCCAGTATTATGTCACGGTTCAGGTCACCGACACGGCCGGCTGCACGGGAACCTACGGTGAGTGGGTTTCGGTGTTCCCGCTGGGGACAGCTTCCCCGGGCACACAGGGCTGGCAGGTGTATCCCGTGCCGGCACGGGCCGGGAGTTCCCTGCGCGTAGCTGGGCTCCCCGCGGGAAGCATTGCCTGCCTTCTTGGCCTGGACGGAAACGAAATCGAATGTAAGCCGGTGGAAAACGCAAGGTTTCTGTTGCCGGCCGGACTGCCGGCCGGGATGTACTGGCTGCAATTAACGGGAAAGGACAAGTGGGAGATGATGCTCCTGCCGGTGGTGCGCTGAGCTATTTTCCGCTGAACCGGGGTGCCCGCTTTTCAAGGAACGCGCTGGTTCCTTCCCGGAAATCCGAGGTGTCGAAACAGGACCCGAAGGTTTTGATCTCTACCCCAAAACCGTCCGTACCTTCCCGGAAGTACGCGTTCACACAGGCGATCACCTTTTGAATAGCCAGCGGGCCTTTGGAAGCGATCTTCAGCAGGATGTCCCGGCAGGCGTTCAGCAGTTCTTCCGGGGCCACCACTTTGTTGACCAGTCCGAGCCGCAGGGCTTCGTCCGCTTTGATGGCATCGCCTGTCATCATCAGTTCCAGGGCTTTGCCTTTGCCGATGAGCTGCACGAGGCGCTGGGTACCGCCATAGCCCGGGATAATACCCAGATTCACCTCGGGCTGCCCGAAACGGGCCCGTTCGCTGGCAACGCGAAGGTGGCAGGCCATGGCCAGCTCGCAGCCTCCACCTAGGGCATAGCCGTTCACGGCCGCCACCACCGGCTGGGGCGACTGCTCGATCAGGTCCATCAGCTCATGCCCGCTGCGGCTCATGGCTTCGCCCTGTTCGGCATTGAAACCGGAAAATTCCGCGATGTCAGCCCCCGCGGCAAAAGCCTTCTCACCCGCCCCGGTGAGTATAACCCCGCGCAGCGAGGCGTCCGTGTACACCTTTTCACGGAAAACCTGTTTCAGTTCGTCAATCAGGGCCAGGTTCAGCGCGTTGAGCGCTTCCGGCCGGTTCAGGGTAATGGTCAGTATCCCCTCCTTTTCTTCAGTCAGCAGATAGCTCATAATTGGTTTCGCTTTTTTCGGTTATATGCCGCCTTTCACATTGATTTCCCAGTAGCAGTTGTGAGCCGGGTAGGTTTCCATTTTGATTTTCTGCGGGTCTATTCCTTTGGGCTGGTCCTTGGCAACGCGCTGCCAGGTATCCCCTTTCCGGCAATAGCGGGTACGGAGCAGGCTGAATTTCTCGTTGTGCGCCACTTCCACATCGCTTTCATATTTCATGGCGCAGTCCGGAACTCCCTGGTCCCAGAAATCTTCATCCGGCTCATCGGTTCCGATGTTGTTATAATGGTGCCGGATGCCCAGCCCGTGGCCCACCTCGTGAATCACCGTGGTGGTGAGCAGTTCACCGAAAAGGCGGTTTTTCAGCGCTGGATCCGTAATGCCGGATAAGGCATTGAGGATGCCCTGTTCCTGAATCTTGATCATGTAAATGCATTTCAGCGGGTAGGGGCCGGGATAATCATATCCTTCGCAGCTTTCCTTGGTGGGGCTTTCCCCTGCACTTGTTTCATAGCCTGTGCTCACCGGCCAGAAATGCACCCACATGGCATATTGGCGCTGCACGTTAAACTGTCTTGAGGTCCGGTAATTGATCCAGCGGTTTTCATCGTCTTCCACGTTGCCGGTGAATTTCATCTGGTTCTTGTCTATGTAGTGCCAGTTCAGGTTGGCCGGGTTGTAGGGGGCGTAATGCTCCCTGAAAAGGCCGTCCTGGTCATAGACGAACACATCCTTGAACATAGGGTCCGTACGCACATGGTCGTCCTGGATCATTTCATGGCGGTCATCCCGGAGCTCGTGCCCTTTGGTTTTAAACCCACGGTATTCTTCATAGAGTGTAAGCCCGTCCCCGTTCCTTCGCTGGCCGTCCGGATAAGGGTCCCAGTCCCAGTCGGGCGACAGGTTCCGGTCAAAAATGCCCACTTCTTTTTCCCAGGCATCTGCAATGAAATTGCCGTTCTTGTCCCAGGGAACCGGAAGGTATTCTGTGCCAAGCTCTTCCTGGCGGGCCGTAAACCAGGTGCCGTTCACCTTAATACGGGCTCTCAGCTTGCCGTAAGCGCCCCAGTCAGTAGATTTTATGAAGATTTTTTCCTTCCCCGACCGGATGTCCGATTCCTTGATGGTACGGAACCCGTCATCGGTTTTTTCTATGCGGTATCCCAGGTACTCATCATTGACCGGGAAACGCAGGTCAGGCATGTTGTTCGACTCCCAGCTGTTCATGCAAACGCCCGGCTCGGCCGATACATCGTAGAGGGTCCACTCAATGGCTTCCGGTTTTATGTTGTCTTCCCATTCCAGCCAGGCCGTTACAAAATGGTCTTTGTCCTTGATTTCTTCTTCGGGCATCCAGTTTTTGCCTTCTTCCTCGAAATAAAGGAATGCCTCGGGCACTTCCATGTCGGCCGGGTAGATCTGCCATTGCAGCACACCGCTGTAGTCGGCATCTTCCCAGTCGGAACCCACATAGATCATGTCCGTAATGTCCTTGCTGCCGGCAAGCACCATGCCGCTGGCCGGCAGGGGTTCGTTGCGTATCCAGGGCTGCTTTTCCTGTGAATTGTGAAAGCTGCTGGATATTTCCTTGTCGGTGGTTCCGCTTTTATCGCCTTCGCAGCTGTTAGTTTCCGTCCAGGAACCCTTAATGCGGAAGTCCCCGGGAAGGCCATGTTTCAGGAAAAAAGAATAGGTGTTGTTATCCAGGTTCACTTCCAGGTTAAGACCAAAAGGGTTTCTTGCATCCGTCAGCCCGAAGGTGCTGGCGTCCGTGCCTTCATACGATTCGCGGTAGGTGCTTTCGCAGGTGCCTTCCTCGCACATTTTCGGTATGGAAGCGCTGCCTGATGTTTTGCCGCTTACCCGGATATCCGATTCGATTTCAGAATTCATCATCGGTCCTGCCTGCCAGAGCTTGTACTTGTTGAAACTGATATGTCCGGCCGTCATTTCGCCAAAGCCCTCGCTGAGGATTTCCTCCATACCCGGCATTACCGGGAAATCCACGTTTTCCAGGATGGAATCGAGAGGAAATTCATCGGAAATGTCCCCTTCGTGGGGCTGGTCGCCCGCATTGGCGGCTCTTTCCTCTTCCGTCATGAATACATCCGCCACGCTGATTATACCTGTATCAGTCACAAACGTGATCCGGTATGTCTCCCGGTAGGAGGCATCGGAGTTGGAATATTCGGAAGATTCGGATTTGCTTGCCTTGAAAGTGAGGGTAATGTCCGCCCGGTATTTCCGGACATTGAAGAATCGGTCGGGTTCGTTGTTTTGTGCCTGGAGAGTCAGCAGCGGCCAGAAAACCACCGCCAGCAGGAGAGGCAGAGCAGGTGTTTTCATGAGTATCGGATTTACAGTAAAGTTAGGATATTGTTCCCATCCGGGCTAACCGGCCCGGTGTTTCAATACCCAGTCTTTGATGTATCCGGCTATGGCAGTGGTTTCGGTGCCCGGGGTGAAAAGTTTGCCCACGCCCATTTCGCGCAGTATTTCCTGGTCGCGGGCCGGAATGATGCCGCCCCCGGTGAGCAGCACATTGTCAAGGCCTTTTTCTTTCATCAGGCGGAGGATGCGTGGAAAAACCGTCATGTGCGCTCCGGACAAAATGCTGATGCCGATGGCATCCACATCTTCCTGCAGGGCGGTGTTTACCACGTCTTCCGGGGTTTGGCGCAGGCCGGTATAGATTACTTCCATACCGGCATCGCGCAGGGCTGAGGCAATGACCCGCGCCCCCCGGTCATGGCCGTCAAGACCCACTTTCGCTATCAGTACCCTGATCGGTCGGTTCATCCGGCTTGGCTTCTTCTTGTTGCGTGTTCAGGAAATCTCCTGTTTCCGATATATCCTTCCGGTAACGAAGTTTTTTATCGTTCACGTTCCGGTTCAGGAACGCGATGATCTTTTTCATGTCAAAGCTCGATTCGATCTGCCCGAACTGGTTGATGCGCACATCCAGCCCTTCCAGTTCCTCATTGACTTCGGGCTTGCCTTTCATGGGTTTTTTCTTCGGCATAGGCTTCGGTTTATTGCTTGATGAGCAGGTAATAATTCCTGCCCTTCAGTTCTGTTTTGTAATAATCAATCAACACCTCCTCATCCATGGGGACATGCGAAGAGAGGTTGTTGGTGAGAAACAGCTTATTGACCTTTTGCACCGTGGTGGAATCGTGCAGGTTGTACCCGATGGGGGTAAGCCGCCAGGTTCCGCGCGATCGGTCAATCAGCGCTGTTTCCCAACCATCCAGTGTCTTGTGGCTTACAAAATAATACTTTTTATACTTGGAAAACACGATGCTGTCACTTAATCCCCAGGATTTGTCCTCCCCTTTGTATTCCCGCCAGCCTTTGGCAAATACTTCTATCCGCGATTCGGGAAGCATTTTCCCGGTGGAATCCATCTCGTACAGGATGAAGTAATTATCGATCAGCGTATGTGGCTGCGCCAGATAAGTGCCCCGGAATTTGCCGGGGATTTCGTCCAGCGCCTGCCCCGGATAACGGTCGAAATAAATGCTGACACACCCGGATAATATCACGCTCAGCAGGACAGCTCCAAAGATTGTTTTTCTCATTCCATCAGGTATTCTGGCTTAAAAAATAGTTTATTCTGCGCAATACGGTTTCTTTTCCCAGCAGGGCGGCCACGGCAAAGATCGGAGGGCCGGAAGGCACCCCGCACAGGATTACGCGGAGCACCGGCAGCACTTCCCCGAAACCAAGGTTCTTTTCTTTAATCATGCTCTTGGTCAGCCTTTCGATTTCCGGTTCCGACCATTCCGTCAGGTTTTCACAGACGGCCAGCCATTCGGTGAAGAATCCGGCCGCTTTTTCATTCCATTTTTTCCGCAGGGTCTTCTCGTCCCAACGATCCGGGTCACGGAAAAAGTACATGCCTTCCGTCAATAACTCCGGCACAAAATGCACCCTTTCCTTTAACAGGTCGCACATGGCCACCACATAGCCCGGTTCCGCCTTGATGCCTTCGGCAGCTAACAGGGGAATAAGCTGATTGGCCAGGTCTTCCCCGGGCAGGTTTTTCAGGTATTGCTGGTTGAACCATTTGGCTTTTTCAAAATCGAACCGTGCCCCGGATTTCCCGATCCGCTCAATGGAAAAGGCTTCCACCAGTTCATCCCGGGTGAAGATTTCCCGGTCGGTGCCCGGGTTCCAGCCCAGGAATGCCAGCATATTTAAAAAAGGTTCCGGGAAGAAACCCCGTTCACGGAACCCGGAAGCGGTGTCTCCGCTGACCGGGTCTTTCCAGTCGAGAGGATAAACCGGGAATCCCAGCCGGTCGCCATCGCGCTTGCTCAATTTTCCGTTGCCGTCAGGCCGCAGGATCAGTGGCAGGTGGGCAAAGGCGGGCATTTCGTCCTCCCAGCCCAGGTATCGGTACAGCAGCACGTGTAAGGGCGTGCTGGGCAGCCATTCCTCCCCGCGGATCACATGCGTGATCTTCATCAGGTGGTCGTCCACCACGTTGGCCAGGTGATAGGTCGGCATACCGTCCGCCTTGAACAGCACCTTGTCGTCCAGCTGGTCGCTCTGAAAAGAAACCCAGCCGCGGATCAGGTCCGGGAATTTGATTTCTTCCTTGCGGGGCATTTTTATGCGGATCACGTAAGGATCCCCCCGGTCCAGCCGTTTTTTCACTTCATCAGCCGGCAGAGTCAGCGCGTTTTGCATGTACTGGCGGCTAATGGCGTTGTATTGCGGGGAGGGAACTCCCTGGTTACGCAGGCGTTCCCGCATGGCTTCCAGTTCTTCCGGTGTGTCGAAAGCGTAATAGGCATGGCCCTGAGCCACGAGCTGCTCGGCATACTGGCGGTACAGAGGTTTGCGCTCCGATTGCCGGTAAGGGCCGAAAGGGCCACTTTTGTCCGGCCCTTCATCATATTCCAGCCCGGCCCATTGCAGCGATTCGCGGATATACTCCTCGGCCCCGGGCACATACCGGGTCTGGTCCGTATCTTCAATCCGGAGAATAAAGACACCCCCCTGCTGACGGGCAAAAAGGTAATTATATAATGCGGTGCGAACCCCGCCAATATGCAAAGGCCCTGTCGGGCTGGGCGCAAACCGTACACGCACTGATTCTGGCATGAGCGCTTTTTTAAAAAGTTTTGCAAAATTACACATTAATCCAGCGGCATGAAATTTTACCGTTATCCCGTGTTGGGCCGGATGGCTTGCCCCGGTGCCTGGTACAGGCTTCGCCCGCCTGTGCCTGCCGTGTACCTGACCTTCGATGACGGCCCGGACCCGGCATCCACCCCGGTGATCCTCGACATCCTGGACCGTTTTGACGCGAAGGCCACTTTTTTCTGCCTGGGAGAGCGCGCGAAAGCCTGGCCTGAGCTGGCGGAACAAATCAAAAACCGCGGTCACCGGCTGGCTGCCCACGGGCAGGAGCACCTGAAAGCCTTTTCCACCTCCGGCCGGTCCTGGCTCGACAATGCCGTTCAGGGAGCCATGCAGGCCAACAGCCCGCTGTTCCGGCCGCCCTACGGGCAAATCCTGCCGGGCCAGTGCCGAGTCCTGAAGAAAATGGGCCTGCAGGTGGTGCTCTGGGACCTGATGCTGTACGATTTCCAGGCCGGTGCCGAAGCAGCTGCCATGCTGCGGGTGTTCCAGCGCAAAGCGCGGCCGGGCTCCATTGTGGTTATGCACGATAAACCACGGCTGAACGGGCTGACGCGCGAACTGCTGCCAGCCATATTGGATGAAATGCAGCAGCGCAACTGGCAGGCCATCCACTTGCCCCTCCCCGGGGAAAACAGGTAACTTTGCCGCATGCAACTTATTGATACCCACACCCACCTCTTTTTATCCCAGTTTGCCGAAGACCGCGATGAAACGGTAGCCCGCGCGCTGGAAGCAGGCATACAGGCCATGCTGCTGCCCAATATCGACACGGAAACTGTGGAACCCATGCTGAACCTGACCGGGAAATACCCGAAAAACTGTTTTCCCATGATCGGCCTGCACCCGGGATCGGTGAAAGAGGGTTTTGAAAAGGAACTTGGGCAGCTGGAAACCCTGCTGCGTGAAAATCCGGGCCGTTTTTGTGCGATCGGGGAAATCGGACTCGACTATTACTGGGACACCACTTGGAAGGAGCAGCAGAACGAGGCGCTACGCGTGCAGCTCGGCTGGGCGGTGGAATTCAACCTGCCCGTGGTGTTGCATGCCCGCAGTTCCTTTAACGATCTCGTGAAAGCCGTGGCAGAATTCCGCTCCAAAGGCCTGCGGGGTGTCTTCCATTGTTTTACGGGCAATTTGCGGGAAGCCCGGCAGGTGTTGGGCCTGGGCGGGTTCCGCCTGGGCATTGGTGGAGTGGTGACCTTCCGCAATTCCGGGCTCGGGGAAGTGGTGGCCCGGGTTCCGCCCGAATCGGTAATGCTCGAAACCGATTCGCCTTTCCTGGCTCCGGTGCCTTACCGGGGCAAAAGGAACGAAAGCAGTTACCTGCGCCTGGTGGCCGAAAAGGTTGCCGCAGAGTGGAATTGGCCGGTACGGCAGGTGGCGGAGCTTACCACGGCAAATGCCCGGGAATTGTTTGGGCTTTCTGAATTGACTGTTTTATGATAATCGGGATACACTATGAAAGCCCAATTGTTTGTTATTCCCTTGAAAATTTTGGATTTTTGTGCAGCATCTGAAGCGGCAGATAACCGGAGAGGTGACCGAGCGGTCGAAGGTGCACGCCTGGAAAGCGTGTGTACCCCAAAAGGGTACCGCGGGTTCGAATCCCGCTCTCTCCGCTAACCACAACCCGGTTATTTCAGCTTACCGGGTGGTTCATTCAAATGGGAGGTACCCCCTACGTGCAGGAAGTACTTTCTGATTTTTGGAAAGTCTTTTTTATTTTTCGGCAAATTTTTTCGGAACTAAAACACACAAGATGAAAAAACTGGTTGTATTGTTTGCTTTGGCAGGACTGATATTTATGGGTACAGCGCCTTTTGTATCAGCCCAGAATGAAGAAACAACAGATACTACTGCGGTCAGCGAATCTGCCTCCGCGGATTCCAGCGTGGCTGAAGCAGCGGCTCCGGATACCACGGCTGCTGTCAGTGAAAATGCAGAAGCCACTACCAAGGATGAAGGAGAAAGCGAGGAAAACAGCCTGACCAATATCCTGAAACAAAAGTTTATCGAAGGGGGCCCGCTGTTTATGACCCCGATTCTTTTGTGTCTTATTATCGGGCTGGCCTTGTGTATCGAACGGATCATTACGCTGAACCTGTCCACCACCAATACCAACAAATTGTTGGCTGAGCTGGATGGCGCCCTGCAAAACGGAAACCTGGAAGAAGCAAAAGATATTTGCAAAGCCACCCCTGGTCCCGTAGCTAGTATCATTTACCAGGGACTGGAGAGGTCAGACGAAGGCGTGGAAATCGTGGAAAAATCCATCGTTAGTTACGGTTCTGTTCAAATGGGATTGCTCGAACGCGGCCTTGTCTGGATATCACTGTTTATCGCCATTGCCCCGATGCTCGGGTTTATGGGCACGGTGATCGGTATGATCGATGCGTTTGACAAAATCCAGCTGGCCGGTGACATCAACCCATCCCTGGTGGCTGGCGGTATTAAAATCGCCTTGCTGACCACGGTTTTCGGACTTATCGTAGCTATTATCCTTCAGGTATTTTACAACTATATCGTATCCAAGATTGATGCCATCACCAACAGCATGGAAGATGCCTCCATTACCATCGTGGATATGCTGGTGAAATACAATGTGCTGAAAGGATAATTCCAGATCAAACCTAACCAAATGAAAAAAACAGAAAAATACATCCGGAACGGGATATACCTGCTCGCCCTGGTATTTGTAGTGTTGGGGTTGATAAAGCCCGTTTCCCTGGGACTGGCGTTTGGCGAAGTTTTAATAGGCCTGGCCATTATGGCCGCGCTTGCCTTCCCGGTGGTTTATCTGATACAAAACCCCAAACAAGGCCTGAAAGCCCTGTTGGGGCTGGTGGCCCTGGCCCTTGTTTTCCTGGTCAGCTATGCCATGGCTTCGGACGAGGAAATCTGGGGCGTGGTCGAAGGTTCACGGGCCGTCATTGCCAACCCCACTGTCAGCCGTTTGTCAGAAGCCGGTATTTACAGCTTTATGATCATATTTTCCCTGACTATTATTGCGTTTATATGGGGAGAAATCAGGGCATTGATTAAATAATAAATCAAAGCAAATGGCAAAAGGAAAACACAGGCCCAGCACAGAGGTGAATGCCAGCTCCATGGCTGACATTGCCTTCCTGCTGCTCATCTTTTTCCTGGTAACCACGCGTATGGCAGTTGACAAGGGCATCTCGGTGGTATTGCCGCCCTGGAGCGATGAACCACCCCCGGATATCGAACTGCAGGACCGCAACGCCTTTATCGTGCTGGTCAATTCCAAAGACCAGCTCCTGGTGGAAAATGAAATTACCGATATTAAAGAGCTGAAGAAAAAAGCCAAACGGTTCATAAACAATTACGGGGCAGACCCCACGCTTTCCGACAGCCCGCAAAAAGCAGTGATATCCTTCCGGGGCGACCGGGGCACTTCCTATGAACGTTACCTGGAAGTGTACAACGAACTCCGGGCCGCCTATAACGAACTGCGCGATGAATATTCAATGAAAAACTACGGCAAACTGTTTGACGACCTGGACAGTGCCAGACGGGCCACGGTAAAGAAAATTTATCCTTTGCGGATATCTGAAGCTGAACCTGTAAACCTGGGAGGAGGGCAGTAATTATGTCAAAGTTTGAATCCAAATTAGCGAAAGCAGCGCCAACCATATCCACGGCATCCCTGCCGGATATCATTTTCATCCTGTTGTTCTTTTTTATGGTGGCTACGGTGATGCGCGAAGTGACCCTGAAAGTGGAAAACCGCCTGCCCAAGGCCACCGAACTGCAGAAACTGGAAAAGCGCACGCTGGTCAGCTATATCTACATCGGCAGCCCACTGGACAAGAAAATGTGGGGAACGGCCCCCAAACTGCAGCTCAACGATGCCTTTGCCGAGGTGGGCGATGTGGGCCTGTTTATTGAACACGAACGGGCCAACATGCCGGAAAGCAAGAGAAGGTACCTGAAGATCAGCCTCAAGGTGGACAAGGAGACCAAGATCGGGATTGTTACCGATGTAAAGCAGGAATTGCGCAAAGCCAACGCCCTGCGGGTGAACTATGCCGCCCTGCCGAGGATGGAAATTTACTAAAACCAACCATTGAAAATGAACTTCCCCGGGGGGCTTGCCTCCGGGATTTTTTTTATTTCATCGGTGGAAATCCTTAATTTTGCCAGCGCTTCCGGAGAGGTGGCCGAGTGGCTGAAGGCACCGGTTTGCTAAACCGGCATACTCCGAAAGGGGTATCGCGGGTTCGAATCCCGCTCTCTCCGCAAACGCCCGGGTTGGCCCGGGCTGATTTTTATTGATAAAATAAATTCGGGGTGTAGCGCAGTCCGGTTAGCGCACCTGCTTTGGGAGCAGGGGGTCGTGAGTTCGAATCTCACCACCCCGACAAGATGGTAAACGGGAAGCACGCAAGTGTTTTCTTTTTTTTTATTCCGGACGGGGATACAGTGTAATCCGGTATGCACATCCCGCTGGAAGCGGGACCGCCCCGGTAAACAATATAAAAAACCCCGCCTGCTGGCGGGGTTTCTGACATCCTGAAAGCCTGTTCCGGCTTAAAAGGAATAGCGTCCTGCATCGATCAGGGTCCGGGCGATGTTTCTGCGCAGGGCCTTGGTGTTCACCGGCTTGAACTTGGTAAACCGTTTCAGTCCCAGCATCATCATGCGCAGTTCATCGCCCTCGGCAAAGGCATACAGGGCATGGCGCCCGTTCATGTGTATGCGTTCCAGGGCATCGCTCAGAAAGACCCGCGTCATGTCGAGGTAGGGGCTGGCGGCTTCCTCGCCCTTGAGCTGTACAAGTTTCCGGGTGCGCAGTAGGGCTGCCCCCGCGGCAAACACATCCATCATCATATCGGCTATGGTCATGATGATCTCCTGTTCGTCTTCCAGCTGCTTCATCAGCTTCTGGGCTGCTGCCCCGGCCACTATCAGCACCGCCTTCTTGGCCTGCAAAACAGCCTTGTATTCTTCAGCCAGGATTCCCTCATCCCCGCTATTGCCGAAGTCGGGTAGCGACATAAGCTCTTTCTGCACGGCCATGACCGGGGTCATCAGGTCAATCTTGCCTTTCATGGCACGCTTCAGCAGCATGTCCACGGTAAGCAGTCGGTTTATTTCGTTGGTTCCTTCAAATATGCGGTTGATGCGCGCGTCACGGTAGGAGCGGGCAGCCGGGTAATCTTCGATAAACCCATATCCGCCATGGATCTGCACGGTTTCGTCCACCACATAATCCAACGCTTCCGAACCCATCACCTTCAGCATGGCGCATTCAATGGCGTACTCTTCGGCCGATTCCATGATGGCCTCGATATAGCTTTTACTTTCCGATTTCAGCTGCCTGATCATCTGGTTGATCAGATCGCTGGTCCAGTACGTGGCCGATTCAACCACAAAAGTCCGGATAGCTTGTTCGGCCAGCTTATGCTGTATGGCCCCGAATTCGGCAATGGGTTTGCCGAACTGGCTGCGCTGCATGGCATACTGCACGGCCGTGGTGATGGACGCCTGGCAGCCGCCAATGGCCATGGCGCAGAGCTTGAACCGGCCGATATTGAGGATGTTGAAGGCGATTTTGTGCCCCTTGCCGATTTCACCCAGCACATTTTCCACCGGGACTTTCACGTTTTCGAGGAAGATGGGCGTGGTGGAGGAGCCTTTAATGCCCATTTTCTTTTCTTCGGGCCCGCGAGTCAGTCCTTCTGAATTGGCATCCACGATAAAGCCGGTGAATTTATCCCCGTCAATCTTCGCGAACACGATGAACAGGTCGGCAAAACCACCGTTGGTGATGAACATTTTCTGCCCGTTGAGTATGTAATGTTTACCGTCATCGGAGAGCACTGCTTTGGTTTTCGCGGCCAGGGCGTCCGAGCCGGAGCCGGGTTCAGTCAGGCAGTAAGCCGCTTTTATCTGGCCGTTGGCCAGGCCAGGCAGGTATTTCTGGCGTTGTTCTTCCGTGCCGAAATAAAGGATGGGTAGGGTGCCTATGCCGGTATGCGCGGCCCAGGCCACACCGAACGAAAAGCTTGGCCCGAGGGCAATGGTCAGGGCGGTTCCGGTATTGAAATCCTGGCCGAAGCCTCCGTATTCCTCGGGAAGGGTAATGCCCAACAGGCCCAGCTCACCGGCTTTTTCCAGCAGGCCGGGCACCACCTCCGGGCCGTTGAGGTCAATTTCATCCACCCGCGGTATGATTTCCTTTTCAACAAATTCCCGGGCCATGTCGCGCATCATGCGCTGCTCCTCGTTCAGTTGTTCCGGGGTGAATATCTGGTCAGGAGAACTTTCCCGTATCAGGAATTCCCCGCCTTTTAGTACCTGTTTTTTATCTGTATCCATTGCAGTGGTTTTTTCAGGTTCGGTTAATCGAGTCGTTCAAAAATGGAGGCAATGCCCTGCCCGCCACCGATACAGGCGGTCACCATGCCGTATTTCTGGTTGCGCCTGCGCAGCTCGTTGATGATCTGCACGGTGAGCTTGGTGCCGGTGCAGCCCAGCGGGTGCCCCAGGGCAATGGCACCACCGTTTACATTCACGATGTCGGGGTTGAGCCCGGCTTCGCGGATAACGGCTATGGTTTGTGAGGCAAAAGCCTCGTTGAGTTCAATCAGGTCAATGTCGTCCAGCTTCAGGCCGGCCCGTTTCAGGGCCCGGGGAATGGCTTCCTTGGGCCCGATGCCCATGATGGCAGGTTCCACCCCCACGGTCACGCTGGTGATCATGCGGGCAACAGGCTTCAGGTTCAGTTCTTTGACCACTTCTTCCGAAGCCACCAGCACAAAGGCCGCCCCGTCAGAGGTCTGGGAGGAATTGCCGGCCGTGACGGTTCCGTCAGCGGCAAACACGGGTTTCAGCTTGGCCAGCGCCTCCAGGCTGGTGTCCCTGCGCGGGCCTTCGTCCGTGTAGACCACCCAGCTGCGGGTCTTGCGCTTCCCGTCTTCCACGTACACTTCCTCCACCTTCACGGGTACAATTTCATCCTTGAATTTTCCCTTGTCTATGGCAAGGATGGCTTTCATATGCGAATGGTAGGAGTACTCGTCTTGGTCTTCGCGCGACACCTTGAACCTGCGGGCCACTTCCTCGGCCGTCAGGCCCATGCTCATGTAGTAATCCGGGTGTTTGGTGGCAATGTTGTAATTGGGTACGGTTTTCCAGCCCACCGTGGGCACCAGCGACATGGATTCGGTTCCCCCGGCAATGATGATATCGGCCATGCCGGATCGTATCTTGCTGGTGGCCATGGCTATGGTTTCGACCCCGGAGCCGCAGTAGCGGTTTACCGTAACCCCGCCCACTTCCTGCGGAAGCGACATCAGGGCAATCATGCGGGCAATCTGCAGGCCCTGTTCGGCTTCGGGCACGGCATTGCCCACAATGAGGTCGTCAATGCGTTTCGGGTCGATTTCCGGCAGTTTTTCCAGCAGGTGTTCAATCACCCGGGCGGCCAGGTCGTCCGGCCGGTAAAACCGGAACCCTCCCTTGCGGGCCTTGCCCACTGCCGTCCGGAATCCTGCGATGATGTATGCGTCAGTCATTTTGGTAGTATTTAGTAGTCAGTATTCAGTAGCCAGTATTCAGTTTTTGGGTTGTCTTTTCCTTTTTTATTGTTTCAGTCAGTTGGTTTTTTCCTGTTTTTCATTTTCCAATTGCTTTTGACTGTCGAAGCCGGTAGAGCATTTTGCCGATGGTTGCTATTTTTTCCTGGATGCTTTCCAGCTGTATGGTGTTCAACATGCCAAGCCGGGCAGACAATTCAACGAGGGTTTCCAGTTCCGCGCATGAACCCGATGCCATGCTGAGAAAGCGTGAAAACTCCCTGTCCGATTCACGGCCGCTGCCCTCGGCAATATTTGCAGGTACCGACACAGCAGCTCTTCTGAGCTGGCTGGTCAGACCGTAGATCTCCTCTTTCGGGAAATCAGCGGTCAGGCGATATATTTCCTTGGCCAGTTCCATGGCATGCTGCCATACTTTTAATTCTTTGTAGTTATGCATCAGGATATTTCTTTTAATATCCGCCTACTAACTACCAGCTACCCGCTACCAGCTACTCAGTTCCTTAACGCCTTTCCGGTTTTGAGCATATGCTCAATGCGTTCCAGGGTTTTCTTTTCGCCCAGCAGGCTGATAAAGGCTTCCCGTTCCAGGTCGAGCAGGTATTGTTCGCTCACCAGCTGGGGTGCGGTGAGGTCGCCCCCGCTCATCACCCAGGCCAGCTTGGTGGCTATTTTCTTGTCGTGTTCCGAAATGTAATGTGCCCGTTCAAAGGCATCGACACCGGTCAGCAGGGCGGCCAGGGCCATGCGTCCCAGCACCTTGACGTCTTCCCTCGGGGAGGGCTGGGTATAACCGGCTTCAGCCATGTCGAGCACGCTTTGCTTGGCTTCGGCAATCACCCGTGCCTGGTTGATGACCACCTCATCGAGCCCTTTGCGCAGGATGCCTTTTTCATAGGCTTCATGGCCTGAGGTGGCCACCTGGGCCTGGGCTATGGTGAGGAAGCGTTTCTGCAGTACGGGCAGTTCCACTTCGCCTTCCCGGTATTCATCGGAGGCGCGCAGGGTCATTTCCTTGGTGCCGCCTCCGGCCGGTATGAGGCCCACGCCCACTTCCACCAGGCCGATATAGGTTTCGGCAGCAGCCTGCACTTTGTCGGCATGCAGGGTGAGTTCGCAGCCTCCGCCCAGGGTCATGCCGTGCGGGGCCACCACCACCGGAACGGCCGAATAGCGGGTGCGCATGATGGTCTGCTGGAAGAGCCTGACCACCATGTCGAGTTCATCGTATTCCTGTTCCACGGCCAGCATCAGGATCATGGCCAGGTTGGCGCCTACCGAAAAATTGGCGGCATCGTTGCCGATGACCAGCCCTGCAAAATCCTTTTCGGCAATGCTGATGGCCTGGTTGATGCCTTCGATCACCTCGCTGCCCATGCTGTTCATCTTGGTGTGGAATTCCAGGCAAAGCACCCCGTCCCCGATATCGTGCAGGGTGGTACCGGCATTTTGCCAGACTGGTTTTTCGCTGCGGTAGTTATCCAGGATAATGAGCTCGGCCGTGCCGGGCACTTCGCGGTAATCTTTATCGCGGAGGTCAAAATAATACCTGCGCCCTTCGCGGGTGCGGTAGAAGGAGGTATGTCCTGCCGCCAGCATTTCTTCCACCCAGGGGGCCGGTTCGTGCCCGGCCGATTTCATGTCAGCCAGTACTTTTTCCACTCCCAGGGTGTCCCAGGTTTCAAAGGGGCCGGTTTCCCAGCCGAAGCCGGCTTTCATGGCATCGTCCACCTTGTACAGTTCATCGGCAATTTCCGGGATGCGGTGCGACACGTAAGCCAGTACCAGGAACATGAGCCTGCGGTAAAATTCCCCGGCTTTGTCCTTGCCGCGGTAAAGCACCTGCAGCCGTTCGCGCAGGTTGTCCACCGGCTTGGCGGCTGCCAGGGTTTCGAAGGAGGGCTTCTGTTTGGGCCGGTATTCCATGGTTTTCAGGTCGAGGGCCAGGATCTGCTTTTTGCCCTGTTTGTCCCGTGTCTTTTTGTAGAACCCCTGCCCGGTCTTGTCGCCCAGCCATTTCTTTTCCACCATGGTCTTCAGGAAACCGGGTATGGCAAACAGCTCGCGGGCTTCGTCATCGGGGCAGGCAGCCGCGGTGTTGGCGGCCACTTTCACCAGGGTGTCGATGCCCACCAGGTCGCTGGTGCGGAAGGTGGCTGATTTCGGCCGTCCCGAAACGGGCCCTGTCAGGGCGTCCACTTCCTCGATGCTGAGGTCGAGTTCACGCATCAGGTGGAAAATGGCCATGATGCTGAACACACCCACCCGGTTGGCAATGAAGGCAGGGGTGTCCTTGCACAGCACGGTTTGCTTGCCCAGGTACACATCCCCGTAGCGCATCAGGAAATCCACCACATCCGGGTCAGTGGTTTTTGCCGGCACAATTTCCAGCAGGCGCAGGTAACGGGGCGGGTTGAAAAAGTGGGTTCCGCAAAAATGCTTCTGAAAATCTTCGCTGCGGCCTTCCACCATCAGGTTTACCGGAATGCCGGAAGTGTTGGTGGTGACCAGGGTGCCCGGCCTGCGGTTTTTTTCCACCTCGGCAAACACCTGTTTCTTGATGTCGAGGTTTTCAACCACCGCTTCAAGCACCCAGTCCATTTCGGACAGCCTGGGATAATCGTCCGTGAAATTGCCGAGAGTAACCCGCTGGGCTACGGATTTGGTATAAGCCGGGGCGGGTTTGGCTTTCAGGGCGCGGTTAAAAGATTCGCGCACGATGCGGTTTTTCACCACCGGGTCCTCCAGGCTGAGCCCTTTGGCTTTTTCATCCTCATTGAGCTCGCGCGGTGCAATGTCGAGCAATAAAACTTCACAACCGATATTGGCGAAATGCAGGGCAATCTGCGAGCCCATGACACCGGAGCCGAGTACGGCCACTTTTTTGATCCTTCTGTTTTTCATGAATTTTTTCTTTCTGCTGTTTGAAGTTTCATTTCCAGGTAATGATCGATAATATGTTTATGAGCCTGCCGCAGAAACCGGGGATCGTCATACAACTGCATCAGGATGACGGCTCCTTCGATTTCGGCCACGCTTTGCTCGGCCAGCGATCGCGCCTTATCTGCCGGATAGCGCTCCCGGAAAATATGCTCCAGGCAGCGGATCCAGTCTTCAAAATAAGCACGGATCAATTGGGTGAAGCGGGGCACTACATTCACCGTTTCCAGCCCGATATTGGTCATCAGGCAGCCTGCTTTTTCCTGCAGGAAAATTTCTTCGCTGATACCGGCTAGGCGCTGCAGCTTTTCCATCCCGTTCAGCGAAGGGTCGGTGGCTATGCTGAACACTTCCCGGTTATAATAATCGTGCAGGCTGCGGATCACCTCTTCCATAAGGGTTTCCTTGCTGCTGAAATAATGGTAAATGCTTCCTTTGAGCAGGCCGCAGGCACGGCCGATATCCGCCATGGTGGTGTTGGCGTATCCTTTGGCTTTGAAAACCTTCAGCGATTCGCGGATAATGCCTTTTTTGTCAATTTTCTGTTTGGGCATGGCACTAAATTACGGCTCCCTTTTCATTTTACCAAACGTTTGTTTGATAAATTGGTTCGCGTTGAGAGGATTTTCATTCACCGGGGCCGGCAGAAAGGGCTGACAAAAATAAACTGCGGAAAGTTTGCATATTTTTAGAAGGTTTTATACATTGCAAATGGTTAAATGGCAATCAGTAATGTTAACCCCTCAAATTTGACGTCATGCAAAAAGCTAAGCAACTGCCCCCCCGTAGTTTAGGCAGTATGAAAAAAGCCAATGCGAGTCGGATGGCGGGAATCCGGAAGGTTTTAATGTTTGTCATGCTGCTGGTTTCCGTTATATGGCATGCGGAAGCGCAGTTTCTGGTGGAAAACCATACGGGGTGTGATTGGGAAGTTTCTCTTTCAGTTGCCCCCTATTCTGCTTGTACACCATTATATCCTGATGTAATTACCCAAGTTGTACCGGCTAATACCAATACCGTAATTAATTTACCATTACCTTATAGTGCATGTGCCTCCTGCCGGGTTGTATCGATCAAAGCGTATTACCAGGGAGCCCCCGGAGTTTATGGAGAAGCTGGAGATCATGGTGTTTGTCCAAATTACCCATGGACTGCTCCTTTGGGTGAATGTATTTCAGGTCCTAATCCTTCCACCTTATATTACATTGGTAATTGGCATGCAATCATAGCAAAATGAGAAAAATAAAGTATGTTTCTTGCCTGTTTTTCCTGTTGCAGGGTTTATCCTTGTTCTCACAAAGCGATACGGTGCTTACCGAGAATGATTCAGCCACACAACCGTCATTTGGGGCTTCCCTGACTGTTGATTATCCATGGTTGATTGCCGGTGATCAGGAACAATATCAGGAATCCGGTCGTGCCTATGTGTTCAGGTTTGAAAATCAAAGTTGGAAGCAATTGCACATTTTATCGCCTTCTGTTTCAAGTGACCATTTGTTTGGCCATGCGGTTGCCAGCGATGGATACCTTTTTATCATCGGCAGTCCCGGAGGGGCCAATACGGGTGCAGCCTACATCTATAACCTGCGGAAAGACAGCACGTGGAACACGTACCAGCGGATAACGGCTTCTGACGGGGCGGTGTATGACGCATTCGGAATTTCAGTGGATATCACTTACCCGG
>CAYRDC010000011.1:74823-78558 GCA_964422925.1 uncultured Chitinophagales bacterium | reverse complement strand
CTATGAGGCGGAACACCGGGGGCGGGTCAAACAGGTTGTCCTTGATGATATGCACCTTGTCTGCGAAGTGGAGCACCTTGGTCTGCCCGCCACCGGTGCAGTGTATGAGCCCGTGCATGGCGGGGCGGTGTTCCCGCAACAGGTCACGCACCAAGGGCAGGTAGGTACGGGTGGGTGAGAGCAGCAGTTCGCCCACCGTCATGTCCGTGCCTTCCACGGGGTCGGTCAGGCGCTTGCTGCCGCTGAAAACCAGTCCTTCCGGGGTGGCCGGGTCGAAGGCTTCCGGGTATTTCCGGGCCAGTTCCTTTGAGAGCACGTCATGCCGGGCGGAGGTGAGGCCGTTGGAACCGATCCCCGAGTTGTAGCGGCCTTCCCAGGCGCATTGCCCGGAGGAAGAAAAGCCGACAATGACATCGCCCGGCTGGATACTGACCGAAAGGATCTGCTGCCTCGGCACCCGCGCGAAGGTGGTGAACCCGACATCCAGGGTGCGCACGATGTCGCCCACATCGGCCGTTTCGCCCCCGGCCAGGGCCAGGCGGATGCCCAGCTTCTCCATATCCTCAATGAAATCCTGCGTGCCGCGGATGAGGGCGGCCACCACGGAACCGGGGATGAGGTGCTTGTTGCGCCCGATGGTGGAAGAGATGATAATATTTTCAGTGACGCCCGCGCAGGCCAGGTCGTCCAGGTTCATGACGAGGGCGTCCTGCACGATGCCGCGCCAGACATCCATATTGCCGGTTTCGCGCCACCAGAGGTAGGCCAGGGCGGTTTTGGTGCCGGCCGTGTCGGCATGCATCAGGTTGCAGTAAGCGGGGTCGTTGCCGGCCAGGTCGGGCAGCACTTTGCAAAACGCGTTGGGGAACAGGCCCTTGTCGAGCCCCCGGATGGCTTCATGGACGTCTTCCTTTTTGGCCGAGACGCCCCGTTGTTCGTATCGCGATGGGTTCATGCCGTAAAAATACACAAAGCCGCCCGGCCTGTTGTCAGTGCTGGTCGGGTTTGGGTCCCACAATCACATCGGCCGGCTCGGTGGATTCCACCTTGAATTCCTCGGACAGGATCTTGAAGGTGGTGCGCCTGTTGCGCTGGTATTCTTCTTCGGTGCATTCCACCCCGTCCACGCAGTGGTTCACGGGCTGCGACTCGCCATATCCTTTGGCAATCAGGCGTTCCGGGTCAATGCCCTTGTTGACGAGGTATTCCACCACGGCATCGGCCCGTTTCTGGCTCAGCTCCTGGTTGTATTGTTTGCTGCCGCGGGAATCCGTATGTGAGCCCAGTTCCACCACGATGGTCGGGTTTTCGGTTAAAATACGGTAGAGGGAGTCGAGCACCACCGCGGCATCGGGGCGGATGTGCCAGTCGTCATAGTCGTAGTAAATATTGTCGATGTTGATAAACACCTCACGGAATATCTTGTCGAGCACGATGTCTTTTTCGAGGGTGAGGGTGTCACCCGGGTTCACGTCCAGGCCTTTGGTGGTGAAATCGATGGAATTGTTCAGGTAATCCGGTTCATTGGCCGCGAACAGGCGGTAGTCTTTTCCGCCTTCGAGGGTAAAGAAGTAGGAAGCCGTGATGTCCACCCGGTGCGTATCGGCCTGCACGTAGCGGCCTCCTTCTTCCACGAAGAGGGTGAGCCGGGTGCCGGGCAGGGAATCGTAGCCGAGCACTTCGCTGTTGGGGTCGTTGGGGTTGGCCAGGCGCTTGGTGAGGGCGCGGCCCCGCGCGTAAAACACCGGTTCGGGCTTCCGGATCACGAAGCGGTACAAATCGTCCCCTCCCTGTCCTCCGTTGCGGGAAGAACTGAACAGGCCTTTCGCGTAGATAAATTTCTTTTCACCCGGTTCGAAAGGCAGCTCCATATAGCCGAAATCATCCGCCCCGGTGTTAATGGGCCAGGGCAGCCATTCCGGTTTATCCCAGGTTTTGGCTTTGGGCAGGTAAGCGGCATGGTAGAGGTCGAGGCCGCCCAGCCCGGCCCTTCCATCAGAAGCAAACCAGAGGTCGCCCCGGGAATCAAGGTACGGAAAGGCTTCATTGCCCCGTGTGTTGACGGAAGAACCCAGGTTTACCGGCTGGCTCCATCCTTCAAAAGTCTGTACCGCGTAATACAGGTCGCTGCCCCCGTAGCCGTCCGGGTCGTTTGCCACAAATACCATGGTTTGCCCGTCCGGGGAAATGGCCGGCTGGCCGGTACTGACAGAATCTTCAAAAAAGCGGATCCAGGTGGGTTCCGTCCAGGTGTCGTCCGGGTTCAGGTGGCTTTCGTAGATGCCGCAGATATCGTTATGCCATTTATCGTCCGAACCGCAATGCGTGAAATAAATGGTTTGCCCGTCCGGAGCGAAGGCAGCCGGGCCGTCATTCCAGGGTGTGTTGATGCCCAACAGCGGACGGGGCGTACTGTCCCGCAGGTGCTCCCGGTCCACCATGTACAGGTCAAAGTAGGGTTCACCGGTCCAGGCGTCTTCGGGCGCTTCGGGGGCTGACTTTCCTGAAGTGGTAAATACCAGGTGGCCCCGGTGGTCATCCACCGGGCTGAAATCGTTGCCCGCGGTGTTCAGGTTGGAGAGGTTTTCAATATCGGTGAGGTTTTCCCGCTCTTTCCACTGCAGGGCTTTCTCGCAGGCGCGGATCTGGTTGTTAAACTCGTTACGCCTGAAAGGTTCTTCCCGGATCAGGGCTTTGTATTCCGCGATGGCTTCCTCGTATTTCTCCTGGGCTTTCAGCATGAGGGCGTACTGTTCCTGGGCATAGGTGGAATATTTCAGGGTGTAGGCTTTTTTGAACCATTCCCCGGCCCGGGCCACGTCATTGAAATTCCGGTAGCTTTCGCCAATCTGCAGCGCGATGGCGGCTTTTTTCCGGGGGTCCTGCTCCTTGCCGAAGTCTTCCTGCAGCAGGCGGGCGGCCAGTTCATATTTTTTCAGGCGGTAGGCCGTCTGGCCGTCTTTGATATCCGTGCTTACGCAGGAGGCCAGGAAAAACAGCAAAACAGTCAAACCAAAAAACGCGGATCGGTGCATGCGAGGAGTTTGCCTAAAAATAGCCATTTCGCAATAATAAACGGAAAGAGCCGCTGTAAAGTGCGGCCCTTGCAAAACGATGGGAAGTTTTGCTTATTGCCAGGGGGTTTTGTCAGCGAACATAGAGCAATTCCCGGTATTTGGGCAGCGGCCAAAGCCGGTCGTCTACGTACAGTTCCAGCTTGTCGGCATGGTACCGGATTTCATCGAAATAGCTGCGCACCGTATCGCAATAGGCAATAGCCTTTTCGCGGGCGTCTTCTATGCGGTTGGCCTGCTTGCGTGCCTCGATCATGTCGTGCACGGCCCGGTGCAGTTTGTTGATGTGCCTGCTGATCTTTTCGAGCAATTCCCTGGAAGCCCGGTAGTTTTCTTCCTCCATACCGATGGCCTGCATGTTCCGGATATTTTCCAGCAATTGGTTCTGGTATTTGATGGCAGCCGGCAGGATATGGTTGGTAGCCAGGTTCCCCATGGAGCGGGCTTCGATCTGTATGCGTTTGGTGTAATTTTCCAGCATGATTTCATGCCGGGCTTTCAGCTCTTTCTCATCCAATACGCCCATGGATTTGAACAGCTCGATGGTTTTCCGGTTGATATATTCATCAAGCGCCCGTGGCGTATCCTTTATGTTTTTCAGGCCCCTGCGGGCGGCTTCTTCCTGCCATTCCTTGCTGTAATTGTCTCCTTCAAAGAGGAT
>CAYRDC010000011.1:0-74723 GCA_964422925.1 uncultured Chitinophagales bacterium | reverse complement strand
TGCGGGCGGCTTCTTCCTGCCATTCCTTGCTGTAATTGTCTCCTTCAAAGAGGATGTTTTTTGATGCCTTGATCAACTTTCGCAGCACGCGCAGGATCGCTTCATCTTTCTTTTGCCCTTTCTTGATGAGGGCATCCACCTGGTTTTTAAAGTCAGTCAGTTGCCGGGCCACGATGGTGTTCAGCACGGTCATGGGCTGGGCGCAATTGGCCGATGAGCCCACCGCGCGGATCTCGAACTTGTTGCCCGTAAAGGCAAAGGGCGAGGTCCTGTTCCGGTCGGTATTGTCGAGCAGGAGGTCGGGGATTTTGTTATGGATATCCAGTTTCAGATCGGTGCGGGCCTGCTCGTCCAGTTTACCGGTGCCCACCCGTTTTTCCAGTTCGTTCAGCACCTGGGTCAGTTGCGAACCGATGAACACGGAGATAATGGCCGGAGGGGCTTCATTGGCGCCCAGCCGGTGGTCGTTCCCGGCCGAGGCGATAGAGGCCCGCAGCAGGCCGGCATAGTCGTGCACGGCTTTGATGGTATTGATAAAAAAGGTCAGGAACTGCAGGTTGGTGCGGGGTGTCTTGCCGGGAGCCAGCAGGTTTTTTCCGGTATCGGTGCTTATGGACCAGTTGTTGTGTTTTCCGGAGCCGTTGATACCGGCAAAAGGTTTTTCATGAAGCAGGACCCGGAGCTTATGCCTGCGGGCGATCTTGTCCATCAGGTCCATGAGCAGCTGGTTATGGTCAACGGCAAGGTTTACCGATTCGTAAACAGGCGCGCATTCAAACTGTCCCGGGGCCACCTCGTTGTGCCGGGTCCGCAGGGGAATGCCCAGGCGGTGGGCTTCCGTTTCAAAATCCACCATAAACCGGTATACCCGTTCAGGGATGGACCCGAAATAATGGTCTTCGAGCTGTTGCCCCTTGGAAGGGGTGTGGCCGTAGAGTGTGCGCCCGGTGACCACGAGGTCAGGGCGGCCATAATACAGGGATTCATCAACCAGGAAATATTCCTGTTCCCAACCCAATGTGGGAGAAATACTGGTTACATTCCGGTCGAAATAATGGCATACCGCCACAGCTGCTTTTTCAAGGCATTGCAGGGATTTCAGCAAAGGGGCTTTGTAATCAAGAGCTTCCCCGTTGTAGCTGACAAAAATGGTGGGGATGCACAGGGTTTTGCCCTGTTCAATTTCGATGATAAAGGCCGGGGAAGAGGGGTCCCAGGCCGTGTAACCGCGCGCTTCAAATGTGGCCCGCAATCCACCGGAAGGAAAGCTGCTGGCATCCGGCTCCTGCTGCACCAGGCTGTCGCCCGAAAATTTTTCAATGCCGGTGGCCGGCCCGGTCAGGGTGAAAAACGTGTCATGCTTTTCAGCGGTGGCCCCGGTCAAAGGCTGGAACCAATGGGTGAAGTGCGTGGCGCCCTTGCTGATGGCCCAGGACTTCATGCTCGATGCCACATGGTCGGCTATATCGCGGTCGATTTTGGAACCGGTTTCAATGGCTGCCATCACGCTGAGATAGGCTTCCTCGGATAAATGTTTGCGCATAGCTTCCCGGTGGAAAACATTTTCGGCAAAGTATTCCGATATCTTATCCGAAGGACGCCTGACTTCAACCAGTTTTCGGTTAATGATGGTTTCGATGGATTTGTAACGGACCATGCTCATAGTGCAGGTGATTTTGGGGCAAAGGTAAGTCTAAGGCTCCTGGATTTTGCGGAAAAACAAAAAATTTTTCAACAAATGAGCAATATCAATGGAAAAGCGGAAAAAAAGTCACTTTTTTTCAAGGAATTTTATAGGATACCCTTGGCCGGGCCGTGAAAAAATAATTTTTTCTGCCGGAGCCAATTAGGGGGCCATTGGTTGGCCAGGGCCAGGAAAATTACCAGGCAAAGCAGCGCAGGGGTACGGTAGCGGGATATAGCCCCAAGGTTCGGGACAATGATGCCGATAATGGCATGCACGGCCAGGGAGTAGGATACCAGCATCCACCCCATAAAGCGGGCGGAATCCGGCAGGCGGGCAGGACGCAGGAGCAAACGGAGAAACAAAAACACGATAAAAAGATTTTCCAGGAAATACAGCAACATCCCTGTGGAACGGATTTGCCAGGGGAAGGGCATCAGGATGCTGTGTATCAGTCCGGACGGGATTTCCAGGATAACGGACCAGGTATCCGGCCGGAGAGGCGGGGCGGGGAAACTGCTGCGGCCTTTGAGGACCAAAAATTCATGCTGGCGGACAGCCATCGTGCCGGCCGGGTCCCAGGCCGGGAAAACATAATGGAGGCTGAAGAACAATATCCAAAAAATAAGCTGTGCGCTGATAAATTTCAGAACCGGTTTCCCCGGGCTCAACCTGACCCAAAAATATCCGGCCATGGCAGGTATCAGGGCTATTAAGATAAATTCCCGGACCAGGTAAATGATCAGGGCGCCAAACAGGAAAATGAACCAGGAGCGGCCACAGGAGTGATTTTCCAACAGGGCGCTGAAACCATACAAGAGAAATCCCAGGCCGGTAATGGCCAGGGCTTCTTTATGCAGTCCCGAGCCATAAAACAATATGGAAGGGAACAGGAATACGGCTACGCGCAGCGGCCATCCGTTATGACCCAAAGCTTTTTCCACGGTCCGGAACAGGGCCAGCAGGCCCAGCAGGCTCAGCCAGGCCATGATCACCACATGCACCCGGTAATACCCGAATGAGATCAAACGCGCGAGGCTGTGAAAACGCACAATGGTATAGGATGGCGTGCTTTGCCAGAAGTGCATCTGGCGGATTTCCGGTTCCAGGTCTTTGGGGATTTGCCTGTTGTTCGGCCCGAAAGTGAGTTTCAGGTATTTAATGGGGTCGTGCTTCAGGGTATTGAAAATGATTTCGGAGTCGTTGAAGAAACGGAAGGTATCACCCCCGCCAAAGCGTTTGATATGGTATTCCCCGTAGGCGATGCCGGCCAGGATTTTCAGCAGAAAAACCAGGGAGAGGAAGCGCCAGCCGGGCCGGCCGCTCCGGGTGAAACGGAGCAGGCGGAGGAGCAGGACACCCAGCAAAGCATAGGCAATTACCAGCAACCAGGAGGCCATGGCTTAAAAATAGGAATTCAGCGCCAGTGGGCCGGGGACAAAAATGTGTACATTGTTTCCTGACGGGGAACGGCATTATGTATTTTTGTGGCTTAACCAAACCAAATGACACAAGCCAAAACGCTTCCTGAAGTTACCCCTGAGCTTGCCCGGCAGCTGGGCCTTCTTCCCGAGGAGTATGACCGGATCGTGGAAATCCTGGGCCGCGTGCCCAATTACAACGAACTGAGTATTTACTCGGTGATGTGGTCGGAGCATTGCAGCTACAAGAATTCCATCGCCTGGCTCAAGACGCTGCCGCGGAAAGGAACGCACCTGCTGGCCGAAGCCGGAGAGGAAAATGCCGGGCTGGTGGACATCGGGGACGGGCTGGCCTGCGCGTTTAAGATTGAATCGCATAACCACCCATCCGCCATCGAGCCGTACCAGGGAGCCGCCACCGGGGTGGGCGGCATACACCGGGATATTTTCACGATGGGAGCACGGCCGGTCGCGGCCCTTAACTCGCTACGGTTCGGGAACCTGGCTAACGAACGGACACAGCACCTGCTGAAAGGCGTGGTGAAAGGGATAGGCGACTACGGTAACTGTTTTGGCGTGCCGACCGTGGCCGGAGAGGTGTATTTTGAAAAATGCTACGAGGTAAACCCGCTGGTCAATGCCATGTCGGTGGGGATTGCCGATACGCGTCACCTGGTGTCGGCTGTCAGCAAAGGTCCGGGTAACCCGGTGTTCATTGTAGGGTCCTCTACGGGACGGGATGGTATACACGGGGCGACCTTTGCTTCGGAAGACATCTCGGACGAATCGGAAGAAAAACTGCCTTCGGTGCAGGTAGGCGACCCGTTCCAGGAAAAGCTGCTGCTGGAGGCTTCGCTGGAAGTGATCCGCACGGGGGCCGTGGTGGGTATGCAGGATATGGGCGCGGCCGGCATTACCTGTTCTTCGAGCGAGATGTCGGAAAAGGGCGGCTGCGGCATGCGCATCGACCTGGACAGGGTACCCATGCGGCAGGAGAATATGCAACCCTGGGAGATCCTGCTGTCGGAATCGCAGGAACGGATGCTGCTGGTGGTGGAGAAGGGGCGCGAGGAAGAGGTTAAGGCCGTTTTCCGCAAGTGGGACCTGAACTGCACGCAGATCGGTGTGGTGACTGAAGGCAATTTGCTGGAATATTACATGCACGGGGAGAAGGTAGCGGAGGTTCCGGCTGATTCGCTGGTGCTTGGAGGCGGGGCCCCTGTTTACCAGCGGGAATACCGCGAGCCGGAATGGTTTTCAAAGAACCGGGCTTTCGACCCGGACACCGTACCCATACCGGATGACCTGGCCTCCGTGGCCCGGGAACTGGTTCAGCGGCCGAACATCGTTTCGAAGCGCTGGGTGTACGAGCAGTACGACTCGATGGTAGGCATCAACAATACGGTAAGCAACCGCCCGGCTGACGCGGCCGTGGTGCGCATTATGGAAAACGGGAAGGGCCTGGCCCTGACCGTGGACTGCAACGCGCGTTACGTGCAGGCTGACCCCAAAACAGGGGCCATGATAGCCGTGGCGGAAGCGGCCCGCAATATTGTTTGCTCGGGCGGGCGGCCCGTGGCTATCACCAATTGCCTGAATTTCGGGAACCCCTACAACCCGGAGGTGTACTGGCAGTTCGTGATGGCCGTGCAGGGCATGGGAGAAGCCTGCCGGAGATTCGGCACACCCGTTACGGGCGGCAATGTGAGCTTTTACAACCAGTCGGCCGATGGCGGAGCGGTGTATCCCACGCCCACGATCGGCATGGTGGGACTGGTGGATGACCCCGGGCGGCACATGACGCTGGACTTCAAACAGGCCGGGGACGTGATTTACCTGCTGGGGCAAAACCGCAACGACCTGGCTTCGAGCGAATACCTGACCTTCTACCACGGAATAAACGCCTGCCCGGCCCCGTATTTTGACCTTGAAGAGGAACTGGCCCTGCAGGAAGCGCTTGCCTCATTAATCCACGAAGGCTGGCTCCGTTCGGCTCATGACGTTTCGGACGGAGGACTGTTCACGGCCCTGCTGGAATCGGCCATACCGCGGGCGCTCGGATTCCGCATAGACACGGACCCGGCTGTCCGGCCGGATGCCTTCCTGTTTGGCGAAAGCCAGTCGCGGGTAGTGGTGAGCATAGACCCCGTACGGGAAGACGGGTTCCTGCAAAAGCTGCGGGAAACGGGCATCACGTTTCAGCGGCTGGGGGAAGTGAGCGATGGCGCGCTGGCAGCCGGGGACATTGAATTCAGAGGCATTGAAGTGTGGAAGGACCTTTACGAGCACGCCCTGGAGCGGCAATCAGGGGTTTGAGCCACCGGCCGGCAGGGTATCGGCCGGCAGCACGATTAATTCGAGGTTGTAGCGCCTGGCGAAAGAATCCTGGGCCGTGCGGAAAGCCTTTTCCAGTTCCTGCTCTTTACGGGTTATTTCGCGGTTTACCGAATCGATGCGGGCGAGGTCTTGCGGGGTAATTTGCTCCGGAGGGCGGAGAAGCAGCGAGACGATATCGCGGTATTCGTGCCGGATGGTTTCCCGGTAGAAGTCAAACAAGCCGGCAGCGGGCTGGCGGAGGAAATCATAGGCCGGCACCTGCGGCAGGCTGTCAAGTGTAGCGCGGCAGCGGCTGGCAGTTGCTTCCAGGCTGTCGTAAGCCTGGCGGATGGCCGCGGTATCAAAGAGGCTGACGGCTTCCATAAAGGCGGTGAGCCGGGTGTTGAAGGCAAACTGCAGGGCCACGATGCTGTCGTTATAGGCTGCCGGTGCGATGGGTGGTTTTTGAGTTTTTTCGCGGCAGACGGCCAGGGCCAGCAGAAACATGGCCGGCAGCAGCAGGCGGGTAAAGTGTCGGAACAGGTTCTTCATGGAACATCAATTTTAATAAATTTACCGCTTACCGGAAGGATATGGAGGCAAAAAAGATTGTGATAACAGGCGCGGCCGGGTTTATCGGGAGCTGTTTGGCCGGGCGCCTGAACGCGCTGGGATACGGGAACCTGGTGCTGGCCGATGAATTCAGCCGGGAGGACAAGCGACCGAATTGGGCAGGGAAACAGTACGCGGAACTGGTGGAGCGGGATTTATTCCCTGAGTGGCTGACCGGGCATGCCGGGGAGACGGAGTTTGTGTTTCACCTGGGGGCGCGGACGGACACCACTGAGACGGACGAACAATTGTTTGATCGGCTGAACCTGAAATACAGCCAGGCGATCTGGCAGACCTGCGCCCGGGCGGGCATACCGATGATCTACGCGTCATCCGCGGCCACCTACGGGCTGGGAAAGCACGGATACACGGATGACCACACAGTGGCCCCCAGGCTCGAGCCGCTGAACGCTTACGGGCGGTCGAAGCAGGCCTTCGACCTCTGGGCGCTGACGCAACAGGAAGCGCCTCCTTTCTGGGCCGGGCTGAAATTCTTCAACGTGTACGGCCCGAACGAATACCACAAGGGGCGGATGGCTTCGGTGGTGTTTCACAGTTACCGGCAGATCCGGGAACGGGGCTACGTGAACCTGTTCCGATCGCACCACCCGGACTACGCGGACGGGGAGCAGCAACGGGATTTCGTGTACGTAATGGACGTGGTGGACGTGATACTGTGGCTGCGTTCGCACCGGGATGCCGTGGCCCCGGGGCTGTACAATGTGGGCACGGGCGAGGCGCGGAGTTTCCTCGAACTGGCCAAAGGGGTATTTGCCGCGCTGGACCTCGAGCCGGACATCCGTTTCATCGACACCCCGGAAGACATCCGGGCCTCCTACCAATACTATTCGTGCGCGGACCTGGGCAAGCTCCGCGGGGCGGGTTACGCGCGGGCCTTCACCCGGCTGGAAAACGGGATCCGGGAGTATGTACAAGTGTATCTGGCGGGGGGGAGGTATTATTGATTCAGGGCAAGGGGCGCTGCAGGGGTAAACGCATTTCAGGCCGTTTCCTTTCCTCAAGTGTTAAATTCTATAGCCATAAAATTCTTATCAAACGGTAATCAAACCTTTTCAAAGGGGGCTAAGTCCTTTTCAAGTAACATTCGAAGTGGTTCAAAAGGCATACGAATTAATTCAAAGGCCAATACAATAAATTTAATTGTTATATGAACTGACGCAATTACAGTTCTAACTGCCACAATTACAGCACGAATTTTTTCAATAGCCGCAAGAATTATTTCAAAAGCAAATGCGTTAGTCTCATTTTATATATAAACAGGTGGAAATGATTGAAAATCAGGTGGTACAAAAAATACGTTGATTGTAAGGTGTTAAGGTTAAGGGGTTTAAAGAGTAAAAATCGGAAAATTTTTGAAAAATTATTTTTGGTTTTCAGAGCTAATAAATATATTTGTTAATGGAATCTCACCTGTCGCATATCTCGGTTTGCCCGCGGGATTGTTAACCCATAAACATTTTGCCGTATGAACGATTACCTTGAGAACCGGCTTAGCATGGGGAAGGCCGTGCAGGCGGTATTGAACGCGAACCAGGCGGTATGGTCGGGATTGCCGGCCTTTGTTACCGCAGCCGGAGACCTGGACACCCAGATTTCGACCATCGAGGCGACCCGGGCCAAGCAAGAGACGGCCACTACGGGATTTACGGAGAACAAGCGACAGGTAAAGGCTGATTTAATCAGGAAGTTGTTACATATAGGGCATGCGACAGCTGCGTATGCTCAGACGACCGGAGACAGTGTATTGCTGGAGAAGGTGCGATACACGAAGACGGATTACGAGCGTGCGCGGGACATGATTTTGAAGGATATGGCGCAGGTGGTTTATGACGAGGCAAGCGCGGTATCGGTTAATCTTGTGGATTACGGGGTACAGGCGGGGGACCTGGCGGATTTACAGAACCTGATAGCGGATTATACTGCAGTGGTAGAGAGTCCGCGCCAGGCGATAGCTGAGCGTAAGACGGCCACGAACGATCTTACGGACCAGGTTAAGGAGATGATGAACATTCTGAAGGGCCGCTTGGATATGCTGATGGAGAATTTCAAGGCATCGAATCCGGGTTTTTATTCGGATTATTTCAATGCACGGATAATCGTGGACAACTGAGATGTCCGCGGTGAGATTCCAGGACCCCGTCCGGTGAGGCGGGGTTTTTTGTTTTTGTTGTCGGGAGTGAGTTTTTAGGAGTGGTCTGTTGGAACCTGCCTTGGCTAAAGCTATGGATGACACGGTCTGCCCAGGCTAAAGATTTGACAGGTGATGATATTTCATGGAGTATGAAAAAGAAAAAATTTGGAAGTTTAAAAACTATTTTGTAGGTTTGTGCAATTGTATAGCCTATGAAAAGAAAAAAACAGCTTTCTGACATTGCGGAAATCCGATTTGGTATAAACGTACGGGAAGGGGCCAGCGCGGAGGTTCCCTGTGTGATGGCCAAGGATTTTGACCGGGCCGGACGATTTAAGAATAATATGATATACAAAATAAGCCGTGAACTGGTCAAGGATCGTGACTGGCTGGAGCCTGGCTTGATATTATTTAACGGTAAGGGGCAGCGGCATTTTGCCGTGGTATGGGAAGGATGGGTCCAAAAAGCTGTGGCTTCGTCAACATTTTTTGTGATCAGTCCGAAGAGCGAGCGGGTGGACAGGCATTACCTGGCCTGGTATCTGAATTCAAAGGCGGCCAGGCGATATTTTCAGCGCGACATTAAGGTAACGACCATCAACACGATAAGCCGGAAGCAGCTGGAAAGACTGCCGGTGGTTTTGCCGGATACCGGGGAGCAGCGGCAGATTGTAAAGATCTGGGAAACCTGGCAACGGGAAAAACAACTTATGAGGCAATGGACTGAAAAGATGGAATATTATATAAACGCTATATTAGACAAAAAAATAAACGAAAAGGCATGAACCACGAGATCAAACAGGAAAAAATTAACCAGCTGGCCTGGAAAGCCTGCGACACATTCCGGGGGGTGATGGACCCGGCCCAGTACAAGGATTATATCCTGACATTTTTGTTTTTAAAATACGTAAGCGATGTATGGAAAGACAAAAAGGAGCAATACATCCAGCGATACAAGGGAGATATGGTGCGTGTGGAACGGGCCATGAACCGGGAACGGTTCATTGTGCCGGAAGGCTGCACATATGATGAAATTTACGAGCAGCGGAACGAAGACAATATCGGGGAAATCATCAACAAAGCACTGGATGCCATTGAAGAAGCTAACAAGGGGAAGCTGGAAAATGTATTCCGGAACATCGATTTCAACAGCGAGGCAAACCTGGGGCAAACCAGGGACCGGAACAGGCGGCTGCGCAACCTGATTGAGGATTTTCACGACCCGAAGCTCGACATGAGGCCTTCGAGGGTGGGCATTCAGGACATCATCGGGAACACGTACGAATACCTGATTCAGCATTTTGCCAGTGATGCGGGTAAGAAAGGCGGGGAATTTTATACCCCAGCAGAGGTAAGCCGTTTGTTGGCGAAACTGGTGGACCCGCAGCCTGGAAACCGCATCTACGATCCGGCCTGCGGTTCAGGGTCTTTATTGATCCGAACGGCCAGGGAAGTCGGGTCAGACGATTATTCGATATACGGGCAGGAAATCAACGGAGGAACCTGGGCCATGTGTAAAATGAATATGTTTTTGCATGAAATGGATGTGGCCCGGATAGAATGGGGCGATACACTGAACAATCCCCTGCTGCTGGAAGGCGACAAACTCATGAAGTTTGATATTGTGGTGGCCAATCCGCCTTTTTCGCTGGACAAATGGGGAGCCGAGAACGCGGAACATGATCCCTATAACCGTTTCTGGCGGGGAATACCCCCGAAAAGCAAGGGAGATTATGCTTTTATTACCCATATGATAGAAAGCACGGTGGAAAATACCGGTAAAGTGGGCGTAGTGGTACCGCACGGGGTATTATTCCGGGGCGGGGCAGAGGGACGGATCCGTAAGCAGTTGATTGAGGAGAATCTGCTGGAAGCGGTTATCGGGCTGCCGGCCCAGTTGTTTTACGGTACGGGCATACCGGTGGCAATATTGGTTTTCAACCGCGGGAAGAAAACTACGGATGTATTGTTCATAGACGCCAGCCGCGAATATGAAGCCGGCAAAAAACAGAATAAACTGCGGGAGGAGGATATTGAAAAGATCGTGGGGGTTTACCGGGAGTTTCGACTCACCGCCCGACCCCCTCTCTCCGCTTCGCCCAAAGGGGAGGAGGGCGCTGATGGTATGCAAAACGGGTTACGGACAGGCAGCGTACTGGTGGAAAAATACGCCTACCGGGCCACGATTGAGGAAATCCGGGAAAACGAATATAACCTGAACATCCCGCGCTATGTGGACACTTTCGAGGAAGAGGAGCCGGTGGACATACCGGCCGTGCGGGATGAGATACGGAAGATTGAAGAAGAGCTGGAAGCGGTGAAGAAAGAGATGGAAGGATATCTGGATGAATTGGGGTTTTGATTTTTTAAGTTGTTAAGTATGCGTACTGGTTTTGCCGGGGCCCAGGTGTGTTAAGGTTGGATATTTGGTTCTGCCCGGAAGGATGGCCGGCAAAAAGTTTGACGATTTAACAAGGTTAAAGTGATGATGCAGTTGGGAGAGCAAAAAAAAACCCGGATTCATCACCAGCATAAACATCTGGGAGAGGAATGACCGGGACTGCATTACAAAAGTAGTAAGAAATACGAAAAAATAAACAGCAATCAATGAATGAATTTAAATATGACATTGCTATCAGTTTATGTAAAGAAGATGTAGGCTATGCAAGAGATTTGGTGAAAGCACTTAATCCAAAGCTCAGGGTATTTTTTTATGAGGACAGACAGGAAGAATTGGTAACAAAATCGGCTCCTGAAGCATTTAAAAAAGTATTTAAAGAAGAGGCCAGAGTAGTCGTGATATTGTACAGGGAAAGATGGGGCAATACATTATACACGGGCATAGAGGAAGAAGCAATCCTGGAAAGATTGAAGGAAGGTAAAGGTAGGGAGGGGCATTCTTTCATTTTCATCATTCAGTTTGATAAAGGGAAAAAACCAGGATGGTATCCTGTTAAATACATATATGCTGACCCTTATAAATATCCAATTGAGAAAATTGCGGGTTTACTTGAATTCAAGTTATCTGAAATCGGAGTTGAGATAACACCCATGACTTTTGAAGAAAGAATAAATTGGTTGAGGGAAAGACTTAAGAAGAAAGAAAAGATATTAAACTATCTGAGCTCAGATAAAAGTTCTTCGGCTGTACTTGAAGAAATCGAGAAGCTAAAAAAAGTATTTAGTGACAAAATCGAATTTCTGAAAAGGATTGACATATTCAATAGGTTGAATGCAGAGGATATAAACCAGAAGAATATTAAGGTGCTGGAAGGTAAAATATTCATTAATGGTATGGCAGGTATTAGAATTAGGATTGTGGCAATTCGAAGGAACGGTCAAATCCCAAGCCAATTCTACACACTACAGATTACCTTGCTTAAAGGTAATGTTGCATTAAATGAAAGGTCAAAGAATGAAGTTGAGAATAAGGAATATAAGTTTAATACAGATGGAGAATATGTAAACGGATGGTCCGAGATCAACTATATATCCGATTATTACAAGAAAGCATACAGGCATTATTTATTGCATTTAGATACTGAAGCGTATTATCTGGGAAGAATCCTGACATCAGAAGAACTTATTGAGCTATGGCTTAAAAAGGTGTATGACATACTGGAGGAAAATTACAGACTTATATTGAAATAATATATGCAATGAAAGGGATTGATTCTATAGCAAATACTGAAAAGAAACCCGGCTACAAAAAAACCAGGCTCGGCTGGATACCGGTGGAGTGGGAGGTAATCAATTTGGAGAAGATAGGCTTCTTTTTCAAGGGTAAGGGAATATCAAAAAGTGAAGTCTTGGAATCGGGTTTACCATGTATCCGCTACGGAGAGATATATACAGATCATAACATTATTATTAAAGAGTTTCGTTCGTTTATTTCAGAAGAATCTGCTAAAGCAAGTCGAAAAATTATAAAAAATGATTTGTTATTTGCAGGATCAGGTGAAACTCTTGAAGATATTGGTAAAGTTGTTGCTTATTTGGATGATAAAATTGCTTATGCTGGTGGTGATATAGTTATATTTCGACCGCATAATGTTAATAGCGAATTTCTTGTATATTCTTTAAACCATCCTTATTTTCTAAGACAAAAAAGAAAGATTGGGCAAGGTCATTCGGTTGTTCATATTTATTCAAAAGATCTTGGTAAATTAATGGTTACCCTCCCCCCTCTCCCCGAGCAGCGCAAAATCGCCACCATCCTAAGCACCTGGGACCGGGCCATAGACCTGACCCGGCAGCTTATTGAGCAAAAACAACAACTCAAAAAAGGCCTGATGCAGCAGTTGCTGACGGGCCGGAAACGCTTCCCGGGCTTCAAGGGGGAGTGGAAGGAGGTTTTGTTAGAGAAAATCTTTACATTTAAAAAAGGAAAAGGTCTGTCAAAAGGAATTATTTGTGAAGATGGTCAAAACAAATGTGTTTTATATGGTGAACTTTATACTCGTTATTCAGAGGTGATAGATACCGTTCACAGTAGAACCGAAATTGATGATGGTACACCATCAGTAAACGGTGATATTCTAATACCTTGCTCCACAACTACAAGCGCTATAGATCTAGCAAATGCAACCGCAATACTCGAAGACGGTGTACTTATTGGCGGTGATATAAATATTCTTCGACCTATTAGCCAAATATCTTCTAGATTTATGGCACAACTTCTTACACATATAAAAAAGAAAGATATAGCATCACGAGCACAAGGTATAACGATCATTCACCTTTATGGTTCTGATTTAAAAGGAATCAAAGTGAAAATACCGCAGGATGCCGAAGAACAACAAAAAATCGCATCCGTTCTCAGCGCCTGCGACCGGGAAATACAATGGTTAAACCGATACCTCACTGCCCTGGAGTCCCAAAAGAAAGGGTTGATGCAAAAACTGCTTACGGGGGAGGTGAGGGTGAATGTCTGAACTATGATTCAAATGATTGAATGAAAACTATGATCAGAGGGCACCAGAGGTACTTGTATTACTCATCAAAATAATCAGTGAAGGGAAATTCAATAGTATGAAAAAATTGAGCGAAGAGGAAAAAAAGAGATTCCGGGACGACCACATCGTTTACCGGGCCTCGGTAATACGAGCTGGATTATGTGCTCTTGATGGGAAAATAAACCATTTGAATATATCTATCAGGAATGCATGTTTTGTCGGGTGTGCTGTTACCGTGAGGGCCATGATAGAATTTTTTGGGCTGACAGTAGATAAGAAGAAATTTAAACTGGTTGCCAGGACGAAAAAGGATATCAGGGAAACAGATGTATTGGCGAATATGGTTGGTGGAGAATTAATTGAAGTTGAAGAACTGGCATCTGAAGATGTGGAAACCTTAAAAAATGGATATTTATCTGCCGAACGCTCATCTGCTCATTTTACACATTATAAGGCTATCAATGAATTTGGTGGAGATACCCGGTCAGTTTATGAAGCAGGCAAATTATTACTGAAACTGCTTGACGAGAAAGTATATATACCAAATGGAGAGAAATTGCCGGACGAATGGTGGCCACATTAAAAGATAGTTTTTTCCATGAATCATTGTTTATGGACCGTTAAGCATCAGGTCATACCGAAAAACACCATTTAAGTACAATGGGGAAAAGCCAGATAGTCATATACGAAGCCGAAGACGGGCAGGCGAAACTGGATGTTCGCTTGCAGGAGGAAACCCTTTGGCTTTCTCAAAGGCAAATGGCTGAACTCTTTGAAAAGGATACTGATACAATCGGGCTGCATTTGAGAAATATTTATGAATCTGGGGAACTTGACGAAAAGGCAACTACCGAGTATTTCTCGGTAGTTCGAAAAGAAGGTAAACGGCAGGTAAGGAGGAATATACGATTTTACAATTTAGACGCCATCATATCGGTTGGCTACCGCGTGAACTCTAAAAGAGGTACCCAATTCAGGATCTGGGCAAACAAGGTTCTGAAAGAATACCTGGTTAAAGGGTACGCGATTAATGAACAACGGCTGAGAGAGGAACAAAAGCAGTTCAGGGACCTGAAGCGGGCCGTGCAATTGTTGGGCAATGTCATGCAGCAGAAAGCGCTGGGCACTGCGGAAGCAGCCGGCCTGCTGAAAGTGATTACCGATTTTGCCTACGCCCTTGATACCCTGGACAAATACGACCATTCGGAGCTGAAAATCGAGCGGACTACCAAAAAAGAAGTTTTCCGGATCACCTATGAAGAAGCTCGGAAAGCGATTGACCGGTTAAAGGAAAAATCAGGAGGCAGTCCGCTGTTTGGGCAGGAAAAAGATGATTCATTTAAAAGTTCGCTGGCTGCCATCTATCAGACTTTCGGTAACAAAGACCTGTATCCGAGCATTGAGGAGAAAGCGGCCCATTTGCTCTATTTCATCGTTAAGAATCATTCGTTTGTGGACGGGAACAAGCGCATTGCCGCTTTCATTTTCATTTGGTTTCTTGAGAGGAATCGATTGCTCTATGACGAAAGCGGGCAAAAACGAATTGCCGACAACGCGCTGGTAGCCCTTACCCTGATGATTGCCGAAAGCCATCCCGGGGATAAGGATGTAATTATAAAGGTTATCGTGAACCTGATTAACAAGAATAACTGAAATGAAAACACCGTCATTTGCCGAAGACCATATATCCCAGCTGCCGGCCCTGCAGCTGCTGGTGAACATGGGCTATGAATACCTGAGCCCGGAGGAGGTCGAACATCAGCGCGGGGGCAAGGCCTCGAACGTGTTGCTGGAGGGCATCCTGGAGCAGCAGCTGCGCAGGCTGAACCAGATTGAATTCCGCGGGCAGCAATACCCGTTCAGCAACGAGAACATACACCGGGCGGTGAAGGCCCTGAAGGAATTCACCCTCACGGACGGCCTGGTGCGCACCAACGAGCAGGTGTACGACCTGCTGAACCTGGGGAAGAGTTTCGAGGAGACCATACAGGGTGACCGCAAGAGCTATACCCTGCGCTATATCGACTGGGAGCACCCGGAGAACAATGTCTTTCACGTAACGGAAGAGTTCAGCGTGTCACGCAGCCAGTCGGACCGGACCCGCAGGCCGGATATCGTGTTGTTTGTGAACGGGATACCGTTTGTGGTCATTGAATGCAAACGCCCCGACCTGGAGCTGGCAGGCGGGGAAAAGCCGGTGATGCAGGCCGTGTCGCAGCAAATCCGTAACCAGCGGCTGAATGAAATACCGCAGTTGTTTATCTATTCCCAGTTGTTGCTGGCCATCAGCACAAACGATGCCCTGTATGCCACCACCGGCAGTGATGTGAACTATTGGTTCCGGTGGCGCGAAAAGGAATTCCGGGAAGAAGAAATCAGGCGGGTGAAGAACAAACCTTTGTACAATAAACTGCAGTACCTGGATCCTGCCGAACGGTTCCGCAACATGCCTGAATATGTTGACCAGATCAACCAGAATATCCTGCAGGTAACCGAACAGGACCGGTTGTTATATGCCCTTTGCCTTCCTTCACGCCTCATGGAGCTGGTTTACCGGTTCATCGTGTTTGATGCGGGAATTAAGAAAATAGCCCGTTACCAGCAGTATTTCACGGTGAAATCCATCCTGGAACGGATAAAAACAACGGAAAACGGCAGGCGCAGGGGCGGTGTGGTATGGCACACCCAGGGCAGCGGCAAGTCGCTTACCATGGTCATGCTGGCCAAAAGCATCGCCCTGGACATACCCCGGGCGCGCATTGTGCTGGTCACCGACCGGATAAGCCTGGATGACCAGATTTACAAAACCTTTAAAAACTGCCAGAAGGAAGTTAAAAAAGCCACCAGTGGCAAAGACCTGATAAAACTGATCAGGGAAGGCCGGGTGCCGGTCATTGCCACCATCATCAACAAGTTTGATACAGCCCTGAAAAGAGGCCGGGTGCAGGATGAGTCACCGGACATTTTCGTGCTGGTGGATGAGAGCCATCGCAGCCAGTACGGTATTGCCAACGCCCGGATGCAGATGGTGTTTCCCAATGCCTGTTATATCGGGTTTACAGGCACACCGGTGATGAAGCGCGACAAAAATACCGTGGCCAAGTTCGGTGGGCTGATTGATCCGGCTTACACCATAGACCAGGCCGTGGAAGACGGGGCGGTGGTTCCCTTGTTGTATGAATCGAGGCATGTGGTACAGGAGGTGAACCGTGAAGCCATTGACCGGTATTTCGATATGATTTGTGAACCCTTAAACGAATACCAGAAAGCGGACCTGAAAAAGAAATTCAGCCGCTCGGACCAGTTGAACGAGGCCGACCAGCGGGTATACCGGACGGCATGGGACATATCGCTCCATTTCCGCAATGAGTGGCAGGGAACAGGGTTCAAGGGAATACTGGTAGCCCCGAACAAGAAAGTAGCGCTGAAATACCAGCGATACATGGAGGATATTGGATACGTTAAGACCGAGGTGCTGATATCCCCACCGGATGAGCGGGAAGGGCACACCGAGTATGATGAAAGCCGTGACAAGGAAGTGCAGATATTCTGGCGGAGGATGATGGAGCGGTTTGGCAGCGACTATGAATACAACAAACAGCTTATCAATGCTTTCCTGCAGGCCGAGGAGCCTGAAATCATCATCGTGGTGGACAAGCTGTTGACTGGTTTTGATGCGCCCCGGGCGGTGGTGATGTACATCTGCCGGAACCTGCGGGATCACTCGCTGCTGCAGGCCATCGCGCGGGTAAACCGGGTGTATCAGGGGAAGGATTTCGGGTATATCATTGATTACTACGGCATACTGGGCAACCTCGACCAGGCGCTGACAGCCTATACTGAAGCAGGTTTGGCTGAGTTTGACGAGGAAGACCTGAAGAACACCCTGATGAGCCTGCGGGAAGAAATTGCCAAACTGCCACAGCGTCACAGCAACCTGTGGGATATTTTCAAAAGCATTACCAACAGGCGGGATGAAGAAGCCTATGAACGCCTGCTGGCCGACCGGAAACTGCGGGATGATTTTTACGAAGCGCTATCGAAATACTCGAGGACACTAAAGGTGGCGATGTCATCCATGGAGTTTCTGCTGAACACCCCGGAAGAACAGGTAAAACGCTATACGGATGACCTGAAGTTCTTCCAGCATCTACGGGTGTCGGTAAAGGCGCGCTATTCGGATGCCGTGGATTACCGGCAATACGAGCCGCAGATTCAGAAACTGATTGACACGCACGTTACCTCCAGTGAAGTGCTCCGGTTGACAGAGCAGGTAAACATATTTGAAGAGGAAGCCTTTGCCAGGGAAGTTGAGAAAGTAACAGGCAAGGCCGCGCGGGCCGATATGATCGCCACACGGACAGCCCGCAGCATTCAGGAGGTTATGGACAATGATCCTGCGTTTTACAAGAAGTTTTCACAATTGCTGGAGGAAACCATTGAAGAATACCGTCAGCAAAGGATTGACGATGCCATGTACCTGCAGCGGGTAACGGAGATTATGGAAACGGTGCGGAGAGGTTACGAGGAGGATATCCCAGAAGCTATCAGAGAAAATCCCTCAGCTCATGCTTTTTACGGAATTGTAAAGGAAACCATAGAAAAGTCAGGAAGGAACGGAAGCATAAAGGAACTGGCGGCTGAAGCCGGGACGGAGATTGACCGGATTATCCGGGAATTAGTGGTGGTGGATTGGAAGGTTAAAACCGATATTCAGAACCGGATGCGTCAGCAAATAGAGGATTATCTTTTTGATCTGAAAGATAAAGGACTGGCTCTTACCTATGACCAGATGGATGAGATCATAGAGAATGCCATTAAAATCGCGAAAAACAGGTATTAATGGCGAAGCATTTTATCAGTTACGGTACTGCGGAAATAACCTTTGAGTTAAAACGGAGTGACCGGAAAACACTGGGTATAACGGTTTACCCGGATTGCCGGGTAGAAGTACGGGCACCCAGGAAAGCAGTGATGGATGAAATCCTGAAGCGGGTGGAGAAGCGGGCGCGATGGATTGTAAAGCAGCAACGTTTTTTTGAATCCTTTTTACCGACCACACCGCCACGGGAGTATGTATCGGGGGAAACGCACCGGTATCTCGGGAAACAATACAAGCTGAAGGTAGTTCAATCCGAGAGGGAAGAGGTTAAACTGATGAAGGGGCGGTTGTTTGTTTTCACCAAACATCCTTTGAGGCGGGACCGGGTGAAGGGATTGCTCGGCAGCTGGTACAAGAAACACGCGGAAAGACGGTTTGACAAATGCATGCGGGATGCCGTGGAATTGTTCAGGCCTTTCGGTTTAACGGAGCGGCCGCCACTGCTCATTCAGCGAATGGCCAAGCGATGGGGGAGCTGCACCCCCAAAGGCCGGATTATCCTCAATCCGGAGATTATCAAGGCACCGTCCCGGTGCATTGACTATGTGGTGATACATGAGTTTTGCCACTTATTCCATCATCATCACGGAAAGGCTTTCTATGATCTTCAGCGAATGGTTATGCCTGACTGGGAGAAATGGAAAGACCGGTTGGAACGTGTGATGGTCTGACGTTTCTCCGCGCCTTTTTAATCATTTCGGGGGTTGGACACCGGACTTTATCAATGCCCTGGCTGTACAAAAATCATATACCGCATTTTAGATACAACCGGTATAGAGATTCTTCGCTCCCCTTGTCGGGTCCGCTCAGAATGACGTTCATATTCAGGAGGGCGGGGCGCCAGGGCGCTCCACCCTCCCTACCGCTGCGTCATTCTGAGGGAACGCAGTGACCGAAGAATCTCATCATACATGGGTTCCTGGCGGCTTGTTCTTGCCCGGAAGGCGGGATTTGCCTGTCAGATGGAAAAAGAAGGGCTGAAAGAATATGCGTTGCCGTTGGCTTCAGCCGCGTTGACTGCTGCCCTCAATACAACTCATCCAGTTTCATTTTCAGGTAACGGTTTACGGACCGGAGGGTGGAGAACCAGGAGATAAACATGCCGAGGAGGATGAGGGTGAGGAGGAGCAGGCCCCAGCGGAGGAGGTCTTCGAGCAGTTCGAGGTCAGGGAAGTACTTGCGGGCAAGGTAGAGGGAAACAAGCACAGCCAGGCCGGCCATGATGCCGCTGATGAGGCCGTTGAAAAGGGCCCGCAGGGCGTAGGGTTTCAGGATGAACCAGCGGTTGGCGCCCACCAGCTGCATGTTGCGGATCAGGAAGCGGTTGCTGTACATGGCCAGGCGAACGGTGCTGTCGATCATGAGGACGACAATGACCAGCAGCACGAGGCAGATCAGCCCGATGACGAGGCCGGCTTTGCCGAGGTCGCGGTCTACGGCCGTGATGAGTTTGCGGTCGGTTTTGATTTCAGCCGGGAGGAAGCCGTATTTGTCCTGTAGCAGGGATTCCACCACGCTGATACTGTCGGGATTCATATAATCGGCCGTGAGGAAGAGGTCGAGCGAAGCCGGCAAAGGGTTATAGTCGAGCAACTGGGTAGGATCCTCCTCAAAACGATTGATATAGTTTTGCAGAGCCTGGTCGCGGGAGACGTATTCGATGCGCTTGATAAAGGGTTCGATTTCGAGGCGTTTCCGGGTTTGCAGGATATCGGCTTCTTTGTCGTTGGGGCTGAAGTACACGGAAACCTGGATGTTTTCTTTCACCAGGCTGGTGAAGGCCTGGAAATGGAGCCAGATCATGCCGCTGAGTCCCAGGATGAACAGCACCAGCGAGGTCATCAGGATGGAACTGATGTAGGTGGGTTTTGCCTTGCGGGGAATACGTTTTCCGACCTGGTCAGACATAGGGCATGGGATTGCCGTTCAAAGTTAAAAAATAAAGCAGCCGGGGCTGCCTGCCCGGTTGTGGATAAAGAAAACGGGCCGTGCGGGGGCTTATGTTGCCCCGGCAGGGGCGAACCCTGCCTTTTTTGATAAATTTGCCCCTCTAAAGGCGGGTACATGGAATACGACAGCAGAGCAATTGAGCGGAAGTGGCAGCGCTATTGGGAAGAGCACGAGGTGTACAAGGTGCCGAACCGGTCGGACAAGCCGAAATTTTACACCCTGGTGATGTTTCCCTATCCTTCCGGGGCGGGGTTGCATGTGGGGCACCCGCTGGGATACATTGCCGCGGATATTTACGCCCGTTACAAGCGGCTCAACGGGTTTAATGTGCTGCATCCGATGGGCTTTGACGCTTTCGGCCTGCCGGCCGAGCAATACGCTATCCAGACCGGCCAGCACCCGGCCGAAACCACGCGGAAAAATATAGCCCGTTACAAGGAGCAGTTGAAACTGATGGGCTTCAGCTATGACTGGAGCCGGGAAGTTTGGACCTGCAACCCGGATTATTACAAATGGACGCAGTGGATTTTCCTGCAGTTGTTCCACCACTGGTATAACCAGGAAACAGACAGGGCCGAACCCATTGAAAAGCTGGAAGTCCGTTTCGCGGAGCGGGGCACGGAAGGCCTGCAGGCTGCCTGCGGGCGCGAGTTGTCGTTCCGGGCCGAGGAATGGCATGCCATGAGCGAAACCGAAAGGCAGAAAGTGCTGCTCAACTACCGGCTGGCTTATACGGATTACACCATGGTGAACTGGTGCCCGGAGCTGGGCACCGTGCTGGCCAATGACGAGGTGAAGGAAGGCCTGTCGGTGCGGGGCGGGTTCCCGGTAGTGCGCAGGCCGATGCGGCAGTGGTTTCTCCGCATCACGGCTTACGCGGAGCGCCTCCTTGAAGGCCTCGGAAGGCTGAACTGGCCGGAGCCGCTGAAGGAAATGCAGCGTAACTGGATCGGCCGGTCGGAGGGTGCGAGCATCCGGTTCCCGCTGGACGGCCGGGAAGAGACCATTGAAGTATTCACCACCCGGCCGGATACGGTATTCGGGGCCACCTTCATGGTGCTGGCCCCTGAGCATGAGCTGGTGAAAAAGATCACCACCCCGGACCGCGAACAGGAAGTGAACGATTACCTGGAGTATGTGCAGAGCCGATCGGAGCGTGACCGGATTTCCGAGGTCCGGACCGTGACGGGCGCTTTCACGGGAGCCTACGCGGTCAACCCGTTTACCAAAGAGAAAATTTCGGTGTGGATCAGCGAGTACGTGCTGGCTTCCTACGGCACCGGGGCCATCATGGCCGTGCCGGCCCACGATTCGCGCGATTACGCTTTTGCCAAAAAGTTCGGGCTGCCGATTGTGCAGGTCATCGAGGGGGCCGACATCACCCGGGAATCGTATGATGATAAATCGGGGAAAATGATGAATTCGGGTTTCCTGAACGGCCTGGATGTGCAGGAAGCCATCCCGAAAATCATTGAAGAGATTGAACGGCAGCATCTGGGGAAGGGCCGGGTGAATTACAAGATACGGGATGCCGGATTCAGCCGCCAGCGTTATTGGGGCGAGCCCTTTCCGATCGTTTACCGGGAGGAGATCCCATACGCCCTGTCCTGGGAAGAACTTCCGCTGGAGTTGCCGGAACTGGATGATTTTCGTCCTACCGGTACAGGTGAAAGCCCCCTGGCCCGCCTTGCCGACTGGGTGAACCTGCCGGACGGCAGCCAACGCGAAACCGATACCATGCCGGGCTACGCGGGGTCTTCCTGGTATTTTCTCCGTTACATGGATGCGCACAATGAGCAGGCCTTTGCCGGGAGGGAAGCCCTTGAATACTGGCGCGATGTGGACCTCTACATTGGCGGGGCCGAACACGCTGTGGGACACCTGATGTACGCGCGCTTCTGGCACAAGTTCCTCTACGACCTGGGACTGGTTCCCACCGATGAACCCTTCAAAACCATGATCAACCAGGGCATGATCCAGGGCATGTCGAGCCTGGCTTACCGGGTGGTCGGGGAGCAGAAATTCGTATCGAAAGGGCTGGCGAAAAACTATAAGACCATACCCATCCATGTGGATGTGAACCTGGTGCACCACAACGTGCTCGATGTGGACGCTTTCAAAAAGAGCATGCCGGACTATGCGGAATACGCCTTCGAACTGGAGGACGGCAAATTCATTTGCGGCACAGAGGTGGAGAAGATGTCCAAGTCGAAGTTCAATGTGGTGAACCCGGATGATATTATCGAGAAATACGGAGCCGACACGTTCCGCATGTACGAAATGTTCCTGGGCCCCATCGAGGCGCACAAGCCCTGGGACACCAACGGCATTGACGGGGTGTACAAGTTTTTGCGTAAATACTGGAACCTGTTTTTCGACCGGGACGGCAGATGGCGCGTCACGGAGGAGGAACCTTCGGTGGACGAACTGCGCGTACTGCACAAAACGATCAAGAAAGTCCGGGAGGATATTGAACGCTGTTCATTCAATACGGCTGTAAGCGCGTTTATGATTTGCGTAAACGAGCTGACCGGCCTGGGTTGTCATTCCAGGGAAGTGCTTGAACCGCTTACTGTCCTGCTGGCGCCTTTTGCCCCGCACATCACCGAGGAGCTGTGGGAACGCCTGGGCCATGAGCCCACCGTGCATGATGCCCGCTACCCGGTGTATGACGAGCAGTGTCTGGTGGTTGACGAGGTGGAATACCCGGTATCGGTAAACGGGAAAATGCGTACCCGCATCCGGGTGCCGGCCGGTTTTGCCCAGGAGGAGATTGAGCAGGAAGTACTTGCCAACGAGGTGGTGCAACGCTGGCTGGAAGGCCGCAGTCCCCGGAAGATCATCGTAGTGCCGGGGCGCATTGTCAATATTGTGGTCTGACAGAACCCAGGAAGGCATAAAAAAACCCTGACGCTTACGGTCAGGGTTTTCTTTTTTCGGTTACCGGCTCTTATTGTATGGTGAGCCTTCCGGTATATTGCTTGCCGTCCACATCGAGGGTCCAGATGTAGATACCCCGTTTCAGTCGGTTGGTGTTGAGCACGATAATATTGTTGTTCCGGTCATACTGCACCCGGACCTGTTGGGTCAGTTCTTCCCCGATCACATTGAACAGGTGGAGGTTAACTTTGGAATCCGGGTTCATTGGCGCCCTGATATAGGCGATTTCACCGGCTGGGTTGGGATAAACGTAAGGTTTGGTCAGGGCGAGGTCAAGGGGAACGGTTTCCCCGGTGGGGAATTCGAAGGCCAGGTCGTCCAGCAGCAGGTTACTGCCCAGGCCAACCGGTTCATTGCCCAGCAGATTGCTGCTTGAGAAAATGATCAGCGTGGTATCCGGGTTATCGGGCAGGGCATAGCCAATGGGCACTTCAAATTTGGTATAGACCGAAGCCGGCCCCAGGGCTATCAGCCCCCCGCCCACACTGTCGGCCATGCCGGTTCCCAAATTCCATTTGGTGAAACGCACAAAGGCCAGGGCGGAATCGTTGCCAACCGGGGTGTATTTGTAATAACCGGTAAGTTTGGCCGGACGGTCGGGGAAGGGGCTTCCACCAGCCGGACCGTTCGGGCCGAACATGCCATTTGTCAGGAAGGAAAGCGTATCCCCGAACATAAATGGCACGGAGGTCATGCTTACCGCATAGGAGCCGTTGTAAGCGTCCGTGGTTTTTACCACGGAAGGAGGCTGGCCGAACATAGCCGAGAAGATGTTCAGGGTAAACCATCCCTGCGGGTCTTCAATCGCAAAATCCGTCCAGTTTTCGAACCCGTTGTTAGGCAGTTGTTCAGTGGTATTCAGCATGGTCAGGTCGTCCACTTCCAGCCAGCCGCCCGGTATGGGGCTGTCGAAATTGCCTGAAGTAATTACCAGCTGAATGGTATCCGGTGGAAGGATAGGATATGTAATCGGGAAAGTCAGTTCCGTAAAATTCGGCAGACTGCCAGTAATCGGTATCATATTGAGGGATATGGGCAGGGTGTTCTTTTTCAGAATAATGAAAAGCAATGCGGTGTCTCCCACGGGAATATTGTAGCGAAACCAGCCCCGAATGGAATCAGGCTGCCCGGTGTAGGGATATCCCCCGATGATGCCGTTGAAACCGAAACTGCCCAGGATGATGGCACCGGGTATGGTGTCGATGCCGGCCGGAACGGTTTCAAGACGGGCTGCATAATTTCCCGAATGGCCTGTTACAGGCTTTACATTGGGCTGCAGCGTACTGAAATATACCTGCGGGTTAGTGGTTACAAACGGTAGCGGTTGCTGATATAGCAACGCGTTGTTCCAGACTTCAAAGCCCATGTTCGGAACTTGGGCCAGTACATGAAAAGATCCGCTCACTAAAAGAACGGATAAAATGAGGGTGTAGAACTTTTTCATCAGCGGAAACATTTTTGGTTAATCAAAAATAAGGATACATCGACTCGTGTGAAAGGGATATTTAAACAAAGGTAGCCACAAAAATCTTTCCAAGCTTTGTGATCCTGTCACAGGATGCGCAAAAAGTCTAAATTCGTCAAGGGATGGATCAAAAAATTTGCATAGTGGAATGCCCGCGCGATGCCATGCAGGGGATAACCCAATGGATAAACACGGATGATAAGATCCGCTATATCAACCGTTTGCTGAAAACCGGGTTTCCCGTTTTGGATTTCGGAAGTTTTGTTTCGCCCAAAGCCATACCGCAGATGCGTGACACGGCCGAAGTGTTGAAGGGCCTGGAACTGGCTGGCAGCGTGTCCGATTTACTGGTCATTGTGGCCAACGAAAGAGGCGCGCGGGAAGCTGCCGCGAAACCGGAGATCCGGTACCTGGGCTTCCCTTTTTCCATTTCGGAAACTTTTCAGCTGAAAAACACCAACAGTACCATCGAAGAGTCCGTGCAGCGGGTTCAGCGCATCCGGGAAATTGCCGGGGAAGCAGGCCAGGAGCTGGTGGTTTACCTCTCCATGGCGTTCGGCAATCCTTACGGTGATCCATGGCACCCGGAGGCCGCGGCTGAATGGATCGGCCGGCTGGCAGGTATGGGGATAAAAACCATAGCCCTGGCCGATACAGTAGGCCTGGCCGATCCGGATACCATTTTCCGGATGACTTCTGCAGCGGTAGAAGGTTTCCCGGATGTGCGCATCGGGGTGCACCTGCACACGTCTCCGTTAAACTGGAAGGAAAAAGTTGAAGCGGCCTGGGAAGCGGGCTGCCAGAGGTTCGACACGGCCATAGCCGGCTTTGGCGGGTGCCCCATGGCGCAGGATGAACTGGTGGGCAATCTGCCTACCGAAAATCTGCTGGCATTTCTGGAAAAAAAAGGCATTGACCCGGGATTAAACCTGGTAGCTTTCGAGGAGGCACGGGTTCTCGCTATGCAAATTATGGGATAAAGTCCGGTTCAGTTTCGCGCTCCAAAAATCAGGCTGCCGATACGGATCATGGTGCTGCCTTCTTCCAGGGCTATCCGGTAATCGCCCGACATGCCCATGCTTAATTCCTTAAAGGCAGGCTGGCTATTGAAATACCGGGCGCGACATTCATCAAACAATTTTTTCAGGCTTCTGAATTCCTGGCGGACCTGGTCCGTGTCCGGGGTAAAGGTGGCCATGCCCATTAAGCCGCAAATGCTGACATGGTCCATGGATTTCCATTCTCCTGTTTCCAGCCAGGCGGTTAGTTCATCCGGGGAGAACCCGAATTTGGTGGTTTCTTTGGCAATATGCACCTGCAGCAGGCAGGGGATGACCCTGTTGAACCGCTGCCCCTGTTTTTGAATTTCCTGCAGGAGCCGGGAACTGTCCACCGAGTGGATCAAGGCGATATAAGGAGCGATGTATTTGACCTTGTTTCGCTGCAGATGGCCGATCAGGTGCCAGCGGATGTTCTCCGGGAGTTGAGGTTGCTTTTGCTGCAATTCCTGTACGCGGTTTTCCCCGAAATCACGGTGCCCTTCACGGTAAAGCTCCAGTATATTTTCCACGGGTTTGGTTTTGGAAACCGCTACCAGCGTAGCTCCCATTTTTGAGCATTGTTTAAGAATATTTCGGTATTTTTGTTTGTCTGTCAAGGAGATTACCATTTACCCGCAGAAAGGCCCCAATGCGTCCTTTTATTATTTTTTGTCTGGCTGTTACTCTGGTTTCCTGCCGGAAAAGCAAAAATACAATGCCTGAGGGCATTGTCAAACCCGACAGGATGGTGGAGGTGCTGGCCGATATACACCTGGCCGAAGCCTGGGTGTTTGAGCAAAAAATGCTTCCGGAAAAAGCCCGGAAATGGCTTGATTTTTATTACGATGTAGTATTCCGCATTCATCATGTCACAAGGGAGGAATTTACGGCTAGCCTTGATTTTTATCGTCAACATCCGGAAACGTTGGATAAAATTTATGAAGAGGTGGTGACCCGACTGAATGTGGAAATGGAGAAATACTCCGAAAAATACTATGAACTAAAGGATTAATACCGTTTTTATGTCAGGTACCAGATCTGTTATTCCGTTTTTTGTAGCCGTTTTGGTGATGGCAGGTGGTTTTTGGCTTTTTCAGGCCGATGGATTTTTGGCTGGTAAGGATGTCGGTTCCGGTGAGGAGCTGTTATCGAAGTACGACCGTATGGACCTGGCCATGCAGCAGGAATACGCCAAAACATTTGATCCTTCCACGGGAACCGTTCCCCGTGAACGGCTTTTAGAAGTTGAAGAATACATCCGAAAACATCAAAACTCGCGCGCAGCTATATCAGGCATAAACTGGGTGGAACGCGGGCCGGACAATGTGGGCGGCCGGACACGGGCCATGATGTTTGATCCCAATGACAACACGTATAAGACGGTTTATGCCGGTAGCGTGGGAGGCGGGCTTTGGAAAACCACCGATATCACGGCTGCCCAACCGGTATGGAACCCGGTAAATGACTTAATGGCCAACCTGGCCGTAACTACGCTTGCTTACGACCCTTCCAACACAAATACCTGGTATCTCGGAACAGGCGAAGGCTGGTACAACCTGGACGCTATCCGTGGAGACGGTATTTTTAAAACCACAAACGGGGGTACCACCTGGACCCAATTGTCATCCACTACCAACAGCAATTTTTATTATGTCCAGAAAATTGTGGTTACCTCTTCGGGAACGGTGCTGGCAGCTACCCGGACGGGAATTTTCCGTTCAACCAACGGAGGATCGAGCTGGACGAATGTAAAATCCGGGCGTGCGGCTGACCTGGAAATTGCCGCTAACGGGGATATTTTCGCTTCCATAGGTATTTTTACCACGGATGGTATTTACAAATCAACTGATGACGGAGCTACCTGGAGCAAACTGACCTCCGGGTTGCCTTCCAGCGGCTATGAACGCATAGAACTGGCCTGTGCCCCGTCTGACGCCAACCGGGTGTACGCATTGTTTTGCGATGCGGCCACATACGATTGTTATGGCATTTATAAAACCACCAACGGAGGTTCTTCATGGACCGCAGTTACGAACCCGAATACCTACGGAGGAAGCAACTTCGCGAATCAACAGGCCTGGTATAACCTCATAGCTGCCGTGGACCCCAATAATCCCGACCGGGTTTATATCGGAGGCCTGGATGTGCTGGTGTCATCCAATGCCGGCAGTTCATGGACAGAAGTGAGCCAGTGGTACGGGGGCGGTACGTTCCAGTATATGCATGCTGACCAGCATATGATACTCTTTCAACCTAACAGTTCGTCTGTGATATATTTCGGCAACGATGGGGGCATTTACAGTACCACCAACGGGAATACTTCCAGCCCGACCCTCAAGGAAAAACTGCATACTTACGATGTAACCCAATTTTATGCCTGCGCCATGCACCCTGACGCCTATTCCGATTACTTCCTGGCCGGGGCGCAGGACAACGGCAGCCACCGTTTCAATTCCGCAGGGTATAAATCCACCGTGGAAGTGACCGGTGGTGATGGCGCTTTCTGCCATATTGACCAAAATCAGCCCAATTACCAGTTCACGCAATATGTCTATAACAACTATTACCGCAGCACGGACGGGGGAAAGTCATTTAGCCAGGTGATCAACAACAATAACGGGGTCTTTATCAACCCCTCGGATTACGACAACTCCGCCAATAAATTATACGCGGCTTACACTGCGGGCAAATACCTGCGCTGGGACAATCCGCAAACAGGCACCACCACCAAAGTCATTAATGCGGGCTTTACCGGGTACGTGTCGGCTGTAACGGTGGATCCCAATACGGCCAACCGGGTATGGTTTGGAACCGGTTATTACAACGGTATAAATGGCAGCCATGTGTATAAAGTGGACAATGCCCATACCAATTCCCCGACTGTCACGGATGTAACGCCACCCTCCATGCCGGCAGGCAGCAGTGTTTCATGTATTGAAATAGAAAATGGCAATGCCAATCATGTGCTGGTAACCTATTCGAATTACGGGGTAACTTCTGTATGGGAAACCACGGACGGGGGCAGCACCTGGACCTCGGTGGAAGGCAACCTGCCCGATATGCCGGTTCGCTGGGCCCTGTTTAACCCGAATAACAGTTCCCAGGCCCTGCTGGCCACCGAACTGGGTGTGTGGTCAACCGATAACCTGAACGGGACTTCAACGAACTGGGCCGCTTCCAACACGGGTCTGGCCAATGTACGGGTGGATATGTTGCAATACCGGACTTCTGATAAGCTCGTTATCGCGGCCACGCATGGCCGGGGATTATATTCCACCGATATATTTACAACCGTCCATGCCGATTTTGATGCCGATAAAATTGTTACCTACACGGGAAAATCTGTCACTTTTACGGATGCTTCTTATAAAGCTACTTCCTGGTCCTGGAATTTCGGGGATGGCGGCACTTCCACCCTGAAGAACCCAAGCCACAGTTATGCTTCCCCCGGCCGGTATTCGGTAACCCTTTCGATTAATAGTGGAGCCAGCAGCAAAACCCGCACGAATTACATTCTGGTACTGCCAAACCGCGGAACACCCTACCTGCCGGCTGACGGAGGCAATTTTGATGTAAATCCAAATGACTTTGGAGCCGATACCATTTACGGTTCCAAATGGGAAAGGGGGCAATCCACAGTTTCCGGTAAACAGGGAACATTCAGCGGTTCCTACGCTTGGGTTATTGACATTTCCTCTTCAAATTATAAGAACCGGGCGGAAACCTACCTGTACACACCCAATTTTAAAATGACAGCCAGCGGTACCTATACCATAAAATTCCGCAGCCGCTATAAGACAGAATCCGGTTATGACGGCTTCCGGGTTGAATATTCCCTGGATAAAGGAGATACCTGGACTTACCTGGGCACGGTAACGGCTAACTGGTACAATACCTCAAACAACTTGTACCGGACGGCTTTCCCTATTAATGAGCCCTATTTCTCCGGAAATCACAGCTCGTCTTTTGCTCTGTACAGCTATGACATGAGCAGCCTGGCAGGGAACAACGATGTAGCCTTCCGCTTTGCGTTTAAAACCGACAATTCCGTAACGGATGTGGGGGTTGCCATTGATGAATTTGAAATTACCGGGCCAAGCAACCTGCTGCCGGTTAATTTGCTGACCTTTAACGCATACCGGGTGAATCAGGAGGTACAGGTCACCTGGCAGAGCGGAGAAGAACTAAACCTTGATAAGTATGTCATCCAGCGCTCCCGGAACGCCAGGGATTTTGAGGATATTGCATCGGTAAATGCCGGTAAGGATGAGTACCAGTATCTGGACGGGAATGCCCCTCCGGAGGCCCTTTACTACCGCTTGAAAATGGTTGATGAAGACGGTTCCGCGGAGTATTCGGATATTCGTCAGGTAGCTGCTGTCGGTTTACCGGCTAATGCCCTGCTGGTATTTCCCAACCCGGTTTCCAATTGGCTTACCATTAAATCATCGGGCAACCTGAGGGGGGATGTCCAGGTTGAGATTTTCTCCATAAACGGGCAGAAAGCCCTCGGGCCGGTCGTGCCTTCCGGCATGGCAGGCAGGTACCGGTTGAATGTATCCGATCTCAAACCGGGCGTTTATTTCCTGGTTTGGCAAAGCGGAACGTATACCGAAGTGCAACGTTTTCTGAAACATTGACGGGCTGAAGTCTGCCTGAATTACATACCGAAAAGGTACCAGAGCCCGTCCCGCTGAATGCACCGGATATTATCCGTATCCCCGTTGTTAAAGGTTACGGGTACGTTTGCCTCGTTCCCTTCAGTCTGTACCGGACCTGAAATCTTGCCATCTTTGAAGAATTCAATGAACTGGTCTTGTAATCCATCTGCCGTTTCACATATTCGCTGCACATCCTCGTCATTTTCGCCCAGGGGGTCGCACAGCGAAGGCAATACGTCCAGGTTGCCTGAATTGGCCGCGTCAAATACCACCTGCACAACCGCTTCCGGACTGGCATTCGGATTTTCGGCTTTCTTTTCCGGGTTGCAGGCCTCTGTCATCAGAAAACCTGTTGCCAGAATCATCAGAATGAACAAATACTTTTTCATGGTATTGGTTTTAAGCTAAAGTATGAATTAAATGCATCATTATTCCTTTTTGCCAAATCTCAGGCAAAGCCTATATTTAGGCAATGGACCATGCAATAGCTTTATTGGACGGCAGGTTTGTCAGTGAGAGCGAAGCCCGGATTCCGCTTTATTCCCGTATCGTACGTTACGGGGACGGCTTGTATGAAACCATGCGTTATACGAGTTCGCGGATTCCGTTTTTGCCTGCACACCTGGCGCGGCTGCAATGCGGTATGGAATTGCTTGGCCTGGAAAATTCCCTGCCTGATCCGGATACACTGGATGAACGGCTTAAACAACTGGCCGTCCGGAATAATGTCCGGGAAGGCATTATCCGCCTGGTGGTTTACCGGGACTCGGACGGAAAATACCTGCCCGATTCGGACCATGCGGGATGGTTTGCCGGTGTAGAGCCTCTGGATTTTCCGGGTTTTCCGCTTAACGGCAAGGGATTGACACTGGGGCTGTTTGCACGGCAGCCTGTAATGGAAGGCCCACTGGCTCCCTTCAAAACCGCCAATGCCCTGCCCTATATACTGGCCGCCCGTCATGCCCATAAAGCCGGCTGGGACGATGCGCTTCTATTGAATGTGCATGGCCGCATAGCCGAGGCTACGGCCAGCAATGTTTTCTTCGTACGGGAAAAACAATTGATAACGCCTTCCCTGGAGGAATCCTGCATGGCCGGAATAATGCGAAATCATATCCTGTTACTGGCTGAAGAAATGGGAATTCCCTGCCGGGAAACCTCCGTGGCAGTGACTGATTTGGGAAAAGCGGATGAAATCTTCCTGACCAATGCCGTAGCCGGGATCCGGTGGGTCGCCCGGTTCGGCAATAAGGACTTTACGCATAAAATGACGAGGCAATTTTCCCGGTTGCTCAATAAATTTTTTGATAACGAGTCATAAATTTTATCTGTACTAAACCAGGTAAACCTCCGCAGACCCGGGTGAAAAAGACAGGATTTGTGAATAATCGGATTCTTTGAATGGGAAAGTTTGTACTAATTTCAGATTACTAAATTTCTGCAGGCTGTATGAATTTACCGGGATTTTGTAAATTAACCCTATAAAACGCAATTGATACATAAATTTCTAACTAAACCTATGCTTATGAAAAACTTGACAACCATCGGAAAATTTCTGCTGGGATTAATGTTCCTGGTATTTGGGGTAAACCATTTCATGAACGCCAGCGACATGACCGGCATGGTGCCTGGATGGCTGCCCGGGGCTAAATTCTGGGTTTACCTGATCGGAGTGGCCCTGGTAGCGGGCGGCCTGGCCGTTATCCTCAACAAAATGACCTACTGGGCCGGTATGGGCCTGGCTCTGCTTATGCTTATTTTCATCCTTACTATTTGGATTCCCGGCCTGATGAAGGAAGGAGCTGACATGATGGCTTTAATGCCTCTTCTGTTGAAGGATATGGGCTTAATGGGCGCCTCCCTGATGGTGGCCGGAGGAGCAAAGAACGGTTAATACGGCTTTGCTTTCAAATAACTTTCAAACCCTGCCGACCCGGCAGGGTTTTTTAATAAAAAAGGGAACGCACGATGTATCGTACGTTCCCGGCAACACCTCACAAACTGTCTGATGTAGCAGACTTCTTTTATTCGCTTGTATTCGTCAGCTGAATAGTTTGTCAGAACATTCTTACGGGTAGAGACAATAATTGTTGCTAAAAAGCCGGAAAAATATAAGAGCAAATTAAAATGGAAATCCTTCTCGCACCATGTTTATCCCGAGCCAGGCAATAACTTACCGGCCCGGTTTACTTTGGCGACATCAGGAATCGCTCTTCTGAATTTTCCATATCCAGTTCAGAAGCCGTGAGGTTGTTGATCGTGTACACCCGCGTTTCGGTGGCGGTAACCAACTTCAATTCGGATAGCTTGGTGGTCAGCTCCCAGGAGCCGGTGTTGTTAATGGGCAGCACCCCAAGGCTTTTGTAGCTTTCCGCGAAATCGTGGTCATCGAAAAAAGTTATGGCGTAGTCAAAAAAGCGCATATTGAAATTTGCCGTGGAATCCACTCCGTTCTTGAAGTATTTACTCACTGTCCAGGTTCCGGTCAGGTTTGTTTCCATACTCACTTTTTTACAGGCCGGGCTAAACATTATTATTCCAAGGAGTGTAAATGCTAAGGTAATGGTACAAGGCTTTCCGCTCATGGAGTAAAAAATTTTGGACTAATATACTGGAACCTTTTGAATTATTCAGCCTGATCAGCGCCTGCTTTTAACCTGGAAATAAACGGCCATGCTGTTATTTCCATTGCTGAGCACGACCGGAGAGGTATCGGAGAATGGATGAATGGCCTGCTGAGGGATGATATATTGATAAACCCAGTAGGTGTGGCCGAATATATCGGTTTTAGTGTCGTCATAATCTATCAGGCCCAGGTAAAAAGAAAAAGTGTCACGCTGGGCGGGCGACAGGTAAAATACCTGTGTATCGTTAACCGGGATGGTAAAGGACAGCGAAGGATCTACATCGTAATGCACTTCCGTGCCTGCCTGCCCGACAATGGCCAGGTCGGGCCAGATATCGCCCACTGTGGGAGAGCCCGGATCCCAGTAATAACCGTTTGGCATGGTATCCATGCTCAGGGTAACGGCTTTTTCAATAATGACCCGGGTTTCATTCATTTTTTTGCAGGCGCTTCCAAAAACCATCAGCATCAGCGCAGGAAACAATATTTTCAAAAGCTTCATAGCAAAGTGTTTTAACAGTAACGCAATAACAGGACCCGGCATTATCAGTATTTATAGCCTCCGGCTCCTTCCTGTTCTATTTCCACCCCGAGCCCCAGGACGATCCGGTTCACAAAGTTGAAATAGGAAATGATTAGTGTAGCGTCCAGGATGGCCCGGTCGTTGAACCCGGCCGCTTTCAGCCGGCCGGTCATTGATTCCGGATCGCTGGCAGGGTTGGCCGTGAGGAATTCGGCCCATTCGCACAAGGCAAGGTCTGGCCTATCGAGCCCGGTCTGGCGGTAATCGGATTTCAACTGTTCCACTTTTCCGGGGTCTTTCCAGTAATGCAGCAGGGCTTCCGCGTGATGCTGCACGCAATAGGGGCATTGATTGGTCACCGAAACCACCACGGCCATCATTTCACGCTGGTACCTGCGCAGGGGAGAAGCTCCGAACATCAGCGTCAGGTACAGATCCATGTGGTTGACAATACTTTCCGGGTTCAGGCTTTGAATGGTATGCACGGCAGCCAGTTTGCCCCTTTTTTTCATAAGGTCGTCATAGATTTCCTTTAAACGGCCTTCTGCGTCCCGGTAAGGGATTACTTCAATGTATGGCATTCGATCAGGTTTGGTTTATGCAATGGATTTTCCATGTTTCCGGTTCTGCATGACGATTTCCAGGGTCCAGGGGATGCGCCTGGCAAAGGGTTTTTGGCGCACATCGCAATCTTTCAACAGGCAATGCGGGCAGGATTCCGGCAGGCAGGGATCGGTGTGGATGAAGACTTCGGCCCTGTTGCCAAACTGCCGGTTCAGGATATTCTCCACATGCTCCAGCTCAATATGCGCCTGCCTTATATTGAAATACCAGGGCACCGTGATATGGCAGTCTACATGCAGCATGGAACCATACTTGATGACGCGCAGGTTGTGCATGTCAATACAGTTTTCGCTGCGGTCTTTGTCCAGGGCTTCGATCATTTCGCCCAGCAGCTCGTAGTCCGCCTCATCCATTATGCCCGCGATGGAGCGCGAGAGGATACGGTAGCCCGTTACCATAATGATGATGCCGAAGAGAATGGCCACTACGTTGTCGAGCCAGTTCAGGCCGGTCAGCCAGATAATTACGAGGCCAACCAGTATGCCGGCTGAAGACCAGGCATCGCTCTGCAGGTGCTTGCCGTCTGCTTCCAGGGTAATGGAATGCGATTTCCTGCCCTGCCGGATAGCCAGCCAGCCCATGAAATAATTAACCGCCCCGGCCCCCGCCACGATCCATATACCCGTATCGAGGTGCGAAATTTCATGCGGGTACACCAGGTTGTATACCGATTTCCCGATTATGATCAAACCGGCCAGGCCGATCAGCGCCCCCTCTACCGAAGCCGCAATAAATTCGATTTTCCCATGCCCGTAGGGATGGTCTTCATCACGGGGTTTGGCCGCCAGCCAGAGGCTGTACAGGGCGAACAGGCCGGCCACCACGTTGATGATGGATTCGAGCGCATCGGTCAGGATGGCGTTGGAACCCGTCAGGAGCCAGGCGGCAAATTTAGCGCCCAGCAGGAGCATGCCCCCGGCCACAATCCAACCCTGTATGCTGGTATTGGATGAAGACTTGGGCAGTGCATAATTGGTGTTTTTCGCCCGGCCCTGCATTGGTATTGTAAAAGTAAGGATTCGGGGAGACTAAACCGGATACCATGAATAAGCCGTATTTAGGTTCGATTGTGGATGATTCTGTTCATGGTCTCATCTGGCGGAATCTGGCATGTTTGCAGTTGAAAGGGTATTTGTGCAATGATTGTGGCTGATAAATAACCAATCAGGTTAATAAAAAAGAACTGTTATAATAACTACTATGCAAATGATGAAAAGAAGTGCAATCGCGATGTTAATAATATTATCATAAATGTCCTTTTCTGAATCAACACCAGGATATTCATAAATATCAACATATTTTTTATAATTTAGATGATGATTAGCAGGAGCGCGTTTCCTCTTTAGTTTCTATTGCCTAATGGTAATGCCTTGTGTATGAAATGCCAACCTGATTTCCACAGGCGACATACCACCCGATTGAAAGGATATAAATATTCAAAACCAGGTGCATATGTCGTTACTATAGTTTGTAAGGATCGGGAAAATCTTTTTGGGGATATTTCGATTTGCAAGAATGATTAGCAACCGAAAATGTTTTTAAATGATTTTGGAGAAATTGCCCGGGATGAATGGTTAAGGACATCTAAAATTCGACCATATGTGCAAATAAATCAATTTATAATCATGCCAAATCACATACATGGAATCATTATTATTGATAATTGTAGGGGCGTATGGTCATACGTCCCTATATCCGAATTTAAATCACCGTCAAAAAACCTGGGAGTTATTGTTAGAGGGTATAAATCTGCGGTAACAAAGCAGATAAATATCTTACGGAACACACCGGGTGTCCCGGTATGGCAGCGTAATTATTAAGAACATATTATACGTAACCAAAAAGAATTATCCAGACTCCGGAAATACATTATAGAGAATCCTGCAAATTGGAATCACGATTTTGAAAACAAGGAAGTTCATCCATTTGCTTGATGAGATTCTGAGAAGTAACAGCTACCTGCCCATATCCTCCTTTTTGTTAATTTCGAGAATGCCCGTAGCTGGGTTTTACCATTGGATAATACATATGTGTTGCTGATTTCCCAATAAATCCCCGCATGGAGCCATATCCGGGCGCACAATCCCGGAAAGAACCTTTCCTGAATAAATGTATTTTTGGCCTCTAAGCATACAAAAGAGCATGTCAAGGTATTTGCAACTTTTCCCCCTATGGTTGATCGCTTCCGGGATTGTATGCACAAAACCGGGCTATACCATTCCGAGTGGGAATTACCGGATTTCCGTCACGGATACCGATACGGTGTACCTGAAAATCAACAATACTTTTTTCCTGAAAAACAATGAATATTTTTCCCCGTTGTCCGAGGGATGGACAGGGATAGGCAATTATATCCAGGCACAGATAGTGTATAAACCCGGACAAGATGTGATCCTGGAAGCCGGCTTGCATGCACTGTTGTATTACGGTACGGACAGCTTTGACCAGCTGCTGCCCTTGTTTTCTGCCAGCTGGCAGGCAAGGCCTCACTGGCGGTTAACCGTGGGCCATATCAATAACTTTGAGAACCACTATCTTACCGAGGCCTTGTACCGGACAGACCGGTTTTACGAGCATCCCGTGGAATACGGCTTTCAGTCCGTATGGCATTCACCCCGTTTTTATTCCGATACCTGGCTTGAGTGGGCGCGGTTTATTTACCGGGACAATCCTTACCAGGAGGAGATCCTGGCAGGAACGGTTAACCAATGGACTTCCGGGAAGGAACACCGCGTCCGCGTATCCGTGCTGCTACAGTCACTGATCGCTCACAAAGGCGGACAGATTGACAACAGCCCGGATGCCGTGCAAACTTTATGGAACGGCATGAGCGGCTTCAGCCTGGAAGCCGGATTGACTTCATCAGGCGGTTTGGTTTCCGGCCTGGATTCGAGGATCTATTGGTACAACGCGCTTTCCGTACCGGATTACCCGCTGCCTAATTCCGAACCGTTTACAAAAGGCTATGCCACATCATTGGGATTGTGGCTACAGAACAATTATTGGAAGCTTTCGGTGGCTTACTGGCACGCTTACCATTTTATCGCGCCCAAGGGAGAAGTGCTGTTAGGCAGTGTTTCCGAATTGAACAGTGAATACACCTTACCCGAGCGGAAAATGCTGCTGGGGAGGTTTAACCTGTCGGGCAATATTAATAAATATTTCACAGGCGGGGTGTTCTTTTACGGGTATTATGACATGCCCGCCCGAAGGTTTGATTTTTCTTATGGGCTGAAAGCTGTGTTCAGGGATCGCATTTTCCTGGGATCCGTAAAGCACAGGCCAGGGCGGTAAATTGTTTCGCTACCGGTATCAGCCGGCCCTATTTCACCACCGGAAAACCGGCTGACTGCCATCCCATAATGCCGTTGGACAGCTCGTAGATTTTTGAAAATCCGTGTTGTTGCAGCAATTTGGCTGCTTTCTGACTGCGGTGGCCGGAGCGGCAATACACCAGGACGGGCTGGTCCTTGTCCAGTTTCTCAATATTCTTTTCAAAATCGGAAGCCGTGACATTGATATTCACCGCGTCCTGTATGTGCCCCTCTGCGTATTCGCCCGGGGTGCGGACGTCCATCAACAGGGCATTGTCCAGTTGATGGAGGGTGTTGTTGAATTCAGTGGGATTGAGGCGTTCATACACTTGTTCCTGCGACTGGGCGCTTGAATTGCAGGAAATCATTACCAGCGCCACAGGCAACCAGGCCATCCAGCGGATTGTTCTGAGCATAATTCAACAGGTTTTTTGTGATGTAAAGGTTTTCAGATATTCCATATAACCCCCGGTGAGGTTATAAAGTTCTTTATATCCCCGGGAAGCCAGGTAACGGCATACCTGTATGCTGCGGATGCCATGGGCACAGTAAACGAATACGGGCTTTCCAAGGGGCAGGCGCAACAATTCTTCCACGATATCCGGCCGGTATATATCCAGGTTCCAGGCCTGTTCCAGGTGCCCGGCATGGAATTCCGCGGGCATCCGCACATCCAGCAGCAGGGTTTCCGGCTCATTGCGGAGTTTTTCAGCAAAACTAATAGCGTTCAGATTTGTCCATCCGGGCATAGGGGAGAGGGTTTATCCGGTTTCCGTGGGTTTGAATTGTTTCACGGCCGGGCCGAGGTCATGGATTTCAAGGTCGGGGCGAAGGGTTGCCAGCAGGCTGCTGCCTATGGCTGAACGGTAACCGGCCAGGCAATGCACCATTAGCGGTTTCCCGGCCGGGAGCTCCCCGGAACGCTGGTTCAGCTCCGGCAATGGAATATTCAGGCTGTCTTCAAAAAATGGCCCTTCGGCATATTCTGCGACATTGCGAATATCCAGGATAAGGTAATCGTCCTGGTGCCGGTGGAAATGTTGCAGGTCAGTTTCCCGGCTTCTTTCCGTGGCATTGGGTGGGACCAGGCAGGCACCTTTGATCTGGGTTTCATACCCGATTTTGGCGGCCCTGCGGATAAAGTTTTCCCGCGTTGTTTCATTTTCCGCAATAAGGTAAAACGGTTCACCCGGTGCAACCAGGGTACCCAGCCAGGTTTCCAGGTTGCTGTCATCCGGAAGGTTCAGGCTGCCCGGAACGTGCCCGGCCCGGAATTGTTCCGGTGGGCGGTGGTCTATCACCCGGATTTCCCCTTCCGGAACAGATCCGGCCGGCAAACGGTGCACCTGGCGTATGCTTTCCTCGAAAGCAGGCGCTCCGCTTTTATTGATTTCCACGTCAAAGGGGAAATAGGCCGGTACAAACGGTTGGTTCGCAATGAGGCGTTGTACGAAAGTCTCTTCATCCATTTCCTGCAGGGCGTAGTTTTCGCGGAGTTCCCGCCCAAGGGTGCTGAAGGTGTCTTCACTCAGGTTTTTGCCGCACAGCGAACCCGCCCCATGGGCCGGGTAAATATACAGATCCGGGTTTAGGGGCATGATCTTTTCCCGGGTGGAGCGGTACATGGCCCGGGCCAGTTCTTCCGCTTTTGCTTTAAGGTTGCCCACATTCTCGCGTAGATCGGGCCGGCCCACATCGCCCACGAACAGGGTATCGCCTGTAAACAGGGCATAGTCTTTTCCGTTCTCATCTTTGAGCAGGATGCAAATGCTGTCAGGCGAGTGGCCCGGGGTGTTCATCGCATGCAGGGTAACCTTTCCCGCCCGGAATACATCCCCGTCATCAAATCCCTGGTGCGGGTAAGCAGCGCCCAAAAGCCGGCTGACTAAGATGACCGCCCCGGTGGTTTCGGCTATTTCCCGGTGGCTGCTTACAAAATCCGCATGCGGATGGGTTTCGATGACGGCTTTGATGCCGGCCCTTTGCTCCCGGGCCAGCTGATAATACGGTGATGGATCCCGGGCCGGGTCAACCACGGCCATTTCGCCTGCGCTGATAATGGCATAGGAAGCATGGGCGAGGGTATCGTCATAAAACTGTATGATCAGCATAGGTACAGGTTTTCCGTTTGGGCTTTGCAGGAAGGGCAAAGATACGTAACACCCGGCTTTTTGCTAAGTCCAAAAAATCCGGCCCGGTATGGTAAGGCGTTTACCGGTTCTTTACAAGTTTTTTGGTAATCAGGCCTTTGCGGTGTTTCACCGTAACCAGGTATACCCCGTTGCTACTGCGAAAGTCGAGCCATACGGATTCCATACCCGGCTCAATCTGAGCTTTTTGACGGTGTACCAACCGGCCCTGTAGATCATGGACTTCAACGGTAATCTCTCCGGAAATTCCGGGCAGGGAAAGCTGGTACGGTGCCGGGCCCGGGTTCGGGAATATGCTGAAACCGGTGTTACTTTCCACCGGTTTGATCCCGGTCAGGATTCCGCATAGCAGGGAATCTTCATCCACCGAATCGATAATCAATTGAGGCAGGCGGAGCGTCATATTGGTATCCACCATGGCAACCAGGCTGTCACGTTTAAACTGTGGCGACATGGAAGAAAAATTCCAGGCGGTATCATGACACACAACATCCCCGGTGGCATCGGTACGCACCATATATCCTTCCATATCGATCGGGCCAAAGCTGTCCCACGAAAGTCCTGCCAGCAGATAGCCGGTGTTGTCCGGTTGCACCAACCCATATCCTTCATCACTGCCAATGCCTCCGTAGAGATGGCCCCAGGTGAAAGTTCCGTTTATACCGGTTTTAATCAAAAGCGCATCGTTTGAGCCGGGTGTGCGGCTGTCCGTGTAACCGGTAATCGCATGGCTCCCGTCAAGGGTCATAATGACATCTTCACCATATTCATTTCCGGGTGTGCCGTACGCCATATTCCAAACCATCTGGCCGTTGGGGTCCACCCGCATCAGCAGCACGTCATCGCCTCCGGCACCGAAACTCGAAGTATAGCCTGTAATCACATAGCCACCCATTTCATTGCGGTCAATGGCGAATCCTTCCTCATGGTTTCCGGCACCGTATTTATAATGCCACAAAATATTCCCGTTGGGATCCACTTTCACCAAAGCGACATCCCAGGCGGTTCCGTTCGGGTCGATTACCGAGCCTGTGGCATACAATTCACCCATTCCGTTATCGATGAGGGCATATCCCTTGTCGCTTAGCACCACCCCGTTGAACATAAAGTTCATAGCGCGTGACCAAAGGATATTTCCACTGTTGCTGAATTTCAGAACAATGAGGTCAGAGGCCTGCAGCCCCGTCAAATCGGAACGGAAACCGGTCAGCGCGAATGCCACCTGTCCCTGTTCTGAGGTTCTGACTACATCCCTTGCTTCTTCGTGGTAGTTTGGGGTTCCGTACTGGGTTGCCCATAACAGGTTTCCGTTCATATCAACGCGCACCACAAGGATATCGCGGTCGCCAGTAGCGCTGAAACTGTTGGTGGAGCCAACCGCCAGGTAACCCGAGTTGCCGGAAATTTCAATAACCGCATAGCCAATATCATCAGCGGCTCCGCCAAAGGCCCGGCCCCATTGCAGAACACCATCCCCATCGGTTTTGACCAGGTACAGGTCTTTGCCTCCGGTCAGTGTGGAAGTGGTATATCCGGTTAAAATATAACCATCATCCGCAGTGGTTTTCACATCGTAAAAGAATTCGTCATCGCTGTCTCCGAGCAGTCGTTGGAAATTAAGCTGGGCTTCTGCCGGGGCAATGAAAAGCACTGCCCCGCAGGCTAAAAGGGTAATGATACGTTTCATGATTTTCTGATTTTGGCAGGTTAGGTATTGAAAATAATTGTACAAGGTAATAAAAAATTTGGAGATACAAAACCAGCGTAATAATGAAATATTCAGGTCAAATAATCCGAAGATTGGCGGGCAGGCTGTAATCCCAGCGGTCCATGGCAAACTGCCATTGATCGAGTATCCGGTCGAGTTCCTGGCGGGTAATTTGGTAAGAGGCCGGACGATGGCTTTGCTGGCTGTTAATATAATCTTCAAATCCTGGCTTTACCTCTGCGAATCCTTTCAGCCCCAAGTGCCGGTATATTTTTTCCAGTTCCTCCAGCGGTCGTTCCAGCAGGTCTTCATACCGGATTTCCAGGTAGGATTGCTTCGGTAATATCCAACTGTCCCGGAACCATCGTTTCATAAGTTCCCGGTATACGAAAAAGATGTTGTCAATTACTTCCTCTTCAGAATATTCCTGGAGGGCCAGGTCAGGCAGTGTGGCCAGGAAAAAGCGTTTGGTAGACAAGTACACCATAACCGGGTTCCGGTAGATATGGATAAACCTGGCTCCGGGAAACATTTTCGCTAGCACTTGCACGCGGCCGGTATTGGGCGGGTTCTTGCTAAGCAATATTTTCCCGTTGGTGTTGATCAGCGCTTTGCGGCAAAGCAGTTTGTAGTCCTTTTGCCAGCGGAGTTTTTCCTTCTCTCCCAGGCCTTCCAGCAACAAATACTTCTGAAAAAATTCCTCGGTTCTGGAGGGGAAATACCACCAATAGTAGAAGCAATACGGGTTCATATTGCCTAAGGCGAACTCTTCTTCCTGCGGATAATCGGCAGCCAATGGTACATTATCTGCCGGCCGTTTGGCCGGGATCATTCCTTTCACAAAGGGTTTGAATATTTTCCGGCCGATCAGAGCCGTATGCGGAAACAGGCTCTGGTAGGTCGTGAAATAACCGAATTGCGGGTCCCGGCTCATCAGGTTGTGCAGGTAAGTGGTGCCGGAACGCCAGTGGCCGATGATGAATACCGGGGGTTCCGTACAGTGTAGTTTCCCCAGGCGCGGCCCGAAACTGATCTGCTCGAACCATGCCAGGGGGCTTACCATCATGGATATGGCCGCGGAGGCTGATAATTTCGGGTAAAATCGGAAAGGCGGACGGTTCCCTTTCAGGGCTTTGACATAATTGATAAACGTGCTGCCGGAAAGGGTGCTGATCCAGTGGGTGATGCGCATGATGGCTGCCTGTTTTCTGCACAACCATAACGAATTTACAAACTGAAAATTTCAGATGAATGAGTGTTTTAGTGTAAGTTCCCGGCATGGCGTAGCAGGTAAGATAGGTTATCGGTCTGGATATAATCCGGGCTCATCAAAACGGCTTCCCGGTTGGTTTTGCGGGTATTGGTATTCCATAGGGTGACCCGGAACCCTTCCGCGTGGGCCTGCTGCACTTGTTTTGCCGTGATATCCCTCACTGAAATGGTTATTCCGTAGAGGTCCAGTTTTCGGGCAATGCTTATGCCGGTTTCAAAATCAGGTGGGTAAATAAACAGGGGAAGGGCCGGGTTTACCTGCCGCACGGCACGCAAAAAACTGCTGTCCTGCGATTCGATGAACAACCGGTTACCCATGGAGAAATCGCGGGCTATGTTGTCAATGGCCATTGCGTATTGTTCATAGAAAGGGCTGCCGGCCGTTCCTCCGTACAATTTACAGTCAAATGTTATGATCATTTCTGACAGGTCAGGGATTGCTTGCAGGATTTCCCGGACGGTTGCCAGCGGGGAACCGTTATTGAACGAACAGGCCGTCACTTCCGCAACGGTTTTTTCATGGATAGTGCCGGAGCACCGGGTCATCCCGCTGAGATCCGCATCATGAAATGCCACCAGTTCCCCGTCAGCCGTCAGTTGCACATCCATCTCAGTGCCATCGCTGCCCATTTCAATGCATTCCAGGATGGAAGCCCTGGAATCGATCGGTAATTTGTTGTGGATCCCCATGCCCCCGTGCCCGAAAATGCTGATTTGATTGCCGTTCAGGTTCTCCACCTGCACGGTATCCCACATGGGTTGGCAACTGCCCAGCGGCAACGAAAGGCAGACAATTATCAACAGTTTATTCAATGTCACTGGTTTAATCCCTGCAATGAAAAAGAAAGGCGGGATTGCTCCCGCCTTTTAAAGATAACCTTTTTTCCTATTGTACAATCAGGAATTTGGTGATCAGCCGGGTGGAGCCTGACACCGCCTCGAGCAGGTATTGCCCGTTGGACAGGTGCGTATTTACCGTAAGGGTACCGGAAGGCTGCACGGTATAGGATGCCAACACTTTTCCGCTGAGGTCCATGACGCGGATATCCCAGCGTGAACTGCTTCCTGGAAGTTCCAGTTGAAATGCGCCAGTTGAAGGGTTGGGGGCAACAACAAGTTTTTCCGCAATCAGCGGTTTCGGAATTCCCGCGGGTACACCCAGCCGCACGATGGCCCCGCTGTCGCCTACGGCAAAGGCATAATCGGCCCGCAGGGCATGCACTCCGCGCCAGGTTTCCACCGAAGTGTCCGCCCCGTTGATGGTTTCACGCGCCCAGGTCTGCCCGCCATCCGTGCTTTTGAGCAGGCCCTTCCAGTCGCCAACCACGAATCCCGTGCTGGCATCTGGAAAATCAATGTCGTAGAACCACTGGAAACCGGTCAGCGTGGCCAGGTCTGTCCAGGTCTGCCCTCCGTCAGTGGTTTTGGCGATTTTTCCGCCCGTGGCGCAAAACCAACCGGTTGTCGCGTCCAGAAAATCCATTTCATATACCTGTTCGGTTCCGTGCGATACATCAGTCCAGGTATTGCCGAAGTCGGTTGACCGGAATATGCCTCCTACCGCACCGCTGACAATTAACGTAATGCTGTCGAGCATATCGATATCGCGCAGCAGGGTATTGTTCGATGACACATTGATATGCTGCGTGGTGGTGGCTCCCTGGTCGGTCGAGGTGTAAACTTCGGAAGTCTGGATATAAGCCAGGCGGTTGCCTTTGGCTGCCACTGCATCAGATGCCGGGTCGGTGAGCCAGAACCAATGGCCTCCGCCATCAGTGGATTTCAGGCATTTGTATTCACCGGCTATGTAGCCCACATTCTGGTCAATGAAGATCACATCGCGCAAATTTATGTTTTCGGTTCCTGCTGGTGTGACTGGTGTGTCCCAGGTCTGCCCCCCGTTCGTGGTTTTTAATATAGTGCCACTGTCACCGACTACCCACCCGTTTAAATCATCCAGGAAAAATACGCCCCATAAATCATGGTTCGTTGGTGAAGTTAATGTGTTCCAGCTTCCCTGGGCGAAAGCCGCTTGAACAGTGATCAGCAAAACAGCTCCAAGGCATGCGTACAATTTTTTCATGGCATATGAATTTTGGTGTAAAATATATCACGATATATCAGGAATAATTGGCTTTTTGGGTGAAATGCTCTGCTTACCGGAATACAATGTAGCAAAAAATATTTTTCCGTACAAATATAATGATTAACAACAGGTGAACGGCATTGGTTTTCCCCGGTTTGAACTCAGAAAACAGCCTTTACAAAATAGAAAGCCATAGCCAAAGAGGCCATGAGCTTGAAGCCGGTGGCGAAGAGGAACCCTACAAAGGAGCCCCAGGCGGAACGGAAGGATTTTGAAGCGCCCGCTCCGCGCAACATTTCAAAAACAAAAGCGCCTGTGAAAGGGCCGATAATAATTCCTAATGGCGGAAAGAAAAACATACCTGCCAGCAGGCCGATGGTGGAGCCCCAGACCCCCGCTTTGCTGCCGCCATATTTTTTGGTTCCCAAAATGGGAACGATGTAATCGAGAACCGTTACGAGAATAGCGATGCCGGCAAAAATGAGCAGAAAACTTATGCTGAAATGCCCGAAACGGGTGAAATGAAGCAGAAGCAAGCCCGCGTAGCTCAGGGGCGGGCCCGGCAGAACGGGTACAACGCACCCGATGATGCCGGCCAGCATCACTATGGCGCCAAGGACAAGCAACAGGATATCCACCGGAGCTAAAAATAGTACCCGGGCGCCAATTCACCAAGCGGTCGGTTTATTGCACCTGGAAAGGGAGGATACGGCTGTCACCCGCGGATTGTATTTCCAGGAAGTAGGATCCCGGAGGCAGGGAATTCAGGTGCAGGATGAACGTATCCTGTCCGGGCTTGAGTTTTTCAGTACGGACCCGGTTGCCGGCAATGTTGAACACAGTCAGGGTGTAATTACGGTCGGACTGCAGGCCGCTGACAGTAACAGATTCCCGGGCCGGGTTAGGATATATTTTCAGAGAGGCGGCCGAAAGGGTTCTCACCCCTGTAGCCAGGGGAACTTCTATGTTCAGGGTTTTGCTGCATTGGTTGTGATCCGTTATGGTGACATGATAGGTTCCCGCGTATAGGTTTTGCAGGTCCTCGGCCGTGTCGCTGGTTGACCATAGGAAGGCGTAAGGAGGTGTACCGCCCGATACGGTCAGGTCAATGGAACCATCCGGATTGACGGCATGGGAAGGCGTGGCATTGGCCGTGGCGGTAAGTTCCTGGGGCTGGCTTACCTGCCCGCAAAAGCTGGCGCTGCATCCCTTGCTGTCCGTCACGGTAACGCAATAGCTAATGCCGGCCTGCAGGTTGGTGGCGGCTGAAGCCGTTTGCCCGTTGGACCATTGGTAGCTGAACGGGCCTGCTCCCGCTGCCGGCTGAAAGGACAGGGAACCGTTCTGGTAACCAAAGCAGGAAACATCCTGGGCTTCGAGCGCACCATCCGGTTCGGAATTTACATGGATGTACTTTTCCATTACTACTGAATCACTTCCCAAGGGATTGCTGACCACCAGTTTCACCTGGAATTGCCCGGGATTAGTGTAGGTAACCACCGGATCATCTAGGGTTGACATGGCGGGTGATCCTCCCTCGAAATACCAGGCGCGGCTGTCGTCATTTTGCGACAGGTTCGTGAACTGGACCTGGTTACCCCGGCACACCACTGTATCGGATGCCTGTAAACCGGCCACCGGCTGCTGCAAGGCCGGGAATACTTTCGCAACGGAATACGTCCGGTCACCCGAGGTCCCGGTTGGGTATTGAGCCGCCACGGTGGCCGCGTAGAAAGTGATATCTCCTGCATTGTTTTGTGGTGCAACCCATTGAAATGTCCAGGATCCGGTACTACCCGGAGTGTTATGCTCGATGTATTGCCGCTGGTTGATGAAGAAAGTGTCAGTTCCCGCCACCGGCAAAAAAGTGCCGGCCCTTTGATTGACCGTATCCAGGGCTGTAAGCTGGAACCCGTACATATTGATAGTTGACCCGGTCTGGGTAAGGGTAATGGTATAGGTTTGCCCGGGCAGATAATAAGGATCATTTCCAAAATCCAGAGTCAGTGTTCCCAGGCCGGAGTTATCCGGGTACTGGGTGTGGCAATAATTGCAGGTATATTCCCCGGGCGCTCCGGTAACTCTCAGTAAATTACTGTTTTGAAGCGGGCCGTTTGAGTGGCTGTTTAGTAAAAGTAACGGTAAAATGGCAACAGGAAAGACGAGTCCGATCAGAGGTATTTTACGGTTCATATTGACAAGGTTCTTTGGGGCTCATACGGCAATTTGGTAGCAATGTTTTTCAGGCTTTCCCCGGATTTATAATTTAGCCTGTAAATAATGATTATGACCGACCTGAAATCTGTTATCGGGGGGATGCCCAAAGTGGAATTGCACCTTCACATCGAGGGTACCTTGCAGCCGGAGTTGATGTTTCGCCTGGCTGTCCGGAACAATGTGCCCCTGCGCTATGCCTCTGTGGATGAACTGAAAGAAGCTTACCGCTTCAACAACCTGCAGGAGTTCCTGGACCTGTATTATGAAGGAGCGGGGGTTTTGCAGCGTGAGGCCGATTTTTATGACCTGACCATGGATTACCTGCAGCATTGCCGGGCAGAGAATATTCGGCATACGGAAATCTTTTTCGATCCCCAGACCCATACCGACCGGGGCGTTCCTTTTGATTATGTCATCCGGGGGATTCACCGGGCGCTGGTCCTGGCCCGGGAGGAATATGACATCAGCAGTCGGCTGATCCTGTGTTTCCTCCGGCATTTGCCGGAAGAAGATGCCATGGCCACCTATGAGGAAGCGATGCCCTACCGGGAGTGGATTGACGGGTTTGGGCTGGACAGTTCCGAAGTGAGCAATCCACCCGAAAAGTTTCAGCGGGTTTTTGCCCGGGCACGGGAAGACGGATTTTTCGTGACGGCCCATGCCGGGGAAGAAGGCCCGGCCGAATATGTCCGGCAGGCGCTTGACCTGCTGAAGGTTGACCGGATTGATCACGGTAATCATTGCCTGGACGATCCGGCCCTGCTAGAACGGTTGGTACGGGATCAAATGGTACTCACGGTTTGCCCGCTTTCCAACAAAGCCCTGCAGGTGGTGCCCGATTTAAGAAAACATCCCCTGAAACAGATGCTGGACAAAGGCTTAATAGCTACCGTGAATTCCGATGACCCGGCTTATTTTGGCGGATACCTGACGGATAATTTCCTGGCCGTCACCGAGGCTTTGGCATTAAACCGGGATGATTTGCTTACCCTGTCAAGGAATGCCGTGATCGGTTCACTGGCTCCTGCAGAGCGAAAGAAAAAATTGTTGGAGGAACTGGAGACCTGGTTCCGGGACCATCAGGCCATTTGAGGCATCTGGACCTGCCGGGAGAAAATGCTTAGCAATAATTTTTCAATTTCCGCGTCCGAGGGGTCTTCCACGAGGTCCCCGTGCCGGGCATAGCTGATCTGCCCGGTTTCTTCCGACACCACAAAGGCAACAGCATTGCTTTGTTCCGTGATGCCAATGGCTGAGCGGTGGCGAAGCCCGTAGTAATGGGGCAGGTTGGAGTTTTCTGAAATCGGCAGGATGCAGCGGGCAGCCTTAATCACCCCGTTAGCAATAATTACGGCTCCATCATGCAGGGGATTGTTTTTGAAAAAGATGGATTCCAGCAGTTCTTTGGAGATGCGTGCATTCAAGGTTACACCTGTATCGGCAAACGACTGCAGTTTGCTGGCTACCGCGCAAACGATAATGCCCCCCGTCCGGTTTCTCGACATGGCATGCAGTGCCTGGATGATTTCATGCACCTGTATGGATTTTTGCCTCGAAATGGAGATCTGGCGCAGGCTGAAACCTTTCAGGAAACCGCCCCCTCCGAAACGGCTGCTTTGCCCAAGGTATAACAGAAACCGCCTGATCTCCGGTTGAAAAACAATCAGCACGGCCAGCACCCCAACATCCACAAAATTGCCGAGGATGCGCGACAACAATTGCATGTTCAGGGTTCGAACCAAAACAGAGGCAAAATATACCAGCAAGAGCCCGATGAGTATATTGAAAGCCAGGCTCCCGCGGACCAAACGGAATAACTGAAACAAAAGGATAGCAACCAGGGTGATATCCACCAGGTCCACCCAGTGCATTTCAAGGAACCAGATTTTGAAAAGGAGGGTCATAAGTTCATTGCCAAATCTAAGGATTCTGAACATCCCTTAAGTAACAGAATATCTCCACGGCTTCCACGGCCTCCCGGACATCGTGCACCCGGAGTATGGAAGCGCCTCTTTCCAGGGCAAGCATGTGCAGGGCCGTGGTGCCGTTTAGCGCTTCCACGGGCCGGATGTTCAGCAGCCGGTTGATCATGGATTTACGGGAAACGCCTACCAGTACGGGAGCGCCCAGCGTTGAAAATACTTCCAGGTGTTTTAGCAGCAGGTAATTATGCTCCAGGGTTTTTCCGAAACCAAACCCGGGGTCAAGGATCACGTCTTTTAATCCGGCCTTCCGGGCAGCGTCCATGCGTCCGATCAGGAAATCAGTCACTTCCAGCACGACATCTTTGTATTGCGGGTTTTGCTGCATGGTATCCGGCATGCCCTGCATGTGCATCAGGATATAAGGCGCTCCGCAGGAAACCGCCAGTGAAAACATCTCCGGGTCTTGCCGCCCCGCGGTGATGTCGTTCAGGATGGAAACTCCTGCTTCGAGGGCAGGCCTTGCCACTTCGCTTCGGTAAGTGTCGAGAGAAAGAATGGCCCCGGGGAAAGCCTTTATCATGGCTTCAATCGCGGGCAATACCCTTCCGGCTTCCTCTTCAGTACCTATAGGTTTTGCCCCCGGGCGGGACGACATGCCGCCAATGTCCAGTATGTCCGCACCTTCCTCCAGCATTTGCCCGGCCCGGTCAACAGCTTGCTGCGGGCTCTGGAAGGCTCCGCCATTAAAAAAACTGTCGGGCGTACAGTTGATAATGCCCATGACCAGGGGCTTGTCCATTACCAGTAATTGCCCCCGGCAATTAAGCGTTTGTTTTTGGGTAAATACCGTAAATTTATCCGCCATCGGATTTGCTGATGCACCAAATTTAGACAAAACCTTGATTACAGATACCAACTCGCAGTATGATTCCATCATAGCCGACTGCCGCAATCTTTTTATCAAAAAGCATAAAGATTACGGAGCTGCCTGGCGCATTCTTCGCCCGTCTTCACTGACAGACCAGATTTTTATCAAGGCGCAGCGGATACGAACCATTGAGGAAAAAGGAACGAAGTTGGTCAACGAATCAACAGAAGCGGAATTTACAGGCATTGTCAATTATGGGATCATGGCCCTTATTCAGCTCGAACTGGGCAGCAATACCGAAACCGAAATGCCGCAAAGGAAATTACTGGCATTGTATGATGCCAAGGCAGAGGAAGCCAAAGCGCTGATGATGCGCAAAAACCATGATTACGGGGAAGCCTGGCGCGATATGCGCGTAAGCAGCTTTACCGACCTGATCCTGATGAAAATCCTGAGACTGAAACAAATTGAAAACAATAAAGGGCAGACCATAGTATCAGAAGGGGCTGCTGCCAATTACATGGATATTATCAACTATGCCGTTTTTGCCCTGATAACCTTAAAATTCGGTCATGAAGAGAGCAGCTGATATAAGCCGGTATTTGCTGGGGGTATTGTTTATCCTTTCCGGCCTGCTGAAGGCCAATGATCCATTGGGTTTTTCCTATAAGCTGGAAGAGTTTTACGAGGTGTTTGGCCACTATACCTTGTTACAGTGGTTTGATACGGCTTTGTTCCTGAACACCACCCTGGAGGCGGCCGTTTTTATGTGCGTGCTGGAAATAGCCCTGGGTTTCGGCTTGCTGAGCGGGGCCCTGCCCAGATTAGTGAGCTGGGTTTCCCTGCTGCTGATGATCTGGTTTACCTTTTTAACAGCTTTTGCGGCCATTACCGGGGAAGTGACGGACTGTGGTTGCTTCGGGGATGCCATAAAGCTGACTCCCTGGGAGTCTTTCTGGAAAGATATTATTATCCTGGCGTTTTTACTTCCGGTATTTATATCCCGGAAACAGATCCGCCCGTTCCGAAACCGGCTAACCGCCAACCTGATCCTGGCCGGGGGCATAGTAGCCTCGTTGGCTTTTGCCCTGCACACGCTGAACCACCTGCCGCTGAAGGACTTCCGGCCCTATGCCGCGGGCAGCAATATTTGCGAAAACCGTATTGACATCCCCGATAAGCTCAAGTTCTTTTACCGGCTCAAGAACAAGCAAACCGGAGAAGAGCAGGAATTCGAGCGGTTCCCGGCAGACTATGAAACCAACTGGGAATTTATTGACACGCGCACCGAAGTGCTGGAACCCGGGGTGCCTGCCAAAATCCAGAATTTCCGGCTCACCACCCGTGATGGCGAGGACCTGACAGACAGCTTGCTGGAACTGGACGGGTACAAGTTGTTTATCGTTTGCTACAATATCCGCCACGCGCGGCAAAAGAAAATGGACCGGATCAATGCCCTGGCCAAAGCCATGACAGAAGCTGGCGGAAGGGTATGGGGGGTGACGGCATCTTCCGATGCGGATATCGACCGGTTTGTGTCCGAAACCGGAGCCGGTTTCCCCTGGCTGGTGGGCGATGAAACCGAACTGAAAACCATGGTACGCTCCAACCCGGGGCTGATCCTGCTGAGAGGCTGTGAAATACTGGCCAAATGGCATTGGCGAGATACGCCTTCGTTTGAAAAGGTGCGGAAGAAATACATGGCGCAATGAGCCGCTATTTACTGCAAAAAACTGGCTATGCCTTTCTGGTATTGAGCGGAGTGGTGCTGCTCATTTTTTTCCTGTTTTATATCCTTCAGATCGACCCCACCAAAGCCAGCCTGGACCAGCGGTCCGATGCTAAGACCAGGGAACTGATCATGGAAAAATACGGGCTGGACAAGCCGTGGTATGAGCGACTGGGCCATTACCTGACCGATTTGTCGCCCGTTTGGGTGCACCCGGGTGATGCGGAAACCGTACGGGAATATCACCTGCTGCCATTGTTCCGGGTGGTGGATGACCGGGTGCTGGCCCTGAAGCCTCCTTACCTCGGCCGGTCGATGCAAAGCGGGCGCAGGGTGGACGAGATCATTGGAAACGGGCTGGCCAATACAGCCGTCCTTGCCCTGGCAGCCCTGATGATCGCTTTGGTATTCGGGTTGCTGCTCGGCATCATCGCGGCCGTCTGGAAAGATTCCTGGCTGGACCGCTTGGCGGTGTTTATATCTTCCGTGGGGGTGTCGGTTCCGAGTTATTTCTCGGCCATTCTGTTAAGCTTTCTGTTTGGTTATTTATGGAAATCCGTCACCGGCCTGAACATGATCGGCAGCCTGCGGGATTACGATGGGCACTTGGTTTTGCAAAACCTGATCCTGCCGGCCATTGCCCTGGGCATCCGGCCCGTAGCCATCATTACCCAGTTGGGGCGCAATGCCATGTTGGACGTGCTGCAGGAAGATTATATCCGCACCGCCCGGGCCAAAGGGCTGCCGGAGTGGGCCGTAATCCTGAAGCACGGTTTACGCAACGCGCTCAACCCGGTGATTACCTCGGTTTCCGGGTGGTTTGCCAGCCTCCTGGCCGGAGCCTATTTTGTGGAAATTATCTTCAATTTCAAGGGGCTTGGCTATGAAACCGTCCGGGCCATCGAGATGAATGATTTTCCGGTAATTCTCGGTTCGGTATTGGCTGCTGCCATCATTTTTGTGCTGATCAACTTTACGGTGGACCTGCTGTATGCCGTCACGGATCCCCGGGTGAAAGTGAAAAGCGCCAACGTATGAAGCCGCCTCTCATCATCCTGACCGGTTTTATGGGTGCCGGTAAAACGGTGTACGGGCGGGCGCTGGCTGAAGCGCTGGACTGGGTTTTTACCGATCTGGATGAAGTGATTGCCCGGGAGGCCGGAGAGCCGGTGGCTGACATTATCCAAAACCAGGGCGAAGCGCGTTTCCGTGAGCTGGAAAGCCAGGTTTTGCGTTCCCTGGAATGGAATGAACCAACTGTTCTGGCTGCTGGGGGAGGGGCTCCCCTGCGGGAGGTAAACCGGGAATGGATGCGGGAAAACGGGCTGGTGGTTTACCTGAAACCGGGTATTGACATATTGTGCCAACGGCTGGAAAAGGAGACTGACCAGCGGCCTTTGCTGGAAGACGCAAGGAAGAAGCACTTGCGGGCCCTTGTCCGCGAAATGCTTAAGCAGCGCGAACCGGATTATCTGAAGGGTGATTGGGTGATTGACCCGGTGCATTTACCGCCCGCGGAACTGGCACGGCATGTCAGCGCATATTATTCGAGGTAAACGGCCTGCACCGAACGGCCTTCCACGATAACGGTGATATGCTCCTGCAGGGTGGTGGAGAGGCTGGTTCCGATAAAATCCGGGGTAATGGGAAACAGCTTGTGCTTCCGGTCGACCAGCACGGCCATCTGGATTTTTTTCGGCAGGAAATCCAGGAAGGGTTTGGTGGCATACAGCAAGGTCCGGCCCGTGTTGGCCACATCGTCCACGATTACCACCACTTTTCCGTTTACCCGCTCATCAATTTTACCCGTAACCTCTTCCGCCACCGGGTTGGCCGCGAATACACGGATGGGCAGGACCCACACCTCACCGTCTTCCAATATTTTGCGAATATACCCGGCCAACTGACGGGCGATAAGCAGCCCTTTGTTATTGATCCCGGCCAGGATAATTTCTTTTTCTTCATAGTTCTCTTCCACAATCTGGTAGGCCATCCGTTCCAGCTTTTGCCGGATGACGGACTTGTCGATTACCAGGGTTTTGGATTCAGTCATAAGCAGTTAATAGTGAATGAGTTTTTGCATCCCGGTTATTTCGTGGGAAGACTGTAAAGTTACAAAGTAAAGGCCGGCCGGCAAGTCTTTGAGCGACAGGAATTGCTCCCCGCCCGTAGCCGGCAGGTTCATAACCACTTGTCCCTGCGGAGTGAGTAGGCGTATCGTTTGCCCGGGTTGATAACCGGAGATATGCAATATCGTGTATTCACCGGCCGGGGAAGGGTAGAGGCGAAGGCTTTCCGGGTTATCGTGGCCGGGAATGCCGGTCAGGTAAACACAGGAAGAGTCATCGACCTGAGCCTGGGGATCGTAATTGGAAGCGGCCGGATCAGTGCAACCCCTGCGAACGGTCAGCGCGCTGTAAGCGCTGACTTTTCCATAGCCCCAGGCATTGTTGGGTAAATTCTGGCCGGTAAATCCATCCGTATAGGTAGTCGAACGGATGGCCTCGATTACTTCCCGGTAGGTTGCCTGCGGGTAGCGTTGGAAATACAAAGCGGCAATGCCGGCTCCCACGGGCGAGGCCATGGAAGTGCCTCCGTTGATCCGGTGCATGCCTCCTGGCGCCACCAGGGCCGGGTTGACCTGGATCAGGATGTTCATGTAATTGAGCGCCCCGGTCGTCAAAGTGCCGCTGGCCGAAGCCGTGGCATCCGGCTTGATGCGCTGATCGCGCGTGGGGCCATGGCTTGACGAACCGGCCAGGTCTCCGGCCGTGCCGTTCACCGTTTGGAGGTTTCCGTTGTAGTCAATATAATGGTTCCGGTTGACGTAATTTCCCATGGTAAGCACATGATCGGAACACTGCCAGCTCGAAACAATGGTTTGCTTAAAGTCCGGGAACCGATAGTAAACAATGTCGGGGTACACGCTGCTGGATGGCAAACCGGCCAACACCATGTCGGATGTTCCGGTAACATACCGCGCTGACCAGATATCTATGCGACCACTGCCCGTGGTGCGGAAACTCCAGTAATAATTCAGGCTGTCGGGATAAATAATTACATCCATCCCGTACCGCCCGAAGCTTTTTTCAATGTACACTTCAATAATTCCCAGCCGGTGTTGGTAGAAGTAAATGGAATCCCGGAACCAGGCAGCCGTGGTGTCCTGCATGTTCAGGTCAGCAAGGATATTGTAAAACCGGGTTTCCCCGCGGTGCTTGAAATCCGCGGGATCGTCCACCCCGATAGAAAAGTGGATGTTTTCCAGTTGTCCTTCTTCTGACCAGACCTGGAAATAGACAGCCGACAGGTCCGGATTGTATTTAAACCAGGTGAAACTGGTATCCTGGGTGGCCGTGTAGCCCACATGGAATGGGATTTTGCCCGCGTTGCCCGCGGCAGCCACCACCGCGCGGCCGGATTTTTCTTCCAGCAGGTTGTCAATGATTTGGCTGGTAAGGTCGCGGCCGTCATGTGATCCAAAGTAGGTGCCCACGCTGGTGTTGATCACGCAGGGTTTGCCCAGGATGTTTGCCTTTTTGAAAATGTAATCGATGCCATCGGCCACATGCATCAGGAAATCTTCCTGTTCGTTGATAGCTACCATGATGATATCGGCTTTGGGAGCCACCCCTTTGTAATTATTCACAGCCGATCCGTCACTGGCGGCAACGCCTGCCACATTGCTGCCGTGCCCGTTGTGCCACCAGGGGTCGAGATGGGGGCATTGCCCGGCATTAATGTCATTCCAGTCCCATTCCTGGCCGTAACCGTACTGTGGAGGGGTATTCGGAGCCAACGGATAAAACTGGTCCCAGATATAGCGGATGCGGGTGGTTCCGTCCGGGTTCTGGAAATCCGGGTGGGTAATGTCAATACCGGTGTCCAGGAAGCCGATAATCACCCCTTCGCCATCATAACCCTGCGGCAAGTCGCCCAGTCCGTCATGTACTTCCTGCACGTGGTTGTTGACAATCATGTGATCATTCAGGAGTACTCCGGGTTCCGGGTAATATTCGATTCTTTCGATCCCCCGCTGGCCGATGAAGCGGGCCAGTCCTTCCACGGGAATCCGGACAGAGGCAATATCACCGGCCGCGTATTTGAAAAAACCTCCCTGTTCCCTGGTAAGTTGTTGGATGAGCGGGATATTGCCTTTAATGAAAACAGAGACTTGCCGGGGAGCCAGCTCAGGATGCCGCAGCAGCCTCGACAATTCGTTGTTTATCATATGATTCTGCGCTGAAAACGTGGTTGCCAGCAGGCAGGCAAGGGCAACGGCAAAAAATTTACGCATGAGTCAGGAAGTTTACCCCTAAAATACGGGAAAAGCGCGGTAAGGATAAGCCCTTTTTTGAAATTGGCATTTCCCGGTTATCTTAGCAGGCAATAATTACCGGGCTATGTCATTACCGCAGATTCTTTTTATCCTGGCTTTGGCGCTTACCCTGGGCTTGTTTGCCTGGCGGCTCTATGTGATTGTTTTTGATATCCGGATGGGGCAGCCTGAAAAGCTGAACGACCATAAAGCCCAGCGCTGGCGAAACATGCTGTTGCTGGCCTTCGGGCAGAAGAAAATGTTCCAACGGCCGGTACCTGCCTTGCTGCACCTGTTTGTTTACCTGGGATTTATCATCATCAATATTGAAATCCTGGAGATCGTGCTGGATGGCGCGCTGGGGGAGCATCGGTTGTTTGCCCCGGGCATGGGCAATGTGTACGCGGGATTTATTTCCGCGTTTGAAGTGCTGGCCGTTTTGGTCATTTTCGGATGCGCCATTTTCCTGATCCGAAGGAATGTACTGCGAATGAAACGGTTCCGCGGAGTGGAGATGAAGCGCTGGCCGCTGGCCGATGCTAATATTATCCTGGTCACGGAAATATTGCTGATGAGCGCCTTCCTGTCCATGAATTCGGCTGACCAGCTGCTCCAGGAAGCGGGCCGGGAACATTATGTTGCCACCGGCTCGTTCCTGGTAAGTTCGATGCTAAAACCTCTTTTCAGCGGGTTGACTGCAGACCAACTGGTTTTTGTGGAGCGCTTCGGATGGTGGTTCCATATTATCGGGGTGTTTGCTTTTGCCATTTATGTTACTTATTCCAAGCACCTGCACATCTTCCTGGCCTTCCCGAACAGTTACTTTATGCGCCTGGACCCCTGGGGCAAGATCCCGAACATGCCGGAAGTAACCCGAGAGGTGGAATTGATGTTGAATCCCTCCGCTACGCCACCGGCCGATGCACCGCCACCGCCCGAGCGCTTCGGTGCAAAGGATGTGACAGACCTGAGCTGGAAATCGCTGCTGGACGCTTACAGCTGCACGGAATGCGGACGGTGCACCAGCGCCTGCCCGGCCAATATTACCGGAAAAAAACTCTCACCGCGCAAAATCATGATGGACACCCGCGACCGGATGGAAGAACTGGGCCGGTTCAGAAGAAAACACGGCAGGGATCAAACTGATAATAAATCCCTGCTGTACGATTACATCAGCATGGAAGAAGTGAGCGCCTGCACTACCTGCCAGGCTTGCGTGTATGAGTGCCCGGTCAGCATCAATCCCCTGCACATCATCCTGCAGTTAAGGCGCTACCTGATCATGGAAGAATCCAAATCCTCGCCTGAGTGGAACCTCATGTTCAGCAACCTGGAAAATAATTTTGCACCCTGGCAGTTTTCTCCGGAAGACCGCTTGAAATGGGTAGAAGATTAGTCACGCACGCGGCTCCACTTCAAGGCTTTCAGTATCCAATTGGGCAAAGGTTTTTTCCCGTGCCGTTTATAAACGTTCATGTACCAACCGATTTTTTTGATGATCGGGATTTTGTGGGTTTCCACGAACTCGATCAGGGTGCCGTCCGGGTCGGTAATATAGGAAAAATGTCCGGCAGCTTCGCCCATATTGAAACTGTTGGCGCTGTCAACGGTGAAGGGGAATCCTTTGCGGGCGCATTCGTTGCGCAGGGCGTCCATACCGAAGATATCGAAGCAGAGGTGAATGAAGCCCAGGTCGCCCCAATAACGGTCTTCATAGATATGCCTGGGCTTGCGGTCTTTTACTTCGACCAGTTCGATCTGGCTGGGCCCGAACAAGCGACAGAAGAGGCCTGCCCGGGGTTTGCTGTGGCGCAGCAGCACCCTGCGGAAGGTGCTCTCGCCCCCGGGGAGAACGTCCAGGTCGCTGAAGGTTCCGGTTTTGTCAAAAACGATCTGGTCGTATTCCAGCAGGTCCCGGTAAACGGCCATCGATTTATTGATATCCGAAACCCCGATAATGGCTCCAAACGGCCCGCCAGTCAGTGATTTTCCGCCTTTGAACCAGTGTGTGTTTTGAAGGATTTCAAAGATATTCCCGTAAGGATCGCGCAGAAAGAAGTGTCCGGTTCCTTCGGGGTCATTGCGAACTTCGCCCAGTACGTCCAGCCCCTTGGCTACAAATGCCCGGTGGGTGGCATGCACATCCCGGGCTTTCATCTTTGCGGCAAAAATTCCCGTATCGCCCAGCCGGATATTAAAAGCCGGTGGTTGGGGATCGCGCGATGTATATTGCCAGATTTCAAAACCGCTGCCACCCTGCAGGTTGTAAGCCAGCACGGCATGCCGTTCGCGGGGCTTGCCGCCCGTATACCGCTGCATTAAATCAGCCGTGGCTGCTTCTTCGAAGATCGGGATGTCCATTCCAAAATACTGGCGGTACCATTTCCAGGCCTCATGCACATCGGAAACGCCAATGCCTATTTGCTGAATACCGCTGATAATCTTTTTCATAGAAAACTCGTGGAAATTATTTGATTGCGATAATACGAAGATATCAGGTTGGTCTGACTTTTAAAACAATTTTATTAAACAACCACGGATAAAATCGTTTCAGGTAGATCAGGATGATCTCTTTCCCACCGATATAGACTTCTTTTTTGTTTTTTTCAATGGCCCGCAACATTTTCCGGGCGCATTTTTCCGGGCTCATGCTTTTTTGTTGCAGCTCATCCATCCGGTTGTGTGGCTGTCCGTCCGCTTCCAGGGCGTTGATGGAGATATTGGTTCGGATCGGTCCGGGGCAAACCATGGTTACGCGTATGTTTTCGCGGTGGAGTTCGGTGCGTATGGTTTCAAAATAACCGTGCAAGGCATGTTTGGCCGCGGAATAGGCCGATCGCATGGGAAACCCGAATTTGCCGGCCAGGCTGCTGAGCACGGCTATATGGCCGCCACCGGCTTTTACCATAGCGGGAATGACCCCGCGGGCCAGCAGGGTGTTGGCGAAGAAATCCACTTCCAGGATCTTTCTTTCCACCTCCGGGCGCGTTTCCAGGAAGCGTGAGCGCTGGCTGATACCCCCGGAAAGCAGGAGCAGGTCAATTTGCCCGGCCTGCTCCAGTGCTTCGCGGGTTATTTCCGGTATCCGTCTGGTTTCTGCCAGGTCGAAAGGAAGCACAAAATGTTTTCCACCCAGCGACTCATTTAGTTTTTCCAGCGCTTCCCGGTTGCGGGCTGACAGGATTAACCGGGCGCCTCGCCCATGAAGGATTCCGGCAGCCGCCCGGCCGATTCCGGAGGATGCGCCTGTTACCCACACTGTTTTTCCGTTCCAGTCCACCGGTAAGGATTTGATTGGGGTGCAAATTACTAAAATGTGGATAGGTTTTAAGGCATCGTTGTCCTGCCGATTTTTGGTTAATTTAGGCCTTCAAATTGAAAAGCTTTATGGAACAAGCGCTTCAAGTGCCAACTATGGCCGAACTGGCAGCCCGTGGCGAGCAGCCGGAAGTATTGTTTTGGGCGGGTTGTGCCGGAAGTTTTGACCAGCGGGCGCAGAAGATCACCAAAGCATTTGTGCGCATCCTGAACGCGGCCGGGGTGAAGTTTGCCGTGCTCGGTAAGGAAGAAAGTTGCACGGGCGATCCGGCCAGGCGGGCCGGTAATGAATTCGTATTCCAGATGATGGCCCTGAACAATATTGCTATATTGAACGGCTACCAGGTTAAAAAAATCGTTACGGCCTGCCCGCATTGCTACAATGTGCTGAAAAACGAATATCCGGAACTCGGGGGAAACTATGAAGTGCTGCACCATTCGGAATTCCTTCAGCAACTCATTGATGAGGGGCGGATTAAGGTCACCGACAGAGAGGCATTCAGGGGCAAGACCATTACTTACCACGATTCGTGCTACCTTGGCCGGGCCAACGGGATTTACAAAGCTCCGCGCAGGGTGCTGGAAAAGCTGGATGCCGGCCTGGTGGAAATGGAACGGTCCCGGGCCAATGGTCTTTGCTGTGGAGCCGGAGGCGGGCAAATGTTCAAGGAAGAAGAACCGGGGAATACCAGGGTGAATTTTGAAAGAATTAAGGATGCCGTGATAACCGGTGCCGATATCGTGGCCACTGCCTGTCCCTTCTGCATGACCATGATGAAAGACGGGGTAGCCAATGAAGGGAAGGAAGAGTCCATGAAAGTACTGGACCTGGCGGAACTAATTGCCCGGGCTGGCGATTTAACGGAATAAACCTAATCATTATGCACTCATTCGAATCATTCCCTCCTGATAGCAAGGTATGGATATACCTGGCTGACAGAGCCCTGAATGAACAGGAAATCAGCTGGCTGGAACAGAAACTGGAAGAGTTTGTATCCACCTGGTCGCATCATGGCAAAAAGCACAAGGGCTGGGCAGGGATTATGTACGACCGCTTCCTGGTGTTCATGCTTGACCCGCACGTAACCAAAATCTCCGGCTGTTCCATAGACGATTCGGTGCATTTTATCAAAGAGGCCGGCAGCCAACTGGGAGTCGATTTCCTGAACCGTTTCCTGGTGGCTTTCCGCTTGGAAAACGAAATTTGCGTATTTCATAAAGATAACCTCCCCGAAATGCTTGCTTCCGGAGCCATTACACCAACCACTATTATTTTTGACCACCTGGTGGCTAATAAAGAAGATTTTGTGAAAAGCTGGGAGAAACCATTGGAGAAATCATGGTTGGGGAAATTTCTTCCCCTTCAAAGCACATAAATTCTTATCCCAAACGCGGATAATAGATTTTTAGAGAAAATTAACCTTAAAGGGTTGAATTATTATTTCAGATCCTGTTGTTTTGCATGCACCCTCCTTTTTTTTGATTCCGATTTTGATATGAATGCAAAGATTATTGAGCTCCCCGGAGATGGGGTGGAGGTAGAGATTATTGGCTCAACTATTTACAGTGAATTTATCGAGTTGCTGCAAAAATTGAATGACGCGAGTAGGTCTTTTACAGCCTTATTGTTTAACATGGAAAAAGCCATGAGTTTGCTTTCCCTGCTGGAATGCTATGAGTCAGGCAAACTAATGGTGCAATTGGATTCCATCTGTAGTGCCCGCGTAGCATTCCTGAAGCAAAATCCCTGCAACGGACTTGAACTGATGATCGACACGGCCTATAACCGTGGGCTGAATGTTCAATTATTCGCATCCAGGGATTTATGCTTTGAGTGGATGCGGGATAAGAATTAACCGGGACAAAAAAGCACTTCCTGTTTGAATGGCTCAGGCTGTCTTAGCTTGCTTGAGCTGCTTTCTCTATGGTGTTTTGTTTCTTTCCCGGGCAACCGGAGAATACCGTTGCCAATATTGTATCTTCGCAGCCTATCGGGAATTATGCGTGAGATCGTTACCTGGCTGAAGGATCATATCCGGCAGGACTGGAACCCGTGGTGGTACGGTTTGAATGCCCTGTTCCTGCTGGTGAGTTTTTATTGCAATTACCGGTGGAACCTTGAGTTGCGCTACCTCGACAGCCGCTACGGGGATCCCTGGCTTCCGCTGTATTTTCTGCCTTACTACTTATTGCCCTATTTCTTCACGGTATTAAGCTATGGGGCCGTCTTTCGCAAATGGGATTTTTTGCGCAGCCGTAAATTCTGGGGCCGGACGCTATTCATTTTGGCCGTGCTCAGCCTGAACAGCGGGGCTTATTTCCACCGGGCCTGGATCAAGACCCTGGTGCCATTGGACCTCCGGTATTTTGCGGAAATGGTTATGATCAATTTTGGTAGTTTTTTCCTGTTTTTAATCCCGATTGTTCTGTTCAAAGTTGTGGTTGACCGTCATTCCGGGGACGGGCTGTACGGGTTTCAGCGCAGGAATTTTCATCCCCGGCCGTATTTGTTCATGTTGCTGATTATGGTTCCGCTGATTGCCTGGGCGAGTTTCCAGCCTGATTTCCTGGCCGTGTATCCCACTTACCGTTCATCGGGTGCTGCGGAAGCCTGGCTGGGCGTGCCCCGGTTTGTTACCAATTCGATCTATGAATTTTTCTATCTGGCCGATTTTGCCACGGTGGAATTGTTGTTCCGCGGGTTTATGGTTATCGGGCTTTCGGCCGTATTGGGGAAGCGGGCCGTATTGCCTATGGTCACCACCTATGCCTTTTTACATTTTGGCAAGCCCCTGGGCGAGGCTATCGGGTCCATTTTTGGCGGGTATATCCTTGGGGTTATCGCGCTTTACGGGCGCAATATCTGGGGCGGAGTGATCATTCATGCCGGAGTAGCTTTTTTGATGGACCTGGCGGCCATAGTGCAGGTGTACGTACTGAAAACAACAGCGCTGGTTCACTGGTTTATGCCCCGGCACGCTTAAGAAGAAGGTACCTCCCGTTTGGGGCAATAGGGCGAAATAAATCCTTCTTCAAACTCAGACGGATTATTAACGAGGCATTCCGAGGGGTCGCAGCAGGTGTGGCAGGTGCGCTTTAGGGCGCGGAAATGCAGCAATTCCACATCCCCTGATAGAAAACCTTCCTTGTGCGGTTCTTCTCGGAGCAGGTCGGTGCTCAGGTATTTTTTGTTGGAATCGGGCAAAACGGTAACCACAATGGCATCCGGCCCGAGTTTTTGTTGAAGTTGCACGGCTCCTAGAAAATTAGCTCCGGAACTGATACCAACCCCCAATCCCAACTGGTGCGAAAGTTTTTGCGCCATCAGTATGGCATCCCCGTCATCGACCTGGATGATATCATCCAGGCTGTCCAGTTTTACGATTGGCGGAATGAATTCATCGGAAATGCCCTGGATGCGATGCTTGCCGACCTTGGTACCGGTGGTCAGGGTGGGGGAGTTGGCCGGTTCCAGGGGGCAAACGATAACGGACGGGTCTTTTTCCTTTAAAAATCTTCCGGTACCCATTACGGTACCACCCGTTCCCACACCGGCCACAAAAGCCGATGGCCTGAGTCCCTGTGACTGCAGCTGGAACCAGATTTCCGGGCCTGTGGTTCGGTAATGGGCGTCCGCATTGTCGGCATTGGAAAACTGCCGGGGGAGGAAACAGTTTTCTGTGCAGCGAGCCAGCTCTTCGGCCATCTCAATGCTGCCCACAAATCCGCCTTCCTCCTTGCTGACCAGGCGAATTTCCGCCCCGTAAGAGCGGATAAGGGCTTTGCGTTCCTCACTCATCCAGTCGGGCATGAAAATAGTTACCGGATGCCCGAGCGCACGTCCCAGGGCGGCAAAAGAAATCCCGGTATTCCCACTGGTGGCTTCCACAATGCGGTCGCCTGCCTGCAGGAGACCTCGGTTGTAGGCGCTCAGTAAAATGTGAAATGCCATACGGTCTTTGATGCTTTCGGTCATATTCAGGTTCTCCGCCTTGGCGTAAACAACAGCCGGTTTACCCCGGTACAAGTAGTGAATTACAAGCAGCGGAGTGTTACCCACCAGGGTGGCCAAACCGAAAACCTTCGAACGCAACAATACCCCTTGATCCATATCTGCAATATTACCAATATTCCGGAGCATTTTGGCTATTGTTATATTGATGAACGCTTAACGGATTTCCAGGAGATAGTCCCGGATGCTTGCTATTAAAGACGAATCCAGCCGGTAGGCGATTTCAGGATACTCCGGCAGCATGATTTCATACAGGATGTATTCCGTGAGCATATCGCGGTCAATGGCTTCTGCCAGGGTCTGAAACTCCGGCCGCTTCCTGACTTTCTTTTTCTGGGTTTCCAGTCCGCTGTAAAGCAAAACAATGCATTCGAGCTCTTCAGTCAGAGAGTACATATTTGCCCCAACTCCCATGGATTGTTTATAACCCGGTTCAAAGTTCCAGACCGCTTTTCCCAGGGCATAACCAAGCCAGGCGTCTGAATACATAATGGCAATGTGCTGGCTGTCTTCGCTCTCAATCCGGATTTGCGGAACAAAACACCAATCCGGGAGTTTTTTTCCGGCTTTTTTAAAAATCTTTTCCATGGAAAGATAAATCCTCGGATTGTTCCGGTTCAGAATATGGGCGTAACAGATTTCTTCCAGGGCTTCTTTGGTTTCCCCGTCAAGGATAAGGTCATCGGCCAGGAACCAGTGGGCCATATAATCCAGTTCGTTGACCGCAAGGGCTTTTCGGTACCAGTTTATGGCTTCTTCCCGGTTTCCCAGATTATCAAAAACCTGCCCGATATAAGTCATGCAATTGGAATATAAAGGATCCGTGACAAGAGCCCTTTTGTAGTACAACAAGGCACTGTCTTTTTTACCTCCGATAAAAAAAGCTTCACCCCGGTTAAAATTTCTTTGCCCTGCTTCACTTAACTCATATTTACTCACCAGCAGGGACGTATCACCCGGCAACCTGTAGTATCCCAGGTAATTGAGATTTTCGCTGCGGTCCGGGCAGGGGATTTCATCTTTTAGTTGATCCATGCGATACACAATCTTTGACCGGTCCATAATGTCCAGGATCATAGCCGGGGTGTGCAACGACTGGGCTGCCGTGTCCGGCACAAGTAACAGGGAAAACCAGAGAAAGTGCGCTAATTTTCTCATGCAGAAAGAGGTTTACGGGTGACATAAGTATCGGCCAACAGGTCATGGAGGGCCTGTTTTTTCCTGCCCGCAAAAATCAGCCAGACGCCAACAGGAAGCACCACGAACCCTGCTAAACGGATCAGGCTTCGGACGGTGCCTATCTTCCCGCCATTTTCCGCGGTGATTTTTAAACCGGTCAGTATCATTCCCGGAGTGGTGGAAAACAACACCCAGAAAAACAGCCAGTAAAGAAGCGGAAGCAGCAATTGCTCGTTATTCATGTCAACGGACAGGGTTGTGCCTCCGGAAGTGGATACCACATCCGATCCCCAGATTAGCCAGGCAAGGCAGATAATGAGCGCGGCATCAATCAGGAAGGCAATGAAACGGATGCCAAACCCGGCCGGTTTCGCGGCAAGCCCGGAAATATCAGGTGTTTCCTTCTCCATAACATCAAGAATTTTCATTTGTAATGAATGCAAAATACAAAAATGTTTTTGTTCTTTACCGGGTGTCTGGGATTACACTCGGGTGCCGAAACCTTATCCGTACGTTCTGTGATTTGTTTTTTGCGCAACACCGGATATTTTAACTGACAAAATGGCATTTAATCCGTAATTTTGTCCCCGCTGAAGAGAAAGATATCATGAACGGGAAACAAACAGAATTTGAGCTGCCGGTAAGAAAGCTGGACGAGAGCCGTCAGGGGGAAGTGTATGCCGCCCGGGATAAAAGTTCCAATGGCAATGAGCCTTTGTTTTATATCGAGAGTTACGGGTGCCAGATGAATTTTTCGGACAGCGAGATCGTGGCTTCCGTGCTGCAGGATGCCGGGTTTGGAGTTACCACCGACTACCGCACGGCCGACCTGATTTTGGTGAACACCTGCAGCATCCGCGAAAACGCGGAGCAGCGGGTGCGCAAACGGCTCAGCGAGTTCAACGCGGTGAAAAAGCGCAAACCGGGTACCCTGGTGGGCGTGCTGGGCTGTATGGCCGAGCGGCTAAAAAAACGCTTCTTGGAGGAGGAACAAATCATTGACATTGTGGTAGGGCCTGACGGTTACCGTTCCCTGCCGGACCTGGTGGCGCAGGCCGGTTCCGGGCAAAAAGCCGTGAACGTGCTGCTCTCGCGCGAGGAAACCTATGCGGATATCAGCCCGGTACGGCTCGACAGCAACGGGGTGTCGGCTTTCATCAGCATCATGCGGGGCTGCGACAATATGTGCTCGTTTTGTGTGGTTCCGTTTACGCGGGGCCGGGAGCGCAGCCGCGACCCGGAAAGCATTGTACAGGAAGCCAGGGAATTGTTCGAAAATGGTTACCGGGAAGTGACCTTGCTGGGACAGAACGTGGATTCTTACCGCTGGGAAAGCGAAACGGAAACCGTGAACTTTGCCGGGCTGCTGGAACGGGTTGCCTGCATCCATCCCGATCTGAGGGTGCGGTTTTCCACCTCTCATCCGAAGGATATGACCGATGAAGTGCTGCATACCATGGCCCGGTACGAAAACATCTGCAAATATATTCACCTGCCCCTGCAAAGCGGCAGTTCGCGGATCCTGGAAAAAATGACCCGGACTTATGACCGCGATTGGTACATGGGCCGCATCGAAGCCATCAGGCGGATTGTTCCGGAGTGCGCCATCAGCACGGATATCATTGCCGGGTTCTGTTCCGAAACAGAAGAAGACCACCGGGCTACCCTGGAAGTGATGCAGCAGGTACGTTATGAAATGGCTTATATGTTTGCTTATTCCGAACGGCCGGGGACCCTGGCCGCCAGGAAATATGAAGATGACGTGCCGGAGGGAGCCAAGAAAAAACGCCTGAATGAGATCATCCGGCTCCAGCAGCAGCACAGCTATGAACGAAACAAGGCGGATATCGGGAAGGAATTCAAGGTGCTGGTGGAAGGGCCTTCCAAACGGTCCGAAGAAGAATATTGCGGTCGGAACAGCCAGAACAAAATGCTGGTCTTCGCACGGGAAGGGGTGGAGCCCGGCCAATATGTAATGGTGCGGGTCACCTCGTGCACCTCGGCCACCCTGCGGGGGGAGATCACTGCCAAACTGTAAATGCATGGACATTCAAGCGATCAAACAGCGGTTTTCCATAATCGGCAACAGCCCGGGGCTGAACTATGCCATCAGCGTGGCGCAGCGCGTGGCTCCCACCAACCTTACTGTGCTGATTACCGGTGAAAGCGGGGTGGGCAAGGAGATTTTCGCCCATATAATTCATGCCCTGAGCGCCCGGAAGCATTACCCGTTTATCGCGGTGAACTGCGGAGCCATCCCCGAGGGCACCATTGACTCTGAACTTTTCGGGCATGAGAAAGGCGCGTTTACCGGGGCGCATGAAAGCCGGAAAGGATACTTTGAAACCGTGAACAAAGGCACTATTTTCCTGGATGAAGTCGGAGAACTGCCTTTAAGCACCCAGGCACGCCTGCTGCGGGTGCTCGAAACTGGTGAGTTTATCCGGGTGGGAAGCAGCAAGGTCCATAAAACGGATGTGCGCGTCCTGGCAGCCACCAACGTGAACCTGCTGGAACTGGTAAACCTTGGAAAATTCCGGGAAGACCTTTATTACCGGCTCAACACGGTGCCTATCCATATCCCACCGCTTCGCGAACGCAAGGAAGATATTTACCTGTTGTTCCGGAAATTTAGTTCCGATTTCGCGGAGAAATACCGTTCAACCCCTATACGCCTGGACCCGGAAGCCCAGCAGCTGCTGCTCAAGTACCGCTGGCCGGGCAATGTGCGCGAACTGAAAAACATCACCGAGCAGCTCTCGGTGCTTTCGGAAGACAAGCTCATCACGGCCGAACAACTGAAAAAGTTTTTACCAAAAGATTCTGTTGGCAGCAATCTGCCCATGCTGGCCAGCGCGGCTAATGACGCGGAATCCAGGTTAAGCGAACGGGAGCTGATGTACCGTTTACTGTTTGACATGCGGAAAGACATTAACGAGCTAAAACAATTTATCAGCCATCTCAAAGAGCGGGATGAATCCATGGCTGAGGTTCCGGACAGGGAACTCAAGGTGGAGGAAATTGCCTTGCCGCAGCCTGATGTGCCTGCCGGGGATGATAAACCTATCATCATAAAAGAACCGGAACTGGTTCATGCCGAGGCCGTGGAAGAAAACCTGAATCTTGAAGAAAAAGAAAAGGAACTGATCAAAAAGGCGTTGAAGAAACATAAAGGGAAACGCAAACTGGCCGCCCTCGACCTGGGGATATCCGAAAGAACCCTTTACCGGAAAATAAAGGAATATGGCATTGAAAAATAAATTCCTGGTTTTGGTGGCATCCTGGTTGCTGCTGTCCGCGGGTTGTTATTCCTTTAAGGACGCTTCTATTGATCCGGATATACGCACCTTTAAGGTCAATTATTTTGAAAACCAGGCAGCTACCATCAATCCGGCCCTCAGCCAGGCATTTACCGAGCGCCTGCGGGATGAGATCCTGACACAAAGTAACCTGGATGAAAAAGAACAAGCGCCTGATGTGGAATTCAGCGGTTTTATTACAAGCTATAATGTAACCGCCATTTCTCCGGAAGCCGGGGAAACCAATTCAGTAAGCCGCCTGACCATAACCGTTAAAGTAGTGTTCACCAACCACCTTAACGAAAAAAAGAGTTGGGAAATGTCATTCAGCCGCTATGCGGATTTTCCGGCAGACCAGACGCTGACTGCCGTGGAAAGCCAGTTAGTGGAAGAGATCAATAACGAACTGGCGGATGACATCTTTAAAGAAGCCTTTGTAAATTGGTGATCCAGATCCTGCCGGTTTATGATAACACCGGAAAATGTATACCGATTATATGAAGATCCTGCTTTGCTGGAGAAGGTAAGCACTTCTGAGCTGGAGGAATTGGCGGGCCAATATCCTTATTTCGGGCTGGTGCAGGCCCTGCTGGCCCGGAAATACCGCGATACCGGGAATGAAAAATATGAAGACCAGCTGGCCCGGACCGCGGCTACATTGACCGACCGTTCCTGGTTGTCGCTTTGGCTGGAACAACCGAAAAGTACACGGGTAATCCCAACCGCTTCACCGAAAGTACCTGCTGAAGAACCCGAAAGCCAGCCTGTTGCTGAGAAAGAAACGCCTGTCCCGGACAAAGAACCCCCTGGATCTGCCAACATTCGCAACGAAAAGCATGACTTTCTCGGTTGGATCCACCGGCTGGAAGATATGCCGGAAACGGACCAGGAAGAGTTGCCCGAACAGGTACCGCTCGACCCGGCTGCCTATAGTGAAGCCCTGCTTCAGCGCGAGCAAGCTGAGCGTTCTGCCGAAAAACCTATTGAAATAAATACGGAAATTCCTCCCAGCCCGGAAGAAACCCTTGCGGTGGACCGGCAGGCTGAGCAAAGCATAACCCCCCTGAATGAGATGGTCTCCGAGACATTGGCAGAAATCTTTGTAAATCAGGGAAATGTCGGACGAGCCATAGAAATCTACCAGACCCTGGCTTTGAATTATCCTGAAAAAAGTAGTTACTTTGCAGCCAAAATCGAAAAACTTAAACACCCCGAATAAAATGCAAATTTTTCTGGTCGTCCTGATATCCATTGTTTCTATCCTGCTGGTTCTTATCGTATTGATTCAGAACCCGAAAGGAGGCGGACTGGGAGCCACCTTCGGAGGGATGTCAAATACCTTTATGGGCGTACAGCGGACCACCGACATTCTGGAAAAAGCTACCTGGACCCTGGCGATACTTTTACTGGTTTTTTCCTTGCTGACCAAGATATTTTTCAATACCAAGCCGGTGATCAACACAGGGCAGCAAAGTGAAATAGAAGGCATGGCCAACCCGGGCGTGACCGACCAGGGTAACACCGAAGCCCCGTTCGACAACGGCCAGTAAACCGCCTCTTCCCGTAATTTTCACTGATTCAGCTCAAGGGTGGAGCCCGCTTCCGCTTCGCTGACTTTTTGCACGTTTCCCAGGGAGTAGTCTGACACGTACAGCCAGCCCGGGCCGAACTCGGGCTTTTTGCGGAAAGCCCGGAAGGCGATGCCCGTGGAATCGACCTGCACACCCTGGGCAAAGATTTTTGACAAATCCTTAGAAGCTATTCCGCAGGAAACCTCTGAAACAGACAGATCATACACGTGAATTACACTTCTCTCCCCGCCACTCAGGGCCTTGTCGCCTGCTTCTTTAACCTGGCAATTTCGCACAGTAACCGTGCTTCCTGAAAGATCTATGGCGTCATTGCCGATGTCCAGGAAGCGGGAATCACTGATCTCCCCTGAACAGAAATCGGCATCGAAGGCATCGGACCGGGTTTGTGAAAAGGTCACATCCTTCATCCGGAAACGGCAATGGATCAGGTTCAGGGCGTCTTCCGACAGGTTGCCGGTGAAGGCGCTGTTGGCGATCCACACTTCGGTCTTGTAGGCCGTCACGGCCCCGGTGAGGGTCCAACCCGGGTGCTGCGTTGCCCCCAATCCATGAAACCAGGCATGGGTTATTTCTGCGTGCCCGGCCTCCAAAATCACAAAACCACCGGAGGTATGGTCGGAGGAATAGATTTCAACGGGCTGGTCTGCTGTACCGGCTATCGTTATTGGGGACCTGCAGAAGAATACTGCACCGTTAGTGAGGTTTATGCGCGCCCCCGCGGATATGAGGACTGAATATCCGGGCGGAATAACAATATCCTCATAGGTTTCCAGCAGACCGCACGGGATGATGACATTCTTTCCGTCCACGAAATAACCGGCATCCGGGTCCGGAGGCCATTGGACAGGGAGAGGAGGGAGGGGAACGGGTTTATCAGGGGCCGACCAGGGTTTTACTTCAACCCGGTATTCTGATTCGGTGCCCGGAAGCCTGAAGTAAACGTATTTTGCTTTGACCAGGGGCATGAAAAACATCCGGTCCGGAGGCCCGTTGCCGGAATAAGCCGGAATCCATAAGGGATCGGGAAGAAAAATATCTGTCCGTTGACCGCTTTCCCCGTAACCAATCAATTCCATGGGCAGGCCATGATAGTTTTCAATCGCTATGCGGCCGTCTGTTTGCTGCCAGGCCTGCAACGCATATGGATCGGACGGATACAGCAACTGCCGGATGGCCACAGCATTTTTTTGCAAAAACTCCCGGTCATACCGGTAGGTTTTAAATTCATTCCGCATTAATCGCTCCAGCGAATCCACTGTATTCCCGTTAGCAGAAAAGAAACTATCCAGAAATGCCCCGGAAGTGTACCGGTCCAGGCAGCGGATATAGGCTGTCATCAGGGAGCGGTCGCCCAGCAGCCGGTAATAAATGTTGTTGTAATAGCTGGTTCCCCGCAGGCGGGCTGTGTCGACCTGGTAGCCGAGGAAGGGTTTGTGGGTCACCGGGAACACCCCGTCTTCGATGTAAGCGTCATAAGCCACCGGTTCGAGCCGGGCCGTAAGCGGGTTGTAGTAAAACCGCATGTTGTGCCAGATGAGGGCATGGCCGGCCCCCGCCAGGTCGCTCAAGGCCAGGAAGCGGGCCATACGGTTGATGTCGAAAATGTCGCTGGCTTCTGCTAAATGATGCTTGTAGGCATAGAGCAGGTCCTGTGCACGCTGGAAAGCATCGGACAGGGTTTTGCTGCGGAAGGTTTTTTTCTTTTTAAAAGGTTCTGCCGGGGCAGCCCGGAAAAGGGGCAGCTTATCCTCGAGCCTGCCTTTATTAAGGTTCTGTCGTTTCCGGATTTCCCAAAGCCCGTCTTCCGAAAAGCGGACGATGGGGCCCTCGCGCCTTCCCCGGTGTTCCACCAGCTGTTTTTCAAAGAATTCTTCCCAGGCGTAAATACCCAGGGGCCGGCCGTTTAACTTCAGCCGCAGGAAGCCGTAGCGCGTTGTGAGCACATCTTCCTGTTCCAGCAGGCGGTGAAACACCCATTCGTCCAGATAATGGCGTGCCTCGGGATGGTGCACCGAGAAGGTGGCCAGTCCATTCCAGTAGCCACCTGACTTCAACTTGATGCGGAAGGGCCATTTTTTGCCTTTCAGCCCACCGACCCAGTCGCCTTTGAGGCGGATTTCGGCTTTGTGTTCCGTGCCGTCCCCGCTGACTACCGTGGCATCCACCCAATCGTCCCCGGTGCTGATGAGTACCCCGAAGCGCAGGGCTTCCTTTCTTTTGGCTTTCAGCCGGTCCATCCCTTCCGGACTGGTTTTGATTTCAAGGGTCCAGGCAGAGGCCTGCTCATGACTTGCCGTTCCGTCCGATATCCATCTTATCCAAAATAATAGTACAACCGCAGCCAGGATCAAGGCTGCCGCATACAGAATAGGGGAGATCTTTCTTTTTTTCATAAAACAGTTGCCAAAATTACAGGAAACTGAAAACTGCGCATAAATTATTTCACATCCCGCATTCAGCGATTATGACATGCCCGTTTAATTGGATTGTCATTTTTGCAGACTTCGCTTCGATAAATAATGAGATTGACTGAAAAAATGGCTTAAAAACCTTGTTGGCACAGCAAATGATATGGACACCCCGTTTTCGAGGGATTTTATTTTGCTTAACCAAAAACCAGCTAAACATGGCAGAAGTAAAAATTAAACCTTTGGCTGACCGGGTATTGGTAAAACCGGCCGAAGCTGAAGAAAAAACTTCCGCAGGAATCATCATCCCGGACACCGCGAAGGAAAAGCCTCAGCGGGGCACTGTGGTAGCCGTGGGACCGGGTAAAAAAGACGAACCCACCACCGTCAAAAAAGGCGATACCGTTTTGTACGGTAAGTATTCCGGAACCGAAATCACTATTGACGGTGAAGATTACCTCATCATGCGTGAGAGTGACATTCTGGCAATCATCTAAACTTCATTTTGTAAAATCAAAAAACGGAACATACTATGGCAAAACTTATCAGTTATAACAGCGAAGCCAGGGACCACCTCAAAGCAGGTGTTGACGCTCTGGCCGATGCCGTCAAGGTCACCCTCGGCCCCAAAGGGCGCAACGTGGTGATCGACAAAAAATTCGGTGCCCCCACCGTAACCAAGGACGGGGTGACCGTAGCCAAGGAAATTGAACTGGAAGATCCTCTGGAAAACATGGGCGCCCAGCTGGTGAAGGAAGTGGCTTCCAAGACTTCAGACGTAGCCGGAGACGGAACCACTACCGCCACGGTACTGGCCCAGGCCATCATCAATGCCGGCCTGAAAAGCGTGGCAGCCGGTGCCAACCCCATGGACCTGAAACGGGGCATTGATAAAGCCGTGGCTGCCGTGGTGAAACATATCACCGATATGTCTGAAATAGTCGGGAACGACAGCAGTAAAATCGAACAGGTAGCTGCCATCTCTGCCAACAACGACAATGAAATCGGTAAACTCATTGCCGAAGCCATGAACAAAGTTGGCAAGGAAGGGGTCATTACCGTAGAGGAAGCCAAAGGAACCGATACCTATGTGGATGTCGTGGAAGGGATGCAGTTTGACCGCGGATATTTGTCACCGTACTTTGTAACTGATCCGGACAAAATGGAAACCAGCCTGGAAAGTCCTTACATCCTGATCCATGACAAGAAGATCTCCACGATGAAGGATCTGCTCCCGGTGCTGGAAAAAGTGGCGCAAAACGGTGCCCCTCTGCTGATCATTGCCGAAGACGTGGATGGAGAAGCCCTGGCTACCCTGGTGGTCAATAAGATCCGCGGTACACTGAAAGTGGCAGCCGTGAAAGCCCCGGGATTTGGCGACAGGCGTAAAGCCATGCTGGAAGACATCGCCATCCTGACCGGTGGCACCGTAATTTCCGAAGAGCGTGGCTTCAAACTGGAAAATGCCGACATCAGCTACCTCGGCAAAGCCGAAAAAGTGGTGATTGACAAAGACAATACCACCATCGTGAACGGTGCCGGCAAGAGCGAAGATATCCAGGCCCGCATCAACCAGATCAAGGTTCAGATCGAAAACACCACGAGCGACTACGACCGTGAAAAACTGCAGGAACGCCTGGCCAAACTGGCCGGTGGCGTAGCCGTGCTGTACGTGGGTGCCGCCACCGAGGTCGAATTGAAAGAAAAGAAAGACCGGGTGGACGATGCCCTGCACGCAACCCGTGCCGCGGTCGAAGAAGGCATTGTGCCGGGCGGTGGCGTTACCTACATCCGCGCCATTGAAGCCCTCGATAATGTGAAGGTGGAAAATGAAGACCAGAAAACCGGTGTGGCTATCGTCCGCAGGGCCATTGAAGAACCCTTGCGGCAGATTGCCGTGAATGCCGGTGTGGAAGGCAGCATCGTGGTGCAAAAAGTGAAAGAAGGCAAGGATGACTACGGCTTTAACGCCCGCACGGAAACCTTTGAAAACCTGAAAAAATCAGGTGTGATCGACCCGACCAAGGTTACCCGTGTGTCGCTCGAGAATGCCGCATCCATTGCCAGCATGATCCTGACCACCGAATGCATCGTAGCCGACAAACCGGAAGAAGAAAAAGCTCCGGCCATGCCTCCGGGTGGCGGCATGATGTAATAGCCAATGCGCAAAAAATTAAAACCGGCCCTCGCGGCCGGTTTTTTTTTGTTCCTTGCTTGGCTGTTGGCTTTTAGCCTTTGGGAGTGAGCTGGCGGGGAGATGGATACTTCCTGCTAACTGGGAACTGAATGGTTGATCAAGGTGAGTTATGGGCTGAATGCTATTGGTTAATTTTCAGGGTTGTGCCATTTATTGCCTCTACGGTTTGCAGGTTTTCTCTGCCATTGCCAGTAAATCAAGGGATAAACCGGAACCGGAATGCCGGAATACCGTTGAATATCCGGAAACCAGGCATTAATCGAAATCATTTCAATTCTCAGGTTTCGCAAAATGCCGTGCCTGTTTTTGTAAAACGGGGCCATTCTGATCCCGTAGTTCAGCTGAATTTTTCTCGGCACATTTTCAAAATAAGTCAGAGTTGAACCGTAGCTGGCCGCTATATGGTAACTGATCCAGTTGTTCGGGCGGTAACTTACGCCAAATGAAAAGTCGGGATTCAGGTTCGGGTTCAGTGTATTTATGGTGACACTGTCTTTCTGCCACCACATCTGTTGTATGTAATCGAAGCCTGCGGAAAAGTTGACAAAAAACGGTTCGAAAGCATAACCGAACGCAGCCTTGAGATGAAAATAGCTTCCGTTTTGGTATAAGCTGAATTCATGGACATCAAACCGGTTGAGGGGGCCCCATAAATGGAAAAACTGGCCTTCCATGCTGAATGTGGGCAGGAATGCTTTCTGGTCCAGGATTTTATACCGCAAACTGACACTCGGGATGGGATAATTTGGTTCAATGAACAGGCCGCCTATCAGGGGTGTGAAATCCAGCTGCAGGGTTAGCCTGTCAGTAAGCCCTACAAAGGCCCATCCTGGGCCCGGGAGAGTCAGTAAGGATTGCGCATAAAACCACTCGCCTTTCCTAAAAGTGTAAGGGGTGATCCCGTCCACCGGGTGCAAATACGTGTCGTCAATCAGGGGATTTGTCTTTCTCAGTGAGTCAACATTTTGCCCCGACATTAATAAGGGGAATACACTGCCTATGAAAAGGAAAATTATCTTTTTCATTTTTTTAAATACCTACAACGTCTGTATAAACACAATATTTGTTTATGCACCATGTAGTTAATAGTTAATTATCCGGAAACACACCACTAAATATACCTTTATTGGATTATGTTTGAAACTTAAGCTTAACGGAAAGGTTCAGGTGTTCAATTTGTCTTACCAGTGATCCGGGGCCTGTTTGATTAAAGTTGTAAACTTTCTGTTGCACTAAACCTCCGGTAGCTATAAGTGAAAACCGAAGAAAAACGCGTTAAT
>CAYRDC010000010.1:0-88126 GCA_964422925.1 uncultured Chitinophagales bacterium | reverse complement strand
CGGCAGGGGACATACAATAATTTCCCGTCATGACTGATCGCTGAATTCCTTGGTTCATAAATATTAAAGCCCATTGAACTGGCGTCTATAGTCAAGGCCTCGTGGTTAGTGCTCGCATCAATTACTGAAATGTTGTCTCCGTCAGCATTGGAAACGAATACCCAATAACTCTTTACCGGAATCTCAAAATTGTCTTTGCAGCAGCTGCCCAGGAGAATTGAAAACATTGTCAAAAGGATGACACCTTTCATTCTAATGGTCATGGCAATCATAGTTTTAATTAAGGTTCAAATTCTGTTTCTCAGATTTAATGATTTTGCAGATGTACTGGTTTATAAGTAATTTTTGTAACAATAAAATTAGGAATTTATAAGTAAATATCCTAACTTTATACAAAACAAATCCTTATGCTGTCATGAGAACTATCAAGTTTGGTATATTCTTTTTCCTGTTATTTACAGTTATTACAGCCCGTCCGCAATATATTGGTGGAATAAAGGCCGGGCCTAACCTGTCCACGCAATCGGTGGACGATTCCAGTGTGGTATATTCTTTCCGTTTCGGGTACCAGGTGGGCGTTTTTGGCCAATGGGTTTCGGACCAGTTCAGCTTACAGCCTGAAGTATACTACTCCCAGCAGGGGGCCACTATTCACTATCAGGACCAGGTGCTGTACACCAAACTCCGTTATTTGAATATCCCGGTTTTGTTTAAGTACAATATCAACGGAGGCTTCCGCGTGATGGCCGGGCCGCAACTCGGTATCCTGCTTTGCGCCCGTTCAAATTATCATCCCATAACCAAGGAACCCTATAAAGAGCAGATTTACACTACAGCTTATAAGAAAACAGATTTTGCCCTTGCTTTTGGTGCGGGTTGGGAATCCGACATGGGAATATTGGTAGACCTCAGGTATAACCTTGGCCTTACTGATGTCAGCAATTTTGCCGGGGTCCCTGCTACCAGGAACCGGGTCATTGAGCTGTCGGTAGGGTATTTATTCCTGAGAAAGGAAAACGTGGCCGAATAATTAAGCAGTTTCTTATGAAGTCTGTACTGCCTTCGTTTCCGGTAGGTAGCTGTTTTTTATCCAATCCGGGTTCATTTCAAGCCTTGAAATGGAATCGCTTCCATTCTTATTGCCGGATGCCAGGGCCTTGTAAATCAGGCAAAATAGGTTTATATCGTAAACAAACCCGCCAAATATAGCAGCTCATTATAGCGGCCGGTTTCAGTGCGCGACAGCCTTTGCCATCGAAAGGCTTTCTATTTTCAGGCGGAGAAGCTGCAGAACTTTTTTACTGTTTTCCAGGTCCCGCAGAATCGTGGATTTGGTGTTTTGAAACCTGTCATTCAGGCCACTGAATAACCTTTGGTAGTATTTAATCCCTTCTTTTAAATTTTCAGCAAATGCGAGCAGACGTTTTTCCTGGCGTGGAGGTAGGGGCGGTTCCTCGCGGGCAATCTGCTTTCTCAGGTAATCGACATAGATTTTCAGCTCTTTTACAAACATATTCGGGCGGTCCGTCCGGGTGATCATGTTGGCCCGGCCGTAAATATGGTCAGTAATATCGGCCAGGCTCATGATTTTTGAGAAATAGGCCATGTTCGGCCCGGGACAAACCGAAACACCGAGTCCTTCCACCCTGGTATCCAGGTCATTGACCAGTAAGACGGCTGTCCCCAAGCCTACGCAAATGCAGGATTTTTCATTCATTTTTTCCAGCTCAGCCTGGTATTCTTCCGCGGATAAACCTGCTTTGTCAAGCGTTTTTATTTTTAAATGATGATATTGCCGGGAAGCCGTACAGATCCCTCTTTCCGTAAACTCCTTGTTCAAGGCAAGGAATTTCTTGGGGCATGAACTACCGGACCGTCCCTTATCCGCCAGCGCTTGTTTTTCAATGTCTTTGGTATTGCCGCGCAGGTTGTTGAACGGAACCCCCAGGGGTGAGATATTGCTTAAATACAGGTCCTCTTCTTTGGCTTCGGCCAGTCGATTCAGTGTATAATTATCAATGTTGACCACTTCGGGGACCAACAGGAAAGGAGTGCCCCATCCGATGGAATCAAGATGATAATGTTCGATCAGAAACTGGTGTTCTTCCGCGGTACCCACACCGCCCTGGGCGGTAATTTTCAATGGTAATGCTGATTTGGGAACCGGGCGCTTTTTCACGGTAAGTGCCTGTGCCAGGATCTCATGAACCGAACGGATCAGTTCTTCCCGTTTGTCCCTGAATTCAGCCAGGATGGGCCCCAGAAGGTAACCATCCGTGGCAAAGGTATGCCCGCCACAGTTCAGGCCGGATTCTACCCGGTATTCCGAAACCCACAACCCTTTTTTTGCCAGGAATTTTCCTTGTATGAAAGCCGACCGGTAGTCGCTTACTTTTAAAACTATCTTCTTCTTTATTTCCCCATTCTCATCCGGATAGAAATCTTCAAATTGCTCCAGGTAGCTGTACAGCCTGGGGTTCATCCCGGCAGAAAACACAATGGAAGAGTTTAAATCACTGTTCGCGTATCCCCTGAGAGCAGCATGGGCATCATTATATTCCACGGGCAACTTTTCTCCTCTAAAATAATTATCCTTGTCAATCTTGGTCATGACATTTACGTCAATGCTGCCCATCGACAGGTTGTCTTTTATCCAGCTTTTTATTTCGTTCAGGTTGGGAAATTTTGCTGCCAGCTTATTGAATTCCTGTTTGAGGGTTGAGCTGTCCGGCAGCATATTGAAGTATTCCTTTACCCTGCTGCTTTTTTCCGTGGCGGTATTCCTGAATTCTTCAAATTTTCTTTTTGCCAACCGGTTGATCAGGTTCAGGTAGGCAGTGATCCTTTTGGCCCGGTAGTCCCTGTCATCTTCGGTGATCGCCCGGTATGGTATTCCGTACCTGGCGCAATACATTTTCCGCAGCTTTTCAATGAGTTTGTCATCTCCAATGGAGATTACGGAGTCCATCCCGTATTGGGAAACCTTTAAAGGGGTATCAATGGTGAATCCTATTCCCATAACGGGAATATGAAATGAATGTGCTTTCGGCATGATGTGAGAAATTACTATGATGATCTATAAGAAAATTTGGCTAAAGAATGTGTGGATTGGCGGGCAATTAAAATGTTTTAACTGTACAAAGATACGGAAAAGTGAATGGGGGAAAGGGCATTTCCTGTGATTTATGACTCGTATACAGGCATTGAAACTGTTAATTAAACTGAAAAACGATGAATTTATCTGTTTTCCTTTGCCCTGATCCGAGCTGGCAGTTCCGTCCGGTAAACCGCTTTACTGCCAGGTAGGATGGATTACCCGGGTGGGTTTTTACGCTTACCGTTTCATCGCGGAGGGCTCTGTTACAACATCTTAAATCCCACTTAAAATCCCGGCTGACCTTGACAGATCAAGCGGAAAAGGGTATTTTCGTTGCCGTCAAGCCCGGATTCAATTATCCTTTTTTGGCAAAATACCCTCCAGTCATTTAATATTATACTTCTATGCTCGGGAAATTGGGGGGATATTTTGCCGTATTGTTCAGCAGCGTTGCCGTATTTGCTCAATTCAGTTTCTATGGAGGCGGGGGCTACAACTACACCTACCTGCCGCTAACGCAGGTGAACCAGATCCTTTCCCTGGCCAATAATTTGAATCCTTCGCAACAAGTAGGTGAGTTGCACGCTTTATACGGACCTGCCGTATCGGGAGGCCTTGCTTTCGGGCCTATCGCGGTTAATTTTGATTTTGCCCACCGGTCCGGTTTTACCGCCCAGCGGAGCACATCCACTGACAACCGGCTGGATATGACCATGAATACCGGTACAGTAAGCTTTGGCGCATTTCCTCATGTCGGCAATGCTGTATCGTTAGGGCTGGGCCTGGCTCTGGATTACGGTTCCGCCCGCTTTAGCCGCCCTTCCGACAGCCCCTTGCCGGAAGATCATTTCAAAAAGTATACAGTGTTTAATTTCTCCCCGCAGGCTCAGGTCTTTTTCGGCATCAGCAATCATCTTTTCATTTTCAGCCGGGTTTATTACCAGGTACCTGTAATCAAAAATGATTTTGCGGCCCTGGCCCGTTGGTATTTGCCGGCTGCCGGACAAACCAGCGACCCGGCCCTTTTCGAAGGCGATTTCCGCAATGCCGGAGTGTCTGCCGGCCTTGTATTCAGCCTGCGTTAGAGAGTTCTCTTCTGCTTTATCCACATCCTTTCAGATACTTATGGTATACTTGCTCCACGATTATTTGTCAATAATCCGCTAAAAAGAAGCGATAAAGTAACCTAATTTCGTTATACAGACCTTGAAATCTGTTATATTTGCTAACGATCGTTAGGTTTTTTTAGTTTTAACTGACTTTTGTCATCTATTCATTGGTTGAAGCTGTACTACTTTGTCAAATACAACCAATAAGCTTGAGGTTTTACCCTTAAAATGAAATGGTATGAGTTCCAAAACTGAAACACTGGTAGCAGATGAAAAAAAGAGAACCCGTCCCACCGGGCTGACAGAACATATTGTGGAAGTGGTGAGCGATTCCGGGGAAGGAGCCCAGAAGTGCGGGCAGAGTTTCGGGGCCATTTCCGCCAAGATGGGCAACGGGGTATGGACCGTAGAAATTATTCCTGCAGAAATTCAGCCACCGGCCCGGTCAAAGGCTGGCGCTTCGGGTATCCGGATCCGTATCGGGTCGCACAAGATCACCAACATGGGCAATGAAGCCGACCTCGTGGTAGCCCTGAACGAGCAGGTAATGTATGGCCGTATTGAACAGGATGCTTTTAAACCGGGTACCATTGTGTTGTTGGAAAACAAATGGGCCAGTTCCGAATCGGAAACCATCCGGAAACAATATACCGATGCGCTGGAAGACTTCAGGCAGCGGGGGTATGATGTCAGGGAAATTCCTATGGAAACCGAATGCCTGAAAATTGTGGACAACCCGCGGAAAGGAAAGAATATGTGGGTGCTGGGTATGCTCTGCCGCATTTACAGGCGAAACCTGGAAAAAGCCGAAGATCAGATACGGCATATCTTCCGCAAAAAAAGCCAGAAAGTCATTGACTCCAACATTGCCTTACTGCATGCCGGCTATGAATGGACAGATGCCAACCTGGACCTGGAATTTGATATCCCTCCTATGGAAACCGATGAAGAACTGGTGGTCATGAACGGCAATGAAGCCATTGGCATCGGGGCCATTGCCGCGGGCATTGAAGTGGTGTCTATGTATCCCATCACACCGGCCACTTCCGCATCGCATTATATGGCGGAATGCATTGAAAATGCCGGAGGGCTGATTCACCAGGCCGAGGATGAGATAGCGGCCATTGGTTTTGCCCTGGGTGCTTCTTATGCCGGTAAGACAGCCATGACCATTTCTTCGGGGCCGGGCATTGCCCTCAAGACAGAATTCATCGGCCTGGGGGTAATGGCGGAAATACCTCTCGTGATTGTGGATGTACAGCGCGGGGGCCCGAGCACCGGATTGCCCACCAAGGTGGAACAAGGCGATTTGCTGGCAGCCGTTTACGGACAGCCGGGCGATACGCCCAAGATCGTCATTGCTCCCGCCACCATTGAAGAATGTTACCAGTTTGTGATTTTAGCCCGGAAGCTGGCCGAGGCCTTTCGGATGCCGGTATTTATGCTGACGGATGCCAATCTTGCCACCGGACAGCAACCATTCCCCCGTCCGAAGATCAATCACGACTGGTTCTCACCGCCTGTGGACCAGAGCCCGTGGGATGAAAAGGTAAAACCTTACGACTGGGATACTGAAACCGGTTTAAGCAAACGCCCGGTACCCGGTCAACCCAACGGGATGTACCGGCTGACCGGCCTGGCGCATGATGAAAATGGCCAGGTGGCCTATGACCCGGAGACCAATCAGCGGGCGATGGCTATGCGCAGCCGCAAACTGGCCGCGGTAGCCCGCACCCTGAAACCTCCAAAAATTTTTGGAGATGAAGAAGGAGACCTGTTACTGGTGGGATGGGGCTCCACCCTGGGCGCTATTGAAGAAGCCGTGGATGAGGCCCGGAAATCCGGGGCCAGGGTTTCTTCCCTGCACCTGCGCTTCCTGAGCCCGCTGGAACCCGGCCTGAAAGATATTTTCAGTAAATTCAAGAAGGTACTGACCGTGGAAATCAATTACAGCGATGAAGCCAACGACCCGCTCATCACCCCGGAAACCAGGCGCTACAGCCAGCTGGCCTGGATACTCCGGGCGCGGACATTGATGGATATCGATTGTTACTCCAATGTGCACGGCCAGCCGATCCGTCCGGGCAAGGTGCTGGAACGGATCCGCCAGGAACTGAATATGAATTAATTTGTAAAACCCAATAAGAACCAATAGCAATGTTCGGCTTAAAACCAGATGTAGTTCCCGAAATTCCCATTACCCGTTATGCGCTGGAAGATTATGAAGGCGGGGTAGCCAAATGGTGCCCGGGTTGTGGAGATCATGCTATGCTGAATTCCGTGTATAAACTCTGCCGTGAAAAACAGCTCGACCCGGCTAAAACGGTGTTTGTGAGCGGAATTGGCTGCTCCAGCCGCTTTCCGCACTATATGAATACCTATGGATTTCACGGGCTGCACGGACGTGCTTTCCCGGTAGCCTGTGGGATCAAATTCAGGCGGCCCGACCTGCATGTATTTGTTATCACCGGGGATGGCGACTGCTGTGCCATCGGGACAGGGCACTGGATCCATGCCATCCGGTACAATATGGACATGACCGTGCTGCTGTTCAATAACCAGATTTACGGACTGACCAAAAAGCAGGTATCCCCGACTTCCCGGAAAGGCACGGTTTCCAATACTACGCCCAGGGGTTCGGTGCTGGAACCCATTAGCCCGGTGCAGACTACCCTTGGGGTAAGCAATGTTTCCTTTGTGGCCCAAACGGCCGACTGGAACCCGGCACATATGTACGAAACCGTTAAAGCTGCCTACGAGCATAAAGGCTTTTCCTTTGTGCATATCCTGCAGCGCTGCCCGGTATTTATGCCCCAGTTGGTGGAGGAATTGACCGGCAACCGCGATGCCCTTTGCCTGCTCGACCATGAAAATGGGATCAAAATGCCGGAAGAACTGGCAAAAAGCTTTAAGCATATCAAGGAACATGATCCATCGGACCTGAATGCGGCCCGTCAACTGGCAGATGACCGGGAGTATATCTATCTCGGCTTGTTGTACCAAAATAAAGATGTCGAAAGGTACGATGAATACGGGGCGCATAACCTTGGCTTTACGGCCGAGGAAAAAGAAGCGGCCCTGAATGCCGAGCTGGATAAGTTTGCTGTTTGAGACGACAATAAGTGTGAATGTATTGAAGCTTCAACCATGACCGCCAAAAAAACCAAAGAGGTCTCTTTTAGCGAGTTTTTCCGGGAAGACGCTCCAGAAGTGCAATCCATCTTTCATCAGCCACCGGGAGCGGAAACAGGCACACGCAAACGAAAAAAGAAAAAGAGCGAACTGCCGTTTTTGCCGGAAGCTGAACCTGCTCCGGAAGAAGAACAAAAAGCATGGTGGCAGAGCCTGCGTAATTTTTTCAGGTCGGGAACCGGAGGGGGTCTGCCAACTGCCAAATCAGGCGCTTTGTATCCGGCTTTGCTGGCTCCATTCCTGGATAAACCGGTGGCACAACCCGAATTCCCGCTTTGGGTTTCAGAATCCTTCGGCAACGATGATCCGGAAGCAATTTGCCGGCCCCTGCATGATATTATCCGCCTTGTGGTGGAATCGTTTGCCCCGGATGACAAGCAGGCTGCTTTGCTGAAATCCGTATTGCCGGCCCTGGAAGCGCAGGTCAGGCAAAAGGTCTCGGATCATGCCGGTCCGTTGCCGGCTGTTGAGACCATTACCGCGGTACTGGATGAGATCCGTGCTAAAATGCACCTGAAAGGGGAGGATAAAACATCTTTTGAAGCCGACCGGAAGTTACTGCTCAAAGCACTTCCGGGGGAAGGGCGCTTATTTCCTTTCAGCAGGGAATTACCCGTTTGGTTGCTGGCGCATATCCTGAACTTCAAATATACCACGCACCGCAACCGGTACCTGAAGAAGGCAAAGCGCCTGCGTGCCCGGCTGATTGATTTACTGGATGTGGAGCGGGACAAAAAGCGGTCTGCCGAAGCGGGCGACTTGAAAAAGAGCCTGGATTTCGCGGAATCGCACCTGAATTTTGAAGCCCTGGCCTCGGTAATACCCACCCGGGGGTCAGAACCCATGCCGGAAGAACGGGTGCAGCGGATCAACCGGCTGATAAAAACCCTTTCTGACGCGGAAACCTTGTTGTCCCATCCGGTGATCCTCGTTCAAAATGAATGGTACAAGCAGAAATCATTCCGGTGGAAAGATTATTTCCCAAGGGCCGACATGGCCCCGGTACCGCGGGGTAAAGGCTCCCGCGATACGGCCCTGCGGTTTGAGGCGCGCATGAAAAATGCCGCGGAACTGGTAGCTACCGTGCGTATGGCCGAACTGGAGGCAGATGGTAAATATGACCCAACCGTCCACAACGATTATTTTGAGTCTTTTGATTGGATGGCCTTTACCCGGGAAGAATTGCAGGCATCTCCTCCGGTCATTTACATTACCGACCAGCAAACCCTGATGAACCATGAACTGAGCGATTACAGCCGGTTGCTGGCAACGGATATGCCCGTGCGGATCATGGTGTTCCGGCATGAAGAGGAAGTGGATTTTCTGCTGAACGGCCGGGAATCTGGCACGCATGTACTGGTCCGCCAGGAACTGGGGGCCATAACCATTTCCCACCGCGATGCTTTCACCCTGCAGGCTACCACCATCAGCCCGGTAGCCATTTGCCGGGGCATAACGGAAGGGCTTGATTCCTTCTCTCCGGCTTTGTTTTATTTGTTCAATCCTTCTGATCAGAGCAAGGCGGATGAATATATCCGTGCCGCGGCAGCCGTAGACAGCCGGGAATTCCCAGGATACCTGTACCGTGGCGACATTAGCGGACAGTGGGGCAGCCGGTTTGACATCAGCTATAACCCACAGCCGGAAAATGACTGGCCAATTTATACACTTCAGGTCAGGGACGAAGAGCCGCAGGAAATCGCGTTTACCTACGCGGATTACATTGCCATACATAAACAGTTTTCCGGTTTGTTCATGCCAATTCCCAGGTCATACTGGACAGACGACCTGGTGCCGGTGAATGAATACCTGGCTATGGATGAGCCGGATACCATTGGGAAGATTCCTTATATCTGGATGGTAGATCCGGACAATGAACTGCATGCCGTGGCCGTGAGCTGGCCGGTGGTTTTGGCCTGCCGCGAGCGGCTTGATTTCTGGCATTTCCTGCAGGAAAACGGTGGCATCCGCAATTACCACGTTCAGCAGGCGCTGGCCCGTGCCCGGAAGGAATGGGAAGCTGAAAAAGAGGCTGAAATCGAAGCCCTCCGGAAAGCCCATGGAGAAGAACTGGAAAAAGTGAAAGAAGAGACCGCTGCCGAAGCTATGGAACGGCTTACAGCCGTATTGCTCGATCTGGACACCAACGCGCTGATTGGCACAGGGCTTACCACCGCGCCCCCGGCCACAAGGGAACCAGCCGGAAAGGAGGCCGCGGAGCAGGAGCAAACGGCAGAGGCTGAAACCGGAGAAAAACAAGAGGCGGAAGAAAGCCTGGTAAGCGCTGAACCCTGGATTGAAACACCGCTTTGCACATCGTGCAATGAATGCATAAACCTGAATGACCGGATGTTTGCCTATGATAAGGATAAAATGGCATACATCGAGGATCCCAAAGCCGGAACTTTTGCTGATCTGGTAAAAGCAGCGGAAGCCTGCCCGGTAAAGATCATTCATCCGGGCGAGCCACTGAATCCGGATGAACCCGGCCTGGACGAACTTCGAAAGAGAGCTGAACCCTTTAACTGACACTTGTGTGGAATGAGGTCGTCATAGCGCTCTCCATTCTGGTAGGACTGGGCATTTTGCTCAGCGCTATCCTTGCCATAGCCTATAAAAAACTGAAAGTTTACGAAGACCCCCGGATTGACAGGGTGGAGGAAATGCTTCCCAGCGCCAATTGCGGAGCCTGCGGGGTTCCCGGATGCCGGGCTTTTGCCGAAAAGGTGGTGGCCAATGAGTTGAACCCGGCCAAATGTACCGTAAGCTCACCTTCTGCCATTGAAGAGATAGCCGGTTACCTGGGGGTGGAAGCCGGGAAAGAAGTAAAACGCGTGGCCCGCCTGTTATGTGCCGGGGGCCGGAATGAAGCCCATAACCTGGCGGATTACAAAGGCGGCCTGAGCACCTGCCGGGGCGAAGCCGTGGTAGCGGCCGGCCCGAAAGCCTGCGTCTGGGGCTGCCTGGGCCTGGGCGACTGCGCGGATGTCTGCGATTTCGATGCCATTACCATGAACGAAGACGCCCTGCCCGTGGTGGACCCCGAAAAATGCACCGCCTGTGGCGATTGCGTGGATATATGCCCCAAAGGCCTGTTTGTGATCATGCCCGTCACCCAGCGCCTGATCGTTCAGTGCAAATCTCTACTGGAAGGGGCCGAGGCCATGGAAAAATGTTCGGTGGCTTGCAATGCGTGCAGCCGCTGCGTGGCCGATTCAGCGCCCGGGGTTATCGAAATCAAGAATAACCTGGCAGTGGTCAATTACGACCTGAACGATCTGACGGCCCCAACAGCCACCAGCCGTTGCCCAACCGGAGCCATCGTATGGCTGGAAGGCGAAAAGCAATTTGATAAACCCAGGAGAACAGACCTGCCGCTCGGAAGAGTGGAAATAACGCGGGATCTTGAAGACACTTATTACCAGTGAGCATGGATACAAAACTATATGGCCAGCGTGTGAACCGAAACGGATGGGATATGATCCTGCTGGCGGAAGCATCTGTCAGCGAGGGCATTTTGCTGCCTTCCGGTTATGATCTGCCGGTCCGGGAAAATGTGTTTAACCGGCCGGTTCGCAAACTGGAAAATACCTCGTTTTCCGCCCTGGCAGCCATGGGGCTCACCGGGTTGCGCGCAGGCGCCTGCCTGCGTGGTGAATCACTGCTGGCGTGGCTAACGGAAATTAAGGAGGCTTGCCGCAACCGCCTGCCCATGGCCATCCATTTGGCTCCGGGAACCGGTGAATCGTTTCCCGCCCTCCCTGAAGGCCTGGAGGTCCTGGCCGGGTATGACGTGCCGGTTCTGGTTTCCGCCAACCCCGCGGAAGCTTTTGATATGGCATTGATCGCGCATCACCTTTCGGAAATGGCGCTGCTGCCGGTTTTGCATCTGATGTTATTCGACCCGGAAGCCATGGTTTCGGAAGGGGATATCCCCGCGCGTAAAAAAATTGCAGCGTTCAGCGGCCAGCCGGAAGACTATCTGGACACACCCACGGCCGCCCAGGAAATGTTGTTCGGCCCGAAACGCAGGCGCGTTCCGGCCTGGCTAAACCCCGACCTGCCCGTGAGGGTGGGCAGCCGCAAAGACCGGGAAGCCGGAGACCGGGCATGGCTGGCTTCCAGGGAATTCCTGAACCGCTCCCTGGCCGATATGGTGCGAAAATCCTTCGATGCGTTTAACAAAGCTTTCGATTGGGCGTACCATGCGCTGGAAATTCCCGGGCACAAGCCGCAACCCAACCGCTTGATTGCCATGGGGTGTCTGGCCGAACGGGCTGCGGAAACGGCCGCTTCGCTGCGGGAAGAAAAAAGCAATGTTTCCGCAGCGGCTTTGCGGGTGCTTCATCCTTTCCCGCAAGAGGAAGTGCAAAAATTCCTGAACAGAGCCCGGACCGTTACGATACTGTCACCGGCCGGACAGGCCGGGGCAGCGTTCTGGCGGAGCCATCTGCCTGCCGCGGAAACCGTTTGCCTGGGATTTTGCCCCGGCAATGTGGGGGACAATGCCCTGCGGGCGGCTTTTCTGAACATGCTGGAAAAGGCACCTAAAAAATACTTTTATACGGGGTTCAACCTTGGCTTAGGCAAGAGTCCTTACCCGAAGCAGGAGATTTTGTTGCAACGGCTCCGGAGGGAGTTTCCGGAGCTGACGGAACTCTCCTTGCCGGACGCGGATCCCCGGCCGGAGGCCCCCGGGCCCGACCCGGAAGTACCCCTGGCCGTGCGCCAATACCTCGATCATGGTCCTCCCTGGTCAAGGTTGTCTGCTTTTTACGATCACACGGGCATTTTTTACCGGAAAGCGGAAAACAGCCGGCTTACTACTGATCCGTTTAAAGCCTTGACCGTCACCCCGCCCGTCACTGCGGCTTTTTCTGGGGTGGAGCAAAAGCGGGAAAAATTTCCCCGCTTCGATGCCGCCAAATGCACCGGCTGTGCCAGTTGCTTCATGTTCTGCCCCTACGCTTCCATCGGCCCGGTTGCTTTCGGCCTTGAAAAACTGGTCCGCGCGGGTATGGACATGGCCTCCGTGAAAGGCGTGACGATAACCCGGCTGATCCCGGCTGTGAAAAACCTCGCCAAAGTAGCTGGCGTCATGCTGAAAAAATCGGATGAGCTCCCCGCAAATATGGGTGGTTTCCTCCCGCAAGCGTTTGAAGAATTGGCCGTGCAGATGAAGTGGGAGGGAGAGCGGCTCGAACAGGTGCGTTCCGAATTTGAGGCCGTGCTGCGGGAGATTGCCTCCCTGCCGGTTGCCGTTACCGAAACCTTTTTCCGCAACCCGGAGCAGCTCGAAAAGGGTTCCGGGGAACTGTTCAGCCTCGTTATTGATCCGTTCACCTGCTCGGGATGCGGATTGTGCGCGTCAGTTTGCCCGGAAGATGCCCTGGAAATGCAGGATCAGGAAGCGGGGATGATGTCGGAGGCATCAGAGTTACTGCGGATTTGGGAATCCCTGCCGGACACCGGTTCAAAGACCATTCAGCGGCTGATCCATCACCCGGAATATCCTTCGCTGGGCGCCCTGATGCTGAGCAAAAGCTTTCTCACTTCCATGCACGGATCGGGCGGCAGCCATGAAGGTGTGGGGGTCCGTACAGTGGTGCGGATGGTGCTGGCCGCGGCTGAATCCGTCCTCCAGCCCAAAATGCTGGAATGGAAGGAAACCGTGGATAAGCTGGCAAAATCCCTGAGCCGGAAGGTTCACGATGACCTGAGCAAAGCCCTGCCGGAAGAAGATTTTGAAGACCTTTCGCGGGCGCTTTCCGCGGTGCGCAGCAGTAAAGTGCCGTTTGAAGACCTTATGGCACGTTTTGCCCAGCGGGAGCATAAAACCCTGGTGGATTCCGTGGCCCTGCAGCGGATGATCCGGCTGATCAGCCAGTTGAAGGATCTCTCCTGGGCCCTGGCGCAGGGCCCCACAGGCTCCGGCCGTGCCCGGATGAACCTGGTTGTTCTCAGTAAAGGGGCGCTTTCATGGGCCGGGGACTGGCCCTGGAATCCTTTTACTGCACCTGTCCTGGTCAAAGAAGCCGGCAGCCTGGCCGGCACCGCCATGGGCATCCTCTACGGCCTGGAACGCTATGTGGTGGACAATGTGAAACTGATCCGCAGGGCCGGTCTCGAAGCAGCCGGAAAATACAACCCGGAAGAGCATGACCGGGAAATCGCGGCCATGTCCTGGAAAGACCTGGACGAGGAAGAAAAAAGCCTGTTGCCCCCGGTGCTGATCCTGGCCGATAGTTCCTGTTTATCAGGGACCGCCCTGGAACATCTCGAAACGCTGCTGGCCTCCGGGCTGCCGCTGAAGATGGTACTGTTTGATTCCGCGGCCCTCCCGGCAGGGAAGGAACCTGCCGCCACCATAGCCCGTCAGGCCGGGCAAATGCTGTCGGCCATGGCCTTGAAAAACGTGCATATAACCCAGGCCGGCCCGGACAACCCGGAATTCCTTTACCTGAGCCTGGTGGAAGCCCTCCGGGACGGCTTGCCGGCATGGCTCACCCTGTGCGCTCCCGATCCGCTGGCCCACCGCGACCGCGATACGAAATGGCCGGACCTGGCGACCCTGGCAGTGGCCACCCGGGCTTTCACGGTTTTCCGTTTCGATCCGGATGCCGACAGCCTCTTTTTCAGCGAATGCTTGTCCCTGGATTACAACCCGGATGCAGAAAAAAACTGGACGGGTCAGACCTTGTCTTACCTTGAAGAAGGGGAAGAAAAATCACTGGACATACGGCTTACCTGGGCCGACTGGGCCTTTACCCTCAAAGCCTGGGAAAATCATTTTACGCCCTACGAGCCGGATAACGGGAAAGCCTTACCGGTGGCAGAGTACCTGGAAACAGATCCCGGTCAGCGGGAAGGTGTCATACCGGTGATTTACCGGGTGGAGAACGGGGAACTGCAAACCTGGGCCGTAAGCCCTGAAGTGGTTCAGACCGCGGAAACCGTTCAAACCATTTGGCACAGCCTCCGCGAATGGGCCGGAATGCTGACGCCATACCCTGAAAAACTCCGGAAAGAAGTGGAAAAAGAGCTCAGCGAAAAATATAAAGCTGACCTGCAGGCTGCGCGTGCGGAATTCGAGCAGCGCCTGAAAGAGCAGGAACAAGCCCAATTGGAACAGATTCGCAGGAAACTGCGCGATAAGCTGGTTGCCCTCGCCCGGCAGGGTGAGCTCAAAAACGGGAAAAAAGAGGCGTGATCACTGAAATCAAAGCCATAGGGAAAACCTATACTTTCCGCCACGGGGTGCATCCCGAGGAATACAAATGGCTGAGCTGCCAGCAGGCTATTGAGCGCATGCCTTTCGTGGAGGAATATATACTGCCTCTGGGTCAGCATATCGGGGCTCCGTCACGGCCGGTGGTCGCAAAAGGGGATACTGTAAAACGCGGGCAGATGATTGCGGAGCCGGGCGGATTCGTATCGGTAGCCCTTCATTCTCCCGTAGACGGACGCGTAGCGGATATCGGGTTGTACACCAATCCGGCCGGGCAACTGGTTCCTTCCATCCGCATTGAAACCGATCCTTTCAGCTCCCAGCGCATGGAAAGCCACGCGCCTTACGACCTCGACAAGCTGGATTTACAAGGATTTATCAAAGCGGTGCAGCATGCGGGCATTGTGGGGCTGGGCGGGGCCGCTTTCCCTTCGCATGTCAAGTTTTCCATACCGGAAGGAAAGACCTGCCGCTACCTTATGCTGAACGGCTGCGAATGCGAACCCTTCCTCACGGCCGACCACCGGACCATGGTCGAATATCCGGAAGCCCTGATTGGCGGGGTGGAACTGCTGATGCGCTTCCTGAAACCGGAAAAGGCTTTCATCGGCATCGAAGCCAATAAGCCGGATGCCATCCGGGTGCTGCGCGAAAGGGCCGCGGCCAGCCCGTATCCCACCGAAGTCATGGCGCTGAAGGTGAAATACCCGCAGGGCGCTGAAAAAATGATGATCACCGCCATCCTGGGCGAGGAAGTGCCGGGCGGCAGGCTGCCCATTGACGTGGGCGTGCTGGTGAGCAACGTGGGAACCGTGGTGGCCCTGCACGAATATTTCACCACCGGCAAGCCATTGATTGAGCGCGTGGTGACCGTAACGGGCACTGCGGTGCGCAATCCATCCAACCTGCTGGTTCCGATCGGTACCCCCATGCGCAGGCTCGTTGACCTCTGCGGTGGGCTCACCGAAGAAGCCTCCCGCATGATCCTGGGCGGGCCCATGATGGGCATGGTGCAGAAAAGCCTGGATGTGCCCGTGGTGAAAGGCACTTCGGGCATCCTGCTGCTGACCGACCGCGAAGTGCGCTCCATGCAGGAATACAACTGCATACGCTGCGGCCGCTGCGTGGATGCCTGCCCGATGTTCCTGAACCCCTCCCTGCTGGGCCTGCTGGCCAAGAAGGGCCTTTGGGAAGAAATGGCTGAAAATCATGTAATGGATTGTTTTGAGTGCGGCAGTTGCTCGTTTGTATGCCCGTCCGGCATCCCGTTGGTGCAGAGTTTCCGGGTGGCCAAAGGGATATTGCGCGAAGCGCAGGCCCGCGAACGGGCCAAACAAACTGCCTGACAGAGGGTTGACTATGGCAAAAATAAAATTCACGGTTTCCACTGCGCCTTTCCTGAAAGATCAGGTAAGCACCCCGAAAATCATGTTTGAGGTGGTGTACACCCTGATCCCGGTGGTGGCCGTGGCTTTCTATTATTTCGGGTTGAGCGCCTTGCTGCAGACGGTTACTGGCATCGTTTCCTGCCTGTTTACCGAATGGCTCTTTGACCCCAACCGGCCCAAGGGCAAATCCCTGCGGGACGGAAGCGCCCTCATTACGGGTATTCTGCTGGCGCTTACCCTGCCCCCGGGCTTTCCCCTGTGGATGACTTTCCTGGGGGGCGTGGTATCCATCGGGATGGGCAAGCTGATCTGGGGCGGGCTGGGGCAGAATATCTTTAACCCGGCCCTCGTGGGGCGTGCCTTCCTGCAGGCGGCTTTCCCGACCGCCATCACCACCTGGTCACCGCCTGACGGTGAATGGTTTATGCCCCGCCCGGGCAACCTGGCGTTTCCCTTCTCGCACCCGGCTGCCCCGGACGGCATGACCATGGCCACCCCGCTGGCGAAAATGAAATTTGAGCACGCGGCCACCAGCCTGCACGACCTGCTGCTGGGTAATACCGGTGGATCGTTGGGCGAAACCTGCGGGCTGATCCTCATCCTGGCGGGCATATACCTGTTGGCGCGTGGCATTATTAACTGGCGCGTTCCGGCATCCATCCTGCTGAGTGTGGGCATCCTTTCCGGCATCATTTACTGGGCATCCCCGGAAACTTACCCGGCTCCGTGGTTTATGCTGCTGTCCGGGGGCCTGCTGCTGGGAACCGTTTATATGGCTACCGACCTGGTGACCTCGCCCATTACGCCCAGGGGATTGTGGATTTACGGAGCGGGCATCGGCATCCTGGTGGTGCTCATCCGGATCTGGGGCGGGCTGCCCGAAGGCGTAATGTACGCCATTTTGCTGATGAACGCAGCAACCCCGCTGATCAACCGGTTTACCAAAATAAAACCATACGGAAGGCGTAAGAAACTGAAGACGGATGACTGAACAGGACACACAGAACACGCAACCAGCGCCCGTGGTGCCGGAAGAGCCGGAACCGAGTTCCTTCCGGTTGATTTCCACGTTGGGCCTGGGCGGCTTTTTTGCCGGGTTGGCACTGGTGGCGGTCTATCTCTACACGCTGCCGCTTATCAATGCCAATAAGGCGGAAGCCCTGCAAAAAGCCATCTTCCAGGTGCTGCCCGGCTGTGCCCGCTACGATACTTACGTGCTGTCCGGCAATACCCTGCAGCTCTTTACAGGTAACCAGGAAAGGCAGGAGGGAAGCAACCAGGACGACCTGCCCCGGATTTATGCCGGCTACGACAGCCTGGACCGCTTCATCGGGTTTGCCATTCCGGGCGAGGAACCCGGTTTCCAGGATGTCATCGGGGCCATTCTCGGGTACGACCCGGTTAAAAAGGAAATCATCGGCTTCCAGGTGCTGGAGTGCAAGGAAACCCCGGGCCTGGGCGACAAGATATATAAGGACGACCAGTTCCAGGAAAATTTCACGGCACTGGCCGTTGACCCGAAAATACTGCCCGTGAAACGCGGGGAAAAGACCCGTCCCAACGAGGTGGAAACCATCACCGGGGCTACCATTTCGTCCAAGGCCGTGGTGCGCCTGCTGAACAAGACCATGAACAGCTGGCGCGCGGCCATTGACCGTTTTATGGAAAGCAATCAGTTAGGCACAAAACCGGAGAACAATGAGTGATCTGATGAAAAGCCAGGCTTCTGCCGAGTTTCTCAAGGGTTTGTGGAAGGAAAACCCGGTATTCGTGGCCGTGCTGGGCATGTGCCCTTCGCTGGCCGTGACCAACACAGCCATCAACAGCCTGGCCATGGGGCTGGCCACCACCTTCGTGCTGGTTTGCTCCAGCATCCTGGTGTCCATGGTCAGAAAGGTTATTCCCAAGCAGGTCCGTATCACCTCCTTCATCATCATCATCGCCACTTTCGTGACCATCGTGGATTTCCTGCTGGCGGCCCTGGTTCCGGATATTCATAAGGAACTGGGCGCTTTCATTGCCCTCATCGTGGTGAACTGCCTGATCCTGGGGCGCCAGGAGGCCTTTGCCAGCAAAAACCCGGTGGGCCTGTCGATACTCGATGCGGCCGGCATGAGCATCGGATTCACCTTCGCGCTGCTATGTATCGGGGTGATCCGCGAAATACTGGGCAGCGGCTCCCTGTTCGGCATTGATCTTTTCGGGCCGCATTACGAACCGTGGGTTATCATGATCCTGCCGCCTGGGGGCTTTTTCGCGCTGGGATTCCTGCTGCTGTTCTTTAACTGGATGACTCAAAAACGGAAAAACCGGAAAACGGCCGCAGCCGGCCTGACCACCGAATAAACCCATTGTGTTATGGCAAACCTGTTCTGGATATTTGTTTCAGCACTGCTGATCAACAATTTCACGCTGACATATTTCCTGGGGCTGTGCCCCTTCCTGGGGGTTTCCGGCCGACTGGAGACGGCTTTCCGGCTGGGTCTGGCCAATATTTTCGTCATGCTGATTACTGCGGCCAGCTCCTACGCCCTGAATACCTGGGTACTGGTGTATGCCCCTTACCTCCGGCTGATCAGTTTTATCATCGTGATTGCCTCTGCGGTGCAGTTTGTGGAGATGGCCATCAAAAAGCTGAGCCCGGAGCTGTTTAAGGCATTGGGTATCTTCCTGCCCCTGATCACCACCAATTGCGCTATCCTGGGGCTGGCACTTTTTGCCACCAACAAGGGTTATGGGTTTGTGGAAGGCATGGTTTACGCCCTGGGTGCCGGGGGTGGCGTCACCCTCGCCCTGGTGCTTATGGCCGGTATCCGGGAAGAAACCCGTATATTGAACATTCCGAAACTAATTGAAGGAACCGCGTTAAATTTGATCATTGCCGGCATTCTCTCCATGGCATTTATGGGTTTTGCCGGCCTGTTCAGCACCTGAAACTATGGACTGGTTGACACTGATCATTGGAGCATTGGCCATGGCCGCCTTGAGCGCGGGATGGATTGGCGTGCAGTTCCTGGCCCGGAAAATGAAAACCAAGAATCATTTTGACGACCTGAACGGGCCCGGCTGCAGTTCCTGCACCTGCGGAGGAGAAGAAGGGACCTGTGTAAACAAGGCAGCGGAATAAAATCGCGGTTTACTGAAGGTTCTCGAAATATTCAAAGGCATCCACGATGTCGAGGTACACCCCGTCAAAACCAGCGTCCACGATCTTCTTTACGTACGAATTGTCGTTGCCGAACAGGATGGCCTGCCACTGCGGATCCCAGTATTTTACCTTGAAGTTTCCCGGCCAGTCCGGGTTTTCCTCCATGATCCAGGAAGGCCGGTACTTCCGCTTGTCCCATTCGCTGAGCCAATAGTACCGGTAGTTTTCCGCTTCGCCAATGCTGAGGTAGCAAAGCACCAGCCGCTGCCCGCCATTGGCCTTATGCTTCATGTTGAATACGTCATTGGCCGAGAGCATCTGCCCGTTCACTAACAGGTCGCAGATCACCAGGTCGTAATTGGTAGCCGCCATGGCCTGCGCGAAAGCCGAGGGGGTGCCGTAGGCCGAAGGGTTGATCAGGTAAAGGAAGTTCTGTACCTGCATCAGATGGAGCACCGTGTTGCTGTTTTCATTCACGGGGGCGGCCGGGTAGGCCGGTATGTTGTCGAGGGCGCGGTGGTCGGCTGCGAAAGAGATATAACCGCGGTTGCTGTTCTGCGTGTAGGAGTCGTCCACATTGGCCGGGGTGGAGCAGTAGTCGGTCACCAGGATGGTCTTGACCATCATCTTGGCCACGTCCAGGAAGCCGGCCATGTAATCGGTTTCGGTTTGCGGGGTGGGCTGGTCATCGCCATTGTATCCGTAGAACAGGTCTTCGCGGCCCTGCCCGTCAATGGCAGCCAGGTAATCGGTCGCAGGTAAGCCGGCCTGCTGGCCGCTCACGGTAACCAGTTCCTGCCCGTTCTGGGGAACCACTATGAAAAACGGTTTGAGGCTGTCAGCATAGCTGTTGATGGCCTTCACCAGGTCGCGCATTTCTTGGCGGAAATCGAGGGATTGTTCCCATGGCTCCAGCGCGGGCTTTTTCTTGCACGAAAGGACGAAAACCGCGATGGCCCCCAACAGTAATACTTTTGATTTCATAGTGTAAGGTGCGAAGTGATTTACCTTAGATATATCACTTTCTCCGATACCGGATATGGCCCCAGGTTGCCGGCCAGGAGATAAACCCCCGGGGGCAGACTGCCTGGCAAGGTTCTCCAGTGCAATGTGTTCCAGCCTCCGCCCGCCTGGCGGGCGGCCAGCACGGCCACTTCTTGGCCTTGGAGCGAGAACAAAGACAACCTGACGGGGCCAGCCTGGGGCATGAAACAGGCCAGGGTCAGGTTATCGCTGAAGGGATTGGGCCATACCCGGAGTTCCGCTATGGTTTCCGGCTGTGTCTCGCTGCCCACCGGGATGGTCATCAGGCTGTCGAGGTTGATGAGCTCATCACCCGGTTTGTATTTCAGGTAGTGGAAATACACCAGGAACATTTCATCGGCCGTGCCCAGCCCGGCACACACGGTTTGTGGCGGGTTGTTGGGATTTAGCGGGTTGTTTACTGTGTTGTTATACACCCCGCGGGCGTAAAGCTTGGTGCCGATTGAAAGCTTCTTGATGTAACGGAAGAAATAAAAATCCTGCCAGTCGAACTGCCAGTTGTTGATGCGCACAAAGGGTATGGTGTCGCCCGCGGGACCGATAGCCCATGATTCGATTTCCTTACCCAGCAGGTGCATGTGCGGGAATACGCTGAGCACCGAGTAATTGCCCTGCATGGTGGCAGTACCCGGGGGGAAGGTGGCCGTAACCGTGTCGTAAGTGTTTGGCGGAATGCAGAAATTCCAGTTTTCCAGCACGCTCCTGGCTTTTACCTGCCTGATGCCCGTGGTGCCGGGCGGGTAGAAGTACAGGTTCACCGAGGTGCTGTCTTTTTTGCCGGCACTCCCGTCCGGGTAATGCATATTCAGCACGATGTTGGAGCCGGCCGGCACGCGCATGCCCATCCTGACCTGGCTGCCGTTGGGAAACATCAGGGGCTGGGCTCCCGGCACATAGGCTGTTACCAGTGCACCTCCCGGGGGCCCCCCGCAGTCGCTGCCCACGGTGTCGGTCTGGAAAGTGCCCAGGGAGTCAATGAACACCAGGCAGTGGTGCACAATGCTGCGGTCGCCCGGAACCACTTCAATGGCCCGCAGCCAGCGGGTCTGTGTGAGGCCCGTGGGCAGCACGAAGCAAACATAGTCGTCCACCCCGCTGGCCTTGCTGGTGTACACGGGAATAGTGAGTTTCAGGTCGGGCGGCCCGAGCATGGCCCCGTCATTGAATACGGGCGGGTGAGGAGCCAGGGTGCTGTCGCCCTGGGGAGCCCCGTTGTTCACCCAGGTTATGATGGCATTGATTTCCGTCTGGGTCAGGACTCTTTCATGGATATACCGCTGGTAAGTTGTATCCGGTGGCCAGGGCGGCATGATGCCGTTGCTCACCGCGTACTGGATGGGGTAGCGGTTAGTGTAGGCATCGTTGTAGGTGATGAGCGGGAAAGGCGCAATGCCCCCGCTGTGGTGACATTTTGCACAGTTCTGATAAAGGATCGGGGCAATGTCTTCGCTGAAATTCGGGTTTTGCGCATTCAGGCCGAAAGGCAGGCATAAAAGGGCTGCCAGCAGGAAACGTTTTGTTTTCATTAGGACGGGTTTAGCGGGTCGATTTAGGGCTTTGGCAAGACCCCGGGCAGTGACCGGGGTTTAAACAAATGTAAGGATTCCGGAGAAAATGTCTGGGTGGGGGGGGAGAACTAGTAACCCATTTCTTCCATATACTCATTCCCTCCTGAACGGTTACGCTGGTTCTGGTAATTGTTGATTTTATAAGTGAAGTTCAGCAGGAAAGTGCGCACTCCGTGGCGGAAGGTGGAATGGATTTGCAGGCCTTCGAGGTCATAATCCATCGAGAACCTGCGGGAGTTGAACACATCGCTGATGCGGAACCCGATAGTTCCCTTATCGGACAGGATGCTTTTCTGCAGGCCCAGGTCGAGGAAATAGAGGGCATTGAAGGTGCCCTGGGTGGTTTCGCGCGGGCCGCGGTAGTTAAACGTGGCCTGCAGCTGGGCTTTTTTCCAGAAGTAAAATACCGAATTCGCCCGGGCCGTGTAGCTCCAGGTGTCGCTGGTGTACTGTTCGCCCAGGTTGCCGCCATCCACCTGCTCGCGGAAATAATTCACGCTTCCGTTGAGCCGCCACCAGTCAAACACGCTTCCGCTGAAAACCAGCTCCGCCCCGAAGTTGTCGCGGGTGGACATGTTCACCGGGTATGTGAGGCTGATTCCGTTGTCCTGCACTTCCCGGAAGCGCTGGATCACATTGTCAGTATGGCGGTAGTACAGCGAGGCGCTCATGTTCCATTTGCGGGTGTACCGCACATAACCCGCTTCGAAGCTGTGTGTGTATTCCGGGTCGAGGTTGGGGTTGCCCATCCACTGGTTCAGCGGGTCTGAATAGCTGTGGAAGGGGTTCAGCATATAGGCATGCGGCCTGCGCAAACGCCTGGAGTAACTGACCTGCACGATATTGCCCTCGGTGAATTCAAAACCCAGGTGCAGGCTCGGGAAAAAGTCGAGGTACTGCTTGGTGTCCGATTCGGAAGTTTCGAGTAGGGCGGTTTTCACGCGGGTCTGCTCGGCCCGTATGCCGGCCTGAAAACTGAACTTGCCGGCTTTGTTGCCGGCTATCAGGTAAGCCGCGTTCACCATCTCGTTGTAGCGGAAGTGGTTGGTCACCTCCGGAAGGATTTCCCAGGTCAGTGAACTGTCCATCAGCTGGGTGACTTCATAGCTGTTGTCCAGGTCCTGGGTGGTGATTTTGTAACCTGCTTCAAACAGGCCCTTTTCGCCCCAGGGATGCTGGTAATCCACCTGCCCGGTAAAAGAACCCGAGCCGTCTGCCGTGGCAATGCGCTGCAGCAGGGAATAGGAACCCAGCGGGTTCAGGTTGCTGTCAAACCACTGTTCACTGATGGCGCCCATCTCCGATTCCTGCCCGGTGGAATAGCGCATGCTGGCCGAGAGGTGCTGCCGCTTACGTTCAAAGCGCTGGTCAAACGACAGGTTGTAGTCAAACGAAAGATCCTTGCCCGGCTCCAGGGTCTGGCGCTCGTGGTAGGAGGTCAGGATGCGGTTAAAATCGTAATCGCTGTAAGTGGTGAAGGTTTCCCGGCCACCGGAAGCGCTCCGTACTACCACCGAACCGGTCAGCGAACTTTTAGGCGTGAAGGCATATTCCGCCCCGGCATTGAGGTAATGCGAAAACCCGTACCGGTGGAAATCGGTAAACTGGTCAGACCAGGTGGTGGTGTCGTTCAGGGTGATGGTCCTTTCGTTACTGCCGTTGCCCGGCCGGTCGCGGTAGCGGGCCGTGTAGGCGGCAAAGAGGTTCCAAGGGCCGTTTTTGTGGTTCACATTGAACGATGCCGTATGGTTGTGCGGCCAGCCGGCCGTCAGGTTGACCAGCCCGTTGATGCCGTTCAGGCGGTTTTTCTTCAGTTTGATATTGATGATGCCGGCCAAGCCTTCCGCGTCATAGCGTGCCGAAGGGTTAGTGATGACTTCGATGCTTTCAATGCTGTTGGCAGGAAGCTGGTCAAGCACATCGGCACTGCTGATGCCGGTCAGGGTGCTGGGTTTTCCGTCAATGAGCAGGCGCACGTTGGTGCTGCCCCGCAGGTTGATGTTGCCGTCCATGTCTACGTACACGGAAGGTACATTGTCGAGCACATCGCGGGCGCTGCCTCCGATATTGGTCAGGTCCTTTTCCACGTTGAAGACTTTCTTGTCCAGCCCGATGCTTACCTGGCTGCGTTCCCCGGTCACTTCCACGCCTTCCAGGTCGGTGGCATCGGGGTGCAGTAGGAGTTCGCCCAGGTCGGCCACGGGGTTGCCCGGGTGCACCATCACGGGGCTGACCTCTGTTTTGTCATAGCTCAGGAATTCCACGCGGACCAGGTAGCGACCCGGCCCGACTTCAAAACTGAATTTCCCGTCAGGACCGCTGATGGTTCCGTTTACCAGCGTACTGTCCTTCAGGCGCAGGGCCATGACGGTGGCGTATTCTATGCCCGATCCTGTTCCGGCATCCCGCACCACGCCCCGTATCACACCCTTGAAACTGGCATTTTCCCCGCCTCTTGGGCCACCCGGGTGCTGGGCTGAAAGAGACAGGGTCAGGGCTATGGCAATGGCGGGTAAAAGGAATTTCTTCATACAGGGCTGGTTGTGAAGTTTCAAAAATACCTAATGATTTGCCGGAAATCCGCTTTCAGGCAGACTGCCGCTGTGGATTTAACAAATATTAAGGGGAATTAACAGGGGAGAGGTGCTTAGAAAGGATATAGTTGTAATAATCCTTCCCCTGCAAGCTCTTCTTTCCCAGTAGCTTTTCGATGATTACCGATTTCACAAGCCCAAAAACTTCAGGAGAGGAACCGGCAACTCGTGAGTAGCTATTTATCTCCTTTTCCAATTTATTCATTCAGGTATTCTATCGCTTTTTCGAGCTGCGTGTCTATTCCTTCCAGGAGATCCTCTTTCCGCAATTCTATGGCTAAGTCAGGAACAACTCCAACGGCTTCCAATACTTCATTCCCGGATGTCAGGGTTTGCTGGTTAGGATAAACAAAAAGCCCTCCGTCAGGCAATGACACGACTTCCATGGTTAATACCTTGCCCGGGGTTCGCTGACCGATTATAGTGGCTCTTCCAATGGCTTTCATTCCACCTGAAAATTCCTCACTTGATGAAGTACTTAATTCGTCAATGATAATTACCAGGTTCCCTGTATAGGGTTCCTGTACGGGATTTAAAAACACCTCGCTGATCCCGTTCCGAGATTGATATTTCCAGAAAAGCGTTCGTTCACTGACAAATTGTTCGGCCATGATTCTTCTGGGATTGAAAAGCCCTCCCGGATTTCCCCGAAGGTCGAGAATTAAGTTAGGGAGGTTCTTGTATTCATTAATGATGATTATGAATGTGTCCACCAGGTGCGGAAGAAATGCATCCAAATGAAGATAAGCGATGTCATCATTGATTATTTTGTGGTCTATAGAGGCATACATCGGGGGCAAGTCAGGGATTAGAGTAACTTTCCGTATGCTTCTCTTTTTTAATGGAATTACGATGTTTTGTTCTGAATTATCCGCATTCAGGTAACGGATTTTTACCATGTCACCTGGTGTTCCATAGAGTTCCCTGACAATGTCCTGGGTAATCATCGATCTCAAATTCCTGTCATTAAAAGGTGGCGTTGGGTTAGCTTTTCTCTCCGCAACTATTGCTTCAATGGTTTTGCCATTGACCTGCAGAAGAGTAAATCCCGGCTTGATGCCTGCATCAAAGGCAGAGGAATTCTCCCGGACAGAGGTTATTATGGCCTGGCCTTTCATATACCTTACATCCATCCCCAAAGTACCGTCAAGCATAAGCCGGGGATTCGCGATGGCCTCCGGTTCGTCAGGGGAGATAACACCCAAATGAGACACATTCAGTTTAAAGAGCATCTGGTTCAAATAATAATAGAGGGAATCATTAGTCATGCAAGATGCAATTATTGGCTTGTAGAAGTCGTATTCTGCCTGCCAGTCGAGCCCGTTAAACGTGGAATCGAAATATTGGGTGTTGATAGTTTCCCAGACGGTATTCAGAATTTCGATATTCTGGTTCTTGTTGTCCTGTCCTTCGCAGGACACCAGAATTATCATGGCAGCAGCAATGGTTAGTGCGATTTTTTTCATTATGCTTTGTTTGTTTTATTGGCCTTTTTCTTCAACTGTGGGATTTTGATCAGTTAGCTGGCCGGGGTCATTAGTGTCTTTCGTTTGAAATCAACATACGGGCAACATTCCTTAAATCACCAAAAGGCCGGTTGAAATTATAGTAAGGAATATTACAATTATTATTGCTATAAAAACGATAGTGTTAATTGTGTTTCCGTTTTTCATTTGCCAGTAGTTAAAATGATTTGTACTGCGGCTGGAAGAATTCTAAAATTTATAAAATATCTTACTCACAATTTTCCAGCCATCAGCAAATTTGTAGAGCGATATGTAATCTATGTAAGTGAGTTTTTCTCCAATGTAAAATTCGATTTTTGCCATTGCGGCAGTGCCGGTTACGTCAATAGTCCTGAATTTGATCGAGACCAAATCCTTTCCGGTAAGCGGCAGTTCCCCGTTATTTCTTTTTTGAACGGCTTTGGCTTTCCAGTCGGCTATGGAATAATACCACATCGTGTTACCTTCGCCAATCCCCAACAGGTTAAAACCGGGATGTATTCCTGCGTCAATTTTGCCGGCATCCCCTTCATTCTGTAGCCCCTCCACATAGGCGGTTTGTATTAATGCTTTAAGAGCTTCTTCCTCTATTTCCGTGTTTTGGGCAATAATGACAAAGAATGAATGAAGCAGAAGACAGAATGCAATTAATTTGTCCATTGTAAGAGTTTGTGGTTATGAATTCAATATTTCATAAGTTGTGCTGGCCATTACTCGTTAAATCTTTTTGATTGGTATGAATAAGCTGCGTTCGTCCCTGGGGAAAATGCAGATTATTGGATTAGTCGTTTTGGTAAAAATGTCATCATTTTTTTTTGGCCTAATAAATAACCGAGAATAAGACCATACAAGAAGTTCGAGATTCCTACTTCAAATCCATGCCCCAGTCTTACATATTCCGGCATAAGCGCATTGGGCGGTAGTAAAGGGGCAATACCGCCAAATATTGAGAAAACCAGTCCGACCAATACTGCTTTTTTAGATAGGGATAAATCCAGTGTTCTTAGTATTAATACGGCAATACAGATGAATATAAATCCTCTAATAAATTGAGTGCCAATTATTAAATTAAATGAAGGGATTTTGTCCTTATAAAATTCGATGAATTCAGGATAAATGGTTTGCAAGATAAATCCAGCCATCGCGTACAGTAAAAAATATATAAAGTCACTTAGAATTACTCTCCATGTCCAGTGAAAAACAGAGCGGTTTTTGAATTTTATTCTTTCCTGCCGACCATTCCCCTTGTCAAATGAATAAATCAACACCGGGGCCATGATTGAAGCGATAACTACACCGCGCAGCATCTCCCTGATGGTCTCTGTTCTGTCAGTTACATTGAAAATTAACGCCTCGATTAAGATGTTAAAGTGCCCTATGACAAAGTAAATGGCAAATAATGTCAAACTGAGTCTAATTCCCTTTAGATTTGAATAATTGATATAAAGGGCTAACACAATCAGGATCAAAACATTCGAAAGTGTCTGCCATTCGTAGAATGTCAGGCCGGAGATCATATCAGAAATCAGATCGAACAGAAAGAATAACAGAGTCAGGAATAAGGAGGCAATCACTGAGCCTATTATTAGTTTCGAATTAATCAGAGTATTCATTACGGTGGCTTATTGAGGATAGGTAATTAATAATATGGCTACCTGAATACCATCGTACAAAACATGAGCGATAACAAGGGGTAGAAGACGCCTGTACCTGAAGAAGAAAAACCCGGCTACCGTACTTTTAATGCCAATGGTAACCATTCCATAGGAGCCCTGGCTCCAATGAGACAGGCCTATTAATGTGGATGAAATTAAAATGACGGTGATTGTCCAAAGCAGATGATTCGAAAATTTCCAGAGGCTTGTCAGAATAAATACCCTGATCAGTTCTTCATACAGGGCTATTCCTATCCATAAAACCGGGCCGAACCAGAGGAGAATTAATACCGGGTTTTCACGCATGTCCAGCATCAATCCCAGTAGCTCCATATTTGGGTTAAAGATTAACCAGGATGACAGGGTCAGACTTTCAACATAAAATAGAATAAAATAAATAATGGTCAGTGTAATGCCCCATACAATGTCTGTTCTCCATTTTCCGCTCCCTGGATTGAAATCAGAGAATTTCTCTTTTAAGAAATACTTCTTTAACAAGTATAGCGCCACCAAGCTCAGTCCGCCAAAAAGCAGGGGATACAGGATCAGTTCAATGGAAGCAAATCCGCTTGACTGGTGATCTCTTATCCATATCATCATCCCAAAGGGGATAAGAACCATTATTGTGAGGGTTGCCAGTGTTTTCAAAATTTTCATTTCTGTTGTTGTTAATGGACTGCAAGAATGGCATCAATCCGTAAAACAGACTGACTGCCTTATCGGGAAGGAAAAATAAAAAAGGTAAGTGCCTGAAGCCGAGCGAATTACAATTTGTAAACCCAAAAGCTAACCAGGCCAATGGATTGCAGCAGAACCCCGGCTATTAGCAATGGATAAACCCTGCGGTATTTGAAATACAGTGTATTTGCTGCCAAGAATATCAAAAACCAGTTGATCATGCCGGGGATTCCATTATCCCATTGAGTCAATGAACAAAGCATCGCGGTTGCGATAACAGATACCCATGCCCAGGTTTTGGACGAGCTTAATTCCCATAGGTTATTCAGGATGAATGCGCGTGAAATGACCATGAAACTTTCAGAAATCCAGATAAAGGGGCCGAGGAACAATACCGTATAAACCGGGCTGGAAAATATTTCTCTCAGCGTGTTGCTTATTGCTGTTTGGTCAGTTTCTGCGGTGAACCAGCGCGCATAGGTAACATTCCCAATGCTAAAGACCAAATACATGATAATTAAAAACAAGAACCCCAATGAAATATCGAGGAGTAAAGAACCTTTGTCAGAAACAAAAACACGCCATGTGTTTCGTAAAAGGTACTTATTGGTTAAGAAAATGATTAGCAGCCCCACGATGGTATAGGCCATATATTTGTCCAGGAGGCTTTGGACGGTAAAATCAGCCAGACCAGAAATTTTTTCGAATATGGCAACCATGTAAAACGGTATGACCATAATCAGTACGGAAAGGATATTACGAATTGACTTGTTCACGCCTGTATTTTGAAGGGGTTAGACCGGTTGATTTTTTGAAAGCAGCATTGAATGCTGAAAGCGAATTATAGCCAACTTCAAAAGTTATGTCGGATATTTTTAATTCTGGCGATACAGCCAGCAGGCTTTTGGCTTCTTCAATGCGGTAATGTCCTATCAGCTCAAAAAATGTCTTTTGTTTATTCTCGTTTATGACTTGCGAAAGCGCATGCGAATTTGTATTTATAAGTTTGGCAAGCCGGGTAAGTGATAAGGTATTGTCCTTGAATATCTTTTCATTTTCAAGCAGGGAATCCAGCTCATGCAGTATTCGTTGATTTTCGTGGCGGGACAGCCCGGTTTTATTGTATTTCGGGTTGGAGAGATCGATAATGTATCCCTTGTTGAGAATAATAATCAGAGAGAAATAAATCAGTAAACTATACAGGATTGCGCCTGAGATATAGGGAAACCCGGCTACCTCGTTCAGGAGATAGGAAAACCAGATGGCCAGGAGAGATATGCTGATTACATCCAGCTGCCTTCTTACTCCTGGTCTATCGAGTGTATTTTTATATGTATAGGTAACTGCCAGGGTAAGATAAATCATATACTGTAGCAAAATTGTCCGGTAAAATATGTGCCAGACAGCCCCATTATTCCTTATGAAATCGAGGTAGACCCACATAAAGGTGAAAACAATTGCAGGAATAAAATGAAAGAGCTGGGTCCAGTCATACTTGAATTTTGGATTTACTACAGCCTTGACAAAGAGCAAATATGCCGGACCTATGGCTAAGAACCCGGAAAGGCCAAGTGTCAGAAGAATATTATGCAATCCGTCTGAGAATGTCAGCAGGATTGACTTTGAAACCCGAAGGGTAAGCATAAAAATGAACAAGGCAAAAATCAGATTGACCTTTCGCTCACCTTTCATGGATGTTAAGGCATAGATGATCAGGATAAAACTGTTCAGAATACCTATAATACTGCTGAGCAGGATCAAACTTTTCATATTGACTGCTTTAATTCACTTTGATAAAGCGGCAAAATATATATACCCCGTGACCTTTGCCGGTATGATAGTTCCATGGCCAGGTATCTGTACTTTTAAGCAGTTACCGGCCTATAATCCAGGGTTCCATGCACGGCCAATTGTCCGGTGAAGAAACCGTATTACCTGTCATGCAGAGAGAGACTTTTTTGTCATTCTCTCCGTCACTGGTCTATCATTAACTCCATGCGGGATATTATCAGGAGCAGTGACTATCAAATCACTAACATACAACCAATGTCGATATTTTCAGGTTGCAAGAATTTCTTGCTTGTCTTTGACATGTTATAGTCAACATCATGCATAAAAAAAATCCTATTGCGTGGAATAAGCTGCAAAAGGAGGTTATAAAATTCTTCACCTTTTCTCAGGGTTTATAAATAATAGCATCCGGAAAAAATGCCAGGTAGGCGAAAGCAAAATGGGTGGTGTAGAACCAGGGGGAGAGTTGCTTGCCGCGCAGTGCGCCTGAAATGCACTTGCCTGTTATATCCCATTGTGAGTGGGTTTGCTGGTCGAATATGCCAAGGGCGGAACGGGTGAACTGCAGCGGGTTTCCGTCAACCACGGGGTTGAAGACGGTCGCTGTGCCGATATCGCGTGAAGTGTGGATCTCGCTGCGGTCGAGCACCGATACGGTTCCAAGCTGGTAAAAAATCACCACCGGATGGTTCTCGAAAGTGTCCTGGATAATACCTTTTTCCTGCAAGACCGACCACGGATAGGCTTTGTGTTTATTGTTGAATTCGAGAGCTATCACGCGTTCCATGGCCGGGAGGCGCGGATCCACGGCATCTTCGAAAAGTCGGGGCTGGTGGTTGGCCGTATCGTCATAGCCCGCATAGGGATTCGTGCCGTAATCACGGTTCCAGCCAGTTTGGGTGGATAATACCTTGCCGTAGGGGTAAGCCGACCGGAAAGCGGCATAGGACAATACCTGGGAAGGGAGCATTTCGAGCGTGGCCCCGGCCAAGCTTCCCACCAGGGCTTTGCCTTCAATTTGCTGCCACCACGATTCCGTCTGGCGGTCCCACATTACGAGGTCTGACTTGCGCAGCATACCTGAAGTACCAAAATCCAGCACCAGGTGCTTACCCTGCCAGTCCAGTTCGCGACTGAACACCAGGGCCGCGTTGCACAACGGGCAGTAGGTGATTACGATTTTCCGGTCCTCCACCTGGTCATTCACCACTTCATGCCACATCAACACACTGAGAGGGTATGCCCGGTCATGGAACACTATTACCGGTTCATGCGGGAAATACATGGAATCCGCTTCGCAACCGGATACAAATACCGGGCTGTCAATGGGAGGAATTGCGTCAGGCGGCAGCAGGGCCCTGAATTCCAAAAGCGGCACCAGGTGGCGCGAGGTGTCGGTCTTCCAGCCGGGATACAGCTGGTTGGTTTGGGCGGGCAGGGGTTGAAAGGGAACGGTTAACCAGATTACCAGTAAACAAGATGTTCTTAGGAATAATTTGCCGGTGAGTCGGTTGATGGAGCCGGGTTTTATTTTCGAGAATATGTCGCAGCAATTTTACGAACCGGGGAATTGTCCCAAATGATAAATGTAAGCGTTTAAATATTAAAAAGCAGATATTCACCCTCAGCCGAATGTTCAACGGATATTCACTCCATTCGTTGGGATCAATGCCGGTGCGGGTATCCGGGTTGATGTACCGCTCCCGCCAAAGCGGATAATAACGGCAGAAGGCCAGATCCGGAGTCATCCGGGACGGGAGGGAAGCAATTCCGGGCGCTTGCATCAGGGATTCCTGGCGGTTTTCACCATAAACCGGAACACATCCGGGCGGGCGTAATGGCCGCTCACGTCAAACATGCGCTTAGCCGAAAGGATGGCCGCGGGGTCAATGTCCGCGTAAAGGATGCCGGTTTCGGCTTCCATCGGCCCGGCCAGGACCTTGCCGTCCGGCCCCACGATGCAACTGTTGCCCGTGTTGACCCATTCGCGGCCTTCGGGGTAAAGGCTTTTGAATTCCAGCTCGTCCGGGATGTCCTCCACGCGCAGGGCCATGCATACGCTGACCACGAACATGCCTCCTTCGCGGGCGTTTGACCGCATGGTGTTCAGCCAGTTGCCGCTTTTGTCCCAGGTGGGGGAGGCCAGTATCTGCACCCCCTGCTCGTAGAGGGCGGTACGGGCCAGGGGCATCAGGTTTTCCCAGCAGATGAGGCCGCCCAGCCGGCCGGCCGATGTGTCGTACACCCGCAAGGTGCTGCCGTCACCGCGCGACCACACCAGGCGCTCGCCCCCGGTGGGTATCAGCTTGCGGTGGGTGCCCAGGATGTTCCCGGTCTTGTCAATGAACAGCAGGCTGTTGTACAGGCTGCTGCCGCTGCCTTCCCGGTTGATCTCGTGCATGCCCATCACCACGTTGATGCCTGCCTTTGAGGCTGATTCGCACAGGTGCAGGGTGGTTTCGTCAGGCACCGATACGGCATTTTCGTGCAGGCGCTGGTAAAGCTTGTTGAGCAGGGTGCCCTGGCTGTTCGGAACCAGCCATACCCAGTCGGGGTAACCCGAAATGAATACTTCCGGGAACACAATCAGCTCCGCCCCGTTGGCGGCAGCTTCTTCCATGGCCTGGCAGGCAATGTCCACGGTTTTAGCCCGGTCGAGGTAGGCAGGGGCAAGCTGGGCGGCTGCAATTTTTACTGTCTGGCTCATGATGTTCGGTTTGTAATGGTTAAGGAATAAATCAGGCGCCCGAGGGAATCATGACCGGGGCCGCCTCCTGCTGCTGGCGGGCCACCCGGTCGAACCGGTGCAGCTGGTTGTACGGAATGGCAGGCCAGGCATGGTGGGTGGCATGATGGATGCAGCCTTCCGTTACCCGCCTGCCGTGCAGCAGGGCAAAACCCCATTTGAACCAGCGGGGCACCTGGCGGGAAAAGCCGAACCGGTAAACAAATGACTGGTGTATCCCCCAGGAAAAAACAAACCACGCGGCAAAACCCGTTATGCGCATGCCCAGGAAAATAACCAGGAACTTCCACCACCCGAAATACAGGATATAGGCCACCTGCAGCGGCACGTAAATCAGAAAGCGGTACAGGCGGCCGAGGGTGAGGTTGCGGTTGCGGATGTCAATCAGCAGCTGCACCTCCTCGTAAAACAGGCAGGAGAGGAAGACCCGCAGCAGGCCGCCCAGTTCGAATACCCCGTGCGGATCTTGTCTTGTGTCGAGGACGGGTTCTTTTCCCGGCCCGTGGGTAGTGTGATGCCGCAGGTGCTTGGGGCGGATGGAATCGTAAGGCTCGTCCCAGGGCGTGACCACCACGGCCAGCCCTTCCGAAAAAGCTTCCAGGAAACGCGGCAGCCGTACCCTGTGGTCGGCATGGTAGCGGTCGTGGTTGCCGATGAAAATGCGCATGGCCACCATGTAAAACAACAGCAGAAACAGCGGCCAGCCGATATAATCCAGGCTGAATGCCGCTATCAACAGGTAGAGCGGGATATGCCAGAGGATCAGTTCAAGGTCAATGGCCAGTTTGGTTTCCGGGCGGAATGTAATCTTTTCGTTTCCGATGGAGACCGAATATGTCCTGCCTTCCATCCGCTTGTCCGGATCATTCATAATGCACGGTTTTCAGGTTTGTAAAAATGAATACAGGTCTCCGTGATGAACCGGCTTCACGCCCGGGCGCCCACGGCAGGAAAGACGTCCAAAGTTCAGTTGCTTCGGTGGATGGCTTCAGTAAGATATCCGCTCAATGCAGTGCATCGCGGAGGGCTGTTGAATCAAAAGTAAAATTTTTTTTTCAAAAGGAATTGGCTGAATGTCGATGAATGTTCATTGAAATCTGGCAGAGAAAAAGAAGCAGACGGGAAGACAGCTGAAGAGTTCGCAATCCCTTCTTCGTGTCAGAAACTGTAGTTCACCGCAAACCTGAAATTTGCCGGATACTCATTCCAGTCAGCCACAGGATTGAACCCGATATATAGTTCCGGGTTGATGTATTTCCCGTTTCCAATGGGGATGTATTTCCCGAAACTGCCACCGATGTTCAAATCGATTCCTCTCACGTATACTTTATAATAGTCAGGGAAATATGCATATCGGTATATTGTGCTGATATAGGTTATGTCTCCGCCAAGGCCCAGGTAATATCCGTTGTATCTCTCAGTAAAATGGACACGGAATTCCGGGCGCAACCCTGCGAGGAAATTTCCCTTTAACTCAAAGGGATTCATCCAGCTTCTTTGGTACCCGTATTGTATGGCCGCTGTCAGGCTCAGGCTGTATCTGGAGCCCAAGGCCGTTTCAAACCCTGCCCCAATGCCGGGGCTCAGGAAAGCGGTGCCGCTCCAGGATTCAAAAGTCATGCTTACAGACGGTCCCAGCCTGAACAGGTGCTGGGAAGAGGCACTGCCCGGGACGAACAGTAAAAGAATCGTGATACCACAAAGCCTGATTGCGTTTTTCATCTGACCGGATTTAGTATTGAAAGGATCGGTGAAAAACATTTATTGCCGAATGCATTGGATTCCAATTTTCAGTTTAGGGCCAGCCGGATGCCGATGTTTTGCAGGATATCCGCGGTGGTGTAGGTATTCAGTTCAGGTATCCGGTTTACATGCAGGCCGGCCCTTGCCTCGTATACCAGGTGGATTTGCCTCAGGAAGTCAATTCTTTTGCCGATGCGGAAATCAATGCCCAGCGGTATGTACAGGGAATATACGTAGCCGTTCCTGTTGGTAAACCGTTCAGTTTTATCGTGCGAAACCGGAGGGCTGGTCGTATAGATATAAGTACCGTTTGCCTGGTGCGGTTCTACGGTTTTATGCTTGTCATAATATACTTCCGTGTAGGAGTTGAATGACAGGCCGGCTATTACCCCCGCCCCGGAATACACTGACCACCGTTCTGCAGGACTGGTCGTGAAAATCACTGAGATGTCCAAGCGGATCTGTTCGGCCCGGTACTTCATCTGGTAGTTTTCAATGATTACTGAGTCCACATAGTTCAGCAGGCCGGTTTGCGCAGAATAAATCGTATCCCAGGGCTTGGTTTGTTTGCGGTAGAGTTGGTTGGTCATGAGTGTTTGTGCGTAATAACCGATACCTGCCCTGAAAACCGGATTGGAATGGTATGCGCTCCGGTCATGGTTGGCCAGGCGGAACCCGACCATTCCGGTAAATGCCTGCGAAAGGTCGGATGTGTAACCCGGGAAGCTGGAAAACCCCTGGAAATCCCGGTCGAGCAATGTGGATTGGGAGGCCAGGGCCCGGAATTCATCCACGGTGCCGTTTACGGGCGATTGAAGGGATGTGCTCCAGAAGGTAAAGAAATCGGTAAACTGGATGCGGTCGAGCGAACCCGGCTGCTGTGCCCCGGATGCAGCGGACAGGGCCAGCAGGGCGATGAGCGTTATTGTTCGTTTCATAACAAAAGACCTTAAAAGTTCCGGAAAAGAAACGTGTATTGCCATGGACTGTTGCCCGGAATACAGATTATTTTTCCAAATGTTAAGGTAGCAAATTTTTTGGAAACCCGCAGCGCCCTTTTCAGTGCGCCACCACCTTGGAAGCCGTGCGGCCTTCTTTGTCTGATAGGGCCAGGAGGGAAACCACCGCTTTGTACCCGGTTTCCGGTTTGTAAGAGGACTCACTGCCGCTTGTCGCGCCAGACCAGGGTCTTTACAACCGGTCCGTTGAAGACGGGGCAGTTGCCGTCTCCTGCGCCCGTGAAACCACCGTCCGGGGCGCAAACCTGGTTGCAGTCTTCATCATACAGCCAGTTAAATTGGTCGCAGCAGTCGGAAGTCACGTAGTAATAGGTTTGTCCGTCCACCTCCCACTTCCAGACTTCGCCAGGCGGGTTCTGTACCGGTTTGAGTTTCATCTTCCGTATCATCGTCCTGATGCAGGGAGGTACATCGGTTTTCACCTCCGGTGCCCGGCAGTATATTCCGGCAAGAGTCAAAAGAAAAATGGATGCAAAGAATACAGGTTTCCGGAAAATGTTTTTTCTCATCGGGCGGATGAATTTTGTGGTTAACCCATATAAATTAGCAAACGCATCTGACAAGGTTTCATTGCGCAGGTCCGGATACCGGCCGCTGCCTGCCTGGTTTCAAAGGACAAAGGCAATCAGGGTGTAAGACACGGTGTTGCCCAGCCCGTGGGCAATCCAGCCCGGGATGATGCTGCCCCGGGCCAGTTTCTCCTTGATGTACCCGATGACCCAACCGGCCATGGTGGAGAACAGGAAGATGAACACCAGGGGGAAGACCCGGCCCGTAGCGGTGAGCGAATAGAACAGCAACAGATGCACCAGCCCGAACAGGACCGCCTGCAGGGTGTTCCCGGTGGCAAAGCCGAACCTGCGGACCAACCGCCTGGCGATGAAGCCCCTGAACAGGATTTCCTCCGAAAGGGAAGTCTTCACCAGGGCAATCACCAGCAGCGACACCACCGTAGTGACATGCAGGCCCGCCTGCCTGAATTGACCTGTGACACTGTCGGGGGAGAACACGGCCTCGCGGACCTGTTCGTCAGCCAGGATCATTCCCGTGCCAATGGCCAGGATGAGCAGGGCGGCCAGCAGTACCCATGCCACCGAACGCCCGGTGGGTTTGTAAAATCCGATGTACTCGCGGAAAGAAACCGTCTTATCCTTCCGGAACAGGAAAAACAGGTAAGGAATCAGGGTGAAAACGGCCACCTGCAGGACAGCGGAAATCACCGTATCAACCAGCTCCTTCATAGTGCAGCCTCCTCTGATAGTTGTCAAACCATTCCAGGGCGGAATTTAGGGAAAGCATGCGGCAATAACCAATGACCGGTGTCACGGAATAGCTGGAAGGCAGGCGTTCAACGGGGCGTGTCGTCCGAAAAGTGGCCGGCATGCCGGCCGCGGGTGAACTTGTCCCGGTTGAATTCGGCCGATTTCCCCCTCGGAATGGACAGGCTCTGCCAGGCGGGGCCTTTCAGCATCTTGCCCAGGAACACGATCTGCCCCACATGGTAGGCGTAATGCCCGAGCTGCCGGTTGACGGCCTCCGGAATGGTGTGGGCCTGGTTGCGGATGTATACCTGCCGGCTGAAATCTTCCGGAGTGATGCTTTTCAAAACGTTAAACAGGCAGTTCCAGCCCGCTTCCCATTTTTCCAGCAGTTCCTCCCGGGTACGGATCACGTTTTCAAACTCGAGGTCCCGCTCGCCAGGGCTTTTCCCCGTCACTCGACAGAAAATCGGTCCACCGTGAAAGCATATTGCCCCACAGGTGGTTCACGATAACGGCTATGGAATTGGATTCCGGGGCCGGCACGGTGAAGAGCTCTTCATCGCTGAGCTGCGCAAAGGTCTTGTCACCCAATGATTTATAGTATTCAAACAAGGCGATGACACTTTTAAGATAATTCTTTTTCATGTGAGAGGGAACGGGCCTTCTTCCAGAACAAAGATAGTGTAAAAGGAATTTTTTTATTTGCAAAAACTATAAATAATGCTTATAAAAATCAGAAGCGCGGTAATTAGTTAATAGACGATTTGATAATGCCGGACTTGAACGGGCCATACACCGTGAAGACCCATAGCCTGGCCATGTTTGAATTATTTCAAAATGACCAAAAGTTATAACTATTGGTCATCATGATGACCAGAAATCTAAAAATGGAGGGTGTGAACAATACAGGTTCGTAATTATGTCCTGAACTGAATTGCGAAGGAAACGTCTTTGTGCGTGTCATTTTCCGCCAGATAATCCAAATAAATTTCAGTCATTGCTATTCCTGAAGACACCGGAAATGGCTTTCAGGGAATCCTTTCCGCATCCCAGGCCCTCCGGGAAAAGGTAAGATTATTTCATGTTCAAAGCCTCTGCTTTTCAGTTATGGAAGGTATACTTGGTAGAAAAAGATGTTTTATTTCTTATTGTTTAAAAGCGGCATGACATTGAACACAGTAATTCATTGTATTCGCCAGCGCTTCCAGTGAACTGCTTTCATTTTTTTCTTTGAAAATTTCGCTCATTTTATCCGCACTGGTATGAAAATTCAATCCGATATTGGCAAATTCCTCATTGCCATAGGAAGAACACATTTTGGTCATTTCAGGGGTTGAGCCCAATTTGGCAGACGCAATTCTTGAGGCCTCGTCATATTTTTCTTCTGCGAGAAGTCCGATTATTTTTTGGATTGACGCCAAATGGTTTCTCATCATTTTCAGTTGTTTCTGTTTTTGCAAGGGATTCAGATGTAAAGAAACCCGGTTATCGGTATTTGGTGTAACGGCATTTGAGTTCTCAGAAACCTTCATTTCTTCCTTATTGGTTTTTCCGCCACCGTTGCAGGAAAAAGATAAGATTCCAGCCAAGAATAAAAGGGTTAAAACCGTGGATTTTCCCATCATTGTTGCTTTTTAGAGGTTAAAATTTTTTCCATTTATTCTTCATTGGGTAAATAGCCTGTTGCGAAATGACAGGCCGGTATAGTAAAGTCAAAATTATTTTTTTTCACGTACTTCCTTCTTGGCGTATAAAGATGAATGTCCTGGCGGAACAGGATTTCAACAAATGCGCCAAAGTGCAGTGCAATATTATAAAACAAGCCACTGGCTGTTCTTACCAAAAACCAGTTATGGTTTAGTTACCGGACAGAGTCCTGATAAGTTCAATCTGCACATGGTTTATTTTATTTCCCACACCTCCACCGGCCCGTTGGATGAGCCGGTGACCAGCCAACGGCCGCCATCGGGGCGGGGCAGCCAGGCCATACCGTGCACGTTGCCGTTCGTATACAGGCCGCTTTCGGAGGCGGGAACCGGGGTGAAACCGCCCTGGCCGTCTCCCAGGAGGCAGAGGCCCAGGCCGGCATCGTAACGCACGGTTTCCACTTCGGCTCCCCACCAATTGCCGGCAATCACGAGGTCCTGCAGGCCGTCCCCGTTCAGGTCGGTGACCACCGAGGCCATGACGGGGGCAATCTGTGCCAGGGGCGGCAGGGGTTCCAGGGTGAAGTGCCCGCTGCCGTCATTGCGCAAGATGCAGCTCCGGAACTCGTAGGCATCGAGCCGGAAGGCGCTGTCGAGGGCTTCCGGAGAGTAGATATCTGTCAGGTAGGCCTCGGCAAAGCTCTTGTAGGTGGGGAACTTCTGCTTGATAAACGGCATCTGCTGGCTGGAACACTCGCGCCCGCGCACGGGCCAGAAGTTCCGGTTCGTGGTGGAGGTGGCCAGCACGATGTCGAAGGTGCCGTTGTGGTCAAAGTCGCTGCAAAACACATGAAAGGGCTTTCGCGGAGAAGGGTGGAACTTGTTGTTCAGCCCGATGTTGCCCGCTATGAAGTCCACATCCCCGTCCCCGTCCAGGTCGGCCGGGGTGATGGAGAACCACCATCCGCTGGTGGAGTCGAAGCCGGCATTTTCCGCTTCGGCCAGGGTGCTGTTTTGGTTGAGGAAGAGGCGCAGGGGCATCCATTCCCCGGCCAGCAGGAGGTCGGAGGTGCCGTTACCGTCCGCATCGGCAAAGCAGGCCGAGGTGACCATGCCCGGCCGCAGCAGGGCGGGGTTGGTTTCCCGGGTGATATCGGTGAATTTGCCCCCGTCATTGCGCAACAGCCACGACCGGGGCGGGAAAGGGTACTTACCCGGTGTGACGCGCCCGCCCACGAAGAGGTCCTGGTCACCGTCTCCGTCTATATCGGCCGCGGTTACGCAGGCGGTGCTGGAGATCATGCGGGGCAGGGCGTTTGCCTGCCAGGTAAACCGCCCGTGGCCATCGTTGAGGTAAAGTCGATCCTGCAGGCGCTGGTCGGTGGAGTCGAATTCATTGCTGCCGCTGCACACGTAGAGGTCGGGGTCCCCATCCCCGTCTGCGTCAAAGAACAGGGAACCGAGGTCTTCGCAGGCGCTGTGCCGTTCCCAGGGCTGGGCCGGGGCTTCCGAGAAGGAGCCGTCCGGGTTCTGGAGGAAGAGCCGCCCGGCCTGCCCGGCCGCGCCACCGATGAAGAGGTCTTGCAAACCGTCCCCGTCCACATCGGCCGCGCTAAGCCTGGGCCCCGATTCCGATTCCTTGTGGGGCAACAGCAGCTCACGCGCGAAATCGTCATAGGGCTGCTCACGGTGGGTGAATGCCAACCCCGCAGGCTGTACAAGCCTGAACAGGGGCGCTGTCTCCGGCTCATTCTCCGGTTCCCCGGCATCCGCGTAACGGATGGTGAGGGTCCGGTCGGCTGCCTGGCTGAGCAGTCGGGTCACTTTCCCGTCCGGCCAGGTGACACGTATTTCCGATACGGTTTCCACACTGCCCAGCCCGAAATGCATCACCGGCTCCACGGAGGACTGATAACCGCGCACCCAGTAAAAATCCGCGGCCTGGATGCCGTTTTTCGAAACGAGTTCCACCCGGGCACCGATACCCCAGCGGTTGCCTTCCGGCCCCTCAAAGCGGAGCTTCAGGTAATGGTTGCCGTGCGTGTCGTTTCGGTACACCTGTACGGGCTGGTCCACGTTGTTCACCACGAGGTCTTGGTCACCATCCCCGTCCAGGTCGGCCCAGGCGGCCCCGTTGCTGTGCTGGGTGGCCGTCAGGCCCCATTCCGCATTCATTTTGCGGAAATGCAGGTTGCCTTCATTCCTGAGGAAGAAATTGGCTACTTCCGAACGCGGCATGCGGCTCATCACTTCGTTGAAGTCGAGTGCCTGGCCCTCCGCGGCTATTTTTTCCTGCAGCCAGATCTTGAAGTCGTTGTCCGTCACATCGTACTTGATGCCGTTGGTCACGAAGGCGTCCTGCCAGCCGTCATTGTCGAAGTCGAGGAAGAGCGGGGCCCAGCTCCAGTCGGTCTTGTCGAGGCCGGCCATCTGGGCTATTTCGCTGAAGTGCCCCCGCCCGCGGTTCAGCTGCAGGGTATTGATCATGTACTGGTAATTGTAACCGAATTGTATCATTTTCCAGAACCCTTCAGTGCTCATAGAAGCCATCAGGCGCTTGGATTTGGCATGTTCCGGTGGCGCCATGTCGAGCACATAGAGGTCGCTGTGGCCGTCATTGTTGATATCTGCGGCATCGCTGCCCATGCCATAGAATGAAACATGCCGGAGCATTTCGTTGCAGCGTTCGGTGAAGGTGCCGTTTCCGTTGTTGATATAAAGCATGTCGGGTTCCAGAAAGTCATTAGCCACGTAGATATCGGGCCATCCGTCTTCGTTGAAATCCATGATGGTGGCGCTGAGGCCGAAGGCGCGGTTTATGAGCCCCGCTTCCGCGGTGACATTGGTAAAGGTGCCGTCCCCGTTGTTGCGGAACAATTTATCGGTGTTAGGTTCATCCTGGGTGCGTGTAGGGTCCGGGTTCAGCACCGAGCCGGTGTTGTAAAAATCCACGCGGTGGCTCAGCAGGAAAAGATCGGGGTCACCATCCAGGTCATAGTCGATGGGGTAAATCTGGGTGCTGTAACCCGGATCATCGAGCCCGTAGGCGGCAGCCGATTCACGGAATTTGCCGTTTCCGAGGTTTATGAATAGTTCGTTCCTGCGCTGGTCCTTCGGGTTCCGGCCGGAATAGCACACGTAGATATCGAGCAGGCCGTCTTCGTTGATGTCAAGCATGGCGCAGCCGGTGGTCCAGCCTGTGTGACCGGCCACACCGGCCGATTGCGTGATGTCTTCAAATTGCAGGCCGCTCTTGTTCAGGTAGAGCCGGTTCGGGCCCATGTTGGCCGTGAAAAACAGGTCCGGCAGGCCGTCTCCGTTGATATCTCCGGCTGCTACACCCCCTCCGTTGTAGAGATACTGGTAGTTGAAGTAATTCAGTTCGGGGCTGTCGTTGATGGTGTTGGTAAACGCGAGGCCGGTTTGCCCGCTGGACAGAATGGTAAATCCGGAAGCGGCATGTTCAGGTTCCCGGGAAGCAGGTTTTTCCTTACAGGAAGCCAAAAGCAGGACCAGGACGGCAGCCGCCAGGCGGAAGGCCGCAAATGTTTTCATAGATCGTTGGTTTAGGATAACCTAAATTTAAGGAAACCCTGCGAAAGAACCTTAACAACATGGAAAGATCATTCCCTCGGGTCTTGCCATACGAGCCGGATGAGCCTGGCTTTCAGGAAAAATTCAGGGCATTGGCCGTCACCCATTCCGGTAATGCCCCCGTCCGGGTGGCAAATTAGATTACCTTTATGGTCGTACAGCTCGCTGAAGATATCGCAGCAGCGGGGAGGGAAATAATAAACCGTCTCGCCCAAGTATTCATATTCATACACGGCAGCAGGCGGATTTTGTACGGGTTGTGCTTCCAGGGTACTTATCTTTTGTTTGAGCCATCGCGGAATACCGGAGGGTAACCGGCTCTGGATCAGGCATCCTGAAAACAGAAGGATAATTATCAAAAAGGGCCATTGTATCTTGCGCATAGTGTTTTTTGGAGTTTCCTGAGTAAATATAAGTCCAAATATACGGTCAGGTTTGAACAATTTGCAGCCCGGATGTTGTTGTAATAAACAAGCATGGAAATAATCAGCCAGGAAAACAGCAAGTTATGGTACCTGGAGCAGTTCAACCTGCTCAAAGTACTTAAGCCGGAAGAGAGGGAATTTTTGAACCATACCTCCAATATGTGCGAGGTGCCGAAGGGTTCGTTTATTTATTTTCCCCAGGATGAGTCGGATACAGTTTATTTCCTGAAAAAAGGGAGGGTGAAAATTGCCAAATACCAGGAAGACGGCCGGGAAGTGGTTTTTACCATCCTTGGTCCGGGAGAATTGTTCGGTGAACTGGCCCTGGTATCGGAAACAGCCCAGCGTGATGAACTGGCTGAAGCATTGGAAGATTGTATCTTGTGCAAAGTGAAAATCCGGGATTTCAGCCGCATACTGGAACGCAATCCCAAGCTGAACCTGCAGGTAACCAAGCTCATTGGTTTGAAACTGATTCACATTCGTAACAAGCTGGAGACGCTTTGGTTTAAAAAAACCAGCGAACGTATACGTACATTTCTGAAAATTCTGGCCGTGAAACACGGCAGGAAAGTAGGGGATGAACTGGAAATCCGCCTCGGGCTCACCCACCAGGACATTGCCAACCTGACGGCCACCAACCGGCAAACAATAACTACCCTGCTCCGGGAATTGCAGGAAGAAGGGATCATTCGTTACGATAGAAAACGAATACTCGTACATAAACCCGAAGCCCTATGACCTCTGAAAAACTTTTTTAAAATTGCCCCTGGTTTACACGTTAAACCATTTCTTAATAATTTTTTCAACGGAAGGTATTTGAATGGGTTTGGCGATGTAATCATCCATTCCGGCCTCCAGGCATTTATTGCGGTCTTCTTTCATGGCATTGGCCGTCATGGCAATAATGCGGGGTTGTTTGGAGATGGTGCCATTCAGCTTTGTCCGGATATTACGGGTAGCTTCCAGCCCGTCCATTTCGGGCATTTGTACATCCATAAAGATCAGGTCGTATTCTTTCTTTTTCAAGGCTTCGAGGGCTTCCAGGCCATTGTTGGCTATATCAGCCTGAAAGCCCAGTTTTTCTAAAATACGCAAAGCTACTTTTTGGTTAATGGCATTATCCTCGGCCAATAAAATGTTTAAATTACAAGTATCAATTTTAGCTGGTTTATCAGCAGTTTGCTGTTTTTTTTCATCCCGGAATTGTGCACGTTTTGATTTTTTGTCTGTTCGTTTTAAAATTTCATGAATTACAAGCCGGTGCAGTTCGGCATGCCGTATGGGTTTAGTCAGGTAAGCAGAATATAATCCTTTATCGTCTTCATCGGGCAATTTCCCCAATGAGGTAAGCATGATAATAGGCAGTTCCTCACAGGACCATTTTTTGCGGATTTCCCGCGATAGCTCTTTTCCGTCCATATCGGGCATCTGCATATCAATAATGGCAATATCAAATTTTGGTTGTGTATTGATTATTTCAACGGCCTCAGCAGGCGAATGGCAGCAAATGGGCTCCAGTCCCCAGAGTTTGCATTGTTTTTCCAGAATATTAAGGTTGGTTTTATTATCATCAACAATAAGCGCGCGCTTACCGCTCATGCCTTTTATGGCTATTTCTCCGCTCCGCCTGGTGGAGGATTCCGCTTTCCGTGTTTTAATGGTAAAATAGAAAGTGGTTCCCTTGCCCTCCTCGCTTTCGACCCAGATACGGCCGCCCATTAATTCCACCAGGTTTTTCGAAATGGTCAGGCCAAGGCCTGTTCCGCCATAGCGTCTGGTCGTTGAACTGTCTGCTTGTGAGAAAGATTGGAAAACTTTATCAATTTTATCTTCCGGTATACCAATACCTGTATCCTTAACGGCAAATTTCAGTTCATATCCGGTTCGGGTTTTCTTTTCAAGAGAAACCTTGATAAATATTTCCCCGGATTCAGTAAACTTCAGGGCATTGTTTGTCAGGTTAATCAGAATCTGGCGCAACCGGGTGATATCGCTTTTGATAATGGCCGGTACATCAGGATCGAGATCATAGACTAATTCAATACCTTTCTCACTGGCTTTTTTAGAAAGGAGATCAAAAATATCGGCTATGGTATCAGCCAGCGCAAATTCTGCCTCTTCCAATTCCATTTTCCCGGATTCAATTTTGGAATAGTCTAATATGGAATTAATAACGGAAAGCAAAGCTTCCCCACTATAGCGAATCGTTTCAGCATATTCTGTTTGTTCAGGAGTGAGTTTTGTTTGGAGCAATAAATCAGTCATACCAATCACTGCATTCATGGGGGTCCGGATTTCGTGGCTCATAGTAGCCAGAAATTCGGATTTGGCCCTGGAAGCTTCTTCCGCTGCCTTTTTGGCCTGCATCAGGGCGGCTTCAGCTTCTTTTTCACGGGTAACGTCACGGAACACTTCTAATATGGCTTTGCCTCCGTCCGGTTTGCTAATACCCGTATGATTAATCTCAAAAGTCCTGCCTCCGGCAATGCCTTTGGAAACCAACGTATGGGTTTGTCCAAGTTTGATTCCTGAATTAAGCGGACAATTTTCACAGGGTTCTTTATTGTCTTTATAAACTTCATAACATTTTGAGCCAATGGCATCTTCTCCAAATATTTGCAAAAATGGTTCATTCATATAGGAAATGGTCGCATCTTCTTCAATAATGGCCACTCCCTGGTTCATGGAAGCCAGGATGGTTTCTGAAAATTCCTTGGCCACTTTCAGTTGTTCCAGAATAAACCTGCGTTCAGTGATATCCTCCCTGATAGCCACATAGGCCGCAATATTGCCTTTCTGGTCGGTAATCGGGGAAATAGTAGAGGATTCCCAAAAGAGTTCACCGTTTTTCTTTTTGTTACAGATTTCACCCCGCCACATCCGGCCCGAGGAAATGGTGTTCCAAAGATTCCTGTAAAATTCTGCGTTATGCATCCCTGATTTCAGGATTCGAGGATTTTGCCCGATAACTTCTTTAAGCGAATATCCTGTAACCTTGCTAAAATGCGGGTTGACATATTGGATGGTGCCATTTGTATCTGTAATTACCACTGACACCGGGCTTTGGGCAATGGCCTGCGATAGTTGCCGGATTTGTTTGTCTTTTTTGCGCTGTTCGCGGATGTCACGTATAATGGTGCTGAAATATTTGATGTTCCCTTCCTCATCCAGGCTGCACTGAACACTACCCCATGCAACTATGCTTTCTCCTGTTTTTTTGTTTTTCAACAAAAGTTCACCGCTCCAGGATTTATTTTTTATGGTTTTCGGGATTAATTCCTTCATGAAACGGTCCATTTCAGATTCATCCAGCAAATCCGGGATATAGAGCCTGGAGATATCCTCGTTTTGATCCAGGCCAATCAGGGCACGGCCGGCCGGGTTTATGTAAAGCATCTGGCCCCGTTCATCCGCCATAGCTACAAAATCAGTAGCTGCATCGAGAATTGATTGCAGGCGTTTTATTTCGTTATATTTTTCACGCAGTTCTACTTCCTTGGCTTTGGTTTCAGAAATATCTGTAATCCGGATTATCGTAAATCCCTTTTGCCGACTTTTAACATAGCTCATCGCCACATCACCCCAATAGGGTTCTCCTTTTAATGGCTTGATCTTTTCTTCCTGTCTCCAAATATTGCCTTGATTGATAATGCTTTGAATGGATCTTTTTTCTTCTTTTGAGAATTCGCGAACCATAAAACTTTCGATATGCCGGTTCTTAATATCCTGCAATGAACCCGCCCCAAGCAATTTTATAGCATTGGCGTTAGCTTCTCTTATATAGCCATACTGGTCTGCCAGTAATATGGCATCCACACTTTCATTGATGACCCCCTCCAGGAATTTTTTATTTAGTTCGAGCCTGCGCCACGCTGAGATATTAAAATATCCCACCGTGTAAAAAATCATAGTAAAAAACAGGAAGGTTAAATAGATGAATTCCGCATTAAAAGCAAGATCGTGGGAAACATATAAAGCAACACCCACTCCCATATTAACCAGCAGTAAATAAATGGTTAAATCCCAAAGGCTTTGAAAAGCCAGAAATAAAACCAGGAAGGAAAGGATTACTGTTAAAATATACTGAATCTGAAAATGATTAAGGGAAACGATATACAGATTCTGTATCGTGATTATATACGCGCTGATGTGTACCAGGGAGGTTATATGCTTCTTCCCCCATGATGTAAATGAGATTCCCAGCGCCAGCATACAAATTCCTGCCGTGATTATCCGGTCAATCCAATATTCCTGAACATTTGGGAAGAGCCATATGTAAATAAATCCGAATAACGGAATTCCAACTGCCCCAAACGTCATGAGCGCCCGGTATACCTTATTATACTGTATTGAACCTGAATCATGTAAAACAGTCTTCATCATGATAGAGGGTGTTTTGAATAAACACATTAAACAGCCTCTTATACTCTAAACGGATTGATAATGTTTGTTTCTGTCTGTAGGAATCGTCTGATTAAGTATTTTCCGTTGCTCTGACAATTACCAAATTGTTAGGATTTAAAGAAAGTGTGTAACAATTACAATGGGACTCCGTAAAGAGTGGGGTGGCAGACAACCATAGACGAACTAAAGGCGTTCTACCCCTTGGGCTTTAGTTTGGACTAGCACAACACCAAATTAGTTGTCGTATCAACTAAAAAGCTATGAATCAACCCCCTAAATGCAGAGCGCTGCCAGTTAATCTCCTGCCTGTAGTTACATTCCTGACTCCGGAATGGGATCTTATGGAGTCATTTCCATTTACATATTTTGGTTTATTAAGTTTCGCAAGAAAGAAACCATCCAAACGTAAATGGCGTTTGGTGACTTATAGCAAAGCCTCACTATCGAATTTCATCATAGAAGTCATATAAAAACAATAAACAATAATGGTAAATAATTTAAAAACAGGTTCATCAGTCAGAAATACAATATCTGCGCGTTTGCGTTTATACGGAAGTATTGCGGGCGCTATTATATTAATAGTTGCCATCGTCTATTTAGTAATTTATTTCAGCAAACAGCCGCGTTCATTTGCGGCTATAAGCGGAACCACGATAGATAGCCGTAGCAATGCCTGGATTATTCATGATCTGAATCATTGGAATTCAGGCAATGCGGCATTTACAACCGCTGGCGCGACACCAGACGGAAATGCCGGTTCCTGCTGGAGCGATGGACCGAACAACAATGTTTGGTTTTCCTTCCAGGCAATTTTTGATACAGTCTCCGTCCAATTACTGACCGGAGGGGCCGAGGGAAGCCTTCAATGGGGCCATTTGATGTTGACGGATTCATCAGGTAATGAACTGGCTTGTGCGCAAGCTTCTTCAGCAAACCAGGATATTAGCCTGCAATATAACAGTCTCACCACAGGTCAATGGTATTACATCAGCGTGGATAATGACAATGCTGCGACCGATACAGGTACGTTCACTTTGACCGTAAATAATGTCAGCCAGGTAGAATATTATGCCATCGCTAACGGGAATTGGAACTCCACAAACACCTGGAGCACACAACCAGGAGGAGCACCTGCCGGTTCAGTGCCCGGACTTTCGAATGTGGTCCATATTCAGAATTATAAAGTTACGGTAAAAACCACCCAGCAATGTGCTGCCCTGATTATGCAAAGCACCGCGAATAATGATACTAAAATTGACGTGAAAAATACGGGGCATCTGACAGTAAGCGGTAATCTTGCAGGAACTAAATCTGGTGGTAATTCCAAGCTTGAAATAAAAACCAGTAATTCAGGTATATTGACTGTGGGTGGAAATCTTGACCTTGTAAGAACAGGCGGTAGTAAAGAGCTTAAATTCCAGTCAAAAAATAACAGCCAGGTAACGGTTAACGGCTCGTTTAAGATCGAACAAAACGGGGGTACGAACAAAAAATCCCAAATTAAAGTAAATGATAATGCAGTAATACACATCAACGGATCGTTCACATTAACTTATAATTCCGGCACTACTTTGAAGATGTTTTTATATAACAACACAAAACTGTATGTGGATGAAGATTTTAACTTTTCATCTGCTACGGCAGGTAATTTGAAAATTCAGTTTAATAATAATTCAAGCTTTTATCTCGGTGGGAATCTGGTACGGGGAACCTCAGGTTTTGGTCGGTTATTGTTTAACAACAATGCAATGCTTGTTCTTAATGGATCAAGCCCGCAATCCCTGGCGGGAGAATCAGGACAGGGAGGTGATTTTATTCAGTACAGAAACGTCACCATAAGTAACAACAGCAATGTTGCGCATGATATCATTTTAGGCGGACCTATGACCATTTACAATATACTGGACATGTCTAAAGGTGTAATAAGAACTACTTCTGCAAATTTATTAACCATTGCTAACGGAGCGACTGTTATTAATGGGTCTGATTCTGGTTACATTGATGGGCCGGTCAAGAGGATAGGCAGTACTGCCTTCGTATTCCCGGTGGGTGAGGCCGGTGTCTATGCTCCCATTGAAATTAGTGCCCCGGGCCAGACTAATGCCGCCTTTACAGCTGAATATTTTGATCAGCCATATTCCACCCTTGCGCCTGTTGCAACACCACTGGTAAATGTAAGTGATGTGGAATATTGGCAGCTAAACCGTAATGCGGGTAGCAATGGTGTCCAGGTAAAACTTTACTGGTTTGATGGAGCGCGCAGTGGCATTTCCAATCCTTCCACTTTGGTTGTTGCTTACTGGAACGGATCTTCCTGGGTCAGTACCGGACCCGCTGTGCCCACTGGTAATGCTTCAGCCGGTACTATTCAATCCCTGAATCCGGTGAGTAACTTTGGCGTGTTTACATTCGGCTCCACAGGGGGCAATACGCTACCCATACAACTTCAATCGTTCAACGCTTACCCGGAAAACAATGATGTGAAGGTAACCTGGTCTACGGCCATGGAATTGAACAACGATTATTTTGCAGTGGAACGCAGTACAGACGGAGTGCAGTTTGAGGAAATCGGACGGGTAGACGGTGCTGGCAACAGCAGTGAACGAATTGATTATGAATTCGTGGATACGGAACCACTCAGCGGATTAAGTTATTATAGATTGCGGCAGGTAGATTTCAACGGGCAGTTCGAGCTCTTTTCACCGGTAGCAGTGAAAAGGGATCAAATTGCCTCCGCTTTTACTTTATTGAAAGCTGGCCCGAATCCTTTTACAACGGATTTCCAGGTTGAGTTTTCCGCAGGTTCCCGGGGTGTTGTCCATGTATCACTGTTCAGCCTGAATGGAGAATTGATATATTCCTCCGCTATGAATGTAATAGAGGGTTCCAATTTCTTCCACTTCAACAGGGGCAGTGATTTACCGGCCGGCACCTATATCCTGAGCCTGCAATACGAAGGGGCACCACCTATAACGACTAAACTGATAAAGGCACAATAAACCTAAGGCAAAAACCCCCTGCATATGAAACTGAAACAAAACCTTACACCAAAAACCACAGCTAAAGTTACTGTTCGTAACCGGTTGAAGTATGTGGTAGCCGTTACTTCTTTAACGCTTGCGATTTTTTCAGTGGTATTTATTTACAATAACTTGAGCAGCAACAAAAGCGCAATGGCCAGCACCAATGCTTCGGACAACCAGGCTAACGCGTTATTGCTGCGCGATCTGAACCACTGGCAGTCTGATAACGCGGCTTATTCCACAGGTGGCGCTACGGCAGACGGGCAGGCGCCTTCCTGCTGGACCAACGGCCCAAACAACAATGTCTGGTTTAAATTCCGGGCCGTATTCGATACGGTAACCGTTCAGGTAAAAACCGGTGGAAGCGAGGGCACCCTGCTGTATCCCAAGGTAGCACTGCTTGACAGCAGCGGTACAGTATTGGGATGTGCTGAAGCATCTTCCGCTTCTGAAGACCTGTCAATAAGCTATAATAACCTGACAGCAGGCAATACCTATTTTATTGAAGTGGACAATGGCAATACTGCCAGTGATACAGGTACCTTTACCCTTGCTGTCAATAACGTGAGTGTCGTGGAATACTGGGCCATTGACAATAAAGACTGGGATAAACATGAAACATGGTCAACCACCGAAGGAGGGCAGGCAGGCAACAGCGTGCCAGGCCGGGGCAATGTGGTACATATCAAGGGTTATACGATAACAGTTGATGAGAATGCGGAATGTGCCGCCCTGATCATTGAAGTGGATGAGGCCAGCGGGGAAGGAGATGATAATAATGAAGGTACCGGGCTTTCTGTTGAAGATCATACGCTTACGGTATATGGAAACCTTAGCATGACCAATCCCGGAAATAATCAAAAAGGTTCGATTAAAGTAAAGAATACCGCAAAATTGGTGGTTAAAGGGAATATGACGCTTTCCCGCCAGGGAGGTGATAAAGACTTTAAAATTGAGGTGAAGAATTCTGCCCTTCTCAGCGTTTGGGGAAACTTACAATTTACCGCGACATCCGGAAATAAAGAGATATCCTTCAAAACGGACAACACGGCCCAGGTACGGGTTGGCGGAAATCTTTCATTCACCTGGACAGGTGGCGATAAAATAAAATCTGAATTTGAAAGTGGAAGTCAACTAACTGTTACCGGAAATCTGAACCTGGATGCTGCATCCTCCAATAAAATTGAACTTACTTTCAAAGACAATACATTGCTTAACCTGGGCGGAAATATTAACCGCTTAGCGGGCACCAACGGTACGGTAAGTTTCACAAATAATTCTGAACTTGTACTTGCCGGTTCATCTGTTCAAACCCTTACTGCCGGTAATGGAATTGATTTGAATAAACTGACAATAAATAACAACAGCCCAATCAACCCCGCTGTCGTATTGGGAAGCCCCGTTTCCCTGAGTGGTACGTTAACATTGACTAACGGAGTGTTGCAAACTGACGCGACCAACTTGTTGACGCTGGAAAATGGCACAACGGTTTCTGGCGGGAGTGCCAGTAGTTATATTGATGGCCCGGTTAAAAAAGTCGGGAATGAATCATTTATATTTCCGCTGGGCAATAATGGGGCATACGCGCCATTAGGGATCTCAGCTCCTTCCAACTCCTCAGCAGCTTTTACAGCCCGGTATTATGGAAGTCCTTATAGCAACACCTCCTCAATGGGGCCCGGGTTGCAAGCAGTGAGTGCAGTTGAATACTGGATCCTGAACCAAAATTCAGGTAATGACCAGGTAAAGGTGACGTTGTACTGGAATGATGGTGCCCGTAGTGGCATCTCGAACCCAGCAAGTCTTACGCTGGCGCGATGGAATGGGACACAGTGGGTTGATGCCGGCCCGGTGACTGCTTCCGGAACACCCAATGCCGGATCTATCCAGTCAAACAATAACCTTTCACAGTATGGCAATTTTACCTTTGGCTCCAACGGAGCAGGCAATACCCTGCCCATTAAGCTTTTGAGTTTTAATGCCAAACCCGATAACGGATCGGTGCGAATCACCTGGTCTACGGCCATGGAGCTGAACAATGATTTCTTTACCATTGAAAGAAGCGAGGATGGCCAATACTTTGAAGAATTGGGCACCGTAACCGGGGCTGGTTCCACCAATGAAAGACAGGATTATGAGTTCTATGATGATAATCCATTGAGCGGAACTTCCTATTACCGGCTGAAACAAACGGACTATAATGGCGAATATGAATATTTCCCCATGGTGGCTGTAAATATGGATAATGGGATTAACAATGTGTTTGACCAGATTACAGTTGGCCCCAATCCGTTTACTGATGCGTTTACTCTTTCGTTTTATGCAGAGGCGAATGCTACGGTGGAAATTGTGCTCATGAATATGAACGGGCAGGTGATTGAACGGCAACTCATGGAGGTTCAATATGGGGAGAACCAGTACCGGTTCACCGACCGTTATGACCTGCCGACCGGAATGTATTTTGTCAATATCATGCAAAACGGAGAGCTGATAAGCCGTCAGCGGATCATGAAAAATTAAAGGGTATTATATAACTGAATTTCATGGAAAATATGAGGAAGGCCAGGCAATCATGCCCGGCCTTCCTGCTTTCAGTTTATAGGTATTTTGGTATTTAAATGCCTTCAGAAAAGATTAGGTCTTCCTCTTCGATGGTCGTTCCGTCACAAATAAGAGCCGCCCGTTCAACAGTTGATTTTAGTTCACGAATATTTCCCGGCCAGGAATGGTTCAACATGGCCCGTATGGCTTCCCTGGAAAAGCTCATTTCGGGCATTTTGTTCTTTCTGGTAAATTCTTTCAGGAAATGATTTGCCAGCAGTACAATGTCATTTCCTCTTTCCCGCAAAGGCGGCAGGTGAATTAAAAACCCCTGCAAACGGTAATACAAATCCTCGCGGAATACACCTTGTTTTACCTTTTCCCCCAGGTTTTTATTGGTTGCGGCTATTATGCGTACATCCAGGCTGATCTCCTTATTGCTACCCAGGCGTGTTATCTTGTTTTCCTGCAGTACCCGTAAAAGTTTGGTTTGCATTTCCGGATCCATTTCACCGATCTCATCCAGCAAGATAGTTCCCCCATTGGCTTCCTCAAATTTGCCAATACGCCTTCCGACTGCCCCCGTAAATGCTCCTTTCTCGTGACCGAACAATTCACTTTCTATCAGATCTTTGGGAATGGCCGCTACATTAACCGCTACAAAAGGCTTACGCCTGCGTTTGGAATTATAATGTATCATCCGGGCCGTGACTTCCTTTCCGGTCCCGCTTTCCCCGGTGATCAAAACCAGAATATTGGAATTTTCAACTTTCTGAATTAATCGAAGGACTTTTAATATAGCCGGGCTTTCACCGATAATCTGGTCATACTTCTCACGATCCAGAATTTGCGCCCTTAGGGCTTCTACTTCTTTTCTCAGATTTACATTTTGGCTCAGGTTCCTTACACTGTTTTCCAGTTCAACCAGCGTGTTCTCATTTTTGATAATATAATTATTGGCTCCCAGCTTGTAGGCTTCAACCACTACTTCCGCTTTTTCCTGTCCGCTTACTACAATGGTCTGAATATCAGGATTGTACTCTTTAATGCGCTTGAGAGCTTCCGTGCCGGTCATCCCGGGCAGGTTATAATCAAGCGTTACGATGTCCGGACCTTCCTGAATGTGTTGGAAAAACTCTTCCCCTGATTGAAATAAGGTCACATCGTAATCCGGATTCTCTTCCAGTTTTTTCTGTATGATCCGTCCAAATACCGGATCATCTTCAACCACAAAGATCTTGACTATGTATTTAGCTCCCATTCCCTGATTTAATTTATGAATTTATGTTCTGTTAATCGTAGAAAGTCCCTCAAGGTTACATAATAGGGCCGTAATTTAAACTTCTACAGGCATTTATTTTACCGGAAAGCCCAAATATTATATTACTATCTGACAGGCTCCAGAGGACGAATAAAAAGTGTGTAAAAAGTACAACAATCGGAATGAATTTCCGTATGAGATGTTGTAATAACTGCTGCAAATTTTTCATTTCTACTCCCTTTTGAATGCTTATTACCGAAAGTGAATGTACAGCGGCTGTTAACACTATTTATTAACCATAAGATGAGTGTTATGAAAAATCCTGACATGCGTTCAGAAGGTGATAATCTTGGCCTAAAAGATACTCCCGAACTGCGCATAGACCTTACCCAGTTAAAAGAGCTCAGTGGAGGTGATCCGGAGTTCATTGTTGAAATTCTGGAAATGATTATTGAAAATACCCCGGCTGCCATCCGGTCCATGACCGGTTTACTGGAAGAGAACGATTATGAAATGCTTAGTAAAGTGGCGCATAAGCTGAAGTCCACCTTAAACATCCTAAGCGATCAGCATGTATTACAAGTGCTGGATTGGCTTGAACACACTGCTAAAGATAAACCAGATTCCCCGGAAATACCTGTTATGGTAAAGTATATGAGTCGGTATACAGAAATGCTTGTGGAGTTTTTAACCCGGGAAATCAACCATCTGAAACACGCTGCCTGAGACCTGGTTAGTATGTTGTATCCAATATTTCCTTCCATCAAGGCAATTCATTCGCTTGATCTGATTTCCTTTCAATAGTTTGCATTAATTGCAATTCAATGGCATTGAACAGGGTTTGGGGCGTAAAAGTCCTCCAGGCAGGAATATCCAGGTGATGTCCCATGAGCAGGTAGCGGCCAATACCGGTTTCCTGCATCTCGTCCAGTACATGATCCCTGAAATTCATCAGCATGATCCAGCCGTCCTCTTCCAGGTCTTCATGCCAGGCTTCATAATAGCAGTCGTCAGAGGCATGAAAGTTTAGCACGTTTTCACCGATAAGCACAAACTTGTTAATGCCGGCATGCATTAAAACATCTGCCACCTCTCGTTTCAGGAACATGATATCGTTGTGGATGCAGTCATTCCATTCGCCCATTAGTTCCAGGAAAGCATATCCGAAAACATAATCAGCATAAAGGATCTTTACATACAGGGTCGGTGAGCCGAAGTAATCCCATTGAGGATGGATCAGGTAATTGTATAGCGTGTTGGTAAATTCAAATTCGCTGTATTCCTGCCGGTAGAAAGGGGAACGTTCATCTTCTTCGGCCCGGTACAGGTCGCGCCACTTAAAATATGGTTCGATTGTGTGCATAAATAATTAACGAATCCGGGTTCAAATTTAAGATACCAATTTGGGATTTTAACCTTTTTCAATGGCTTTGCGGACACTGCCTGCGTTCAGCAATTTTTTCCGGGCGGATTCATAGTCACACCCCAGTGCTTCCATGACCATCCGGGTGCCGCGGTCAACCAGTTTGTTGTTACTTAGTTGCATATCGACCATTTTGTTGTCCTTCACCCGTCCAAGGCGGATCATGGTGGCTGTAGTAATCATGTTGAGAACCAGCTTTTGGGCGGTTCCACTTTTCATCCGGGTGCTGCCGGTTACGAATTCCGGGCCCACGACAACCACTACAGGATGATCCGCATGAAGGGTTACCGGGGAACCGGGGTTGCAGGTAATGCATCCGGTGGTTATGTCCGCTTTCCGGCAATGTTCCAGGGCTCCTACCACGTAAGGTGTGGTGCCGCTTGCCGCTATGCCAATCACTACATCCGATTTGTTGACCTGGTATTCCTGCAGGTCGAGCCAGCCCCGGTCCGGGTTGTCTTCCGCGAATTCCCGGGCTTTGCGTATGGCCTGGTCGCCTCCGGCAATCAGCCCGATGACCAAATCCTGGGGAACTCCGAAGGTAGGTGGGCATTCCGAAGCATCCACTATGCCCAGCCGTCCACTCGTGCCGCTTCCCAGGTAAAACAATCGCCCGCCTGAGAGCATATGGTCCACCACGCTTTCCACCAATGATTCGATGGCAGGAATTACGTGGCCCACTGCTTCGGGTACTTTCCGGTCTTCCCGGTTGATCAGTTCCAGCAATTCACGGGTGTTTTTCCGTTCCAGGTGACGGTATGGGGAAGGGTCTTCAGTGATTTTCCGGAATGAGGACATGGTTTCCCTGGTTTCAGCGCTAAAGTACAGCCTTGTCCCCTGAAGGCAAAATACACGGGGTTTATCCGTGCCTCAAAATCCCGTACTGTCCACTCCGCTAACCTTTATGATATGGCATTGATCTGCTGTAATAAAGAAAGGTTCTTTTACCACAACCTGCTCATTGTAAATTCCATAAAAGGTGAATGTTTCCCCGTGGTTTTCCAACACCGACTGCCAGGAATCGTCCAGTACCGGATACCGGGACATGAATACATTGTTCGTTATCCGGATCGTGTCCTTGTTGAATTCCCGTATGGTGAACCAATCGTTCAGCTGCGGACCGGTTACTTCCAGGCTGACAATAACGAATTGCTGTGTGCAAATAACCTGTGTACCCTTGCATGCAGGTAAAATGGTCAGTGCCAGCAGGCCGATGATGGGATACCAATGTTTGCGCATGGTAAGAATGTTAAAAGCCAATTGTCTTGCAAATAACGACTTATCGGGTTACTTATTGATTTCTCCTGAATCGCTTTTGAGTTTTTATGATAAAAACGCTTCCTTCCTGTTTGCGCAAGCGCTATCAGGATGAATTGCAATTTAGGGATTCTGTGTCAAAAAAACAGTCGACTTATTCTTTCGGTAAGCTTTGTAAAATTCAGGTTCTGATTTTTAGAAAGTTATCGTCCAATCGGACTGAATTCTTTTTCTTTGTGCTTTGTTTCAGCAGATAAATAATCAAACATCCCTATGAACCGGAAAGCGTTTTATCCTTTTCTATTTTCCCTGGTATTGGTAATTGGCATATTGCTGGGTTTCCTGATCCGCGGTCACGCACCGCAAACGTTGAACCTGGCCGGGGGTGGTTCTGACAAGATCAGTGAAATTCTGAATTATATCAATTACCGGTACGTGGATTCGGTGAATATTGACCAATTGTACGAAGAGGCTGTAAATGGTATTTTCCGGCATCTCGACCCACATTCGGCTTATATACCGGCCAGTGAATTGAAGCAGGTGAATGAATCGCTCGAAGGCCGGTTTGAAGGCATTGGCATTGAATTCAACATCCTGGACGATACCATTATCGTGGTATCCACCCTGCCGGGCGGCCCGTCAGAAAAGCTGGGTATTTTAAGCGGGGATAAAATCATAGAAATTGAAGATTCGGTGGTGGCGGGCATTGGCATCACAAATCAGGAAGTTATCCGGAGGTTGAAAGGGCCGAAGGGAACGGAAGTCAGAATAAAAGTGGCGCGCTTCGGCATTGATACCCTGATACCTTTCACTATTACGCGCGACCGGGTAACGGTTCCTTCTGTGGTGGCCCGGTATATGGCTACCCCGGACATTGGCTATATCCGGATCAGCCAGTTTGCCGGAGAAACCCCCCGCGAGTTCAGGGAGGCCCTGGATACCCTGAAAAAGATGGGCATGAAAAAGCTCATCCTGGACCTGCGGGACAACGGAGGGGGATATTTACAGGCAGCTACCGAAATCGCTGACGAACTCCTGGATGACCGGAAATTAATCGTTTACACCAAAGGCAGGGCCTACCCGCGCAAAAACTACACAGCCGGGAAACCGGGATTGTTTGAAGAGGGGGAATTGGTTGTTTTGGTAAATGAAGGCACCGCTTCAGCCAGTGAAATCCTGGCAGGGGCCATCCACGACTGGGACCGCGGCACCATAATGGGCCGGAGAACTTACGGCAAGGGGCTGGTGCAGGATCAGATCACACTGCAGGATAATTCAGCAATCCGGCTGACCATCGCCCGGTATTATACACCCAGTGGCAAATGTATCCAGCGGCCCTATTCCAATGGAGTAGAAGAGTATAACCAGGAATACCTGGAACGCTTGTATGAAACCTACGAAGCCCATGATACGGCTGTGGCCGACACGGTGGAATGGGGCATAAAGCCGGATATCATCCTGCCCGTTGACACGGCAAAAGTGCTGAAATTAATCAGCCAGCTGAATGTGCGGGGGATCATACAGCAATACGCTTACCGGTACTACGGCATGCATACCCATGCGTACGGCAGGTATAAGAGCCCGGCTGATTTCGACCAGCGCTATTCCATGCCGGAAACAGTTTACGAGGGATTTGTTTCGTTCAATAAATACACCCGCTCACCGGTAAGCCAGAAAGATTTGTGGAAGTATGAAGAGGCATTCCGGAAAGTAATTAAAGGATTCGTAGCCCGTAATATTTTCTATACCAACGGGTATTTCTACTTTTTCAACCAATTGGATGCGGAGTACCGTGCTGCCCTCGACTACCTGGAAAACCATTAAGCCGGGATTATTGTGCGTCAGGGCTTTCCAATTCCAGGCTGTCGGCCGGAGGAACTGCTTCAATTGCCTTTTCACGGATTTCCTGCTCAATGGCCGGGTTATCATTTCCCGGGGCGGGTTTCCCGGGCCCGCAGGAAGCCAGCAGGCAAACAGCTATCAGACCTATGAACAGCAAGCGTTTCATTTTTGCCGGAACACCAGTTTCAGAGGCACGCCTGTAAAATTAAAGGATTCCCGCAGGCGGTTTTCCAGGTATTGAATGTAAGGGGCCTTGATGTCTTTGGGCCGGTTGCAGAAAAAGGCAAACACCGGGGGGTGTACCGGCAACTGGGTTACGTATTTGATGCGGATGTACTGGCCCCTGACAGCCGGTGGGTTGAAATGGGCCACAGCGGATTCAAGCCACTGATTCAGCGCGGAGGTGGAGATCCTCCGTTGCATGTTTTCATACACTTCCAGCGCGGTTTCCACGGCTTTGAAAATGCGGGTCTTGCCGGTAGCGGAAATGAACAGGACCGGGACATCGTCCCAGGGAGCGATGCGCTCACGGATCTGCTGCTCCATCTGGCGGCTGGTGGTATGGTCTTTCTCCACCAGGTCCCATTTGTTGACGAGTATAACCAGTCCTTTCCGCTTGCGTTGAACCAGCCGGAAAATGTTGAGGTCCTGCCCCTCGATGCCTTTGGTTGCGTCAATCAACAGAAGGCAAACGTCCGAATAATCCATGGCCCGGATGGCCCGGATCACAGAGTAGAATTCCAGGTTTTCGTGGACTTTGGTCTTTTTGCGCAGGCCGGCTGTATCGGTCAGGATGAACTCTTTGTTAAAGTATTTGTAGTGGGTATTGATGGCATCACGAGTGGTGCCGGCTATTTCCGTAACGATGTTTCTTTCCTGGCCTATCAGGGCGTTTACCAGGCTGGATTTACCCACATTGGGCTGGCCGATGATCGCCAGGCGCGGGATTTTCCGGGGCTCCGGCTCCTCCGGTTCGGGGTCCCCGAGCATGGAAACCACCAGGTCCAGCAGTTCACCCGTACCGGAACCCGTAATACTGGAAAGGAAAAGTGTTTGTTCAAAACCGAGCCGGTAAAACAACTGGGCTTCCATCTCCCGGGTGAAGTTGTCCACCTTATTGATTACCAGGATAACCTTGCGCCCCTGCTTGCGCAGGATATCCGCCATTTCTTCATCCTGATCCGTTATGCCTGTGGTTACATCCACCATGAAGAGGATAACATCGGCTTCATCCAGGGCAATGTGAACCTGTTCGCGGATGGCTTGTTCAAATACATCTTCCGGCCGGGCCACAAACCCTCCGGTGTCAATGACATTGAACTGACGCCCGCCCCATTCTGCGGTACCGTAGATACGGTCGCGGGTGACGCCACTGGTGTCGTCCACTATGGCCTTGCGCTGCTCCGTGAGCCGGTTGAAAAGCGTGGATTTTCCCACATTGGGACGGCCTACTATGGCTACGGTTTTGCTCATGTTTCTTTTTTATTGATAGCCCAAGCGGGTCAGCATGTTGGGGTTATTGCGCCAGTTTTCCTTGACTTTGACATATAGTTCGAGATATACTTTTTTGCCCAGGAATTTCTCAATATCTATCCGGGCTTCCGTGCCTACCTTCTTTAGCTTTTCCCCTCCTTTGCCGATCACAATAGGTTTCTGCGATTTCCGGTTTACATATATCAGGGCCCGGATGCGGACCAGGTCATCACCTTCCTTGAAACTTTCTATGCCAACCTCGCAGGAGTAGGGGATTTCCTGTTCGTAGTTGAGAAAGATTTTTTCGCGGATGATCTCGGCCACGAAAAACCTTTCCGGCCGGTCGGTCAGTTCATCCGTGGGATAGTAGGGCGGATGTTCGGGCAGGGTTTCGAGTATGCGGGGCATCAGCTTTGGGATATTGTGGCCCAGCAACGCGGATACCGGCAGGATCCAGCCCGGGTTTATCCATTCCTGCCACTGGGCTTCGGCCTGCCGGATGCGGGCTTCGTCCACCAGGTCGGTTTTGTTGAGCAGCACAAACACCGGAGCGCTGGTCTTTTGTAGCGCCCGGATCAGTGCTTCGTCTTTCTTGTCGTGCTTCAGGTCTATCACCAGCAGGATGAGGTCGGCATCTTCGAGCGCGGATTCCACATAGCGCATCATGGCCTGGTGGAGCGGGTAGGCCGGGCGCAGAAATCCCGGAGTATCGGAAAAGACGATTTGAAAATCCTTCCCGTTGAGCAGGCCGGTGATCCGGTGACGGGTGGTTTGCGCCTTGGACGTGATGATGGACAGGTTTTCCTGCACCAGGGCATTCATCAGGGTTGATTTGCCCGCGTTGGGTTTTCCGATGATGTTTACGAATCCTGATTTGAAGGGCATAGGGGTTTGTTTCAGGATGCAAAATTCCGAAAATTAACCCAATCGGCACGGAGGCTTGCATTTGCCAGGCAAAAAGTACTAAATTTGCACCCACATTACGCGGCAGGAGGGCTAAAATAGCCTGCGCGTGGTGAGAATTGACAGAAAAAGTTCTTGCAAAAAAGATATATCGCGGGGTGGAGCAGTTGGTAGCTCGTTGGGCTCATAACCCAAAGGTCGCAGGTTCAAGTCCTGCCCCCGCTACACAGGGAGGCTGTCCGCTTTTGGATGGCCTTTTTTGTCTCACCTTCTTAATGGAGAATGATCTATTTGCCCGTCTTCCGGGTGTCTGCCTGATCAGTATGGAATCTTTGTCCGGGATAAAAAGCAAACGGCCCCGCGGCCATAAGACCGGGAGCCGTTTTGCTGCTAACTAAGGGTGGCTACTACCTGCTTATGAGAACTTGTTTGGTGATCATACCATACTGGGTGTTCAGTCGCAAGAGATATGTCCCGTTTGGCAGATGACTTACATCGAGGTTAAAACGGTTGGGGGCTGTTTCATCGTGCCGGATCACAGTACGTCCCAGCAGGTCAGTGAGCTGGTACTCAAGTACACTGATTCCCTCAGTTACCCTCACCTGAACAAAACCATCCGAGGGATTTGGGTAGATTATTGCTTTACCGGGCAGTGTGGCGGGGTCGTCCCATCCGATTTCTGAAAGGAGAATTACCACAGAATCAGTATTTACAATAACCGGTATTTCTGTTCCATTGGAATCCAATACTTCCACATCATCCAGCGATAAATTCATTACTTCGGTGGAGAAAAGTTTGCCGTCAATATTGTCAATGATAAAACTGATCTTGACGATATGGCCATAGCCGTTGGCTCCCTGGTGGTTAACGCGGGTAAACGCAATATCGGTCTGACTTCTGGGATAGAAGTCCATTTCCAAATGGAGGTAATCCCCGTTGGGTGCCAGCCAGTTACCGCTATAATCTACATTTACCGATCCGCTGTCAACGTAATTTTTCTCATATCCAAATGAAAAGGCGTACCCATAAATATTCTGCATTACCGCGGTGTCGCTGCCCAGGCTGATGTTGATTTCCAGGGTATCACCCACCCGGACGGTGTCTTTCCGGGCATCAATGATTATGTTTGGATTTTCAGATTCCGTACCGCTCAGGCTTCCGGTTTTGTTACGGATTTCGTTGTAATTCTTGATAATAGCGATGGTATCCTGGGTATCGACTACACCATCTCCGTTGGTATCGGCATATTTAAAATTCAGGTCCATTTTTTTGCCCAGGGTTTTGGCAGTAAGCCAGTCAGTGCTGAACTGGCCTGTCCAGGCGATATTGGGTGCTCCTGAGCCACGGGCCGGTCCGGCTGTGCCAAAGGCAAGGCCCACCGGCAGGAGATCTTTGTTGTTGACAATACCGTCATTGTTCGCGTCACCGGGCCAGACACACAGGGAGGGAACACAGGTGTCTACCACAAAGATGTGGATCCACGCGGTGTCCTTCAGGTTCAGGTCATATTTGTCTTTAATCAAATAGCGTACGGAATCACGCCCCAGGAAATTGTTATCCGGATTGTAAATAACTGCGCTTTTCGCCAGGTAAACGCTTGCCGAACCGTGCAGGGGGAGACCAATGAGTTGCAGCGTTGCCGAATCAATTCCATTTTCGGCATCAAAGTCATTGGCCAGTACTTTTACCGGCATATGGGTATTGATACCGGTGATGAGTGTATCATCGTTTGCCACTGGCTTGTCATTGATGCATTTAATGGTAATGTAAACCCAGGCGCTATCACAAAAAATACCACTGGTATCACAGGCAGAATACATAAACGAATCCAGGCCGCACAGATTCAGGTAAGGTTCGAAATGAATAACACCATTCGCCTCAACGGAATCCTTGCCTAAAGTAGGATGAATGACTACGGTTACAGAATTTTTATCGATGATAGTCAACGAGGCCATGTCGTTATCGAGGACTTTGATATCCACTTCAGTGTCTTCATTGGTGAAGGCGTAATCGATATTAAATTGGAGCACCTGCGTGAACCCATTGTAATGATACAAAAGCGAAATAAGGGCGAATAGCAGGGCGCCCGGCCACCATTTCCGGCCGGGAACAGGCGCTTTACGTTTACTGGTTAATCTGACGGCCTTGTTCATTTTATGTCTGTTAATAATTATTGAATCCTCCACCGTAGCCTTCTTCATCGAGTACAAAGATTTCCCTTGCTATTTCCCTAAACAAGAACATTTTTTGTATTTTGTCGGTATAATACGGACAAGAAAAATTTATTAAAGCCTCATAAATATAAGAAAACCAAAGAAATAGAAAGTTTTTTCTTGTTCTTTTTGTCGACTAAAAGTATTCTGGTAATGGAAAAAACCACCCTTTTTCAGTTGTACGCTTCCCTGACCAATAAGGAAAGTAAGCAATTTGCCCGGTATATTTCCTCTCCATTTTTCAATACCAATCAGACCGTCATCGAGCTTAACCACTTGCTGGCCGGCCATGTTCATGGCAGGAAAAAATTGAAAAGCAAGGAAGATTTGTATGATAAATTATTTCCCGGCCAGGCATATAACGACCTCCGCCTGCGGCATATTTTTTCAGATCTGCTCAAGCTGCTGAAATCCTTTCTGGCCTACAAGGTGTTTGAAGAAAGCCCCCTGGAGCAGCAGATGGTATTGCTGCGCAGTTACCGGCAACGGGATTTGCATAAGCAATTTGAAAAGACCCTGAATCAACTGGAAAACCTGCAAAACAGCCATCCCTACCGGGATACCGAATATTTCCGGACCCGGTATATCATTGAAGCCGAAAAAAACCTGTACCTGGAAGAGAAGATGCAGCGCAGCATTGAGCCAAACCTGCAAAAAACCATGGACGCCCTGGATACGATGTATATCGTAAACAAGATGCGCTATGCCTGCCATATGCTGAATTACGTGAACGTAATGCAGGCCGATTACCAGTTATTCCTGATCCGGGAAATTATGGATCATGTCCGGGAAAACAAGTACAATGATATACCGGCTATCGGGATTTATTACCAGATACTGAACACCTTCGAAAAACCGGAGCAGGAAGAAAATTATTTCAGGCTCAAGCATCTCATCAATGAGCACAGCGATAAGTTTCCTCCCGGTGAAGCGCTGATCATTTACAACTTCGCGATGAACTATTGCGTTTCGCGGATCAACGAAGGGGATATTAAATACCTTTCGGAAATTTTCGAACTGTACAAAACCGCCCTGGAGCGGGGAATTATTTTTAAAAACGGGCAATTGTCCCCCTGGTATTACAAAAACATAACAGTGGTGGGGTTACGCTTGGGCGAGTATGACTGGGTGTACCGGTTTTTGAACCAGTACCGGCATTACCTTCCACCGGATTATGAAGACAATGCCTACACCTATAACCTGGCCAAGTATTATTTCTATAAGGAGGATTATGAAAAAGTCATAGAACTGCTGCGGGAAGTGGAATACCAGGATATCTTCTATTCGCTGGATTCGAAGGCGATGTTGCTGAAAACCTATTACGAACTGGACGAAACCGATGCGTTTGAATCCCTGGCCGACAGTTTCAGGGTGTACCTGAGGCGGAAGAAAAACCTTTCAGAGAACCACCGGAGAAATTACCTGAACCTGATCAAATTCATTCAAAAGCTTTACCGCACGTATCCGGGCGACAAAGAACGGCTTCAAAAGCTGATACAGCAAATACACAATGCCCGGCACCTTGCCGATAAAAGCTGGGTTTTGATGAAAGCGGAAGAATTGGCTTAGCCGGAAGGATAAAAAACAAAAACCGGCCTCGTGTGCCGGCTTTTGCCAAGGGTAGAGAAATGGGGCATTGATTAGTGTCCTGGAAATGGGGGGTAAATTTTTCAATAACTTATCGCATGGTAGACCGTAAGCTGACCAGGCTCAGCAAGGCGGCTTGCTTATGAACCCAAATACTGAAAGATGACTGGTCATTGATCTTGTCAAACTCCTGATAGGCCAGCCGGAAAACCCTCCTACATAAATGTTCCGCGATCATCCGGTTTTTGGTCAACTTCATAATTACCGCGTACACCGATCCGTAATATTTGAATTCCAGCTTTTTGAACCGGTGTATTTTCCGAAGGTCAGCGGTACTACATGGGGTTGCTTTTCTTTTTGGCTGCCCGTCAGTTTGTGAAAATGCTACCATCATTATCCATCGATTTTGGGGGTGAACGATTCTTTGACGTTTACAAATATCTACCCTGTATTTCCCTGAAAAAAGTACATTATTATGAATTTGTCGGAGGAAAAATAGGATATATGTAATAGCCCTTACGCTATAAAATGCAGAAAAACAAGGTAATAGAAAGTATCAGGTTGTGATAAAACATTAAATTTGTCGGTAAAAACTGTGTTTGAAGAGTAAAAAAATGCCGGAGAAATTTCCCGGCATTTTTAATTGGCTCTTGAAAAGTTTATTGCAACACCAGTTTGAGGCGCACTAAACCACTTCCGGTGGCCAGTTCGAGATGGTATAGCCCTTTTGGCAGGGTTGACAAATCGAGCTGCATCCTGAAGGAACCGGGAGCCGGGGTTTCCTGCCCGTTCAGCACCACTCGGCCCGTTATATCGGTAATTTTCCAGTTCACGGAGGCGCTTTGGATTTCTGAAGCCTTGACTGTCAGCCATCCGGTAGTTGGGTTCGGGAATACCTGCCAAGACGTTCCACCGGGTCCCGTAATACCATCCGGGAAGACGGAGATTTGCTGGCTTAACGTGTCGCTGCCACATTGGTTCATGGCCACCAGGGTAACCGTATAGGTATTGCCGGTGGCATAGGTGTATTGGGGGTTTTGCAGGCTTACCTGGTTTCCGTCACCAAAATCCCATAACCAGGCACTTGCCGCAGAAGACTGGTCGGTAAAGGTTACCGTCAGGTTGTTTACCGAATAGCTGAAATCAGCCGTTGCTTTTTCCAGGATGAAAATGGAATCCACAGCGGTACTGTTTCCCAGCCCTGAAGATACCTGCAAAGTGATGGTTTTCCAGCCCGGGGTGGAATAAAAGACCGTATATGGCCCCATGCCGGTAGCGGAGGGCGGGTTGGCGTTTGCCCCGAAATTCCAACTGTAGGTGTTGATCAGACCCGAGGAGGTACTTTTAAAAGTTACGGAGGAATCGAGACAGACCGTATCGCCTGCCGGTTCAAATCCGGCCACAGGGGCCACCATGTCTATTACTGAAATATCATCCAGGGTAATATCGCTTGTATAACTTGGCCCGGTGGTGCCCCTGAACCGCACAACGACTGTTTTGCCGGCATATGCGTCCAGGTCAATGGTGTCGGGCAGCCAGGCGTTGCCATGGTTACCGCTAATCTGCACCACGCCCGTATCCCAGCTGCCGTCAAAAATGTCCACCGTCAAGGTTCCCATTGACTGGCCGTACATGTAATACCAAAAAACCATTTTCGGGTTCGTGGTATTGCTCAGGTCAAAACACGGGGTCATGAGCATGGCCATTTCGTTAAAACAGGCGGAGGCTTCGGTATAGAGGTAATTGCCCAGGGTCGTTCCCGGGTTATGGTCGAAAGAAGGGCCGGTGTTGATAGATGGGGTTCCCCCGAAATCCGTGCGCCAGTCGATGTTGTCCCATGTCCCGTTTTGCGGATTGAACCAGCCGCCTGCCAGGGTGCAGATCCCCAGTTCGCAATTCGTGGTAGTCGGGCATGGTATGAAGGATTCAAAATCCTGGTAATAGGGCAGTGTATAGGTTTGCCCCGCGTAAATTTCGAACCGCAGTGTGTCCCTGTTGTTGAACAGTTCATTGTCGCCCTGGTAAGCCGCTTCAATAACTATTTCATGGATACCTGGTGAATTATTGATTACCAGCAGGGGAAGTGTCAGGTGGATGGTATCGCCCACGTTCAGTGTGTCAGAGACAATTGTATTGAAAAAGAAGGTCCCGTCAAAATAACCGGTCAACTGTTTGGACCCGTTCAGGATGTTCGAGGCACTGTTTTCCAGCACCACGGTGACCTGCAGCGCATTGAGTGGCGCACAGTCGGGTACCACGAAATCATCCGGTGAGAGGATGTACAGGGCCAGGTCGTTGGGAGTTGGGCAGTTGAAGGTGCCGGGCAGTTTTTCCACGGCCAGCGACCTGCGGCTGATGGCGCCATTTGGCCCGAGGGCGGCTACGGCAAACCAGTCGTTTTGGGTGCTGTTCACCCCGGGCAGTACGGCCTGCGCGGTGCTGCTGTAAGCCATTGAATCCATGTACATGCTGCCCAGCCGGTAAACGATGTAGCCCGTTGCTCCGGGCACGGTGTCCCATTGCAGGTTGGTGGTGTCAACGCAAACGGCTGTCACGGTCAGGTTGGCCGGAACGCCCATAATCGAAAACGGGGCATCGCTGACATCCGACTCGGTTCCGCGGCTCACCCGGATCAGGGCCTGCCCGGTCAGGGTGTTGGGCACCGTCCAGTCGTAATACCGCAGGGAGCCGTTTACCGAATTGGTGATTTGGGTCCAGCTGCTGCCGTTATCCGTACTGTATTCAATGGTAAAGCTGCCGGCCGTGCCGAAGGCATCCCAGCGCAGTTTTTCGATTTCGCCCGGGGCAAACGACTCGCCTCCCACAGGGTAGGTCACCGTGATGGTGTCACCCACATACTCGTACACCACGAAATAGGTCTGCGGGCCCTGCGGAACCTGGAACCCGTTGACATACAGCGTGTAGTTGCCGACCGAAGGGGTGTCAATGGTCACCTGCTCCACGTTGTTCAGGCTGTCGCGGCCGCGCATCGCGGGCAGGTTCAGGTTTACCGGGTTTGGGGTGGGGTCGAGCACCCAGGGAAGGATCGTATCGTTCTGCGGGGTCACAATGTAAATGTCGAGGTCATTGACCAGGGCTTTGGCCGCATTGGCCAGGGCTTCGTAATCAGCCCAGTAAACCATAACGCGCATCTGTTTTGTCCCGGCAGGAACCGAAAAATTGTGATTTTTGGTTTGCCCCTGGTCGATGGAATCCATCAGGTAGTGGTGGCTTTCCAGGATTTTGACGGCACGCAGGTCATTGATCCGGCCCCAGCCATATTTAAAATCCGGTCCGGGGTTGCCGAGATCATCGGCTGTGTTGAGGATTACGGCCTTCATCAGGGCGGAAGGCGGGTTGTTGCCCGCGTTCAGCGCTTTATAAGCTGAATACAGGGCCGCCAGCGAACCGGAAATTCCGGGGCAAGCCATGGAAGTTCCGGTTTTGTAATCGTAGCTGTTGGGGTCCACTGTGGAGTATACATTAGATCCTTTGGCGCAAATGTCAGGTTTTATGCGGCCGTCACTGGCCGGGCCGCGCGAACTGGATGAAAGCAGAAAATCAATATCCGACAGGTTGCCGGTGGTGATCATGTTTTTGCCCATTTTGTGGCCCCCGGTAATGTTGCCCCAGCCCGGGCCGGCCCCGTAGCCGCAGTTGCTGTTTCCCGCGTTGCCGGCTGAAAAAACGTGCATCAGCGAAGGGTAGAGCCTGATCTGCTGGTCGAGTTCGCGCGAAAAACTGGTGTAACCCGCGTTGCAGCCATTGCTGTAACTGGTTGAAGAAATCACGATGCCGGGGTTGAAATAATGAGATGGGATACTGTCAAAACCCTGGTAAACCGGGGCCGCCTGGTAAGTGTAAATAGTGGCCCCGGGCGCCATACCCATGGTCTTCGGGTCCAGGTTGCCGGCTCCCATGATGGTTCCCGCAATGTGGTCACCGTGGTTGCCGCTGTTGAAAGTAATATACTGCTGGCCGATGCGGCCCTTGTAGTCGATGTGCGGGCCGATGATACCGTCATCCTGGAGCATCACCTTCACCCCGGTGCCGTCATACTTGCGGCCGCCTGCAAATGAGGTGTTCAGCACATTAACCCGGTGCAGGGTCCGGCCGGTATAATTTTCAGGCTCCGAAGGCGGGTCAACGGGTTCAATGAAAGAAACAAACGGCATCGCTGCCAGGGTGCCGATATCCGCATCGCTGATCCGGAGGGTTACGGTTTTTCCAAAAGAGCTTTGATGCAGGAATTCTTTGGCGACAGCTTGCAATGCCTGAAGCGCTTTATCGAAAGAAACATCCCGGTAAAGGGAAACGACCACATCCACTTCGCCTGGTTGAGGAACCGCCCAGGCCGGCAGAGGCGCCTGGTCGAGCATTGGATGGATTTTCCAGCCTGCCTGCATGGAAAGCAAAGCCCTCGCATGGAACTGGCCGAGCAGGGACAAATCGGCAGCCGGGTCGAAAGAAATGATATAGGCTCGTTCCGGGAGGTAATCCAGGAAATGAAAACCGGCCTGTTCCAGGATTTTCCGGTCGGGAGCAGATGGGATCTCCTGAAATTGCAGTATTCCATAGGCTTTCCCATCAAATTCCGGCCAGTCTGCCGGTAATCCGGTACGGGTTATTTCCCGGATATTTTCAGGCGTATAAACCGGGCCTGATTTTAAAATAAGTTTGTTTTGTATCTGACTTTGGGATGAAACAGTTATAAAAAGAGCCAAAACAACAGCTGTTGCCCTTCCGGAAAGTTTAAAGTATTTCATACAGAATTTCTGATTTGAAAGATATACAGGGGCATTCAAAAATAAGGAAATGTGGAATAATGTCCTGCCAATAAAAATGTAAAAAAAAAATGCCAGCAATTACGGCCGGCATTTTATCACAGGAATTTCACTTGCTTTATTTCGGGATTTCTATTTGCCCTTCAAAAATCTGAATTTGCCCTCTTTACCAAGAATGAGCAAAAAAATAAACAGGTTAAAGATAAGAATGGTTGAACTCAATATGATCAAATCGGACATGGCCACTGTTTTAGGAGGCAAACAATTCCTACGGGGAAAAAAAACGGGTAGTTTCAAAAGGATCATAATTTCAGATTATTCTGACATTTTCGGAGTCAACCGTTGAACAGCCACACGGATTTCAATTTGCACTTCCTCACCCATGGTAAAATAATTGCCGCCAACCCCATAATCAAACCGGTTGATAGTCATGTTTCCCGAGAATAAACCTTGCTCCCCGTTATCAATGAATTGAAACGGAATGGTTATGCGGCTGGTCGTATATTTTAATTTCATTTTACCGGTGACTTCATACTGTTTCCCCTTCTTTTGTACACTTTCAGCGGTGAAATAGATATAAGGGTAAGTATCGGCTTCAAAGAAATCGGCTGAAAGCAGATGCCTGTCTCTTTTGCGGATGCCGGTATCAATGGTCCGGACATCCACTTTCACATCGAAAAAGGCTTTTTCCGGCTCCGAAGGATTGAAATAAATAATCCCATACGGGCTGTCAAAGCGCCCGGTAACCGTGGTTCCCATGTTTTTGATACTGAAGCTTACATAAGAAACCTCTTCAAGGATTGTCCAATTGGGTTGAACAGGTTCAGGGACTTGCGATACCCCTGAAACCGCAGTAAGCAGGAAAAACAAAAGGTTCATTGGGCTTTTTTCCTTTTTTCCTTTAATAACAAGAACCAGCGGTGAAAAGTTGTGGGCGGGAATGACTCGCGCGGTCCTACAAAAAATCCACATCCAGCGGATAAGGATATTTCATCAGGAAAGCGAGGCCTTTTGAAACGGGCAGATTTTTATACAGGATCTGGTAAAGGGTGTCGATGATTGGAATCCGGATTTTATAATATTTAGCCAACAGGTAAACGATCCGGATGGTATTTACTCCTTCCGCTACTTCCGACATGCTTTGCAGTATGTTTTCCAGCTTTTCGCCTTTTGCCAGGCGGTAGCCTACGGTATAATTCCGGCTGTGGGTACTGCTGCAGGTAGCGATCAGGTCCCCGATTCCGGCCAGGCCCATAAAAGCTTTCATATCGCTGCCAAGGGATTTGCCAATCCGGATCATTTCTCCCCAGCCTTTGGTGATCAGGTAAGCTCTTGCGTTTTCTCCCAACCCCAGGCCGCTCAGCATCCCGGACGCGATGGCAATGGTGTTTTTGAGCGTACCGGCCAGTTCGGCCCCCACGAGGTCGTGGCTGGCATAGACCTGGAATTTCAGGCTGCGCAAGGCCTTGCGCCCTTCTTCAATTACTTCGTTAAAATGGCTGGCGATGACCGTGGCAGCCGGTTGCCCCTGCGCGATTTCAGCCGCCAGGTTCGGCCCGGCCAGACATCCAATGCGCAAAACAGCCGTCTCTTCCCGGATTACTTCGCTCATGGTGCAGATTATATCCCGTGAAATAACCTTGAGGTCTTTCAGGGATTTTCCTTCCGGTAACTTGATGTCCAGGCCTTTGGTAGCATGAATGAGCATGTGTTCCGGCCTGAGGTGTGGCGCCATCTGGCGAATCAGCTCCCGGAAGGAAGTAGCCGGTACGGTGGGAAACATTAACTGGCACTTCCCGGTTACCTCTTCCATGTCCAGGGTGGGCGTCACCCGTTTGTGCATGGACCGGCCCAGATGCTCTTTTTTCTGCAGAATAGCCTGCTTTACTTCTTCCCGCCTGGTATACAGGATCACCGGGTTATTCTCCGCCAGCAGGTTCGCCAGCACCGTGCCGAAACTGCCCGATCCAAGTACCCCGATGGAGTACTTTTTAGTGGATGTATTTTTTGAAGTCATAGGCATCCAGGCGGTTATGGTAATAATATAAATTGGCCAGGCTTTCTGTCCTGATCCGTTTTTTCCGGTCCATTTTCAAAGGATGCAGTGCATGGTACACGCCCAGGTTTTTCATACCATGCGCGATCAATTCGTCAACATCGCCCCTGGCTTCAGGCGATAAAATGATTTCGCCATTTTTTTCTTTCTGAATCAGGTGCTCGCGGAAAGCAATAATATTATTCCGGAACCGCGTATAATCAAAGGTAATATCCTTGACGGATAAACGCAGTATGTCGTACAGGTCCATCCGCGGATTATCCTTTTCAATCATGGTAAAGGCCGTGAAAGCCAGCATATGGCTGGTGAGCACATAATTGTAATTCCGGTAGGCCTCCACGATTTTCTCGCTTAACAGGCGGGTAAACTGAAAATCACGCTGGCGGTCTTCCACCGGTTTGCCATGCCATTGAAAATACCCGGAAATATCCAAAGGCTTGCCATTGTGGTCGTAACTGATGCCGTTTTCATCCACCCGGTTGCCGAACACATCCATGGGAGGGGCCAGGCTCAGGGCCAGCTCGGAAGAGGCCAGGAAAAATTTTATGACAAACTTGAAAATCTTATAGGAAGTGGTATAAGGGTCTGATTCAGAGAAATATTTTTCTTTTCCGGTGGCTTTCAGGTATTCATTGATCAGGATGGGCGCTTCCAGCACGAAGTGGTAGGAGAGGACTATGGGGACCACAAAAATTTTCGGCCCCGTGTTTTCGGGGTCCAGCAGGTTAAGCCTTTGGGCTTCTATGGTAGTGCTCAACAGGCCGAGTTTCAGGCGGTTTTCCAGCCTGCCGGAGCGGTTGCGGGTGCCCCCCGGGAAAAAGAGGCTGTGCCCGCCACGCTGCATCAGCAAGGTGGAATAGGTTTTCAGGGATTCAAGGTAAATGCGGTTTTTCTTGCGCCTGTCCACTTTGTAAGCGCCCAGCTGGTTCATGAAATAAGCCATCAGGCGGATGTTGAACAGGTTCAGGCCGGCTCCATAGAAAAAAGCCGGAAGACCCATGGACTTAATGGCCCAGCCCAGGGCCAGGGAATCCAGGTTGCTTAAATGGGTAGGGACAAAAACCAGGGTTCCTTTCAGGGCTAGTTTTCGCACCAGCTCAATATCCCCGACCAGCCGTATCTTGTCGTAAATACTTTTCCTGCCCGATTTCGGATGACGTATACGCCTGACGCGCGCGTTCAGCAGTTTGGCAAATCCGCTATCCACAATACGCCTGGCCAGTTGGTAGGTGCCGGGATTAAAATGCCCGATGATTTCATTGGAGTATCTCCAGACTATCCCTTCTGTCAGGGCCCGGACTTCTTCTTCCTCATCCAGTTGTGGCAGGCGATCGCGGATGGCGGCCCAGAATTCTTTTTCGTCTTCCGGGTCTATGCTCCAGGGGTTGGTTTTGATCCGGTTTTTCTCCAGCCAGGCGGCTTCCGCGATCAGGGTATTTAACGATTCATCCGGTTTCAGGCTTTTTTCCAGGTTTTCCAGGGTTTGATGCACACAGGTCCGCAAGATCTCCTGGCGCTGACGGCTTAACTGGTAAATGGGCCACTGTCTGATGTCCGGTAAAACCGGGGGATATTCCTGGTTGCCTGAAACTGCTTTGGATACCATAATTCCTGTTCAAAGGGAAACAAAATTAAAGAATCCTGCTCCAAGCGCCCGGATAAGCGGTTAACCGTATCCGTTTCATTCCGGACCGGGAGCGATAACCCGCAGCTTTTCGGGCAGAATATGTATTTGCACAGGCGTCTGGCCGGCCAGTTCCCCATCAGTTTCCACAGGTACCGGTTCTGCGGTTTCGACCACAATCCGGGGGGTACGGTATTGAAATACTTCTTTCAGCTTTACGAAGCTGCCGCTGTACAGTTTGGGCAGGTTCAGCAGAACTTTTATCGCTGCTATGGAAGTGACGAATGTGATATCCAGCAAACCGTCATCCGGAATAGCGTCAGGAGCCTGCTTCATGCCGCCTCCGTTATAGCGGCAAATGGCGGCAGCCAGGGTGAACAGGGGCTTTGAAACGGTCTGTTCCCCGAGTAAAAGTTCCGCATCCACTGATTGGGTTCCTATTAATTGCCGGAGCATATACCATAAATAGCTGACAGAGCTTACCGAGCCGCTTTTCAGGCGTTTTTTCTGTACGGTCTGGACAACCCTCGCATCAAACCCAATACCGGCTATATTGATGAAGCACCTGCCCGGTTTCCCATCTGAAAAAGTGAGGTAACCAATGTCCTGGTGAAACGTTTTGCCGGAGCAGAGAATCTCCACTGCCTTGCCATATTGATGCGGAATGCCCATGGTACGGCACCAATCGTTTCCGGTACCGATAGGAATAATACCCAGCGTTACGTTTTCAATGTTCCCGGTCCGGTGCACAGCATTCACTGCTTCATTCATGGTTCCGTCTCCTCCAACGATGAGCAGTTTGCGGTATCCCTCCTTCAGGGCTTTTCCCGCCAGCTCCAGCCCCTGATAGGGTTTCTGTGTTAGTTGGTATTCAAATGTTATTCCGGCCTGGTGAAGCATTTCGCGTATCAGGGGCCAGTCTTTGGCGCCCCTGCCGTTACCGGAGGTTGGGTTTACGATAGCAAACCATTGTTGTTTGACGTCCTCGTTCATAGGTCAATGTTAGAAAAAAACCGCGACAGAATCGCGGTGAATTATTCGCAAAAACCTTGAAAAGGCTTCCATTCCGGGGTGTCCGGGCAGGCAGGCACCCGCAAGCAGTAAATTGCCTGACGGATTAAACGGGGATGGGTGGAAAGCACTGTTTATTGCCTGATGACCTTCATGGTTTTCACAAACTCATTATTTATTATCAGCCTCAGGAAATACAGGCCATTGCTGAAAGCTGACAAATTTATTTCTAATCCCTTGCCCTCCTGCAGCCTGATACCTTTCGCACTTAATAGCTGGTAATATACCTGGTCTTCCGCTCCGGCATTTACCCGGATGATATCATGTGCTGGATTAGGATAGGCAGAAATGTTATCATAAGGTTTGGAAGGATCAGCGGGAAGACCGACATAAGTGCATGAATCCCTGAACCCGGTTGAGTACAGGCCCAGGACGGAGTCTTCATAGCAGCGCAGGCTGTATAGGAAATCTAAATCGCATATCGCCAAAACTTTTTCATCAATATTAATTGGATAAAACAAGTCGCCTATTTGCTCGATTATCTTTGAACTCTTGGAATATGAGTTTATCCAATTTTGATCTGGCCATTTATATCTGTAATAATACGTAACGAACAGTTTCTTTAGGAGCGTGCCGTTGATTTGTATTGACCCCACCGAATCCACCCGGATGGTCACCGTATCAATGATTCCCTCCCAGTCCTTTGTCCGTATTAGCCATTGGTCACCCGCCTGGGCGTTGAAGTTGTAAAGCACTTCGAACGTGTCAAAATCAGGGTTGTAGAAATAGACGGTATCATTGCTTTCATAGGAATACAACACCGGGCAAAAATGCGTGTTGCAGGTACAATAACCGATGTTTATTTTCTGGCAGTTTTTCCCTTTGATATTGACGACCGAGTCGCAATACAATATGCGGTATCCTATGTCGTTGCCCCATGCCCAGCTCATTTCGTAATACCATTCCGCGCCCACCGGGGCCCAGTTTTGGGCGAAAGAAGCGCAGGAGATCAGGATCACCGGCAATAAAGTCGTGCATTTTTTTAACAGGGTCATAGTTCTTAATCCCTGCTGATAAATATAAAAAATAAAAAGGACTTAAAGTTTTGGTTTTTTGAAAGTCTCTTGGAGCCCGCTGTGTCTGGTTAATGCGCATATAGGCCTTCCGGATACGAGATGTTCCAATAAAAGCAAACAGGCATGCAGCCGCAAAGGCAAACATTTCATAATAATGCACCTGTCCCGGGAAATTTATTTTTTTTCACCGCTGAATATCAAAAACATTCCCAACAGGAATTCTTTTTGTCTCAGATTAGTAAGATTATCAGCAGTAATTTTCTGCCACAGTTCAAGTTTCTTAATTGCATTCTCCTTATTAAGATCCTCCTTTGAAACAATCCCATATTTTCTGTACATTATTTCGTAAAACGGATGTAATAATATCCCAATCAGGTTACTCAGATGTAGTATTTCTGCCAGTCTGATCTTTGGCGTTATCTTTTTTATATCCAAAAGAACAATCCTTCCTTTCGGTTTCAGAACCTCCAAAACAGTCAACAAAGCTTTTTCAATATCATAAAGTATGCTAAAACAATAGGTTGATATCACGGCATCAACCGTTTCCTTTACATATTCCACGGACCTGACCGCGTCTCCCTGGATCAAAGTGATATTGCACCAGTGGTTTCGCTCAATCTTTTTTTCGGCTTCTTTCAGCATGGGCCCGGTATAGTCGAGGCCAATGATTTTGCCATCCGGGCCGACTTTTTCTTCCAGGAGCGAGAAATTCGCCCCCGTGCCACATCCGATATCCAGCACGGTGTCTCCTTCCCGGAGGCCCAGCCACTCCACGGCTTCTTTACGGTATTTTTCAATGCGGAGAATTTTTCCAAACCAGATGTCGAGCAGCCGGTCATATTTGCCGGCAGTTTTCCCGTAGCCTTTCCGGACATCTTCAAGTTTCATGTTCGATCTTTTTTGATTTCCCCTGTTCCTATAATATTCCTGCGAAACGGCAAGTACAATTTACGGCAAAATATTTTTCACCCGTGCCGGGCGCGAATAAACAGAGGCGGCAGCCTAAAAACCGGCAAAAAGATTCCAGGGAGGTTGCGTGGGGAGGTCTGCTCTTAGCCGCATGGATGCTCCGGCTGTGGGGTGCTGGAATTCCAGCGTCCGGGCATGGAGGCATATGGATTGATCCGGGTTGGGTTTCGGGAAGCCATATTTCAGGTCGCCCACGATGGGGCAGCGCATGGCAGCCAGTTGCGCCCGGATCTGGTGCGGCCGGCCGGTGTAAGGCCTGATCTCAAGAAGGTAGAAGCGCCCGATTCTGGCCACCAGTTCATAGTCGAGCACGGCCTTTTTGGCGCCCGGCACGGTCTTCCTGACCACCCGGACCACATTGCGTTTCGGGTCTTTGAGCAGGAAATGCTGCAGGCGGCCGGCTTCCGCGGGCGGGTTGGCCGTGGTCAGCGCCCAGTAGGTTTTTACCACCCGGCCGCTTTTGAATTGCCTGTTCAGCGCGGCCAGGGTGCGCGGGTTCCGGGCAAACAGAGTGATGCCGCTTACGGGGCGGTCGAGCCGGTGCACCACGCCAATGAAATCGTTTTCACCTTTCTGGCGGTACCATTCCGAGAGCTGGTCGCGGAGGCAGTCATCCCCCGTACGGTCGGCCTGTACCAGCGCACCGGCCGGTTTGTTCACCACCACAACGTGGGGGTCTTCGTGCAGGATTTCAGCCCGTAATAATTTTGTTCTCATAGGCGGTACAAAGTTCGGAGATATTATTGGATTTAACAGTTGGTGAAGGTTTTAACTAATTGCTTTTCTTTTTTGTTTGTATAATTTTTAACTTGTCTGATCATCAGCAATCAAAGATGGCAAGAATATTTACTTGTTTATTGTGTTTGTTTCTGTTAGGCAATTTATACGCTCAGCGGCAGAATAATATCTGGTATTTTGGATATCAAGCAGGTATTGATTTTAATACCGGGAACCCCGTTTTGTTGAATAGCGGAAAAACCCATGTGCCTGAAGCCACCGCGGTGGTTTCTGATTCTGCCGGAAATTTGCTGTTTTATTCCTCGGGCGATACGGTTTGGAATAGTCTGCATCAGATCATGCAAAACGGTACCGGAATAGGCGGAGGGGTTTCCAGTACGCAAATGGCCATTGTTCCCAAGCCCGATTCGGTGAATGTTTACTATTTGTTTACGATGAATTATCTCAGCAAGGAGTTGATGTATGCCGTTATTGATATGGCAAAAAACAGCGGATTAGGAAAAGTCAGGAAAAAGCAAATGTTTTTGCATTATCCCGTAACGGAAAAAATTGTGGCATGCCTTAAAAAGAATAAACATGATTACTGGCTGGTTACGCACGAGTACGGAACCAACAGGTTTTTATCTTACTCTGTCACCAATAACGGGATTGACACCGTACCGGTAATCAGCAGTACGGGCTCTGTCCATATTGATTATCTGAATAACCAGGGTATGGGGTATATGAAAATATCCGATAATGGCAAGTATCTGGCTTTAAACCAGGCCGCTTACAGGGAAACTGCACTTTTTCATTTTGACAATGCAACGGGAATGGTTTCCAACGGATTTTCTTTTGAGGTGCCCCCTTCAAATGATAGAATATATGGTATTGCATTCTCTCCCGGTTCAAAATTTCTTTATGTCGCCACCGATACGGGCCTGGTTCAGTTAACTGTTGAACCTTTCGATTCGGTTTCAGTTTGGAATTCCAGAAAAGTCATTTTACCGGATTACCTGACCGGTCTTCAATTGGGACCCGACCACAAGTTATATTGCATTGGTAATGACAATGGAATCAACATCATTAAACAGTTGGCTTTTCCTGAAAAAAATTACCCGCAAAATATAAGTGCCATTAAAACCTTCAACCCCCTGCCGAATACCATTATCGGAATAGGCTTCCCCGCCCTGGTGCCGTTTCCTCCTTATCAATTTTCCATGCAGGGCGACACGGCCTGTCAAAACAGCACGGTTTCATGCGCAGTAGAAACAAAAGCTTTGGTGGATAGTGTTTTGTGGGTTTTCGGAGACAATCATCAGACCTTTTATATGGGCAATCTGCCTTGCAAACACAACATGTTTTTGCATCTTCCGGTGATTTCCAGGTTTGCGCTGTGGTGTATTACAACTTTGATACTGTGCTTGTTTGTGCAGATTATCATATTAACCCGCTGCCACAAGCCAATCTTCCGGAAGACAGCATGTATATCTGTCAGGAAGAGATATTAACCCTTAACCCAAATCCAAAACCGGATGAGTCCATTTTATGGAATACCGGTAGCACAAGTGATTCTATTTCTGTAAGCGTACCTGGTATATATTCTTTTTCAGCTGTAAATCAATATGGGTGTTCAACAGGCGACTCTGTAGTGGTTCTGGATATTTGTGATTGCAGCGTGTATGTACCCAATGCATTTACTCCGAACAATGATGGTAAAAACGATATTTTTCGCCCGATTACCGATTGCCCGGATGCAAAATTTTTATTTAGAATTTTTGACAGATGGGGTCAACTGGTGTATGAAGAGATAAACAGCAGTTTGAGCGGTTGGGATGGATTTTTCAAAGGGACGCCTGCTCCTGGAGGTGTTTATACCTGGTCGGTTAAATTGCTGACTGCCGGTAACGTGAATGATAAAGTTTATTCCGGAAATGTATTGTTGATCCGCTAGTGATACGCCATTTTTTATACTTGATATAAAATCTTCAGCAATTTTTTTAACCTGTTCCCAAAGTTCATCCTGTAGTTATCCATCAGCGGTTTCCGGTTGATCCGCGCCATGACGGGGTAGGCATAGATGCGTTCCCGGAGCTGCCGGACCGGTATGCGGGCGTTCAGGGCGAGCACCAGCTCCTGGCCGGTTTCCGCGGCCAGGTGGCCGATGGCAAACCCACCCAATAGGCGCGGGCTCCTGCCCGGCAGGCGGGGCCTGCTCAGGTACAACCGCAGAAGGCCTTCCTGCCGGTTGTCCGTGATGGCCCGGTCATCTTCCCGGTAATCCGTTTCCAGCACGCGGTACCGGATGCCGCGCCTGCGCAATTCCTCCTCCTGCCGCCCGAAAACCAACACCTCCGGGTCGGTGAATACGGAACTGGAGAAACCGTCCAGGCGGATGCGTTTTTTCAGCGGGGAAAAGAAATTGTAAAGCACGCGTCTCACGTGCAGTTCGGCCAGGTGGCTGAACTGCGGCCCACCGGCAGCGTCACCCAGCACGAAAACCTTCCGGTTGCTTGTCTGCAGGCGGTGGTTCACCACCATGCGGCCATTCTTTGTGCGGATGCCGGCCCTTTCCGGCCGGAGGGCTGTGTGGTCCACGGTGCGGCCAGCGGCCACCAGCACATGGGTGAAGGGGATGTTCCTCGCGCCACCGGGCGTCATGCTAGTGGCAGAACCGGAATTTTTAATGGAAAGCTGCCGGCACCCGGTAAGGATTTCCATGCCTTCTTTTTCCAGGTGCTGGCGCAGGAGAGCGCCCGCGGCAGGCGGCAGATGGGAGAGGAGGCCCGGGTTCTGCTCTGCCAGGGTCACCGCTGAACCCAGGCGGGCAAATGCCTGGCCCAGCTCCAGCCCAACGGGCCCGCCACCGATCACCAGCAGTTTTTCCGGCAGGCAATCCAGTTCCCAGATATTGTCGGTGGTATACCAGTCAGCCGAAGACAGGCCTGGGATGTCAGGCACCGCGGGCCGTGAACCGGTGGCCACTATGATTTTCCGTCCCAGGTACACGGTGCCGTTCACTGCCACGGAATCTCTTCCATGAAAAACCGCCTCCCCGAAGGCCAGCTCAATGCCCCTGGCACGCAGCCAGTCCGCGTTTTCATGCTGGCGGATGATGTCCTGCCGGCCCCGGACAAAAGCTTTCACCTTTTCCCAGTCAACCGGCAGGCGGGGTTCCTCCCGCAGGAACTGCCCGGCTTCCCGGCCGTTCTGCACGAGGGCCGCCACGCGCAGCAGCGATTTGGAAGGCACGCAGCCGGTGTTCAGGCAGTCGCCCCCGATGTGGTCCGGGCTTTTGTCAATCAGCAGCACGCGGAAACCCAGTTCGTTCATCACGGTGGCCGATCCCAGGCCGGCCGAGCCGGCTCCGATTACAATCAGGTCATATTTTTCCGTTGCCATACGCGTAACTAACCCCCGATTTGCCCGGGGGGTTCAGTCTGGAGGGTGAAAAGAAACGGACCCGGACATGGGAAATTCATGGAAAAACTTTGTACATTTCGCCACAGACAGACCTTCCACTCCCTGATTCCAGCTGTGCCTGGCCTGCCTGTTTTGTTTACTTAATCCACCAAATCATGAAATCTTTCTGGCTGCTTTTCCTGGTGTTGACTTGCGGAACGGCAGGCGCCCAGGTAATGCCTGACAAATCGGAATTTTTAGCCTCGGTCCGTGCCCTGGATTCCCTGATGATATCGGACTGGACCCAACTCCGCGGTGAGGCCGTTCAGGCCGATGGTGACCTGGTTACTTACCGGGCTGCCAGGCAGCTTCCCGGTTTCCGGGATGCCCGGCTCCTGGTTAAGGACGGAGGGCAGTTCGTGAACTATTTTGCAGTGTTTACCGAAGACACTTCCAGGACCAGGGCCATGGATGCTTTCTCGGCATTTGAAAGATGGACGGAAGAATGGGCCTGGTCACTGTACCGGGTTCAGCCCTCCTGGGACATCAATGATGCCGTTCCGGAGGCGACCGAGTCCACTGTTTACTGGTACAATACCGGGGCACCGGGTTACACCTTCTACCTGGCCTGCTATTCCGATAAGGGCCTTTGGGTCACCAAAGCCGGGTTGTTTCACTGAGGCAGGGCACAAAAAAAGGCCTTCCCTGAAGGAAGGCCCGGCTTAGTGAACCAATCTTATGAAACGGATAAAATCGGGTTCAGAAAATCATTTTCTGGTATTCCTCCGGCATGGGCGGATACCATACCCCCTCAAACCGGAAATAACCATGCTGAGTAAGGGTTTTCGCGGTAATGGCAGGAGGCAGGGAAGACGGATCGTCCGGGATGAGTTCGTACACATCCATGAACCAGAACAGCTGGTTCGCGTTTTCCGGCAATGGCAGTTCTTCCTCATCCTCTTCCGGCATAAGGGGGTAGGCCACTCCGTCAAATTCAAAGGTGCCCGTGTTAGTGGCTCCCGTTACCGACAGGTTTTCCATCGTTCCGGGGTTATGCCTTTGTTCTCCGGTAAACATGTCACCTCCCGTGGAATTGACGGCTGCTGGATGCGGTTCATCCTTTCCCGAAACCAGGGTTGTGCCTGTCGTGGTGCAGCGGGCGCTGGAAAATTCAAAAGCCATTTCCTGCATGCGGTTCACGAATTCATTGCCCAGGCGCTCGATGTCTTCGCGCAGGGCGCTCATTCCCGTCTGGCAGGTGGTGATGTTCACATGGTAATCTTTTCCGGGTTCCTCGGTGCCGGTTTCTATGATCATGACCGGCTGGCCGGAATAACGCAGCGTAAACTGCTGTTCGTTCTGTTCCGAAGGCTGGGCTTTTGTCAGTTGTGAAGACATGATAACCAACAAGGCAATAAGGTTGACGATTCGGCTTTTCATCTGGCTTTGGTTTTTGGGTTTTTATTCGTTCGTAGGACGTTAGTCGTCCCGCAATAGTTACAGCGCAAAGCTACGCGCAAAAAGCCCCGTTTTCCGTTAACCGGAGGTTAAGGATGCTTAACAGATGTTAATATTTTAATAGCTTGAAAACCAGCTATTTATAATCGTTCTCGATATTCATAGCGACATTCGGACGAGAAATTGCCGACAGCGCGGGGCACTTGTTAAAATTCCTTAAAATAACAACATTGGAAACGGGCTGTTTCAGTCTTCAGGGGGGCGCTGCACAAACCGGATTTCCTCCAGCAGGTGTTGAGCCCCGGCATACTTATCAATAATGAACATAATGTACCGGATATCCACACTGATATTGCGGCACAACGAGATGTCGTAATTGATATCGCTCATGGTGCCTTCCCAGTTGCGGTCGAAGTTGAGGCCCACCAGCTGGCCCCACGCGTTGATCACCGGGCTCCCGCTGTTGCCGCCCGTGGTATGGTTGGAGGCAATGAAGCACACGTGCATGGTGCCGTCCGCATCGGCCCAGCGGCCGAAGTCACGGTTTTCCCAAAGGGTTTTCAGCTTTTCAGGCACCTCGTATTCCGGGTTCGGGATGCGCGATTTTTCCATCACCCCTTTCAGCGTGGTAAAGGGATAATAAAACACCCCGTCCTTTGGGTAATAGGGCTCCACGAAGCCGTAGGCGATGCGCATGGTGCCGTTGGCATCCGGGTAGCGGTAGCGCTCCGAAGGCATCTGGCGCAGCGCCTCCATGTAAATGCGCTGCAGCGAGTCGATGACACCGCGCCAGTGCGAATATTGCGGGGCCACTTTTTCGTGGTAGTTGTCGAGTATGTTCTGCATAAGCTGCACGGCCGGATCTTTGGCCAGCCTGGCAATGCGCCTGCGGTTGCCGCTGCGCAGCAGGCCCATGACCCGCATGCTGTCGGTCAGGGCGGTGTTGCCGTAGATGTAATCCGCGTAGCGGGTGAAGTCGCCACCGAACTTACGCCCCACCAGGCGCATCAGCTCCGGCAGCATGTCCGTGTCTACCGCGTGATACCAGGTGTTCAGCAGGAGAGGGAACACGGCTTTGTCCACGGTGGGTTCGTAGTCCTTGTAAAACCGTTTGGCTGTATTCAGGTATTTCCGCAGGGAAGCCGTGAAAGTTTCATCGTCAATGCCCGGGTCGGCCGCATCGTCAATCATGGGTTTCAGGCGCCAGGCAAAGGAGATGAGCTCCACCCCGAAAGCGGCCTCGTTCACGTATTCCCGGTTGAGGGCAAAAGGAGCCAGCTCGCGGTAAGCCGAGGCAAACTGCCCGGGCAGGTCCTGCCACGATTCCCTGCCTGATCCGGCCGCCCACTGGCGGAAAGCCTCTTCCTGCTGGTGCTTGCGGTCGATGGCGTGGGTTCGCTTCAGGCCCATCACCTCGCCCTGCCATTTTTTCCACCCGTTACTGACAGACGACTGTTTGGCCGCGTACTGCAGCGCAATTTTCGGGTCAGCGTCCATGGCTTTCTGCATCACCGCGAGGCGCTTCGTGCGCAGGTCAATGCGCACGGGGTCGGTTTGTTCAAGGATGAGCTGCACCCCGTAGCTGGTCAGGTATTCCTCGGTCCGGCCCGGGAAACCGAACACCATGGTAAAATCACCTTCATGGATACCGTCCGTGGCTACCGGGAGGAAGTAATCAGGTTCCCACGGAACATTGTCCGGTGAGTAGTCGGCCGGCTGGTTGTCCTTGTTGGCGTAAATGCGGAACAGCGAGAAATCCGCATTGTGGCGGGGCCACATCCAGTTGTCGGTGTCGCCACCGAACTTGCCGATGCCTTCGGGTGGCGCACCCACCAGGCGTATGTCGCGGAAGGTTTCGGTGATGAACAGGTAAAACTCGTTACCCTTGTAGAACGGCCGTACAAAGGCCCCGTAGCCGGTTCCGGCCAAGGCTTCCTTTTCCAGTGCCCGGCTGTTCCGGCTGATGATGTGCTGGCGTTCCTCCTCGGTTTCCTGCCCGGTGATGCCGCTGAGCACCTCGCTGGTCACGTCCCGTATTTCGCGGATGAAGGTGACGAACAGCCCCGGGTTGGGCAGTTCCTCTTCGTAGCTGCCGGCCCAGAAACCGTTGGCCAGGTAGTTGTTTTCCAGGGTGGAATGCTTCTGGATGCTGCGGTAACCGCAATGGTGGTTGGTCAGCAGCAGCCCTTTGGAGGAAATGACGCTGGCCGTGCAGAACCCGCCAAAGCTCACAATGGCATCCTTCAGGCTTCCGTGGTTAATGCTGTATATGTCTTCCGCAGAGAGTCGGCAGCCCATTTCATGCATTTCGTCCATGTTCAGCTGATCGATCAGCAGGGGGATCCACATGCCCTCTTTCGGTTTGGGCGCGCCAACCAGCTGCATTGGAAGCACAGCGGCCAGGAAAACGGACAGGAAAAATCGTTTGGCCATGGTTGTTCTTTTTAAGACTTGGTTCCACCAAAAATACATAAAAACCTCAGCGGCCTATCCTGTCATCCGGAGCTTTTGCCTTACTTTTGCGGGTATGATCCTGGTGGGCATAGCGGGAGGCAGCGGAAGCGGCAAAACCACCGTAACCCGGAAACTGGTTTCCCTGCTTCCGGAAGATGAAATTTCCGTCATTCCCCTCGATGCCTATTACCACGACAACAGCCATCTCCCCCTGGAGGAACGCCAGAAACTCAATTTCGACCATCCCGATTCCCTGGAATACGAACTCCTGTTGAAACATATCCGGAAACTGCGGCAGCACCAGCCCATCGACCGCCCCATTTACTCCTACCTGACCTGCACCCGTCAGGAGGAAACCGTCCGGGTGGAACCCAGCGAAGTTATCCTCATTGAAGGCATCCTGCTGCTGAACAATGAAGAACTCCGCGAAGAACTGGACATCAAGGTGTACGTGGACGCGGACGCGGATGACCGCCTGATGCGCATCATCTACCGCGACCTGGCCGAACGCGGTCGGGGTGTGGCTGAGATCCTGAACCGCTACGAAGCCACCGTAAAGCCCATGCACGATCAGTTCATCGAGCCGCAGAAACGCTTTGCCGACCTGATTATCACCCGTGGCGGGGAAAACAACGTAGCCATCGATGTGCTGGCTTCCATGATTGAAACCAAGCTGCAGAAAGGCAGAGAAAGACGGATGAAAGTCAGCCGGTGAGTCAAATCAGCTTTTGCCTGTGTTTAGACTGAATGTATGCCAGCCGGAATAACCACAAGATGTTTTCTGTACTAACACCTTTTCTGAAATCCTTGAATTAACTATTAAAGAACCAGTGAGTTAAGACACTGGATATTTCATATAAAAAAGTAGCTACTTTATAATAAGCATCTTCGCTGTTTGGACAGATTCTGCACTTTGCAGGCGGATTATATATAATCCGTCCTGGAGGTTATCCATATATATGGGAATGGTATATTCTTCAGCTTGAAGTAGTTTGTTTTTAAAAACAACGATTGTTTTTCCGCCTGTGAGATGGTAAATCTTTAATGTAACGGCAGTCGGTTTATCAAGGCTGAACCGCAAAATGGCTGTTTGGGTGACAGGGTTGGGAAAAATTTTTAAAAATCCGGTATTTTCAGAAGTATACATGGCAGATACATAAGCAGAGGTATCGCAATACCATGGCATTAGTGTCTTGCCTGTGCCGAGGGCGATGATAGTATCCAATGTAGCAAATTCCGGTGCGGCTGCGTGATAGGTGTGCGAAGTGCCAAAGGAGAGTTTGGTAGCTGAAGCACCCATGAAGCCGCCATGCAAAGGATAGGCAAATGTCATGTTTTTATTATAGAAAAATGTATCTGCTTTGGCCAGGAATTTCCTTTGCTGCAGTGAATCCAACTGCTGACTGAACACTTCGACCGGGGAATTTTGAAAACCCCAGTCAAGACAAACGATTATAGGAATGCTTCCCAGGATATTATTAATAGAATCCCTGACAGCGATCCATTTTGAAGTATAAAGAGAATCGTTAATAATTTCATCAGAAGCAATCGATACGGTTACAAAGTCAAGTTTTGGTTTGGGATAAGGCATGTTTATCAATTGAGCACTCCATGTTCCTATGTATATATATCTACCGATAGAATTTCCATAATTATGAATTTCGTTGATTATATGTGTGGCCGCGTTGTACGATTCCTGAACAGCCGGATGATTTATGTTACCGGTAAGATTTTCAAGTATTCCCGCTTGGGAATACAGCATATCAATAAAAATGGCATCCAATCCGCAATTAATCTGTTTTTTAACCCAATCAAGAAGCAATTTCTGAAAACCTGTATTGGTAATATCCGGATAATAACTACCATTATTATTATACAGTTGGCTGGCAAGATAGTTTTGTATAGTATTTTTTGATACCGGTATCCCCCATTTTCCGGGATCCAGCGCCATAATCCATGTTGAATCAGTATGTAAAGTGTCTTCTGTTAGGTCATTAATTTCCAATGAGTCGATTTTTTGGGCCGGAACACTGCCACTGATTATTATATTGGGAAGGGAATCTTTTATTACCCGTATAGCATCCGAAAGTTGTTGATAAGTGTATCCTAATTTTCCATAGTTGGGGTTTGGAGCTGTTGCTGCAGAATCGGGTACCCATACCCATCTCCAAAAACCTCTGTAGATGAATTCTGTTTTTGAATCTGTAATCTCTTTGATTTCCTCAGGCATATCAATAAAACCGGTATTCCCTTCCCCAATGGAAATATTTTGATATACCGATGCCACTTTGATACATAATGTGTCAATATTTTGTGCGGATAATACTCCAGGAAAGTAATTTTCCAAGAATAATAACCCGAATAAAAGTTTCGTTTTACTTCGTTTCATCTTTTCAAAAATCAAAATTTTCCTATTCATCCTGCCTTATCTATCATATAGGTAACATTTTATTTATCCACCATATTGCTGAATCATTCATAAAGATAGAAACCTGTTTTTTCTTTACTTGGTCTTTAAAAATCTCACTAAAAAACCATCATTTTCCTAATCTGTAAAAATCTATCTTCCGCTTTTAGTCGATAAAAATATATACCAGGGTCTATGTTTCCTCCTACATCATTCTTTCCATCCCAAACAATTGAATAAAACCCTGCGGATTGCTCCTTGTTAACTAAGGTTTGTACTTCCCGCCCCAATATATCGTAAATATTAAGCACTACTTTGCTCGTCATAGGTAATTGGTAACTAATGGTTGTTTGATAATTGAAAGGGTTGGGGTAATTTTGTAATAGTTGGAATTCATTCCCAAGTGAGTCATTTGGATATTCCTGGACCTTTTCTAAAGCAAGTTCTTTAATCGTTTCATACGTATCAAATTCGGGAGCAAAAGCATCATAAGTCTTAAATTTACCATAAGATAATTTTGTCGCATTATTTCCCATCCAGCCACCATGGATTGGATATACAAACACTATTGGTAATTCAAATTCTTCTCTCTTTTTTCTGAAAAATTCATCGGCAGTTCTTAAAAATTCTTTTTGTTCTTCTTTTGTCAAAAGTTGAGAGAAAATTCCCAAAGGTTGATCTTCCCATTTTTCTGCGGCTTCGTCCATGAATGTCAAAATTAGAACATCATTACCTATACGGTTTTTAACCTTGTTGAAAAAGGTATCCCATCTTTCTTCAGATAATGTTTGACCCATCACTTCATCCTCCCATATCATATTTACAACAAAATCAAAATCAGGGTTTAGGTAAGAAGTATCTATTTCAAGGAAGTTTGTCCATCCCCCAACATATATATATTTGCTTTTTGAAAGCCCATATTGGTGAATTGAATCAACTAATTTCAATGCAGCTTCATATGATTCTTTTACTGCAGGATGATGAGGGTCATTTGTTATTTCATAAAACATTCTTGCTTGAGCAAAAAGCATATCAATCCAGACGGCATCTGCTCCCGTATTAATCATCTTTTTTGCCCAATCCAATTGAAGCTTTTGAAAATCAGGGTTTGTTATATCAGGATAATATGCGTACGCCTGTTGCCAATCATAGTCTCCAGAAGATTGCCACTGAGTAGGAAAAAATCCAAGTAATTTTCCTCTGTTGAATTGAAATTCTTCTTTTGTTAAAGGCCCTCCAGTTGTTGGATTTGTTATTCCCCATTTTTGTGGATTTAAAGCCATCGCCCATGTTTTGTTTGTTTCCAATGTATCACCAGTTATAGGATTTCTTTCCTCTGCATTAATTCTTTCCGTGGGAATTCCAATAGAAATTAAAAGGTCCGGTTTTTCATTTTTAATTTTGTTAATAGAGTTTTTTAGATGAGTATAGCTAAATCCTGCAATTTCACAGTTCTGTCTTTGAAGTTGGGTAGGTAGATCAGAACACCTTTCAGGAATTACTTTATATCGCCAGAAAGCCCGGAATACAAAGTCTGTTTTTGTTTCTTTTAAATGTGTAACAACATCGTAAATGGTTCTATTAAAGCTTTTATAATCTGTTATACTTTGATACCATGAGGCTACTTTAATGCCGGTATTTCCTTCCTCGAAGGTGTCAATGGTTTGTGCAGATATTAATCCTGAAAAGCACATTCCTAAGGAAAGTAATCCGTATAATAATTTCATATTGGTTTGTTCTATTATATTGGGAATTAGGAATTAAGATTCATTGGTCGTTTGATTGTTTATACATAAAACGGTTTAA
>CAYRDC010000009.1:96467-97751 GCA_964422925.1 uncultured Chitinophagales bacterium | reverse complement strand
TGTATATAAAAAATAGGCAGAATGGCGGTAAATTCAGGTGTTGTAGCCCATTTTAAGTTTTGTGTAACTTGATAGTGATTTGCCACGCAGTTGCCCACTTTTCATATACTCACCGTTGTATCACTTTAGCAATTTAAAGAACCTATATACTGAAATCTTCAGCAATGCCGGATATGCGGTCTTATTGTATGATTACCGGAATTCCGGCATCATTGATGGGCAACCATTTCCGGGTTCAGGCCAGGGCTTATATTGATGTCATAAGGTTCGTTAGCTTCCGCCCCGCAATCGACAGCCGCAAACCGCCTCTCTAAAAATTTGTTTAAAAATCCACCGCGGCATCCCGGTTTCATTTGTTAAATCGTTGATAATTTTCGAGTTTGCAATCATTACGCGTACAGCCCAAAAACCCACGGGTCTGATATCCCGTAAAAAACTGCCCGTGGCTTGCTTTCTGTATTGTACCATGCGCTGAGAATAAATATCCTTTTTTATGAACAAACGAGTGCATGCCCTGTATGTGGGCTCCATGGTAGCCATTGTGCTGGCTGTCTTTGCCTACCTGAGCTATACGGGATATTCCTATTACCGGCTCCCGGTCGAGGAGCGTTTTTTTCACCCGCAGTACAAGTGGTTCCGGCCTTCAGGCATACTGGGCCACGGGCTGGGTATCACCGGCACCCTGCTGATACTGATCGGGGTGGTGCTGTACATCGCCCGGAAGCATTACGGGTTCATGGAAAGGTATATCCGCATCAAGTACCTGCTGGAGTTCCACATTTTCCTGTGCACCCTGGGCCCGGTGCTCATCCTCTTCCACACCAGTTTCAAGTTCGGAGGTATTGCCAGCATTTCCTTCTGGAGCATGGTGGCCGTGGTGGCCAGCGGGGTCATCGGCCGGTTTATCTACAACCAGATACCGCACTCCATCGAAGGCCGCGAACTGGGGCGCGAACACCTGCAGGAGCAGCGGGAACAGCTTATGAAGGATTTGCTGAACCAGGGCGTATTCACCGAAGAAGAGCTGGAAGCCCTGGCAGCTGCCGGCAGTGCAGCCAGGGAACGGCAGCTGGCCCGTAAACTGCTGAAGCGCAAAACCCTGCGCCCGGCCCAGCGTAGAAAAATCCTGAAAATCCTGAAGGAAGAGCATAAACTGCACAACCGCATCCGCAACCTGGCCCGCATGCAAAGACTGTTCAAATACTGGCATGTGGCCCACAAGCCTTTTGCCATCATTATGCTGGTGATTGCCATCCTGCACGTGGGAGTGGCGCTTGCCCTGGG
>CAYRDC010000009.1:0-96367 GCA_964422925.1 uncultured Chitinophagales bacterium | reverse complement strand
GGCCACGGGGCCTGTTTCCACGCCTGCCCTGTGGAAGCTATCAGCCTGCGTATCGGCACCGAAACCCGGGGCGTGGACCTCCCCCACGTGAAGCCCACCTATGAAACCAACATCAGCGGCATTTACATTGCCGGTGAGCTGGGCGGCATGGGCCTGATACGCAACTGCGTGGAACAGGGCAAGCAGGCGGTGGACAACCTGGCCAAAAACAAAAAGCCCAGCAAGGAAGGTGTGCTGGACGTGGTCATCATAGGGGCCGGGCCGGCCGGCATAGCGGCCGCGCTGAACGCAAAAAAACACGGCCTGAGCTTCAGGGTGCTTGACCAGTACACCCTGGGCGGCACGGTGTATACCTTCCCCCGCCAGAAAGTCATCATGACCCGGCCCATGGAACTGCCCCTCTACGGAAAACTGAAACTTTATAACACCACCAAGCAGGAACTGCTGGGCATCTGGGAAGACGTGCTCAGGAAAAACAACATCACCGTACGGGAGCGCTCCAAGGTGGAGCGGATAGTGCCCATAGCTGACGGGGATTTCCGGGTGGAAATCCGGGGGGGCGAATCACTGGTTGCCCGGCAGGTGTTGATTGCCATTGGCCGGAGGGGTTCGCCCCGGAAGCTGAACGTACCGGGCGAAGACCTGCCCAAAGTGGCGTACCGCCTGCTGGAACCTGAACGTATTTCCGGACAGAAAATCCTGGTCGTGGGCGGGGGCGATTCGGCCGTGGAATCGGCCATGCTGCTGATGGACCAGAACGAGATCACCCTCTCCTACCGCAGGGATAAATTCGCGCGGATCAAACCGAAAAACAAGGAATTGCTGGATAAGGCCATCAGCGAAAACAAGCTGAATATACTGTATAACTCGAACGTGCTGGAAATAAAGGATGACAGCGTGCTTATCGGCTTTAGCGACAAGGAAGAAACGCTGAACCTGCCCAATGACCTGGTGTACATTTTCGCGGGGGGCGAACTGCCCATCGAGTTCCTGAAAAACGCGGGCATTTCGATTGAGAAAAAATTTGGTAAAATTGTGAAGCAGCACAAATAAAGCCCGGAAGCTTGAAAAAATACCTCACCATATGGCTGTGCCTGTTTTTGCTCGCTGGAATGGCCCGGGGACAGATTTCCCCCGGTGAACTTTCGGAAGCCCACAAGCACCTGGAAGGCCTGAGCCATTGCACCGACTGCCACTCCATCGGCAACAAGGTACCCGACCAGAAATGCCTGGCCTGCCACACCACCATCCGGTCCCTGATCAGCCGGAACCGCGGGTACCACGTTTCCCGGGCCGTGCGTTCCAAGGCCTGCGTAGACTGCCACAACGAGCATCATGGCCGGAGGTTCCAGCTGATTCGCTTTGACGAAGAAAATTTTGACCATAACCTGACCGGCTATACGCTCCGGGGCGAACATAAAGTGGTTGACTGCCGCGATTGCCATAAGCCGGACAATATTGCCGACAGCCGGACCAGGCAGGTGGAAGGAACCTACCTGGGGCTGGAACCGGCCTGCCTGAACTGCCACGAAGACTTTCACCAGGGTACCCTGGCCAAAAACTGCACGGACTGCCATAATTACAACGGGTGGACACCGGCCCCGAAATTCGACCACAACCGGGCCGATTTCAAACTGAAAGGAGCCCATACGAAAGTTGACTGCGCCAAATGCCACAAAGAAACCCAACGGAACAACCGGAAATACCGGGAATTCAGGGGCATTGCCTTCAGTAACTGCTCGAGTTGCCACAAAGACGCACATAACGGTTCTTTCGGGTGGAACTGCAAAAAATGCCATAACGAAAGCGGCTGGGACCGGCTGAACCGGGGGGTCAGCTTCGACCACGACCAGACCGCGTTCCCGCTGGAACAGATGCATGCCGCGGTCGATTGCAGGAAATGCCATACGAGCGGGCACTATGCGCGGCCCGTAAAACATGACTACTGCAAAAACTGCCACACAGACTATCACCGCCAGCAATTCACCCGGAAAAATCCCTCAGCCGACTGCCGCAACTGCCATACAGCCTCCTTCCCTTTCTCTTTCACACTCTACGGTGTGGATGAACACCAACAGTCGGATTTTAAACTCAAAGGAGCCCACTTGGCTACGCCCTGCTTTGTCTGCCACCAGCAGGACAACCGTTGGGAATTCGACCTTCCAGGCACCTGTTGCGTAGACTGCCACGGCAACATCCACCGCGGCAAACTGGATGAAAAATATTATCCCAACCAGGACTGCACCCAATGTCACAACCCCGGCAGGTGGGCAGATGTACGCTTTGACCATAGCCTCACCGGGTGGAAACTCGAAGGCCGGCATAGCGAAATTTCCTGCCGGGAATGCCATTTTGAAAAAGAAGCTGGTTCGGACACAATCATTCAGCATTCCCAGTCGTTGTCAACCGACTGCACCCGGTGCCACGACAACGTCCACGGCACCCAGTTCGAACAGAACGGTGTCACCGACTGTAAACGGTGCCACAGCATCACCTCCGGCTGGAAACCGGTTAACTTTAACCATAATCAAACCAGTTTTCCTTTACAGGGCAGGCACCGGGAAATTCAATGTGATGCCTGCCACAAGCAGAAACTATTTGAAGACAACATTATACGAACAGAATATAAAATACAGAGATTCGAATGCAAAGATTGTCACTCCTCCTGATAATGGTTCTGGCGGCCTGTCAACTGCAGGCCCAGAGCCCCCACGGGGAAAACCTGCGCATTGACTGCAAGGCATGCCATAGCCCGCAAAGCTGGGCTTTCAACGCAGACAGTTCCACGTTTACCCATGCACAAACCGGCTTTGCCCTGAACGGGCAGCATGCCCGGACCGAATGCCGTTCCTGCCACCAGGACCTTAAGTTCACCAAAACTGAAAGCGTCTGCGTGTCTTGCCACACAGACGTGCACAGCATGACTGTGGGCGATGACTGTGTCAGGTGTCATGAAACAGATAACTGGCTGGTGGACAATATCCCCGAACTGCATGAACAAAACGGCTTCCCCCTGCTGAACCAGCACCGCATGGCTGACTGTACGGATTGCCACACCTCAGGCGACAACCTGCGCTGGGAACGTATCGGAAACGACTGCCGCTCATGCCACCTGCCTAATTACCAAGCCACCACCGAACCCGACCACCAGGCAGCCGGTTTTTCCACCGACTGCACCGACTGTCATGACCCCATGGCCCAGAGCTGGGGCGCGGAAAATTTCCACCAGTTTTTCCCGCTCGTGGGCGGACACGACATCAGCGACTGTTTCAAATGTCATCTTTCCAATAACTTCGGTGCGGCCTCGCCCGAATGTATCTCCTGCCACCAGGACGATTATAACAATGTCACCTCCATCGACCACAATACGGCCGGGTTTAGCACAGAATGCACCCAGTGCCATAACACAAACGCCTGGACACCCGCGGTCTTTACCGAACATGATGGTTTGTATTTCCCCATATATTCCGGAAAACATAACAATACATGGAATACCTGCAATGAATGTCATACCACCCCGGGCGATTATTCCGCCTTCAGTTGTATCGACTGCCATGAGCACAGCGACCCTGCAAAACTGGCCAACAAGCATAAAGAAGAGCCGGATTATGTATTCCAGAGCCAGGCTTGTTTTGACTGTCATCCCAAAGGACGCGGTGGAGATTAGCACGCAAATTGAACCATGAAACAACAATCCATAACCACCATCATCCTGTTGGCCCTCCTGTCCATGGCAGGCCGGCAGGCCAGAGCCCAGGCACAGGGCCAGCCGGTGAAATTAACCGGCACGGTCACCTATGTCACTTCAAGCAATGTGTATGTGCGGTTTGAAAACACAGAACCCCTGCAGCCCAACGATACGCTCTACACGGCAGACATGGAGAACTATCGACCCTGCCTGCTTTTAATTCAAAAGTCATCAGTCTCCAGTATTGGGAAACCGATAGGCGGCTGTTCGCTGGCCAAAGGAGATGAAGTAGTGTATTTCTACACCCCTCCGGCTACAACAGCCGATACCCTTCCGGTGGCAGCCGATTCATCCGGCAACACCCGCGATACGGTTTCCACCCCGGAAAAACAACCCCGCCATAAACCATCCGGCCTTACACAAAAACCGCTCCTCGGCCGGGTGACCCTGGCCAACTATACCACCACTGGCAAGGGAGGCGTAAACAGCCGTTCGCTGGCAAGGCTTATGCTCCGCGCAGACCATATCGGTGGGTCAAAATTCTCATTCTACCATTACGGACATTTCCGGTACAGCACCGTGAATGAAACCAAACGGAACTGGACGGAAGCCCGCCTGAACATTTATGAACTTTACGCCCGGTACGAACCCGACTCCAGCCTGCGCCTGACCCTGGGCCGGGTCATCAATCCAAATTTGTTTTCCGTGGGCCCGATGGACGGCCTGCAGGCTGAAAAATACTGGCACCGTTTTTACGCGGGCCTGGCCGCGGGCACCCGCCCCGACCCGGTAACCTTCGGGCTGAACCCAAACCTGCTGCAATACGGAGCCTGGGCCGGATTGAGATACGGCAACAAAGAAAACAACCGTACCAACCTGGGATTTATCGAACAAAAAAACCGTGGGGTCGTGGACAGGCGTTACCTGTTTATGCAGCATCAAAGCCGGTTCGGGCCAAATCTCAGCCTGTTCGCCTCAGGCGAACTGGACCTGTACCGAAAAGACACACTCAACCATATCTCTACCACCCCGCGGCCTACTTCCCTGTATGTGTCGCTGCACTACCGGCCTACCGACCGGCTGAGCCTGATGGCTTCTTACGACATGCGCAAAAATTATATCCTTTACGAGTCGTTTTCGGACCAGCTCAGCACATTGACGGTGGATGATCCCTTACGCAGCGGCCTCCGCCTGCGGGCTACCTACCGGATCTCTAACAACCTGAGTGCCGGCATCAGCCTGCGTAACCGCCTGCAAAGCGACAAACAGAATTACTACTCCGGGGCTTCCCTGTTCCTGAACCTGTATCAGGTGCCCGGTATAGGTGGACGGTGGTTCAACACCCTGAACACCAACATTAACACTTACTACCGGTACTATTCCTTCATGAGCCGCTATGCCATCGACCTCGCACAGGACCGGCTTTCGCTGTCGCCCTACGCCCGCGGCATCCTGTACGATTACATCAAATTTGATGTAAAACCCGTGTTCCAGGTCTATGGCGGCCTGGAAGCTTATTATCGGGCAGCCGGCAAGTGGGACATCGGCATCCTGTATGAATATTCCGATTTTGAAGGAACCGGATTCCACCGCTTCGATGTTCAACTCACAAAACGATTCTGATTATGCGAATCACCCTCTACCTTGTTCCCTGGCTTATCGGATGGCTCCTGGCAGCAGGCTGCTCTGGCGATAAACGCATTCAACCAAAAACCCCCAGTCCCGCCCAGGAGCAAACGGGAATATTTAACGGGCAGGATGAATTACCAAACGAATCAGAGACCGGCATCACCCACGAAGTGGAAGTGCTCGAAGTGTTGAACACCGTGAAATACTCCTACCTGAAAGTGCGCGGAAAAGGGGAACCGTACTGGATTGCCACACTGAAAGACGAATACAAGTCAGGGGAAAAATACATATACACTGAGGGGCTGCTCAAAACCAATTTCTACAGCAGGGAATACGACCGTACATTCGACAGGCTTTACCTGGTGTCGGACATCCGTCCGGCAGGCGGCAACGGGGAAACCATCACAGAAAATCCACACAAAAGCTTCACCCGCCCGGAACGGGATGACCTTACCAGCCTGGCCGACATCGTGGCTGACCCGGGTCGGTTCGACCGGCAGGTGGTAAAGGTTTTCGGTGAAGTAGTTAAAATAAACCCGGACATCATGGAGCGCAACTGGATACATATCCGGGACGGCACAGCCGATGATTACGATTTTGTTATAACTTCCCAATCTTTTGTGCCCGTGGGCCATGCCATGGTGTTTGAAGGCACCATCGCTACCCATAAGGATTTCGGGGCGGGCATCGTGTATGAAGTAATTCTGGAAGACGCAAAACCCATTCAGTAGATGAATCCGATGGTCAGGAAGGCCGGGAAAGTGCTGGGGAAGGGATTCAGTACCACCGCGGCCGGTATGTACATGCTGGTATTTGCCATCTCCATAGCGGTGGCTACGTTCATCGAGAACGACTTTGGCACCAGCTCGGCACAGAAACTGGTATACAAGGCCCGCTGGTTCGAAGCCCTGCTGCTGCTGTTTGCCATAACGCTCATTGTTAACATCTTCAAATACCGCATGGTGCCCCTGAAGAAATGGGCCCAGCTGGTGTTCCACCTGGCCATGGTTATTATCCTGGCCGGGGCCGCCATTACCCGTTACACGGGCTGGGAAGGAATCATCCATATCCGGGAAGGCAGCGCTTCCAACATCGTTTATTCGGACGAGACCTACCTCAATTTCGAAGCGATTTACAAGGGGCAACATTACGAGTTTCACGAACCGGTACTGTTTGCCTCGCTGGGCCCCAACCGGTTCCATCAGCGCTACCTGATTGCCGACCGGGCCGTGGATGTGCGCTTGAAGGAGGTTATCCCCAACCCGGAGACGGTCCTGGTTCCTGACCCGGAAGGAACACCTGTCCTAAAAATTGTTTTCGGCAGCAGCGCGGGCCGGGAAGAATATTTCCTCAGTCCGGGCGACCGCAAACGACTGCACGGCCTGTTGTTCAACTTCGACAGTCCCCAGGTTCCGGAAGCTTTCAACATCATCTACCGCAACGATTCCCTCTTCCTGAAATCGGGCCGGCCATTGCTGCAAACCGTTATGGCCACCCGCCTGCAGGATACCCTGGCCGCCTGGCGGGAATATCCCCTGAAACTGAGTACCATGTACAACAACGGGGAACAGCAGTTCGTGTTCGGAGATTTTGAACCGGCCGCCCGCGTGGAAGTGCACTCCGCGAAACGGAAAATCGAAAATTCAAGCACCGTAGGCCTGCTGCTGGAAGTCACCCTGGGTGCCGACCGCTTCGAAAAATACCTTTTCGGACAGAAAGGCATGCCCGGTGAACCGGTGGTTTTTGAGAACAACGACATGGCCCTGCAGGTGTCTTACGGGGCCCGTGAAATTGAACTGCCCTTCAGCCTGTACCTGCGCGATTTTATCCTGGAGCGCTACCCCGGCACCAACAGCCCCGCTTCCTACGCCAGCGAGGTGACCCTCAGCGACCCGGAAGCCGGCATACAGGAAGATTTCCGCATTTACATGAACCATATCCTGAACTACCGCGGTTACCGCTTTTTCCAGTCGTCCTACGACAACGATGAACTGGGCACCTGGCTCAGCGTGAACCACGATGCGCCCGGCACGTTGGTCACCTACCTCGGTTATGCGCTGCTGACCCTGGGCATGCTGCTGGTGTTTTTCAGTCCGAACACCCGTTTCCGGAAATTATCGCAGAACCTCCGCAGAATCCGCTCGGCCCATGTACTGGCCCCGGTGGCGCTGGCCGCCTTCCTGCTGTCCGCGCCTTCCGCAAAGGCGCAAAAAGAGATAACCCCATCGTTGCGGGTAGTGAGTTCAGGTCATGCCCGTGACTTCAGCACCGTGGCCGTGCAGGACTTCCGCGGACGCATGAAACCCATGCACACCCTCACCCGCGAACTCATGCGCAAAGTGTATGGCAAGGAATCATACAATGGCTATACGGCCGACCAGGTGATCCTCTCCATGTATGCCAACCCGGAAGGCTGGTTCCAGGTGCCCTTCATCCGCCTGGGCAAACATCCCGACATAGCCCGCATGATTGGCCGCGAAGGGCAAAAACGGGCCGCCTATATCGATTTCTTCGATGAGAACGGCCAATACCTGCTGGCCGATGCCGTGGCCGAAGCCGACCACATGGCTCCCGCGGAACGCGGTACCCGCGAAAAACAACTCATCAAAGTGGACGAACGGGTGAACATCATGAACATGATATTTTCCGGCAACTTCTTCCGGGTTATTCCCGTGCCGGGCGACCCCAACCATACCTGGGTGTCGGAAACCACATCCGCCCATGGGCAGGCACAGGACAGCGTGGCGGCCGTGTTCTTCAGCGCCTACCGGCAGGCCCTCCACCAGGCCGTCCACAGCGGGGATTACACGGAAGCGGACCAGCTCATTGACGAACTGAAGGCTTACCAGCGGACGGCCGGGGCCGATGTGATGCCTTCGCACTCGCGACTGAAAGCCGAGATCTGGCTCAACAAGGCCAAAATATTCAACCGCCTGGCGCCTTATTACTTCCTGCTCGGACTGCTGTTCCTCGGGCTGCTGTTCTACACCGTGTTCCGCCCCGGAAAACAGGCAGACCGCGCGCACCGCGTGCTGCTGGCCCTGGTGGTGCTCGGATTCCTGTTCCACACCCTGGGGCTGGGCCTGCGCTGGTATGTGTCGGGCCGGGCACCCTGGAGCAACGGCTACGAATCCATGATCTACATTGCCTGGACCGCCACCCTGGCCGGGCTGGTCTTCACGCGCAAATCCCCCGGTGGCATGGCCGCCACCCAGGTGCTCAGCGGCACCGTGCTGATGATCGCCATGCTCAGCTACCTCGACCCGGAGATCACCCCGCTGGTACCCGTGCTGAAATCCTACTGGCTCACCATCCATGTGGGCATGGAAGCGGGCAGCTACGGATTCCTTATGCTGGGCGCGGTTATCGGGCTGATAAACCTGATGCTGTACGGAGTGCTGAACCCCCGCAACAGCCAGCGCGTGCTGCGCATGATCAAAGAAATGTCCTACATCAGCGAAATGACCCTCACGGGCGGATTGATCATGCTGAGCATCGGCACCTACCTGGGAGGCGTGTGGGCCAACGAATCGTGGGGCCGCTACTGGGGCTGGGACGCCAAGGAAACCTGGGCCCTGGTCTCCATCCTGGTCTATGCCTTTATCCTGCACATGCGACTCATCCCCGGCCTGCGGGGACTGTTTGCCTACAACCTGGCCACCCTCTTCGGCCTGGTGTCGGTCATCATGACCTATTACGGGGTGAACTACTACCTCTCCGGGCTGCATTCCTACGCCACGGGCGACCCGGTGCCCATCCCGTTGTGGGTCTATATCTCCGTGGCCTTCGTCACCGCCACCGCCCTGTGGGCATACTACAAGAAGCGGAAGTACGGGGTGGGGTGACCCGCCTGCCCGCGGCCGGGCAAAAGAGTACAAATGTTATTGTTTGGTAATTTACTCTTATTACTTTTGGCTCAATGGACAATTAGCCTATTATAACAACAAAGTTTTTTGTTGTTTGTAAAGCCGTAATTGTCTATATCATAGTCGTGTTCTAATTTTAATTATAACCTCAATATTTGAATTATGGTAGGAATGCTTCAAATCATAACATATTTACTAGCCTTTTATCTGATAGTTAAGGGGTTTGAAATCCTGCAAATTGGCCTTGCTTCAAATAGAGAGAAACGTGGTGGAATTATTTTCTTCGGGGTATTGATACTGATTGCGTGCGTTATAGCAGCGATTATATTTGTTACAATGCAAGATCAGCAGGCAATTTCAATAAACCGATAGTTAATTACTACAATAAAAAATAATACTTGAGGGGTGGGGTGCCCAGTCTGCCCATAGCCAGAAATGTTCGGATAAGGCAAAATCTTATTTTTCACATTGCCAATACCATATTCCAAAACAACTTCCGCAGCATAAACTTTTTCACTCTCAAATGGTAGCATGCATATTGTGGCTGAAAAATCCGGTCTTTAAAGAAATAACCCGGCCCACGAAAAAATATGACGTTGCTATGATTTAATATTTATCAACTTTACATATTCATGGAAGCATGCGCAGCCTGTACAGCGCAAATCTTCGGCTCTTTTGACATACGGCTATTTCTTGTTATTTTAAAATGTCAACAATGAGGGGGCAACTGAACCGCGTATATTGGTTTACCCATTATAACCTTGATTCCCCAAGCGTCAGGTACCGGGCTAAATATCCCTTAGAATATTTCAGGCAAAAACACGGAATAAACTATTACCTGGTTATACCGGGCTACTCCCCGGCCCGGATTCTAAAGTTCCTCAGAGCTTATTTTTCAGCACTATTTTTCCCCGGGATTAATTCTTTGATTATCATCCAAAAAGTAAGGTCTAACTTTATTTATGCCAAACTGTTAAAATTCCTTGTGCGCATCAGAAAGAAGTACACCGTATACGATCTTGACGATGCCGATTATCTGAGGTACAACCCGAAAACGATTGAATATTTCATTGCAAACTGCGGGGTAGTATCTGCAGGAAGCAGGGAAATCGTAAGGCATGCAAGAAAAACCAATCCGAGGGTGGTTCATGTTACCACTCCGGCCGTGGACCTGGGAATCAGCAAGAAAAATAAAAATGACCTTTTCACGGTTGGCTGGATAGGGTATTTTGGCGGATTCCACAGAAAAAGCCTGGTGCAAGTTGTCTTCCCTGCCCTGAAGGAACTAACCTTTGATTACAAACTGGTTATGGTCGGGGCCGCCAGCGATGAAGAACAGTCATTCATAGAAAATTACTTTGAAGGGAAGAAAAACATCCAAATCGAGATTCCCAGGAACATAAACTGGAATGACGAAGCCGGGTTGCAGAAGAGGATCGTTACATTCGATATAGGAATTGCCACCCTTATCGACACGGAAATTCAAAGGGCAAAATCCGGGATAAAAGCGAAACAGTACCTGAACAACGGGGTTCCGGTATTAAGCATGAACCTGCCGGAAAACAACACAGTAATCGTTGACGGGAAAAACGGATTTTTCTGTTCAGATACGAAGGACTTTATCGACAGGATAACCTGGTTTTACGAGATGGATGAAAAAGAATACAATGATTTTTCCCTTCAAGCAAGGAATTCAATCCGTCATTTCAATCATGAAAAGTACTACTCGGATATTTTGAGGCTGAAAAAACTGCAAGAAACCGCTTAACAGCCTATTAAATCCTCCGGCACCGGCTGCACCGGTTCCTTTTTCCGGCCCGGCTCATTCGTCAGGATATGTACATCCTCGTTACCGTGTGGTTTTATCAGTCCTCCCCCACCTCCACAGACACCGAAGTGCGTTGTTCTTCCCCGTTCAGTTCATAGCGGATATTGTCGAACCAGAAATGGTCGCCCGGGACGGCTCCCAGCACCAGTTCCAGGGCGCCTTCCCCGAAAGTACTGCCCTGGTTTTTCCGGATTATAATTTCGTTTGAATTACCCCTTCGCCAGGTAATTTCAAAAGAAACCACCGGGACATCCTGCAGGTTGTCGGGCAGCAACTCATGGATATCGGTCAGCCCGTGCACCTCGGTTACAGGCAATGTTCTGGTTTGTGCCTGGCCCAAAAGCCATGGCCCCGCAGCGATCAGGAACAGCAAAACAAAAATTCTTTTCATAACTGTTCAGTTTTAAATCTCAAGATAAAAAAAATCTTTCATTTCAGGCCGGTTATGGTATAAACGTGAAATGAAAGCCCGGATTTTGCGTTATTTGCATTGATGCGAAAAAGTTGGCTCATTCTTTCCCTTTTCTTAGTGGTATATGGTCCGCTGCGGGCCGCGTGGCTCCTTATACCCATGGATGAAACCCAGGAAAACCACCTGAAAGCCTATGGCATCATGTACTGGGTGCTGGAGGAAGGCGGCAAGGGCGAGTGGCTGCTCAATTACCGGGGCGGCAGTTTTGCCATGCCCTGGGCCGAAGCGGTGGAAAAGGAATGCATGATCCGGGGCGTAAGCTATGAAGTGATTGCCGATGCCCAGCACACCCGGATCCTGTCCGAGATAGCCGACCCGGAATCGAACCAGGACATGGTAAAACTCGACAAGGCCCCGAAAATTGCCGTGTATTCCCCCAAGACCAAGCAGCCCTGGGACGATGCCGTAACCCTGGTGCTTACCTACGCGGAAATCCCCTATGACGTGGTGTATGACGATGAAGTGCTGGATGGTAAGCTCCCTGAGTACGACTGGCTGCACCTGCACCACGAAGACTTCACGGGGCAGTATGGCAAGTTTTACTTTTCATTCCATAACACAAGCTGGTATAAAGAAGAGGTCCGGGAAAACGAAGAAATTGCCGCGCGGCACGGCTTTTCGAAGGTCTCCCAGCTCAAGTTAGCGGTAGCTAAAAAAATCCGCGACTTCGTGGCTGGGGGCGGTTATTTGTTTGCCATGTGCTCGGCCACCGACAGCTACGATATCGCCCTGGCGGCCGAGGGGGTGGACATCTGCGCGGAAGTGTATGACGGGGACCCGATGGACCCCAACGCCCAGGAAAAGCTGGATTTCAGCAAATGCTTTGCCTTTACCAATTTCAGAATCAGCAAAAACCCGTATGAGTACGAATTTTCAACCATTGACGCTACTAACACCCGCAAAGTGGACCCACGCACCGATTTTTTCACCCTGTTTGAATTTTCCGCCAAGTGGGATCCCATCCCGACCATGCTGACCCAGTGCCATACCCGCATTATCAAAGGCTTTTACGGACAGACCACCGCTTTTGTAAAAAAATACCTGAAGCCTTCGGTGCTGGTGATGGGTGAAACCCGGTCGCTGAATGAAGCCCGTTACATCCATGGCGAATACGGTTACGGTATGTGGACCTTTTATGGTGGGCACGACCCGGAGGATTACCGGCACATGGTAGGCGATCCGCCCACAGACCTTAATCTGTACCCTAACTCACCCGGCTACCGGCTGATCCTGAACAACGTGCTCTTCCCGGCCGCCCGTCAGAAAAAACGGAAAACCTGAACCAGGCCTAACGCTTCGGATACTCCTTGTCGAAATCCACGGGTTTGGGTACCGGGGGATTGTCGTTTTCATTAATGGCTTCGTGAAAAACCTTTTCCACCCAGTACCATTTCCCCTTCCGGTATTCAAAACCTTCGTAAGTACCGTCCGGGATATAGGTGGAATATACCCCTTCTGACATCGGGTTGCGCGGCACCAGATGGTCGTAAATGATCTTGTCGAATTCATCGTAGTAGTTTAGCCCTACGGCCGCTTCATTCGAATATTCGATGATGAAACGGTATAGCACAGAATCGCCCGCTTCGTCCATGTAAAAGACCGGCAGCCCGAAACGGGGTTCACCCTTGCTGAAGGTAAGCACATCCACCACTTTCTTGTTGCTGAAGGGGTCGTTGGCGTCATAGCCGAACAGGAAATACAGGTTTTTGCCGTGGTATTTCTTGCGCAGCACCTTGTAATACACGGCCCCGTACCAGAAATCCGGGTTCAGGACGGTGTCCATCGGGTTATCCATGTAGCGTGAGCCGTCTATCAGCGGGATCAGTTTCAGTTCTTTTTTGGAGGGCAGCTGGATGGCGCCCAGTTGCCGGTAGAGGCCGTGGATCATCTCAATATGCCAGGTATAGATTCGAAAGGCATGGTCATCGGGTTCCACGATGCTGATGTGCAACAGGGAGTCGAAGGGATAGCGGAAGGAGCCGGGCACCCGAAGGGCCCGGACCAGGCGTTTAACCATGGCGTAGCCACAGGCAATGCGCGTATTCACATCGTTGCTCTGGATCATGCTGTCGCCCAGGGCATTCATGGTATCGACATAGGCGCTGATGAGGGCCGCGCCTTCGGCATCGGGCTGGGCCTTCAGGGGAAAGTTCATCCCCGCCAGCAGAATAATCAGAAGCAATCGAAAACGCATAGGCCTGTAGTTTTGGATTTTACATTCCGGCCATAGCATAACGGACGGGCGGCCCCGGGTATTTCGCTACACGCGTTCAATGACCATGGCCGAGGCGCCACCGCCCCCGTTGCAGATGCCCGCGCAGCCGTACCGGCCGTCTTTATGGGTCAGCACACTGATGAGGGTGGCAATGATGCGGGCCCCGGAACAACCGAGCGGATGGCCCAGGGCCACGGCCCCGCCAAAAACGTTCACGCGATCCAGATCCAGACCAAGTTCCTTCATATTGGCCAGGGCTACCACCGAAAACGCTTCATTGATCTCAAAATAATCGATATCGGAAGCTTTCAGACTGGCTTTGTTCAGGGCCCGGGGCATGGCTTTGGCCGGGGCCGTTGTGAACCATTCCGGGGCATTGGCCGCATCGGCATAGCTGACAATCCGGGCCAGGGGCTTCAGCCCCACGGCTTCCATCCGTTCCTTGCTCACCAGCACCAGCGCTGCCGCCCCGTCATTCAGCTTGGAAGCGTTGGCAGCCGTGACTGTTCCTTCTTTGGTGAACGCGGGGCGCAGGTTTGGTATCTTGTCGAACTTCACTTTTTTGTATTCCTCATCTTCGGCAACCACCACCGGATCGCCTTTGCGCTGGGGGATTTCGACCGGCACCACTTCCCCGGCAAACCAGCCGCTTTTCCAGGCTTCCGCGGCCCGCTTGTACGACCTCACGGCAAAGGCATCCTGTTCTTCGCGGCTGATCTTCATTTCCTTTGCGGTCTGGTCACCAGCCACGCCCATATGGAAATCCTTGTAAGGATCCCAGAGGCCGTCCATCAGCATGCCGTCAATGAGTTTGGCATTGCCCAGGCGGTTGCCCCAGCGGGCTTGGGGCACGTAATAGGGCACGTTCGACATGGATTCCATGCCCCCGGCAACAACTATTTCATTGTCCCCGAGCAAAATGGACTGGGCGGCCAGCATAATGGATTTCATGCCGGAGGCGCACACTTTGTTTACCGTGGTGCAGGGAACGCTGTGCGGAAGGCCGGCCCCGAGGGCTGCCTGGCGGGCAGGCGCCTGGCCGAGGTTGGCAGACAGGACATTGCCCATAAACACTTCCTGAACATCATCGGGCCGGATGCCGGCACGCTGAATAGCTGCCTCGATGACAATAGACCCCAGTTTGGTGGCAGCCAGCGAAGACAAAACTCCTCCGAACGCCCCGATAGGTGTCCGGACTGCGGAAACGATATAAACTTCTTTCATTGCTTTGACATTTGGTTTCAAAAAACTGTCCCGTCCTTTTCCTGCCGGCAGCAAAGTTAAATTAGTTATTTTTAAGCCCACCCTAATGCGTACACAAAATGGCCGGTAAAAAAAGATCTGTCCGTCACCTTATGGCCCGGTTTCTTGGCGCATTGCTTTTCCTCCTTTCCGTAGGGTTGGTCACGGCCCTGATGCCTGAATTGGGTTCCGGCACCAAAAGCTATGAGCTGGGGAAAGCCTGGAAATACGATGACCTCGTGTCCCCGGTTTCTTTTCCCATCCTGAAGCCCGAAGAAGAAATTGCCCGCGAAAAAGAGCGTATCCGCAGGCACAACCCGCCCTGGTTCCGGCTCGACCCGGATGTGGAAAAATCAGTAACTGCTGACTGGCGGAAAGGATTCCAAAGAAGCTACGAACAATTCAAAACGGAACACGGGTTCGGTTTGTTTGAAAAACGCGACACCCAGACTTACCTCACGACCGGCCGGGAAGCGCTGCACACCCTGTACCTGAAAGGGGTTTTTGACAAAGCGGAAGTGATGCAGCGCCTGCAGCAGGCACCTTTTGTGTACCTGGTGCAGGGCAGCCACGTGCGCGAAGTGACCCCGGAAAAAATGATTACCGTTTCGAGCGCCCCGGAATTCCTGCTCGATACCCTGTCCACGGTTCCCTTCCTGAATGAAGAATTCCTGGTGCAAAGCCTTGTGCCTTACCTGAAGGCGAATGCCGGGTTCGACAGCGTGACTACGGGAAAAACCTTGAAAGACGCCCTGAACAAAATCTCGCCCACTTTCGGGGCGGTGGAAAAGGGGGAACGCATTGTGCAACGGGGAGCTGTCATCGATACGGCTACCTACCAGAAACTGGTTTCCTATACACACTTTGTGGAAGGCGAGTCGCAAAGCGGGCACAACTGGGTGCAGCTGGGTGGATATCTTGCCCTTTCGCTGCTGATGTTCCTGATCTTCCACTATTTTCTCAGGCTTTACGCGCCCGGGGTCTTGAACAGCCCGCGGAAATTATTGTTCATCCTCCTGCTCATCATCGCGCCCCTGTTTTTGACCAGCTGGGCGGTCCGGTTCAACCTGCCCAGCTACTACCTGATCCCGTATTGCATTGTTCCCATTGTTTTGCGCACTTTCTTTGACAGCCGCATGGCGCTGATTTCCCACCTGATCACCATTCTGCTGGCCAGTTTCATCGTGCCGCTGGGCAATGAGTTTACGGTGCTGAATATCCTGGCGGGGATGGTGGCTATTTTCACCAATATGCGCGCCCATGTATGGTCGCAGTTTTTTGCTTCCCTTGGATACATTCTGGCTACTTACCTTGGCGGGTACCTGAGCATACACCTGTTGCAGACGGGCACGCTGGTTTCCATGGCCTGGACCGACTTGGGCTGGCTCTCGCTGAATGTATTCCTGACCTTAATGGCCTATCCGCTCATCCCGGTATTTGAAAAGCTGTTTGGGATTGTTTCAGACGTGACCCTGATGGAATACACCGACATCAACAAGCCCCTGATGAAGCGGCTCTCGCTGGAAGCTCCGGGCACCTTCCAACATTCCATACAGGTGAGCAACCTGGCAGAAAATGTAGTCACCGCCCTCGGGGGAAACAGTTTGCTGGCCAAAGTGGGCAGTTTGTACCATGACATTGGGAAGCTCCATCGACCGCAATATTTCGTTGAAAACCAGAAAGGCAATGAAAACCCCCACAAGGACCTGAGTTTTGAAGAAAGCGCGGCCATCATCATTGACCACGTAAGGCAGGGGGTTATCCTGGGGCGCAGGGAAAAAATTCCCGGTGTTTTGCTCGATTTTATCAGGACCCATCACGGCACTTCCCGTGTGGAATATTTTTACCGTTCCCAGTTGAACCAAAGCAAGGAAAGCAATATTGACGAATCGAAATACCGCTATCCGGGCCCGTTGCCCCGGACGCTTGAGCAAGCCGTAGTCATGCTGGCCGACACGGTGGAAGCAGCCGCCCGCAGCCTGAAAGAGCCTACTGCCGAACGATTGGATGCCCTGGTTGAAAAGCTTTTTGCCCAAAAGACGGAAGACCTGCAACTGGTGGAGGCGGACATCACCTTTGCCCAGATCATGAAAGCCAAAAAAATCCTGAAGCGGTTGCTGCACAACGTGTACCACGTGCGCATAGAATACCCGGAATAAAAAAAGCCCTGTTTCACAACAGAGCTTTTTCCCGCTGGCTGTATGGTTCCGGGTTACCTGTCGCGCAGGTAACGGTCCAGTTCGCTGGCGCTGCTTTCAAAAGTAAAGGTATCGTTCACGATATAATAGCGCTCCTTGTCCAGCACATAGTCATAGGCATATTTAGCAAAAGCCAGGCGGTTTTGTTCAAAAACAAACAATTCCATTATTTTTTTCACCTGTCGGCTGGTGACCCACCGGTTTTCCAGCGCCTGTTTGGCCAGGCGCAGGCGGTCTGAATCAAAAGATTCCTCCTGCAGCATGCGTTTCAGTTCATTGAATTCTCCCGCGCTCATTTGCGATCTGCCACGGTAATCATAATCATCGGGGTATTCGTCATCAAAGTATCCGTACCCTTCATAGTCATCATCCCGGTAATTATGTTCCCATTTCTCATCTTCGTGATGGCGGCCGTACTTATGGTAGCCTTTGGATTCATGGTGTTTTGTACGCCTTATCCTCCGCTGATACACCTCCATCCTGTAATCCAGGCCAACCACGGCCTCCACCATTGTCCCGGGACGCACAAAGACATATCCTTTGTAAACCACCCTTGAGCCGTAAAAGCGGGGGATGGGGCTGTACCTGACGATCCTGAAAAAATGCCTGCCGGGTTCCAGCCTGGAGATAATCACCCGGGCCGCGGGTTCATGATTTGCCTTGTGCCCGTCAATCCACACGCGAATGGGCGCGCGGTTGTACATCCGGATTTCCATTCGTGCGTCCATGTGGCGTGCAGGCAGGGACAGGGGGGCGGCCAAAAGCCCGATAATGAATAGCCATGCAAACCGTTTCATAGCCAACCTCCTTTTTCGTTTGGTTCCCCTATGTCAAGCCAACAACTGTACCAATTTTTTCCATGAAAAAGCCGGCATTGCTTTCTGAAACCTGATCTTTGTAGTAACTTCGGAAACCTGTGATTCCCCGTCATACCATAGCAGAAATCCTGGAAACGGCCCGCATTGAGGAAGTTATCAGCGAATATGTGCCGTTAAAAAAGAAAGGGGCGAATTTCATGGGCTTATGCCCCTTCCACAATGAGAAAACCCCTTCCTTCAGCGTATCCCCGTCCAAAGGGATTTTCAAATGTTTCGGATGCGGCAAGTCAGGCAACGTGGTGGGTTTCCTGATGGAGCACGAACATTTCACTTACCCGGAAGCCTTGCGGTTCCTCGCGGAAAAATACCAGATTGCTATCGAGGAAGCCCCGGAAACGGATGAAGAAAAAGCCAGGCGTCAGAAAGAAGACAGCCTGTTTATCATTAACCAGTTCGCCCTGCGGTTTTACCAGGAAGAATTGTTCAGTTCGGAACCGGGGATGGACATTGGGTTAGCCTACCTGAAGGAGCGGGGATTCCGGCTGGAAACGATCCGGAAATTCCAGATTGGTTATGCCCCGGCCGGGCCGGACCACCTGGCGAAAGCGGCCATGGAACAGGGGTACCGCCTGGAAATGCTCAAAGAGCTCGGGCTGGTAACCGAACAAAACAACCGCAAGCAGGACTTCTTCCGCGAACGGATCATCTTCCCTATTTTGAACCTCTCCGGCAAACCTGTGGCCTTTGCCGGGCGGATCATGGAAGAGCATGCCAGGGGGCCGAAATACATCAATTCCCCGGAAACACCCATTTACCAGAAGAGCAAGGTCCTGTACGGGCTTTTCCACGCCCGCCAGGCGATCCGCAAGGAAGAAAACTGCCTGATGGTGGAAGGCTATACGGACGTGATGACCCTGCACCAGAACGGCATTGAAAACGTAGTGGCCTCCTCCGGAACCAGCCTGACCCAGGACCAGGTGCGCCTGCTGAGCCGATTTACGAAAACCATCACCATTTTGTATGACGGAGACGAAGCCGGCATTGCCGCTGCGCTGCGTGGCGTGGACATCATCCTGGAACAGGGCCTGCAAGTCTTTATCTGCGTGCTGCCCGAACCACACGACCCGGACAGTTTTATCAGGGAAACCGGGAAAGACGGTTTTCTGGATTACCTGGACAAACATGCCGAAGATTTTATCCTGTTTAAAACCGGGCAGGCATTGAAAGACGTCCGGCCCGGGCCGGCCGGCAAGGCGGAAGTAATCCGGGAAATCGTGTCATCCATCGCCCTGATTCCGGATCCGATTCAGCGGCCGCTGTACGTCAAAGAATGCGCCCGGATGGTGGAACTGGACGAGCAGCTTCTGATGCAGGAATTGAACAAAACCCGCAGAAAACGCCTGCAGCAAAAGGGTCAGCTTTCCCGCCAGCAATCGCGCGACCTGGAAAAAAAGGAAAGCCGGTCACAGCCCGCCACCCCCCAAACAGCCGGAACCGACCAGGAATATTTGCTCGAAAGGAGCATCCTTTCGCTGCTGTTACGCTACGGGAACCGGGAATACACCAAAGAGTACAGCGTGGCCGGGTCTGTCCTGATGGACCTTCAGGATTCCGTTTTCAAGGAACTGCTTCATCAAAAGCTGCTGGAAGAAATCCGTGAACAGTTCCGGGAAGGCAAAATCCCGGAGGAGCAATATTTCCTGCACCATGCAGACCCTGACATCAGCCGGCTTTCCATTGAATTGGTGACCGACAAATACGCCATAAGCAAAAACTGGAAAAAGCGCCATGAGATTTTTGTGCCGGACCTGGACGATCAATACCGGCAGGAGGTGCATTCCGTCATGTACCGGTACAATCTTTTGCGTGTGCTGAAACTGATCGAGGAAAACCGTGAGGCCATGCGTTCGGCCGGGAGTGAAGAAGAACTGCTGGAGTTACAGAAAAGGCGCAAGGAACTGCTGGAAATGAAAAAAACCCTGGGCCAGAAACTGAATGCCGTTATTCTGAATAAGCCCCGTTAAAGCCCGAGGGCCGCGCAGGCAAGCACATACCCTTCTATTAACCGGTAATGTATGGTGAACATCTCTTTCAGGCCGGGATGGTTCATTTTCGCCCGGAAAGTACCGCTTTCTTCCGGTTCACGCAAGTAAACTTTCAGGTGCTTCCTGAAATCAACACCTCCCCTGCCCCATGCCTTGAACATCACTTCCTTGGCTGACCATGCCAGGGTAGCCGTTACCGGGTCGGGCTGGCGCCCAAGGTATTGTATTTCACTGTGTGTAAGGAATTTGGGGTAAATCTTCAGGATTTTCTCCTGTATCAATTCGACATCAATCCCCACCGGGTACCGGAGGCTGATCATGACGGCAGCCATATTGCCTGAATGGGAGATGGAAACCCGGTGCGGAAAGTTGATCAGCCTGGGCTGGCCTTTGTCCTGAAGGTTCATGGCAATGAAACGGTCAGTGCGCAACAATTTTCGCAGCAACACCCTGCTGCCCAGCCAGTGCCGGTATCGCTTGCCGCTTTGAAACCCTTGAATCCACTGCAACTCTTCTTCCGAAAGATGAAGCATGGAAATCAATTCTTCCGGCTTTTCCTCTATGCGCCAAAGCCCGGCTTCCGTTCCGGGGGTAAGCTCGAAAATGGTTATTACCGGCAATGTAAACAGTTTTTTTAGGTTTTGTTATTATTCTTGCACCAGAACCGGGGAAAACAACCTGTGAAATTAAAAATAGAAAAAACAGCCCAGCTCGAAGGCCACCTCGGCAGTATTTACCACCTGCTACCTGGCCGCGAAAAAGGAAAAATCATTTCCGTGTCAGGAGATGGTATGCTGGTGGAATGGAATGTAAGCGCCCGGGCGGAACCCGTAGTCCTGGCCAGGCTGGAAGGCCAGTTGTTTTCAGCTGCCATTATCCGGGGTGAATCTATCCTTGCAGCCGGTGAAATGAAAAGCAGGCTTCACATTCTCGATTATGACAAGAAAAAAGAAGTAAGAAATTACCTGCTGGACCACCAATCTGTCTTTAATATCGCTTATTACGAAGCCGCGAACCTGTTGCTGGTGGGAACGGGGGATGGGCATTTACTTGGCTTCCATGTTCCGGACGGGCAATTGATTTTCAAAAAAAGTATAAGCCCTTCCAGCCTTCGCTGCCTGGCTTTGCATCCTGAAAAGCCCCTCATGGCCATCGGGAGCAGCGACAATAATGTATATCTGTCAAAGCTGCCGGAAGCCAATATAATCCGGCAACTTCCGGGGCATAGCAATTCAGTTTTTACCTGCTGTTTCAGCCCGGATGGCCAATGGCTTGCAAGCGGAGGGAGGGATGCCCATATCCGGATATGGCAAATGGGGAAAAATGTGGAACTTTACCAGGCTATTCCGGCCCATATGCAAACGGTCAACCGGTTAGCGTTTAGCCCGGATGGCAGGTGGTTGGCCAGTGCTTCGCGCGATAAGGAAATCCGGATTTGGGACGGACATAATTTCAAATTGCTGAAAGTGATTGGAAAGCAACTGGAGGGGCATCAGCATTCGGTAAACTGCCTGCTCTGGGATACAGACCGTTCCGTTTTGTATTCTGCCGGGGACGACCGCCACATCATGGGCTGGCAGATCACTGCAGTTTAAAGCAAACGCACTTATGATTTTATCAGACAAGCAAATCCTGAAAGAAATTGAAAAGGGCCACATCCTGATCGAGCCATTCCGGAAAGAATGCCTGGGCACCAACAGTTACGATGTGCACCTGGGTCGGTATCTCGCCATATACAAAAATCATATCCTGGATGCTCGGCAGCACAATGAAATCGAAGAATTGTTTATTCCGCCAGAAGGCTATATCATCCAGCCCGGCACCCTCTACCTGGGTGTAACAGAGGAATACACGGAAAGCCATAAGCACGTGCCTTTTCTGGAAGGCAAGTCCAGCGTAGGCAGGCTGGGTATCAATATTCACGCTACAGCCGGTAAAGGAGATGTCGGCTACTGCAATACGTGGACCCTGGAAATTTCCTGCATTCAACCGGTGAGGATTTACGCGGGCATGCCTATCGGGCAGTTGATCTACTTTACCGTGGATGGCGATATAGATCACCTTTACAACAAGAAAAAAAGTGCCAAGTATGTAAAGCGCACGGTAAAGCCCATCGAAAGCATGATGTGGCAAAACAAATTCTGAGAGCCTATCCTTCGAAGTGGAAAATGATCTGAATGGACCGGGAATACAACTTGTCAATCACCCGGCTGTAAATCAATTTCGAATCAGCGGCATGCACGTTAAAGAGGCCCTGTGAAATACGTATTTCGGGCGCCAGGATAAACATCGGGAAATAGATTTCAAACCCGAGGCCGTAGTCGAGGCTCAGGTCGTGCCGGCCTACTTTGATCATATCTTCCGCATTCCGGGACTTGGCATTGGAAGCCATGTCGAAAGAATATTTGACCCCCGCCACTACGTAAACCCGCATATCCTTGTAAGGATCTGATTTGAACTTAAACAATACCGGCACATCCACATTGACAGATTCAATGCTTTTAATCACACTGGTATCTTCAAAAGTCCGGAATTGGAGGGCCCTTTCGCTGAAAGTCAGCCCGGGGAGCAGGCGGAAATCAAAATGGCGGTTAAGCCGCAGGTTGGAAACAATGCCCAGGTTAAAGCCGGGGTTCCGGATGCTCTCGATCGTAAGAATGGTATCGTTAAACAAAAAACTATTGCTGTGGGTAAACCGGAAATCCGAACTGTTATAACCCATCAGAATTCCAAAATGGATGGGCTTGGAATAGAACTTGGCATCGAAAAAATGGGCATTGAACTGAGCATGGCTCAGGAGGCTAATGCTCATAAAAGCAAGCCAGATACTTATTTTTCTGCCAGGTAGAGGCAGCAGGTTCCGTATGTAAGTTCTTTCCATTGGCAATTTTTAAAACCGGCCTGGCCCATCCTGGCGGTAAGAGAATCACGCTCCGGAAAAGCGGCCACAGATTCCGGCAGGTACGTATAGGCACGCGCATCACCGGAAATCCACTTGCCTACCCTCGGTAATATATGCCGGAAGTAAAACGTAAAAATCCGTTGAAAGATACCCTGGCGCGGGGTGGAAAACTCCAAAATCCTTATTTGCCCGCCTGGTTTCAATACCCGGTACATTTCCTTGAGTCCCTGGTCAAGATGTTCAAAATTCCGGACGCCAAAAGCAACGCTGACGATATCGAAGCTATTGTTATCAAAGGGTAATTCTTCCCCGTCCCCTACCAGTACTTCAATGAATTTTTCCAGTCCTTTGCGCAATATTTTTTTATGGGCCAGGCGGATCATGGGATCAGAAAGGTCAATGCCGGTGACCCGTGCTCCGGGAAAATGCCTGTGTAAGGCTATGGCCAGGTCTCCGGTGCCGGTGGCGACATCCAGGATAAAGGAGGGATTGGCATCCCCGAGGCTTTTTACTGTATGTTTTCTCCACCTGCGGTCAATCCCCAAAGACAACAGATGATTCAGGAAATCGTAACGGGGAGCAATCTTATCGAACATCTCCGTTACCTGTTCCTTTTTACTCCGGCCGGGCTGCCGGTATGGTGTTACTTCCTGAACCAATGGCTTAAGAATTCTAATTTTACTGCAGGCAAAGATAGCTGAATCCTGTTTACATGGCTTTGACTTACTTTCATAAAATAGCGTTTCTCGGAAGTTTTCCGGATGTAAAGCAATGCCCTGCCAGCCGGCTGCCTGAATTTGCCTTTTCAGGCCGTTCCAACGTGGGCAAATCTTCCCTGATCAATATGCTGGCCGGCCGGAAGCAGCTGGCCCGGACATCCCAAACCCCGGGTAAAACGCGGCTGATAAACTTATTTGAAATGGACGGCCGGTGGATCCTGGCCGACCTGCCCGGCTATGGCTGGGCCCGGGTTTCCAAATCGGAACGCAAACACCTCGAAGGGCTCATTACCGGCTATTTGCTGCACCGCGAAAACCTGTACTGCGCTTTTCAACTGATCGACTGCAATATTCCTCCCCAGGAATCAGACCTGCAGGCTATCCGGTGGATGGGCCGGCAAGGAATACCCTTTGCATTGGTTTTTACCAAAACCGACCGGCTTACCCGGAATAAACTCGAGGCCAGCCTGTCCATCTACAAAAAACGCCTCCTTGAAGAATGGGAATCGTTGCCGCCTCTTTTCATTACTTCTGTGAAGAAACAAACCGGCCGGGAAGAATTGCTAGGGTTCATTGCCCGGAGCCTGGAAGATTAAACCACTTTATCGGCACAAATGGAACTGGCAAAAGCATCCGGTTTGGCTTTGAAGGCAAAACCCATGCTTAAAATATAGCCCATGGCTTCCGCCAGGGTGGAATTGCTCTTGAACTGTGGATTGGTATTGATATCGGCATGCACCTCGAGGTCTATATTATACCGGTCGAGTAAATCACAAACCTCATAGGCAACTTCAATGGATTTGGCCACTTCAGTAAGCAAACGCTCCTTCAGCCCCATATGATTTGGGGTTTTATCATTGCATATAAACATAAACCCGCCCCGCTTTTCCCGCACAAAAACAATGACTGTGGCAAATTCCACAAAATGGCCGCGCACCTGGCTGTCAGAGCCGATGCATACTTTCAGCCGGTTCCCCAACTCAGCTTCACGCTTCAGGACCGATTCCACCGCTTCGGTGATGGGCTCGTAAATCCTTTCCCCGTTAAATCTTCTCCATTTCTTTCGGCTCATAATAAATCAGTTTATCAAATCGCATAAAAACCGGGTAATACTTTTCCCATCCGAAAAAAAACTTTTAACTTTGCACTCCTCAAAATAAGAACCCGGAATGAAAAAAGATATTCATCCCAAAAATTACAGGCTGGTCGTTTTCAAGGACTATTCCTGCGATTATACGTTTTTAACCCGCTCGACCGCCAAAACCAATGAAACCATCAAGTGGGAAGACGGTAATGAATATCCGCTTGTCAAGCTGGAAATTTCCAATATGTCCCATCCGTTTTTCACTGGTAAGATGAAGTTTGTCGATACGGCAGGGCGTATTGAGAAATTCCAACAAAAATATGCGAAATTCAATAAGAAGAAGGAAAATAAATAAAGATTTTTGAAAAGAATCAAAAAGGCCTTCCAAGCGGAAGGCTTTTTTATTTTTGTTGCATGGACAACCTGAACCTCGTCCTTTGGGATGGCCCGTGGCGCGATCACTTGTTACCGCTCACCTTTACGCGTCCTGTTGCCGAATTACGATGCGGCATCCTGACCATACGGGAAAAATGGGAACATGACCTCCATACCTCCGCCTCCTGGTTTACCGCGCCATACCTCCGGGAAAAATTCCCGGTAAAAAAAGGAAGCTCCTGCCTGGTAGTGAATGCTTCCTGCTGCCCGGACACCGGCCTTTTGGAAGCGGTGCGCGCCCTATCTCCTGGTGAAGGGCTTTCCCTGAACGGGGAATGGCTTGCCATCATGACAAAGGGGGATAATATACCCGCCCCTTCCACCTGGGACGATTCCTTCCGGGCTGTGCCCTATTCCGGAGAAGTCAGGCTCGTTACGCGTCTTTGGGATATGCTGGACATCCTTTCCCTTGAAATGCAGGCTGACTTTGAACGGATCACCTCCGGACGTGCTTCGGCCCCACTTCCGGCCGGCATTCAGGTTATTGGCAATGGAGAGGTTTTTCTCGAACCGGACGCCAGGATATTGGCTTCCGACATTAACACTGAAGACGGACCCGTGTATTTTGGTAAAAGCTCCCTGGTGATGGAAGGCTGCCTCATCCGAGGGCCCTTTTCGCTGGGCAGCCATGGCGTACTGAAAATGGGCACCAGGATTTACGGACCTGTTGCATTCGGCCCTTACAGCAAAGTGGCCGGGGAAGTGAACCACAGCATCATTACCGGCTATTCCAATAAAGCCCATGACGGTTTCCTGGGCCATGCCATCCTGGGGGAATGGTGCAACCTGGGAGCTGACACCAATAATTCCAATCTGAAAAACAACTATGCCCCGGTGCAGGTGTGGAACTATGCCCTGAAAAAACATGAAAACACCGGGAGGCAATTTTGCGGGTTGTTTATGGGCGACCACAGCAAATGCGGGATCAACACCATGTTCAATACCGGTACCGTAGTGGGAGTATTCGCGAATATTTTCGGCAGCGGGTTTCCGCCAACCTTCGTTCCTTCCTTTACCTGGGGAGGCATCGGCTCGTCCAAAAAATACATCCCGGAAGCCGCCCTGAAAGTGGCCGCCCGTGTCATGGCCCGGAGAAACCTGGAACTGACCAGCGCAGACCGTGCCATCCTGAAACAGGTGTTTGAATTAACCCGGATTTACCGTAACGTTGAATAAACCAAGGTTATGCGCCAAAAAATTGTTGCCGCCAACTGGAAAATGAACACGACCCCCGCGGAGGGGGAACTGCTTGTGCACGACATACTGGGCAAACTGCCCCCGGACATCCCGCCCCATGTGCTGGGAATCATTTTCCCGCCATTTACCCATCTCGGCCGGCTGGCCCGGCTTGCCGGGGAACATCACTCCATGCACCTCGGAGCTCAAAATGTGCACTGGGAAGAGAAAGGAGCCTTCACGGGCGAAATATCCGCGGCCATGCTCGCGGAAGTTGGTGTGGAGTATGTGATCATCGGCCACTCGGAGCGGAGACACATTTTCTGGGAAACCGATGAACAACTGGCCCGGAAAGTATCTGCCGCGTTATCACACGGTTTAAAACCGGTTTTCTGCTGCGGAGAGCTGCTCGAACAGCGTGAAGCCGGACAGCAGGAAGCGGTCGTCACCCGGCAACTGGAAGAGGGGCTTTTCTTCCTGCCTGCCGGAGAGATGCAGAAGGTCATCATCGCTTACGAGCCGGTCTGGGCCATCGGAACCGGGCAAACCGCCACCCCTGAGCAAGCACAGGAAATGCATGCCCTGATTCGTTCGCTGCTGACCGGCAAATACGATGAAACCCTGGCCAATGAGGTGCCCATCCTTTACGGAGGCAGTGTAAAACCCGGAAACGCACGGGGCCTGTTCAGCCAGCCGGACGTGGATGGTGGGCTTATTGGCGGGGCTTCCCTGAATGCCGCGGATTACACAGCCATTTTTCAGGCAGCGCTGAAAGTGTGAAGCATTTACAAACCAAACTTGCAGGAAATAAACTATCCTTGCCTGCGGTTTGGCGGATAATGGTTTCGGGGAAGCCGGGCAATGCAAGCCCGTTCCGGTGCGTTAATCAACCACCGGCACACTGTGAAACCAAATCAAACCGCTTACAGTAAAGTATAACCTGCTTCATGAAAACCGGTTCCACCTGCCGGAAACCCGGATATTTTTCAGGAAAAGGTTTAAACTTTGAGTTCGAAACAACACTTATGCGCCTGATTTTTTACGCGTTTTGCACCGTGCTTTTCCTTTCTGTCCGGCTCGAAGCCCAGGAGCCCGATTCCCTGCAACAACGGAATGACCGGTTCATCGAAGAAGTTGCCACCCTGCTTAATGATACCCGGAACGAGCAAGCCAAAACCACGGCAGAACAGCTCGAAGCCAATTACCAGGCCGGAGCCCTGAACGATCGCCTGCTACAGGCCATGAAAGGGAATTTCAACCTCATGAAGGAAAGGCGCATGAAGTCGTTCCCACAAATTGAAAACTATTTCAGGGCCGTAAACCTGGCCCTTGAAAACAGCCTGGGCAACCGCCTGCTGACAGAATGGAATATCACGGTCAGGGCATTGCTGGAGAACACCAAAAAAGGCAACAACAGCTCGTTTCAGCGGTTCATGGACTTTTCGCTGGCTTATTTCAGGCAGAACGCCCTGAATGTATCACCCAGTAAAACCTGGATAGCCGAAGGCGGAAACATACAAATCGGATTCGAGGACGGCCGTCCGGCCGTGCACATGGCCAATATCGACCTGCTGACCACCTCCCGGCACGATACCATATATCTTTTGAGCACATCAGGAACCTACTATCCCACCGAACTGACCTGGAAAGGAAGGGGCGGAAAAATTACCTGGCAAAATGCCGGGCTGGACCCTGGAAAAGTTTATTGCACGCTGAGCGACTACACAGTGGATACCCGCAAAGGGGAATTCACCGCGGATTCAGTGGCTTTTGTGTACAAACCCCTGATCCGGGAACCGGTCCTTGGCAGCGTGGTTCAAAAAGTGATGGTGAATAAAACGAAAGGTGACCCGAGATACCCGGATTTCCATAGTTACGACAAAGTCATCACCATCGATAACCTGATTGAAAACGTATCCTACAGGGGTGGGTTCAGGTTGCGCGGGCCCAACATCATCGGCACAGGCGACAGGGAACACAAAGCCCAGCTCACCTTTCTGGACAAGCAAGGCCATCCGCTGGCCCGTGCCAGGGCGCAAACTTTTAACATCAATCCGCAAACCAAAGCCGCCAGTTCCGAAGCGGAAATTTCCCTGTATTTCGACCAGGACTCCATTTACCATCCCGGTATCAATATGCGTTACGACATCCCGGCCCGCGAACTGGTCCTGACTATGGGCAAACAAGGGATTTCCCGTTCCCGGTTCTGGGATTCCTACCACAAAGTGGAAATGGATGTAGAACGTCTGGTTTGGAAACTGGACGAACAGAAAATAGTGATGGGCATGCTGGGCGGGGGCGGACAGAAAACCGCTTATTTCGAATCTTCCGACTTGTTCGACCTGGACCTGTTCAACAAATACCAGGGGGTATTAAGCTACAATCCGCTGGTGGTAATGAAAAATTACTGCCTCCGGTACGACACCCGGAAAATTTACGCCCCGGACCTCGCCCGGGAATTCGATAAAAACCTTACAGTGGACCAAATCAGGCGCATCCTGTACATGCTTATGGAAGACGGGTTCATTTATTACGACCAGGAAACCGAAACCGTCACGGTGAAGGACAAGGTCTTCAAATACGTAGCTGCTGCCTACAGCAATGAAGATTATGATGTTATCAAGCTTGGGTCCATAACCACCAAAGACAACGCGGAACTGGATCTGAAAGAAAAAACCCTGACCATTGACGGGGTGGACCATTTCAACCTGAGTAATAAAAATTTCGTGCAGATTGTGCCCCGCGAGCAATCGGTAACCATGAAGGAAGGCCGGGATATGGATTTTGACGGAACCGTGTTTGCCGGCCGGCTCGACTTTAGCGGGGAGAATTACCAACTGGACTATGACACGTATACCATCCGGCTCGACCGGCTGGTGAATATGCGCATCAATGTGCCCACCGACAAGCTCGATGAATTCGGAAATCCCGTATTGCAGCCCATTAAAACCATATTTGAAGACCTGCAGGGAATTTTGTACATCGATGATCCCAACAATAAAGCGGGCCGCGGGAAAACGGGAGAATACCCGAAGTTCGAAAACCTCAAGCCCAGCTTCATTTATTACGACAAGAATTGCTTTTACAAAGATGTGTACCCGCGCGAAACTTTTTATTTCAAGGTAGATCCTTTTGTGCTCGACAGCTTGGAAAATTTCGATGTGTTTTCCCAGGCCTTTGCCGGGGAGCTTACCTCCGGATTCCTGCCGCCTTTCCGCGAAAACCTGATTGTAGAACCCGATTTATCGCTGGGCTTTCGCCATACCACCCCGGAAACGGGATACCCGGTTTATAACGGCCTCGGGCATTACACCGGCAAACTGGAAATGGACTGGAAAGGGCTGCACGGAAACGGGCTTTTGTCCCACCTCAACATGGATATCCACTCGGAAGATTTTCTGTTCTTCCCGGATTCGGTCAGGGGTTTCGCGGATCGGTTTATCATGGCTGAAAAGGAAATTAACGAAGTAAACTTCCCCTCCGTAACTTCGGAATCTGCCGATATCCTCTGGAAACCCAACGCGGACAGCCTGCTGGCCAATATGCGGGACGAGCGATTTAATTTTTTCAACGGTATTGGAACGCTCAAAGGCTCTATCGTGGCAACCAGCCGTGGGGTGACAGGCAGCGGCACCTTTGACTGGAAGGACGCCCGCATAGTGGCCAATGATTTTACTTTCGGCATGAAATCCTTGATGGCTGATACCGCTAACCTGACCATTAAATCCCTGGACAAGGACAAGATTGCCTTTAACCTGCCGAACGTCCGGGCCAATGTGGATTTCGACCAGCAGAAAGGGGTTTTCCGGTCGAACCTGGAAGATATTGCCACGGTGCTGCCATACAACCAGTACGAGACCACGATGAATTCCTTTGAATGGGACATAGCCCGGGGGATGCTGCATTTCAATCCGCCTGAAAACAGGCGCTATGCCCGCTTTACCAGCCTGCATCCCGGGCAGGACAGTCTCTCTTTCCTGGCCAGCAAAGGAAGCTACAATCTCAACGACTATACGCTGATTGCCAAGGGCGTGCCCGGCATTGACATTGCTGACGCGCGCATTACCCCGGGTGACAAGATCGTGCTGATAGGCGCGGACGCACAGATCAAACCCATCGATTCAGCTACGATAATCATAGATACCCTGCATCGTTACCATACATTTTACAACGCGAAAGTGGACATACTTGGCAAGTACAGTTACCGGGCCAGCGGGGATTATCCTTACCGTGGACGTGACGGGCTGAGCGAATATTTGCATTTTACAGATATCGGTGTCAAAACGGTGGAAGATTCCGCCAAAACCTGGGGTCGCGCTGCGGTACTCGAAAGCGACAGTTTCTTGCTGGATCCCGAAATCAGGTTCCAGGGGAACGCTGAATTATTGCCGGGTGAGCCCCTGCTTCAATTCAGCGGTATTGCCCGGTTCACCCTGCCCGACAGTTCAGCCGTGCGCAGTGACTGGTTCTGGGTCGATCAAACGCTGGACCCGGAAAACGTTGGGATTATCCCTTCCAAAAAAATCAACTTAAGGGGCGACAGCACCTACGCGGCCATTTTCTACCGAACCGATACCACGCTCCTGTACACTTGCCTGATGGCCCCGAAAATCTACCGCAGGGATGTAGCCGCCTTCCGGGTGGACGGCATGGTGCGTTACAATGCGGATGCTGGTGCCTATGAAGTGGCAGACAGCCTGCTGGCCCGGGGCGAAAACAGCAACGGCAATGTGCTGCAATTCGGGAAAACCGATTCCATGATTCATGCCAGCGGTAAAACCCGGCTCGGGCTGGATGTGCAAATGGTCAAACTGCAAATGGCCGGAGACATTATTAAGCGTCCGGCTGATACCACTTACACCTTCACCACCGACATAGCTCTTGGCTTCCACCTCACCAAAGAAGTTTGGCAGGTGATGATTGACGACTGGCTGACCCTGGCCTTCGATGCACCGGATATCGACTATACGGATCAAAAAGTTTCTACCCGTTTTGAGAAATTCTTCGATTCCGAAAAGGACCTGGAAAAATTCAGAACCTCCCTGTTAATGACGGGGGAGCCCACCCTTCCCGATGACCTGCCCCAGTCCCTGATTCTGACGGATGTCAAGCTGGTTTGGGATCCAATGTATGCCAGCTGGCGCTCGGTGGGAAAGATCGGGTTGTCCCATGTCAATGGTACGAAAATTGGGAAATATCTAACCGGCTATGTGGAGTTTGGAAGAAGGACGGACGGTGATTTTTTCAATATCTATCTCGAAACCGAATTGCACGACTGGTACTTCATCACCTACAAAGCCAATTTGCTGCAAATCCTGTCGTCCAATGTCCACCTGAACGATATTGTGATGGACACCAAGGTCAAAGACAGGCGCATTGTAGGGAAAGACAAGTTCAACGATTACCTGGTCTTCTCCATTTGCAACCCTGGCAAAAAGGAACTATTTGTAAGCCGGATGAAATATTACGAAACGCTTCGCAAGAAGCAGAAACACTGAAATTCAAAAAGCCCTCGCATGAAACGATTTTTGGTAGCTAGCCTTGCCCTGGCATTGTTGGCTGTACGCTGTCAGCGTGTTCCGGTTACCAACCGCAAACAGTTAAACCTGCTTCCTGAAAGCTCCATGCTGAGCATGAGCCTGGAAAACTACAGCCAGTTCATGAAGGAACATCCGGTGATCCGGAATACGGAGGAAGCGGAAATGGTGCAGCGCGTTGGGAATAAAATTGCCACCGCCACGGAAGACTATTTGCAGAAAAACGGTTTTGGCCGCAGGTTGAAGGATTTTCAATGGGAATTCAACCTGGTGGATGTGGATGAGCAGAATGCCTGGTGCATGCCCGGGGGAAAAGTGGCGGTATATTCCGGATTATTGCCTGTTACGCAAAACGAAACGGCACTGGCCGTGGTGATGGGGCATGAAATTGCGCATGCAGTGGCCCGCCACGGTAATGAAAGGATGAGTCAGATGCTGGCCTTGTATATGGGCGGCATGGCCCTGGACATTGCCCTGAGCCAGCAGCCTGAAAAAACCCGCAACTTATTCCTGGCGGCTTACGGAGTGGGCGCCACCGTGGGGGTAATGCTTCCCTATAGCCGGAAACATGAATCCGAAGCCGACCGGATCGGGCTGATATTCATGGCCAAGGCCGGCTATGACCCCCGCGAAGCCCTCAGCTTCTGGGAAAGGATGGAGGAAATGGCCGGGCCCAATCCCCCGGAATTCCTCAGCACCCACCCCACCCATGAAAACCGGATCAAAAACATCCGGGAAAAATACCTGCCCGAAGCGCTGGCCTATTACCGGCAGCCATAAGCCTTTGGCCGGCAAGGAGGAATTGTTGGCCGGAATTTCTTACTTTTATTAAGTGCATCCCCTGAAAGTGCCTGCCTGGAAGAAGTGGTTAAGCTACCTGATGCCGGTAAAGCTGGAGTCATTCACAGCCTTTAACGGCACGCCTCTGGAACTTTGCCTGAAATTCGGGCGCCTGCAATTAAACGCACCCAATGCCATTTACTCCTGGGATGACCTGTACACCTCCTTTGTCATCCCGTTCAGGGAGTTGAAAATCTGTGACCGGAAGCCAAAAACTGCCCTGATCCTGGGCTATGGTACCGGCAGCATTGCCTACCTGTTGAAAGTTTGCCATAAGCTCGACACGCGCATTACCGGAGTGGACGCGGATAACACACTTCTTGAACTGAGCCGGAAATACCGTCCGCTGCCTGATGTTACGCTGGTGCATGCCGATGCAGGTGATTGGATCAGCCGGCAGCAGGATACATTCGACCTGGTTTGCTTTGATGTGTATGAAGACAACAACGTTCCCGAACAATTTACGAAAACCGGGTTCCTGGAAGCCTTAAAAAAATTGGTGCGGTCAGGAGGTTTGTTGCTGTACAGTACGATTACTACTTCAAAAGATATGCTGGCTGAATCGGAAAAGTTCTTCGATAATCAATTCAAATTAGTATTTCCGGAAGCCGGCACCATCGATTTACCGGGCAACCTGATCCTGTTCTGGGAGAACCGGGGTACGGGTTAATACAGTTCGGGATATTCTTCCGGATTGGCTTCGTGCATCATCATGTACACGGCCTCGAAAATATCTTCGGCATTGGGTTTACAAAAGTAATCCCCGTCCGAAGCATAGGCCGAGCGGTGTTCCTTGGCGGAAACGGTTATGGGTTTGGAATCGAGGTACAGGTAACCGTCCTGTTCTTCAATAACCTGCTGCATCATAAAAGCAGTGGCCCCGCCCGGAACATCCTCATCGATAAAAGCGATCCGGTTTGTCTTTTTCAGTGATTCCACAATGATGTGGTAACGGTCAAAGGGGATCAGGGTCTGCACGTCAATCAGTTCGCAGGAAATGCCCATGACTTCCAGTTGCTCAATGGCTTCCTGCACAATCCGCAAGGTAGATCCGTAAGTGACCAGGGTAATGTCCTCTCCCTCCTTCAGTATTTCCGGCACACCCAGCGGAACGGTATATTCTCCGAGGTTGGCCGGGAGTTTTTCCTTGAGCCGGTAGCCGTTCAGGCACTCGATCATTATGGCCGGGTCATCCGACTTCAGCATGGTATTATACATACCGGCTGCCTGGGTCATATTGCGGGGAACCAGCAGGTAGACCCCTTTAATGGCGTTCAGGATCATCGCGATAGGCGACCCGGTATGCCAGATGCCCTCCAGCCGGTGGCCACGCGTGCGGATAATGGCCGGAGCCTTTTGCCGCCCTTTGGTGCGGTAACGAAGGGTGGCCAGGTCGTCCACAATAGGCTGGAAACCGTAAATGAGGTAATCGAGATACTGGATTTCAGCGATGGGCCGCAAGCCCCGCATGGCCATGCCTATCCCCTGCCCTACGATGGTCGCCTCGCGGATTCCCGTGTCAAACACCCGGTTTTCCCCATGCTTTTCCTGCATGCCGGCAAAACCCTGGTTCACATCCCCGATTTTCCCGACATCCTCTCCAAAAGCAAACACCCTGGAATCATGCGTGAGAATGTAATCAAAATACCGGTTCAGTATTTCAAACCCGTTGAGCAGAGGTGCATCGTCTTCATATACGGCAGGTACCGCTTCCACATTCAAGGCCGAGTATTTTGTTTCGCTGTAGAGGTGGCTGTTGTACCGGTCGCGGGCAAGTTCCAGTTGCCGGTCGAGCCATTGTTTCAGTTGGGCACGTGCCTCACTTTCCTCGGTCAGGGTGAGCCGCAAGGCTTTTTTCACACTCTTGACAATATCCCTTCGTAAGGGGTCGCGCAAGGCTTTCAGCTCGCTGGCCACCTGCATCACGGCTTCCTGGTTCGGGCTGTTTTGAGCCACTTTGGTTATCAGCGCTATAGCTTCTTTTCTTTCTTCAAGGATCAGGGTATAGTACCGGTCCCAAGCAATTTTTTTGGCAGCTTTGGTTTCTTCCAGCGCTTCGGCTTCCAGCCGGTCAAGTTCTTCTTCGGTGGCAATGGCTGATGCCAGTATCCACTCCCGCATTTTTTTGATCGGGTCAAATTCCTCTTCCCACTTCAGGCGCTCGGGTGACTTGTAACGCGTATGCGAACCGGAGGTGCTGTGTCCCAGGGGTTGTGTTACTTCGGTAATATGGAACAAAGCCGGCCGGTGGGTTTCCCGCATTTTGGCTATGCCTGTTTTATAAGTTTCCACCAGGGCCGGATAATCCCATCCACGGACCACGTAAATATCCATACCTCCCCTTTCATCCGCCTGAAAACCGGACAGCGCCTCACTGATGCTCTCTTTGGTAGTCTGGTATTTTTTGGGAACCGAAATACCATAGCCGTCATCCCAAACACTAAATGCTACCGGGATCTGCAGTACGCAGGCCGCGTTCACGGCTTCCCAGAAAATGCCTTCAGAAGTGGAGGCGTCACCAATCGTACAAAACACTACTTCATTCCCGTTGCGGCTGAATTTTTCAGCTCCTTCAATGCCTGGATTCTCTCGGTATATTCTGGAGGCAAGGCCAAGGCCAACAGCCCGGGCCATCTGGCTGGCGGTGGGGGATGAATCAGCAGCCGAGTTTTTCCGGTTCACGGCATAAAGCCATTCCCCGTTTTCATCCAGCAAGGGAGTAGCGATATGGGCATTCATCTGGCGGCCGGCTGAAAAAGGATCGTGGGTCAGATCGGTATCGGCATACAACTGGGAAAAAAGCTGATCCACCGTGCACATGCCGGTAGCCAGGGCTATTGTCTGGTCGCGGTAATAACCGCTTCGGAAATCACCCGGCTCAAAAGCTTTGGATAGCGCGATCTGGGCAATTTCTTTGCCCGCCCCGAATATGCCGAACTTGGCCTTGCCGGTCAGCACTTCCTTGCGCCCCATCACGCTGGCATGACGGCTCACATTGGCCAGTTTGTAATCAGCCAGCACCTCCGCCTTAAATTCTTCAAAATTCAGTATATCCTTTGCCTGTACCTTTTCGCTCATAATCCGGATCCCGTTAGATTCTGCTTTCAAAAATATGCAATATCCCCCTACTGGTAATTGACAAAAATCGCCAGTGTGGAAAATGTTAAATACGCAGCAAGCATATAACAAATTGTCAGGATCATCGTTCACTTGCTACTTGGCATAAAGCTTGCCAAAACCAAGACTGGATTTCCCATCATGGAATTCCTGAAAAAAAATACTAATTTTGATGTTCGGGTTTTTAATTAACCAAAAATTTTTAATACCATGAAGCGGATCTTTACATTAATTGTAGCATTTGGTGTGATATGTGCCGTTGCCTTCGGGCAAAATAACAGCAATGCAGGCACCCCTACCAGCGGAGCAAAGATTTCCTTTGAGAAGACCACCCATGATTTTGGGAAAATTCCCAAAGGAAAACCGGTTTCCTACCAATTTAAATTTACCAACACCGGAACCGAACCGCTGACCATTCAGAATGTACAGAAAGTATGTGGCTGCACCGTAACCAACTGGTCAAAGAATCCGGTGCTTCCGGGACAAACCGGCACCGTAACAGCCCAGTACAACGCGGCCCGTGTCGGACGGTTTAAGAAGCCTATTACCGTTATTTCCAATGCGGTAAATTCACCGGTCAAACTTTATTTTGAAGGAGAAGTGGTGGATCAACCGGCTGACAGCAGCGTACCGGAAAACAAAAATTCCATAACGAACCCGAATTAAAGCAACGGAACCATAAGGATAAAACAAACCCGCAGTATCAGGCTGCGGGTTTTTTATGCGTTAAACGTAACTTTGCAGGTATGCCACATCTTTCAGACAAGGGAAAACGTATGCCGGCTTCCCCGATCCGTAAGCTAGTGCCTTATGCCGAGGCTGCCAAAAAAGCCGGCAAACATATCTTTCATCTGAACATCGGCCAACCGGATATCCGGACCCCGGAAATTGCCCTCGAAGCGGTACGAAACACGGACCGGACGGTTATTGAATACAGCCACTCGTCCGGATTTGCCTCCTACCGGGAAAAACTGACAAAATATTATACAAAACACGGAATCAGTCTTGAACCGGAAAATATCATGGTAACCACCGGAGGTTCCGAGGCCATCCTGTTTGGGATGTTTTCCTGCCTCGACCCCGGGGATGAAGTCATCATTCCCGAACCCTTTTATGCCAATTACAACGGGTTTGCCGTGGCCGGGAACATTACTGTGAAACCCGTGACCAGCCGCATTGAAAGTGGTTTTGCCCTGCCGCCCATTGAGGCTTTCGAGGAACTGATAACGGATAAGACCCGTGCCATCCTGATCTGCAATCCCAATAACCCGACCGGATACTTTTACACGCAGGACGAGCTGGAGCGACTGCGTGAACTGGTGCTCAAACACGACCTCTTCCTCTTTGCCGATGAAGTGTACCGCGAATTCGTGTATGACGGGCGGAAACATTTCAGTGTGCTGAACCTGGAAGGTTTAGAAGAGCATGTAGTATTAATGGATTCCGTTTCCAAGCGGTATTCAGCCTGCGGGGCCAGGATCGGGGCTTTTATATCGCGCAACCGGGCAGTGATGGAAACAGCCCTCAAATTCGGGCAGGCAAGATTAAGCCCGCCCACGCTGGGCCAGATTCTGGCCGAAGCGGCACTCGATGCCGGGGAAGCCTATTTCCGGGAAGTGTATGACGAATATCTGGGAAGGCGCAACCTTGTGGTCGAACGCCTGAACCGCATGCCGGGGGTGCTGTGTCCGGTCCCGGGGGGCGCGTTCTATTGCTTTGCCCGCCTGCCGGTTGACGACAGCGACCGCTTTTGCCAATGGCTGCTCGAATCTTTTGATCTGAACGGGAAAACCGTAATGCTGGCTCCGGCTACCGGGTTTTACGCAACCCCGGGGTTGGGCAAGGATGAAGTACGCATTGCCTATGTGCTGAACCGTCAGGACCTTTCAGAAGCCATGGGCTGCCTGGAAGAAGCCCTGAAAGTGTACCCCGGCCGGAAAGAACAGAAAGCTGAAGAAATTTCCCGGACTGCCTGATTATTCCTTTCCGTCCACGTAATCCTGCAGGTAGCTGTACCGGGTGGTCAGATGCCCGTCCCGGGCGATGGTGGCACGTTCCAGCATTAGGCTGTTATCGCTGAAAAATTCCGGGATTACACGCCCGATCAGCATATTGCCGAAATCTTCCGATGCATCGCGGGGCAGTTCATTGGGCAAGTTGTCCACTGCCATTACATCCACTACATGCTTTCCGTAAGGTTCCGCTTCGCTGTCAGTGGCCGGGTCATAACCATACACAGGATTTTCGATGGTGGATGCCCGTTGCGTGGAAGGAATGGATCCCCTGATATCACAGGAAATATCGGCAATGCAGCGGATGGAAAAGCCGGGTCTGAGCATTTCTTCGCGTGTAAAAAACACGGGGGCGTCCGGTTTCCAGAATATCGCGTTGATCATTAGGTCGGTGCAAGCTGTAAAGTGGCTAAACCGGGTGGCATATCGCTCCGGGTATTCATGAAATTCTTCCCGCACGTAAGCTCCATCGCTTTTCCGGTAATACAAGTCAGCGCCTGACAATTTGGTATAGACCGGGCCGTCAAAAGAGCCGTTCAGATAATCGGCCGGATTTACGGCTTGAATTCCCAGTTGCCAGAGCACTTCTTCGGCCCCGTGGGCTACCCGCCCGTTTCCCGTGAGCACAATGCGCATGGACGGCAACTTCACACCCCGGTAATGTTCCTGCAGGGCTTTATAATCAGGCATACGGTGTACCGCAGGCAGGCTGAACGCGCCTGTTCGCTTTCCAAACATCCGCAAGCCGTTGTGGGCTCCCACAATCCCGGCCCAGCGGCCAAAAGCAATCACCCGTTGCCCACCGGGTCCTGTCAGGCATTCATAATCAACCAGGCGGATGTGGCGCTCCAAAATGGTCTGCAACATCCTGCGGTTATATGGTTGTTTCTTGATCGTGTGGGAAAAATACAGGTAGGTTTTGTCCGGCATCAGGCGGTCAACCGGCACTTCCTTCACGCCCATCAGCACATCGCAACCCGATAAATCATCCGTTACCTGGATGCCCTTTTGCTCATATTCCCGGTCACTGAAGCACCGCACATCGCTGGTTTCCGCGACAATTTCCAGGCCGGGATAACGGGCTTTTAAACCGGCACACTGGTCCGGAGTAAGCGGCACCCGGTTATCGGGCGGAACCCGGCCCTCTTTCAAGAGTCCGATGCACAGCGAGGCGGAACTTTTGCTCATAAAATGCGTTTTTCAGGGGCAGGCAAAATTAACAAAAGCCGCACTGGTATAAAGATTGCGGGGCAAACCGCAATGAAAACATGGCAACAAAGCAAAGAAGATTGTAATTTTGCAGCGGATCTTTGACGTAATGGGGCTGACTGGCATTGACAGCACAGACAGGGATAAGTAAGCATGCCGAGCATGGATTGCTGGCTCGTAAATCTCAGCAGTTACTGATTTTACATGGCGAGTATAACTACGCCCTGGCTGCCTGATTCAAGGAATCAGGCGCCTTTGCTTCCCCCGGGATTCCCGGCAACCGGGACCGGAAGCATCATCCAGCCGGGATAGTTATGAACCTTTTCCCCGGGTTCATAGCGAATTTTACGGGGATAAGGCAACCAACCGGGTAAGCTGTTGCACCTGCAGGTTGCCCGACAATTAAGCAACAGCTAAGCATGTAGAAAGCTTATTCATGCTGTGACTGGACGCGGGTTCGATTCCCGCCAGCTCCACTACTTTTCCTTCCTCTTTGCCTGTCCAAAACGACTACCCTGCAAACACCTTCTTCCTGGCTATGGACCATGCAGTACCATGCCGGAACGGCACATAAAAAAAGCTGCCGTTCTAAAAACAGCAGCCTGAAAAAGTGACCCCGCCAGGAATCGAACCTGGATCTTAGGTTCCGGAGACCTACGTACTATCCGTTGTACTACGGGGCCGGAACTGCAAAGGTCTTGCTATTGGCTTGAATATGCAAGAGCAAGGCTTTCCTTTCCTCAAAAATCAGCCGTTCCCGGCTGCTCCGCAGCCTTGTTTTCGGGCCCGGAAACCCCGGAAAAAACACCTTCCATCCGGCCTTCAAAAAAACTTTTTTCAGCAACCCGTTTTGCCTCTATAGCATATGAATTATGCTGAAAAAAATATATTAATTTTTCGACTTTTTCGGATTTTTTTCGTATAATAGCAGTGTTATTAATTGAGAGATTGCATCAAGAGTTTCCGTAGAAATACGGAATGCCAACCGATCCCGATCCCGGGGCACGGTGGACCAAACGATGCGGAGCGGCCCGCTCAAAAACAACAGGGATCCCTCCTCCATGTTTTGTCCTCTTGATGCAACAATTTGTTCACCCTAAAAATTGTTGCATTATGAAGCGCAGAATTTTTCTTCTCCAGTCCGGTACCTACGCAGCCGGAACCATTCTCAGCCCTTACCTGGTCGACAAGGTGATGAACTACATTGCCAAAACCGGTGAACCGCTGTTGAACGGCCCAAAAAAGTACGATGTAACGCTTTATTTGAACAAGGAACCTAATGGTGACCTGTACTTTTCTACGGTAAAAGGTGATTTTATGTGGACCGATCCCTACTATTTGGATGACAACATAGATACAATTGGCAAACTGATTAAAGAGATGAACAAATATTACAGCAGGCCACTTTACGACCTGAATTATATCAAAAATGAATTGAAGGAATGTCGTCCGGACGATGACTTTTCTTCAATTAAGTTATCGGATCCGCTTAACGAGGATATAGTAGAAATATTCTTGCCTTATATTGAATCGGCTTATTTTGAGCACGAACATCCTGAAACTGAAGCTGATAATATTATTGCAGAATTTGCCCGGAAATATGAACCGCTGAAAGAGGTCAGCAAAAACAAAATTTTCGGCTCTTTGGAATATGGGCATATCATGCTTCCCGGAGGATGGAACAACACTTACTCCTTCCATCGGTCTACTATCAAAGACATGAAGTCAGTAAGCGCACATCAGGAGGAAATGAACCGCCTGAATTTCAATGTAAAGATTGAACTCGGAGAAATCAATTAACCTTTCCGTTTCCACGATTAAAAAAATTATGTCATGATGACGAAAAAACTTGAATTCATTGAAATGAAAACCAGCAACAAATGCCTGACGGTATCGAAACACGACATAGGCTATATGGTGACTCTCCGTACCCTGGTGCCACCTGAGCAGGCTGAAATGAAAGGTTTCGTTTACAAGGAAGAACGAAATGGGCGAATCAAGGAGCTGACCTTTAACCTGAGTTACGCAATGGCTGTCGGCATTGTCCGGGCGCTGCTCGCCTTTGAAGATGTAGTGCTGGATGAAGTAATACTGGCCAAAGCCATCCGGGAAAACTTCAGGGATCTGCAAAACCTGAACCTCGGGGAATTAAAAAGAAAATACCTTGATTACGGGGACCGGGAGCAGGCCCCGCAGCCAGCAAACCCGGAATTCGTGATGCCCAAGCCGAAAAGCAACGCGGGTTCCTGGCGCAGCCAGGAGCATTGGGACCGCATGCTCACCTCTGTGCTTGTCATGAAGTTGATGGAAGAGGGTTTTTCCCCGGAAGCGTTTGATCAACTGCTGACGGCATTCCGGAAAACCGGGTATTCACTCAATTAACAGCCAGACAAAACGCGGAATAACCAGCCCCCGGCCCCTCACCAGGACCGGGGGCTTTATATGGCACTGTTGTACCGAGCCAGAATATCATTCCTTTCATTTAATTTTAGTCGGTTAATTAAACTTGAGCTTTGCTTGCAGCTGGTAAAGCCAAACGAAAAATTCCATGTTTCCGGATTATAAACCCGAGAAAAATCAAAAAAACCAGGTGAGACTGGCCAATATAATGACCCCTTGTCTCTCAATGCTCCTGTTTAGCAGCTGTTTGCAGGGAATGGCAGGGATAAATCAGGTGTCTGACTGTGAACCCAAAAAAGGATATCAATACTGTATTGAAATTTCCGTCCTGATAGATGAAGAGCCTGAAAATGTTTTCAGGTACGTTGAAAATATCTATAACCATACAAAGTTTTTCCCAAAATACGAATTCAAAGCAGAAGGGGAAAACGGAATGCTGAGGGATGGATTGGTTTATTATGTATTGGACAAGAGAAATAAGAAGGCGGAATGGATTCCATACAAAATCATTGGATTCAGCAAGAACCAATTTTACTCCGGTGAGCTAATAGGAAAGGATAAAATTTTCAAAAAACTTTTGTATGAGCACTATTTTATAGCGCGAGATGGAAAAACATTATCGGTTGAACGGATTCACTATACCTTGAATTATGGTTTTTTGAACGGGATCATCAATTTCCTGATAGCAAGAAAAACCATAATAAACATTGTCCTGAATGCTCATTTGAGGTTGAAAAGTGAAATTGAAAAAGCCCGTGATTCTGAAGGTAAATAAAATGCTTTTGCCTGCACGTACTCAATCGGGAGCTTTGAAAAAAGTGAGGCAAAGAAAAATGACCTGTTTATAATATGCACCTAATAGCAGATAATAGGTTAAGAAAAGTGTCGGATTACTACAACAGATTTTCTAAAATATACGATTGGATTTCGGCAACAATTTATGCTTGAGGGTTGTCCACGATTCGGGAATGGGAAAATGTATTAAATAAGAAGTAACCAGGCCAAATGGAAAAATTATAATTATGGATTGGCATATGGAAAAGATCACTCTTTGAGGCAAGTTTATGAACCTGGTTGGTAAGGCAGACATTTCAAGGCCAACCAGGCAATTTTTAAAAACAAGAGTAGATAACTTTAAAGTAGATCATTCATTCAGTGATGGCGGTGTTTTTATCGCTTCCGGAAATAAAATTTAGAAATTATAATAGCAAGTCATAGCTATGCAAAGGGCTGTCAAGGTTTATTAGCCGAGGTTTTTCAAAAGTTCTTATTTGGGCGATCCCTATTTCTCAATGCCATACAATGGGGCTTAAATAAACCGAGGGGGAAATCATTTTTTCCTCATCTATTTTCTGGGAAGGTAGTAAATTTAACATTTTTTGGCACTTTTCGTAGTGGGGAAGAAACCATTAGGTATAAATAAAGGTTTTGGTTTTGAAAAATAGTTTATAGCTTTGCAACGGTGAGGAGCATCACGTACATAGTATTTGCCTTCATTTTTCTGACAGCGACTATTGGGGTCCCTTTCAGCCAGCATATTTGTGGCAAAACGCATAGGACAGTCAGCACGGGGCTCATCACCAAGATGCATGTCTGCTGTGAAACGGAACAACCGGCCTGTGAAAAAGGATCGGATCATTGTGCTAACACGGACAATAAACCCTGTCAAAAAGACCACCGTGGTTGTTGCCAGGAAAAATTCAGCTACCTCAAGGTAAAAGATACTTTCAACCCGGTTTCTCAACCGGAGTGGAAAGCCCAATTATTGGCTTTCATTTTACCGGTAATCACCCCGGCACAGTTTATGCCAAGGTCCCTGCCGGCTGAACCGAATTGGCTGAGCGGAGGCCTGCCACCCCCAATCCCTGTGGATATCACATTGTCTGTCCAGGCATTTCTTTTATAATCCTTAACACGTTTGGTTTACGCCCTTTCCTGCAAGGCGGAAAGTGTGTGTTTTTTGCATTGTATCACCAACGTGAATAAGGATTATGTTAAACAAAATCATTCGCTATTTTCTGGAAAACAAGCTGGTAACCGCCCTGGTACTCATGGGCTTTGTCGCCTGGGGAATAGCCACGGCACCTTTCAACTGGAAGAGTGACTGGTTCCCCCGCGACCCCGTGCCGGTAGATGCCATCCCGGATATCGGGGAAAACCAGCAGATCGTCTATACGGAGTGGATGGGGCGAAGCCCCCAGGATGTGGAAGACCAGATTACCTATCCTTTGACGACAGCCCTATTAGGACTTCCGGGCGTTAAAACCATCCGTAGTTCTTCAATATTTGGGTTATCGAGCATATACATCATTTTTAATGATGACATTGATTTTTACTGGTCGCGAACCCGGATTCTTGAAAAGTTGAATTCCCTGCCGGAGGGCACCTTGCCCCCGGGGGTGCAGCCCTCTCTTGGCCCGGATGCCACAGCTTTGGGACAGGTATTCTGGTATACCCTTGAAGGACGCGACCCGGACGGGAACCCGGCAGGCGGCTGGGACCCGGAAGAACTCCGGTCTATACAGGATTTTTATGTGGGTTATGCCCTGACCGCTGTGGACGGAGTCGCAGAAGTGGCCCCGGTGGGCGGTTTTGTACAGGAATACCAGGTAGACATCGACCCTAATGCCATGAAAAGCAATCATGTCAGCATTGCTCAGATCATGGATGCCGTGAAAAAAAGCAATCTGGATATCGGGGCACAGACCATTGAATTTAACCGTACAGAATACCTAGTACGTGGGCTGGGATATATCAAAAGCCTGGAAGACCTGGAAGAATCGGTTGTGGCAGTGCATGATAATGTGCCCATCCGTATTAAGGATGTGGCGAAGGTTAAACTCGGCCCGGCCACCCGCAGGGGCGGACTCGACAAGGGCGGCACGGAAGCTGTGGGAGCGGTTGTGGTAGCGCGCTACGGTGCGAATCCGCTGGCAACCATTGAAAGGGTAAAGGAAAAGATCAAGGAAATCGAGCCCGGGTTGCCCAGCAAAACCCTGGCGGACGGTACGGTATCAAAAGTAACCATAGTGCCTTTTTACGACCGCACCGGGCTCATCAAGGAAACGCTCGGGACCCTGGAAAGCGCGCTCACGCATGAAATCCTAATCAGCATTATCGTGGTGATTGTGCTGCTGATGAATATGCGGGCTTCCATCCTGGTATCCAGCCTGCTGCCCGTAGCCGTACTGATGGCATTCATTGCCATGCGTTATTTCGGGGTGGATGCCAATGTGGTAGCGCTGTCCGGAATTGCCATTGCCATCGGGGTGATGGTGGATGTCGGGATCGTATTTACGGAAAATATCATTCGGCATGTCGAGATGCCGGAGAACAAAGGCAAGCGGGGCCGCGAATTGATGGAAGTGATTTACCGGGCCGCGGTGGAAGTGGGTTCGGCCATCATGACTGCCCTGTCGACCACCATTGTAAGTTTCCTCCCCGTATTTGCCATGCAGGCCGCTGAAGGCAAGCTATTCAAGCCTTTGGCTTTCACCAAAACCTTTGCCCTGGTTGCTTCGCTCATCATTGGGCTGATCGTAATCCCGGCTTTCGCCCATACACTGCTATCCATCAAGTTCGACACCAAGCGAAGCAAACGGATTTGGAACACCATGCTGCTGGTGTTCGGCATCGGGGTGGGGGTGTTTTACGGCTCCTTCCTGGCCATACCGTTGGTATTGCTGGCGCTGGTGAACATTTCTTACCATAAGTGGCCGGAGAAGCTGCGCAAGCGGCAGTCGCTGGTAACTACAATAATTATTTTGTTAACAGTTTTATATTTCCTGACGCGCGAATGGCTGCCTTTGGGCGCCAGCAACAGCCTGCTGGTGAATTTCATATTCGTGGCGGGCATGGTAATGACCATCCTGTCTTTCCTGATGCTCATTGTGCATTGGTATCCCAGATTGCTGGGATGGGCATTGAGAAACAAATGGAAGTTTTTATCTCTCCCACTGGCAATCATCCTGTTTGGGGTACTGGCCTGGCAAGGGTTTGACACGGTTTTCGGATTTGTGCCGAAGACAACCGCCCGTATCGGGTGGGATTTACGGGAAACCAAAGCCTGGCAGAAGATGACTGCTTTATTTCCCGGGGTGGGCAAAGAATTTATGCCGGCCCTGGATGAGGGTAGTTTCCTGCTGATGCCCACTACTATGCCACACAGCGGTGTCGAGGAAAATATGGATGTTATCCGTATGGTAGACAAGGCTGTTGCTGCAATACCGGAGGTGGAATCAGTAGTTGGTAAATGGGGGCGGGTACGGTCAGCACTCGACCCGGCCCCAATTTCAATGTTTGAAAATACCATTAACTACAAACCTGAATATAAACTTAATGAGGACGGACACCGTATCCGTTTCAAAGTAGATAAAGACGGAAATTTTGTTCGTGACTCATTAGGTAATTTAATTCCGGACAAGCACGGGAAATATTACAGAAACTGGCGTCCGGAAATCAAATCTCCGGATGATATCTGGAACGCCATCGTAAAGGCTTCCAAAATACCCGGCATGACATCCGCTCCGCGTTTGCAACCGATTCAAACCCGTTTGATCATGATCAGCACGGGTATGAGGGCACCCATCGGGATCAAAGTGTTCGGGCCCGACTTGGCTACCATTGAGAAAACCGGCTATGAGCTGGAAAATATCCTGAAAGAAGTGCCCGGTGTGGAACCTGCTTCGGTTTTTGCCGATCGGGTGGTTGGAAAACCCTATTTGGAAATCCGCCTGAAACGGCCTCAACTGGCCAGGTATGGGTTGACGGTGAAGGACATGCAGGACTACATTTCGGTAGCGGTGGGCGGCATCCGGCTGACCACAACTGTGGAAGGGCGTGAACGCTATCCGGTGCGGGTTCGCTACGCCCGTGAGTTCCGCGACAACCCGGATGATGTTAAAAATATCCTGATTCCCACTCCGGCCGGGCCGCAGGTACCACTGACCGAACTTGCAGATATAGAATATGTACGTGGACCGCAGATTATTAAAAGCGAAAACACTTTCCTTACAAGCTATGTGATTTTTGACAAGAAGCCTGGATTCGCAGAGGTTGACGTAGTCGAAAACGCCCAAAAGTTGATTGATGAGAAAATTGCCAGTGGGGAATTTGTAGTGCCCCCGGGGGTCAGCTTCAAGTTTGCAGGCAATTATGAAGACCAGATCCGGGCCACTAAGCGCCTGGCTGTTGTGGTTCCTATTTCTTTGCTGATCATTTTTCTTATCCTGTACTTCCAGTTTGGCCAGTTACCGCCCACCAGTATGGTTTTCACTGGTATTTTCGTAGCCTTTGCCGGTGGGTTTATCATGATCTGGCTGTACGGGCAGCCCTGGTTTATGAATTTCAATGTTGCCGGACAAGGGATGAGGGATTTATTCCAGATGCACACTATTAACCTGAGCGTGGCTGTCTGGGTCGGATTCATTGCTTTATTTGGCATAGCCACGGATGACGGAGTAATTATGGGTACTTACATCAAACAGATGTTTGAAGAAGAAAAGCCCAGCACCGTGGAGGGCGTTCGCCAGGCGATTCTGCATGCAGGCGTAAAAAGAGTGCGACCCGCCATGATGACAGCAGCCGTAGCTGTAATTGCTTTGCTACCCGTGCTTACCTCTACCGGAAAAGGATCCGATATCATGGTGCCGATGGCTATTCCAAGTTTTGGCGGAATGCTTATCCAGGTCATTACTATGTTTGTTGTACCGGTATTGTACAGTATGTGGCAGGAAAGACGTGTAAAAAAAGCGGGAGGTAGGTCATGAAACGACTAATTATAAAACTGGCAACCGTCTGGGTACTTTTGGGATTTGGGATCAATTTTCATGCCCAGACCCTGAATGATTATCTGGTACAGGCGGGCCGGCAGAATGCAGGTTTGCAGGCATTGTTCAATGAATACCTTGCCGCCCTTGAAAAAGTGCCCCAGGTGGGCAGCCTGCCGGACCCGGCCCTTGCCTTCGGTTATTTTCTCAGCCCCGTGGAAACGCGGGTCGGCCCGCAGGAATTCAGGATTTCAGCCAGCCAGATGTTTCCCTGGTTTGGCGAACTGAAAGCCCGCGAACAGGCAGCCACTTACATGGCGAAGGCGAAGTACGAGGCATTCATCAATGCCCGCAATAAGTTGTATTACCAGGTTAAAGACCTCTGGTACCGACTGTTCTACCTGGAAGAATCCATACGCATTACCCAGGAGAACATCGAACTGGTGGAATCATTCAAAGTTTTGGCAACCATCAAATTTGAATCCGCCAAGGCCGGTATGGTAGACGTATTACGGGCCGATATGGAAATCAATGACCTGGAAAACCGGCTGGAGTTATTGAAAGATACGCGCCAGCCATTGGAAACCGAATTCAGGCAGTTGTTGAATGACACGACCCTGGTGATTTCCTGGCCCGACACGCTGATGCCGGCTGAATGGTTACTCGAACCTGAAGCTATTCGGGACTCGATCCTGGCTTCCAACCCGGAGTTGAAATCCCTGGGCGAACAGCAAAAAGCCTGGGAATTCCAGCACACAGCAGCTGTAAAAGCCGGATATCCTTCGTTCATCGTTGGAATTGACTACATAAACGTAGGTAAACGCCAGGACCTGAACCCGGCCGGTAACGGAACGGATGCTTTCCTTCCGAAAATTGGAATTACGCTTCCGATTTACCGGAAAAAATACAGGGCTATGCAGCAGGAAACCCTGCTGATGCAGGAATCCGTTGCCCAGCAAACTACAGAAGTCAGTAACCGGCTGGACACAGAACTGGAACTGTCGCACCGGGACCTTAAAGATGCGGCCAGAAGAATAAATCTCAACCTGGACCAATTGCGAATCGCCCGACAGGCGCTTCGCATCCTGGTATCGTCCTATACTTCTGCAGGAACCGATTTCGAAGAAGTGCTCCGGATGGACCGCCAGGTCTTAAACTACCGGCTGGAGCTGGCCAAAGCAATTGCTGATCAAAATGCAGCCGTAGCCCGGCTGGAATATTTGATGGGACATTAATTAAAAATCTGAAAGTCATGAACAAGATAAAGCAAAAGATAAACATAAAAACCGCGATATGGTGGCTGATACCGCTGTTAGGAGGCTTGCTGCTCGGATGGATACTGTTCCGGAACAGCGGACATTCCAAGATCACGGAAACATCAGAAACCTCTGTTGCAGAGCAAACTGAAACACCTGGTTCCCAAATCTGGACCTGTGCCATGCACCCGCAGATCCGAATGGATCATCCCGGTCATTGCCCGATTTGCGGCATGGAACTTATCCCGGCCGATAACGTGGAAGTATCCCTCGGTCCGGACGAATTCCAGATGAGCCAAGAGGCTGTCAAGTTGGCCGAAGTGGAAACTTACACCGTAAAACGCACCCGGCCCGAACGCGAAATTTATCTGAATGGGAAAGTAAAAGCCGATGAACGGTTGATATCTTCACAAACTGCCCATATCCCGGGACGGATCGAAGAGCTTTATATCAGCTTTACCGGAGAAGAAGTGCACAAAGGGCAGCCTTTAGTGCGCATTTACAGTCCGGAGCTGGTTACTGCCCAGGAAGAGCTATTCGAAGCCAAAAAATATGCTGAAACCAACCCGTCTCTTCTTGAAGCAGCCCGGAATAAACTAAAACTCTGGAAACTCCGTGATGATCAAATAGAAGCCATTGAAAAATCAGGTAAAGTACAAACAGAGTTTGATATCCGGTCTGATTTTAACGGTATCATCACTGAACGGCTAGTATCTGTAGGCGATTATGTCAACGAAGGCACAGTTATGTATCAGGTGGAAGACCTTCGACATGTATGGGTATTGTTTGAAGCCTATGAATCTGATCTGCCTTGGATAAAACTGGGCGATAAAGTGGAATTCACCATTCACTCCTTACCAGGACGCACTTTTAATGCAAAAATTACCTTTATTGACCCGGTTATCGACCCAATGGCCCGAGTAGCTTATGTAAGGGCAGAATTAAACAATCCCGGTTTGGTTTTAAAACCGGATATGTTTGCCAACGGGATCATCCATGCTAAACTTCCCTTTAACAAAGAGCAACTCATTATTCCGAAATCTTCGGTTTTGTGGACCGGGAAAAGATCCTTGGTTTATGTTTACAAACCCGATTATTCGCAGCCGACCTTTGAACTTCGGCAAATCACCCTTGGCCCGGATGCCGGTGATTATTACATCATAACTGAAGGGCTCAATGAAGGCGAAGAAGTAGTATCGCGCGGGGAATTCAAAATCGATGCGGCTGCCCAGCTTTCCGGCAAAAAAAGCATGATGAACCCGGAAGGTGGAAAAATGAATCTCGGCCACCACCATGGCAATATGGAAGGCATGGATATGGACAATATGGAAAACAGGGAGGAAAATGACGAGTCAGGCATCATCGAGACGGATCCTGCCTTCCGCAAGGAACTTGATAAAGTGGTAAACATCTACCTTGAAATCAAAGATTACCTGGTGGCTGACGATGACGCCAATGCCCGGAATGCGGCAAAATCACTGTTAACCGCACTCAAAGAAGTGGATATGACGCGCTTAAGCGGAGCAGCGCATATGAAATGGATGACATTGTCAAAAGCTATACAGGAATCCGGAGAAGCAATAGCCGGATCTGACAACCTGGAAAAATGCCGTGATGGCTTTATTCTGCTTTCAGAGTCCATGCAGGGGGCAGTGGAACTATTTGGCTCTGGTATGGATCTGTATGTGATACATTGCCCTATGGCCAATAACAAACAGGGAGCCAACTGGCTCAGCCAAAGTAAAGAAATCCAAAATCCGTTTTACGGCAGCAAAATGCTGAAATGCGGAAAAGTGGTAAAATCAATTTAAAACTTAAAAAATCATTGAAAATGAAAACATTGAAAATCATTGTCTTTACGGTAGCCCTGGCAGGCCTTTCCCTGAACGGGTACAGCCAGACAAGTGTAACCAACCCGCAGAACGAAATGGTTGTAACGGATTCTTTTACGGTATACGGCAATTGCGGAATGTGCAAAAGCCGGATTGAAACAGCTGTAAACAAACTGGAGGGCATTCAATCTGCCAATTGGGATGTAGACAGTAAACTCATTAAGGTTACCTATGATGAATCCGTCATTTCGCTGGATGAGATCAACCTGGCCATTGCCAGTGCAGGACATGACACACAGTATTACAAAGCCAAAACGGGTGATTACCATAATCTGCCGGTATGTTGCCAGTATGAACGTAAAAAGGAATAACCCATGAAAGATTGCTGCAAAGACACGGGCATTCAACCGGTAAAAAAGAAGTGGAATATGCCAGTCTGGCTATGGGTGGCAGCAGGCATTCTGCTTTGTATTGGGTTGATCCAGATATTACTGATTTAAAAAAGTGAACAGCCATGAGTAAAATGGTATTTAAGACCAACATGCATTGTGACGGATGCGTAGCCAAAGTCGGTTCAGCGCTTGAAAAGATAGAGGGAATTAAAACCTGGAGCACTGATCTTGACAATCCGGATAAGCTGTTGATTGTGGAAGCAGAAGAATCGGTCAGGATTGAAATCATGAAAGCAGTTAGTGAGGCAGGGTACCGGATTGAAGAAAAGAAAAAAGGAATTTTCAGGAAATGGTTTTCCTGAAATGAACGCTGATCCATATTCTTTAACCAAAAACCATTAACAATGAAGAAGACAATTTTAACCTGGGCGCTTGCCGGAGCCTTTCTGAGCGGAGCGCTGTTCCTGGGCTCCTGCGGAGGTAATTCCGGCAATGAGTCCGAACAACATGAACACATGGACGGGGAAATGCATGAACACACCGATGGTGATATGCACGAGCATGATGACATGGACCATGAAGAGATGATGGATTCTACCATGCACGATGGCAGTGAAACCGGAAAAGTATATTACTGCCCCATGCATGAAAACATAACCCAGGACCATCCCGGGAAATGTCCTGAATGCGGAATGGAACTCGTGCTAAAGGAAGAAGGATAAAGTAATTAAAGAGAAAGGGCCCCGGGTCCGGGATTCGGATAGTGATTCCCAGCTTAACCCAATCCTCACCAGGAACGCACGAACCCGGCCCGGGTGACCCCTCCAATTGTTAACCTCAAAAGGGTACAAAAATGAAAAAAACTATCTTTATCGGACTGGCAGCGCTACTGGTTGTAAGCGCCTGCAAAAAAAGATCGATAACTGCTTCTGACCAATTGGCCGCTGAACAACTAACTGAATGGCGGCTCAAAGCACTGGCTTACAACGATTCGCTACAAACCTGTCACGATAATCCACCAACTTGCGATTCCTCGTTTGTAATGCACCTTGACAGTATGTACCATGTTTGTGATTCCCTGTTCTCTTACTATCACGACATGTATTCGCATAATTATGTCTTTGACGATCATCATCATGACAATCATGGAGGGATGCACCATAACAACGTAAATGGCAGGCATCATAACCATGACAATGATCCAAATGGTCATCACACGTTAGACCATGCGATGATGGATTCATTGCACACGGCACATCAGCCTTTGCACCCTTAAAAAGGAATTCATGAATAAACTGGCAGCCATAGTAGGATGCGCCATTTTCATTTTCCTGGGGGACAGTAAACTCCCGGCACAAGAATGGTACCGTACTCGTAACTCGAAAATTGGATTTACCGGTATTTACCAGGAAAATCCTTTTCATGTGATGAGCCGGGAGGCCAATATCTTTCTGAATTATGAAACCGCAGAAGTAAGGGTGGCTGTCCCCCTTCTTTCTTTTTACAGCAACGACCCGGTTATAGATTCTATATTGAATCTGCTGCCTGATTGGGAAATAACTTTTGAAGGCAAACTGGGTCTTGATTTCATCAATACCAAAAGCCACCCCCTGCTTACGTTCCAGGTGGAAGGCTGGCTGGAAATAGGAAACACCTTAAAACTGATCCACTTTGAAGGGCGCCTCCTGCACCTGACCGAGCAGGGGGAAGTCAGCTGTATGCTATCGTTATACCCGGCAATCGATCTGGAGGAATTTAATATCCCGGCTGAAGATTATGGGTTCTACCACGTGATTCTGGGTCAGATCAATGAAGCCGTTCTCATTAAATCGAACGACTGAAAATACCTCCAATGAATTAGTTTCTGGCAGCCATTGCCAGTATTTCAAGCGATTGAAAAAGAGCTTCCAATGAAATATTGTTTTACCGGAGAGAAAATTTGCATTCCCGAAACAAAGAGGCCCCGCGTTGTCGTGGTGGGTGGTGGTTTTGCTGGAATGGCGCTGGTCAAACGGCTTAAAAACAAACCGGTACAGGTGGTGCTGATCGACCGGAACAATTTCCATATGTTCCAGCCTCTTTTGTACCAGGTAGCGACTTGTGGCATCGAACCGGACAACATCGCTTTTCCCCTGCGCAAACAATTCAATGGCTACCGGAATTTCCTGTTCCGGATGGCCCAGGTGCAGGCCATCGATCCGGAGCACAACAATCTGCTGACCGACATTGGCGAGATCGATTACGATTTCCTGGTGCTGGCTACCGGAAGCTGCAATAACTTCTTCGGGATGAAACAGGTAGCTGAAAAAGCCCTCGGCATGAAAACGGTGCAGCAAGCCCTGGACATACGCAGCATGCTGCTGCAAAACCTGGAAAAGGCCGTGGTTACCTGCGATATGGATGAACGGGATGCGTTAACCAACTTTGTGATTGTAGGCGGAGGCCCGGCCGGGGTGGAAACTGCGGGAGCCCTAGCAGAGTTCAAAAAATACATTGTCCCAAAAGATTACCCGGAACTGGACACTTCCCTGATGAAAATTTATTTGGTGGAAGCCGGCCCGCGCCTCCTCCCTGCCCTGTCGGGAAAAGCCTCTGAAAGCGCATACCGCTCTCTCCAGCGGATGGGGGTAATCATCAGACTCAATACACTGGTCTCGGATTATGATGGCAAATACGTGAATGTTAAAGATGGAAACCCTATACTTAGCAGGGGGGTAATCTGGACCGCGGGAGTGAACGGGCAGGCGCCAGCCGGACTCCGGGAGGAAACCCTGTCCAGGGGAAAACGGCTGAAAACCGACCGGTTTAATCGGGTGGAAGGTTACGACAACATCTTCGCCATAGGCGACCTGGCTTATATGCCTACGGAAGATTATCACAACGGACATCCCATGGTGGCGCAGGTGGCTTTGCAGCAAGGCAAAAACCTTGGGAAAAACCTGCTACGCCACCTGCAGGGTAAACCCATGGTTCCCTTTGAATACAAAGACAAAGGATCGCTGGCTACCATCGGAAGAAAACGGGCTGTTGCGGAAATCGGAAACCTGAAAACCAATGGGTATTTTGCCTGGTTGCTTTGGTCTGTGGTTCACTTGGTGTCCATCAGCGGGTTCCGCAACAAATTGCAGGTCGGCCTGAACTGGCTCTGGAGCTACCTGACCTATGACCAGGGAAACCGGTTAATCATCCGAAAATTCACCATAGAGGATGAAGCCAATCATCCGGTAAAACCCAATATTTTGTCAAACCCAAAAATCAAATCATCATGAAAGAAATAAAAGCCTTTATCCGGCCTGAAAAATTACAGGCTGTGTATGACGCTTTACGGTCTTCCGGTTTTCTTGGCGTTACTATTTCCGACTGCGAGGGCACCGGCCGTTTTTCCGACCCCGAAAAAGATTTTCCCAGTCTGAAATATCCTTTTCTTCATTGCAGGATTGTACAACTTGAATTGCTGGTTACAGACGAAAATCTGGAAAAAGCCATTGCCCTCATCCGGGAAAATGCCAAGACCGGTTCTCCCGGAGATGGTATCCTTTCAATTTCAGAGGTTAAACGTGTCATCCGGATCAGAAGCGGGGAAGAAGGCCCGGTTGTAATTCATTAACCTGTCAGGAACGAAGTTTCTGAATTTCAAAAACCAAACCCATGGAACACACACATCATCATCATGAAACAGAGAAACATCACCATCATGAACATCATAACCACGCTGAACATGGAGGCCATCATGATCATGCCGATCATCACCGCATGATGATTGCTGATTTCAGGAAACGGTTTTGGGTATCCCTGGTGCTCACGGTTCCTGTATTGCTTTTGTCGCCCATGATTCAGGAATTCCTAGGTTTCACCCTGGCATTTACTGGACAAAACTACCTCATTTTTTCCCTATCAACTATCGTATTCCTTTATGGTGGCTGGCCATTTTTAAAAGGGCTTGTCAGCGAAGTAAAAAAACGGGCCCCGGGCATGATGACCCTGATAGCCGTTGCCATCAGTGTCGCTTACGTGTACAGTAGCGCTGTGGTATTTGGTCTGGAAGGGAAAATGTTTTTCTGGGAACTGGTTACACTGATTGATATTATGCTGATCGGGCACTGGATAGAGATGAAATCAGTGCTTGGGGCATCGCGAGCGTTGGAAATGCTGGTAAGCATGATGCCTTCTGAAGCACACCTGGTTCATGGGGATCATGTCATGGACATTCCGTTGGAGGAACTGAAAAAAGGAGATATCATCCTGATCAAACCCGGTGAAAAAGTACCCGCAGACGGTGTGATAACCGAAGGGGAAAGCTACCTGAATGAAAGCATGCTTACCGGGGAAAGCACACCGGTTCTCAAAACCCAGGGCGGTCAGGTCATTGGGGGGTCTATTAACGGAAACGGTTCACTGAAAGTCCAGGTTGAGCATACCGGGGAAGATTCCTACCTGAATAAAGTAATCACCCTGGTTCAGGAAGCCCAAAAAACCAAATCCAAAACCCAGCACCTGGCTGATCGGGCCGCCAAATGGCTTACTTACATAGCTTTATCCGTGGGATTCATCACCCTGACTACGTGGTTAGTGCTGGGTTATGATTTCACTTTCTCGCTGGAAAGGATGGTTACCGTTATGGTGATTTCCTGTCCGCATGCACTCGGTCTGGCCATTCCACTGGTAGTGGCCATTTCCACAGCTATTTCCGCGCAAAACGGTTTGCTGATCCGGAACCGGACCGCCTTTGAAAATGCCCGGAAAATCTCGGCCATTGTATTCGACAAAACCGGTACACTCACCAAAGGCGAATTCGGAGTGACGCGAATAACCGTTATCGGGCGTGATTATACCACTGACCAGGTTCTCGCGCTGGCGGCCAGCCTGGAACAAAATTCAGAACACCCCATAGCAGTAGGTATTGTTCAAAAAGCCGAAGGGTTAAACCTGGAAATTCCGCAAAACAGCAGTTTTAATGCCATCACAGGCAAAGGGGTGGAAGCGTTCGTAAACGGGAAAAACATTAAAGTGGTCAGCCCGGGATACCTGAAAGAAAAAGGGATTGAAATCCCGGAAGACACCCAGCTTACCAAAGCCGAAACCATTGTTTTTGTCCTGGTGAATGAAGAATTAGCCGGATACATTGCCCTGGCTGATGAAATAAGACCGGAATCAAAAGCTGCCATCGAAAAATTCCGGAAAGAGGGAATAAAGGTATTCATGGCAACCGGAGACAATACTACGGTGGCCCGTTCCGTCAGCGAGCAACTGGGCCTGGATGGATTCTATGCTGAAGTATTGCCCCACCAGAAAGTGGAAATTGTCAAAGAGTTGCAGCAGAAAGGCCACTTTGTAGCTATGACCGGGGATGGGGTCAATGACGCCCCCGCCCTGGCACAGGCTGATGTAGGAATTGCCGTAGGTTCAGGTACAGATATCGCAGCCGAAACAGCTGATATCATACTGGTCAACTCCAATCCCCAGGATATCCTGAACCTCATCCTTTTTGGAAAAGCCACTTATGGAAAAATGATCCAGAACCTAGCATGGGCCACAGGATACAACGCCATTGCCATCCCGCTTGCTGCCGGGGTATTGTTCTCGTACGGAATAGTGCTCGGACCTGCTGTGGGCGCAGTATTCATGAGCCTGAGCACGGTGATTGTTGCCCTGAACGCGCAGTTGCTGAAACGCAGCATCCGCAAACGGCAACCCGGCATTTCCTGAGTAAATTTGTAAACCCATGAAATATCCAAAATTGCACACCGGAAAATTTGCGCTGGGAACCGCATCAGCCGGATTGTTATTTTACCTGTCCTGCCTTATATTCATGAGCCTGGCAGGACATGACTTTACTATCTGGATATTCAATGCCTTGTTACATGGGCTGGATGTGCAAAGCATTTTACGCGATCGTGTTCCCATGGGGCAAACCCTTGCAGGTCTTCTTCTGACCGCTGTGATCTTTGGCGGTATTGGATTCACAACATCGCTTATTTACAATTATCTCATTACAAAATCTAAAAAACAATGACTTACTTTTTTTCAAAAACACTGAAAACCGATATGGAATCGGCCATTGAAAAGGTAACGGAAGCGCTGAAAACCGAAGGCTTTGGCATTCTGACTGAAATTGACGTACAGGCCACCCTGAAGAAAAAACTGGATGTGGATTTCAGGCCATACCGGATTTTGGGCGCCTGCAACCCGCCTTATGCTTACAAAGCGCTTCAGGCTGAAGATAAAATTGGCCTGATGTTGCCCTGCAATGTAGTGGTTCAGCAACTGGGCCCCAATACGGTTGAAGTTTCAGCCATTGACCCCATGGCCAGTATGCAGGCTGTGGAGAATAATGAACTGGGGGCTGTCGCTGAAGAAATTAAAGACAAACTCCGGAAAATCATTGCGTCCCTGTAAGCCAGAAACAGAAAATCAGGTTCTGTCGTTTTTCCGACAAATTGAATCCATACTCCTGTTTATTATTGTTGTTTGATTAGCGGTAGCTAGCAACGACAGTAGATTTTCATGGTTTTTAACAGGAGTACTGAATCCTGATTTGATTCCCTTCATCAAAAGAGGCTTCCTCGCGGAGGCCTCTTATTTTTTGTATAAATCCGGGCTTTCTTAAAAACACCTTAATTGCCCGGAACTGTCAAATCCCCGACAACTTACCCAATGCCCCGCTTCTACCTTTGGCTCCGATACATGAATTATTTCATTAAAAATCAGGAGAAAGTAATCATGAAACGTATTTACACACTGGCCAGCCTGGTGATGCTGGCAATTTTTAGCCTCAAAGCGCAGGTGCAAATTACCAATACCAACATCTACAAAACAGCGGGCCAAATGTTATTGGCCAATGAGATCAATGAAAGTGGAGAACCATTTGCAGAAGCCCTTGGGTACAATTTGGACAACCTGAATCCGTTCACCCTGAACAGCCCCGATTCCATAGCTTACACCACGGGCATAGAAAGCTATGAATATTCCAGATACGCCCTGGCAACCATTGTTTCCCAGTCAGGGATGGGACTGCACATGATGTGGTCTCCGGTCATTAGCCAAAAAGCGGCCATGGAACCTTCCAATTTTGACGGAACCTTCACCGGAGGCATGCAAAACGGGTTTAAGGAAGACGATGAGCTAATGAAAACCATCGCGCATTTCATTTTGCTTACCAACCATATGGCGCCCGCTAACGCGTGGCCCCAGTTTGCCGAATTCGAAAGCGGAGACCCGCACCTGCCTCAACCAGTGGACACACAAAATTTTTCAACCGATTTTTCAACCCTTCGCTGGGACCGAAGCAAGATGAACAAAACCCTGAATCTGGCAGCCATGGGCCAAACCCTCATGAAACAATATTTATGGGCCCAGGACATGCTGGGCGCCTTTCACGATTCGCTGGATAACGGCATCGATCCGGACGGGGTGGTAAGTCCGGATTCGGCCGGTTCGCCTCATTTCGACCCGGGCAATAATGTTTATTATGGCGGGGACGGGCTGGACGGATTTATCGGCCATGTACTGACAGCCGAAGCCATTAATAAAACCTTGTTTGTTATCAACCGGTTGGCTTATAACGGAGACAGTCTCGGAGCTGTAAATCCCATGACCTATGATCCGGCTAACGGGATTCAATATTTCCCGCACCGGATTGATGTAACGGAAACTCAGGTAAATGCCATGCTGCCTCCTAAACTATCTTCATTAATTGTTTCAGACGCTGCCAGTTTACTCTGGGACCAGTTATCCTACCTGTGGGGAACGCTCAATTTTACCAATATGATGAATCCGAATGACAGCAGTGATGCCGCTCACCTTGCTTATAAAGCAGTGTTTGATGGCGACCCTTTCCCGGCTGCCATGTCACAAACCGGTATGCCCGGCCCATATGACCTGATGAAAGGAACCGCCAAAGTGATTTTCCAAAACCTAATGGCTATGCACTATAACATGCAGGAAGGAACTTTTGTAGATTCTTCAGGCCTGGATGGAAGCAAAAACCCGGTACCGGGCAATACCATCAGCACGCAAAATGCCGGGTATATCCTGGTAATTCTGAAACAGGTAGTGGAAGAATTTGCCGGAACACCGATTGAAGGAATAGCCTTGGGGGTTTTGAATGCACAGGCTGCATTCCTCTCCACCAAATTAAAAGATCCTGCCGGTGGATATTATAACAGGTATACGATTGGCAACGGTCCCGATTCCGGTGCCAAGAAGGTCGTCAGCCAGGCTGCTGCTGCCCGGGGTTTATATGCTGCATACGAGGCTACTGGCAACAGTGCATACCTTGCCACAGCCGATAATGCCTATAATTACCTGATTTCCGAATTCTATGTACCGTCTGTGCACAGTTTCCGCACTGAACAGGGAAATCCCCAGGCAATTTATTCCCCGGAAATTATTGCTATAATTGCCGGTGCGTTGCGCGAAGGATCGTTGACAGGCAATAATACCGTGGCACCCGCCATCTACACCCTGTTCTTTAAAAAAGTGGTCAACAGTATGCAACTATCAGAAGGACCCAACACGGGTGAAAACGGTTCTGACTCGGATGGCGATGGCATACCGTTTATCCCGGAACAGGCTAACCAACTGCCACCGGTCTTTGCCACGGAAGCCACCTTGTCCTTTCCAACAGGTATATTGGAACAACCAATGAAGGATATTACCAAAATTTATCCCAATCCGGTTTCCGCGCAATTGAATCTTTATTTCCTGGTTAAAGAATCCGGTAGGTATGCCATTCGGATCCTGAACTATTCAGGGGCCGAAACCGGGATTACCCAAAACCTAATCCTGCAAAAGGGGATTCAAACTGCAGCTATCCCGGTGGCAAATCTAGCCAGTGGGTTTTATCTGATAGAAATAACCGGGGTAAACAATCATAATACCTATCAGAAATTTATTAAACAGTAAGCTTGGAGAAGCTTATGAAAAAGCCCGGGCAACCGGGCTTTTTTTAATTTCTCTGCAGCAAAGTTTCCAACAAACAGACATTATTGTCAACCCCCTGAAAATGAATCGTTAATTAGTGTTAATATACTCCTTTAAAAAGGCTGAAACAGTATGTCATAATGCAAAAACCACTATATTAGATTCGTAATAAAAAAGCCCGGCCCGCCATACATCATTAAGATGTCGATATGACAAAGAAAACTCAACCTGATAGTTTACTTAGTTCCGATCAACTTGAAAATGTGGAGTTGCTCTACACCTACTCCTGGCACCTTTCATACGACCTGAACCTGGCCAACGACATAACTTTGCAAACAGTGTCGGAAGGCCTGAACCGTATGGCCAGCAACCGGCCAATGGGAAACAGTAAATTCGCCTGGTTTTCCTTGTTGCACGAAACAATCAAACGGGATTTTGCACATATTTTACCTCTGAATTTCCGGGAAGAAATAGTTATTCCCAATGATAAAAACCATCCCATTGTTTCCATGTTGTTTAACGTACATGCAATGGATGCCCTGCACGAGGAACCATGGAACAATAGTCTTAAAAGATTGGAAATCACAAAACGGGTATTTATTCTATTATGTGATATCGAACAGTTTAACTATGCAGAAATTAGTAAAATTCTTAACCTGCCGGTTGCTGAAGTGCAAATCAGGCTCTATGATGCCCGGCATCAATTTCATCAACTGTTGGTTGAAGAATCAAAATAAACGATTGATCACTGTAAAATGAAAGAAAACTATGTTGTTCAATGTTCCTTTACATCCACTAACGGTTCATTTTCCGATTGTTTTGTTTTTGTGTGTTGTTTTGTTTATAACCATAAGCCTCTTTAACAAAAGGGAGATATGGACTGAAGTCAGTTATTATTTAAGCGGTTTGAGTTTTGTAGCGGCAGGCGTAACTATCTTGACAGGACGTGCTCAGGCAGCCATTATTGCTCATAACGAGGAGATACACCAGCTAATGGAAACGCATGAAACCTTGGCTTATGTGCTGATTGGTTTCTTTGGAGCCATGTTTTTGTGGTTATATATCCGCAGGAAATCGATGAAAAGCGGTGAGAGGATTGGTTTTGTGCTGGTCTCACTGGCAGTAGCGGGTTTGCTGGCTTACCAGGCCCATCTTGGAGGCCGGATGGTTTATCAGAAAGGAGCCGGTGTACAGCCCTATGTGCCCTATCTCGAGCAAGGGCATGAACATCACCATCACGAACATTAGGTCATAAACGGGTTGTCCGTTATCTTCGCAGGTAATGGATGACCCGCTATTTCGTTTCTATCCTTTCCTGGAGCCTGAACTCCGGGAAGAAATTCTGGAAAAAGGGAAATTTCTTTCGCTTCCAGGCGGGCAGCCCATTCTTGCCAAAGGGGCATATGTAAAACAGGTGCCTCTGGTTATTTCCGGTTCGGTAAAGGTTATGCGCAAAGAAGAGAATAAAGAGTTATTACTCTATTATATCAAACCGGGAGAATCTTGTGTCATGTCGCTCACTGCTTGCCTGCATAATGATAAAAGCAAGGTGGAAGCAGCCACGGAAACTGATTCAGAAATAATCCTGATACCGGCAACCCTCGTAAAGATCTGGATGGAAAGATATACCACTTGGAATGCTTATGTCTATGACTTGTTCAATCAACGTTACACCGAACTTCTTGACACCATAGACCAATTGGTGTTTCATCGTATGGATGACAGGATTTTAGCCTACCTCCACGCCAAAGCAATCGCCACGGGAAGCCCTATGCTTGAAGTAACCCACCAGGAAATTGCCAATCATATCGGAACTGCCCGGGAAGTGGTAAGCCGTATTTTAAAACGGCTGGAAAATACCGGTACAGTCAGTTTAGGACGGGGCACTATCACCTTGTCTGGAGAAGTGTAACCTATGTCACTGAAAACCAATACCCAATTTGCGAATTTTGATAAATGATGAAAGCACAATGGGCCAGACTTATCATTGCATGTATTCTTTGTATTGGCCTGATAGCAGGCGTTGTCTGGCTGATTGATTACCTGACCTAAAATTCATAGGATTATGAAGAAGAACATGGGATCTGCCGATCGCATTATCCGGGTTATTCTGGCTATCATTTTCGGTATACTGTATTTCACTAATACAGTGACTGGAACATTAGGCATTGTTTTAATGGTAGTAGGAATCGTTTTTCTACTAACGAGCTTTATCAGTTTTTGCCCTTTATATTTGCCATTTGGCATCAGAACCCGGAAAAGCGAGTAAAGTCTCTATTGCCTTTTCGTAAAGGGGTATGGGCATGGCTTTTCCGTCATGCCCTTTTCTTTTTTCACCGTCCTGCCCTCCTAGGAAGTTTACAAATTCAGGATGCCAAAAAAGCATTTCTGGAATGAATTGAACTGATCAATTATGTAGCCGTTCCGCACTTTTTTCCCGGGGCTTGCATGCAACCCCTGATTTATTTAAAGTCTGCCCAACTCAGGCAAAATTCACTTTTTTAACATCCACCGGTCCAGGGCAGAATCCGACTGATTTACGGAGAAATATTCAAATACTATTTTCCCTGCGGTTGCAGTAACTTTCATAGCTCCGTAACAACAGTTCAGGCAGGTAACATTAAACCGGCTGGTATCGAGTTTTTCCGGATAACAATTATACAAGGTGGAGCGGCCCCCGGTACCATTCACAAACCAGGCAAATTCAGGAAATTGTTTTTCCTGAATTCTTTCATAAACATGATCATGACCGGAGAGAACCGCAGACACCCCCCATTGCCGGTAAGGCAGCTGCCAGTCCGGATGATTTCCATGATTGGAAATGCTGTAGGGGGGGTGATGGAAATAAACTATTTTCCAAGGCGAATCGGAAACGACCAGGCGTTTTTTAAACCAGGTCAATTGTTCGCTGTCAGGGTTGAGTTTACCCAGTTTGCCGGAATTCAGGGAAAAAAAGTGTACCGGGCCCCAGATAAAGTCATAATATAACTCGTTACCTGGCAGGGTAAAATATTCCAGGTAAGGCGATAGCCCGCGCAGGTTATAATAATCATGATTGCCTGGTGAAGGGAAAAAACGGTTTAGCTTTTCTCTCCAGGCTTTGCCCCGTACCCGTTGGTCTTCAGGAGCGTCCGGGTTATATATATAATCCCCGTAAAAGCGGCCGATGTTGCGAACTAATGTCTTTGAATCCCCAAAATCATAATTATTATCCCCCAGTGTTATGATCAGGTCCGGATCCCAGGATTTGACTAGATTAGCCACCTGCCCCTCGGCCCTGCTGCTGTCTCCATAATCGCCAATAACCGCAAAAATCACTGAATCAGCTGCTATTTCTATACGGTCTTCCAGTGGATCCACACGAGTTCTTCGGTAGCAGGAAGCGGAAAGGAATACACACAATAAACAACCTGTAAAAAGAGTTTTTATCCAGTCTTGCATCAATGGATTTTAACGTAAAAATAGATTAAATCGAATAGCTGGATGCGGTGACATAATTGAAAAACCCGCATGAACTACTACCATTATTTAATCATTATTCAGGGTGCAACCATAATTAAAGCCCTAAATTCGACTCCCACGAAAAACCTATATCATGAAAGAAACCAGTTTTATTTTATTGGTTGTTTTTTTAGCCTGTTTATTATTGATTACAGGATCCTGTAAAAAGCAAAACAGTGGAAATGTGGTAAATATCAGTCAGCACAACAGTACTAAAAGCACCGGAATGAGCGGTAATTGTATGTCATGCCACAAGCAAGGAGGAACGGGGGAAGGATGGTTTACCGTTGCCGGGACCGTTTTTGATACCACATTAACGAGCCCCAATCCCAACGGTACGGTAACCCTTTATGACGTCCCCAACAGCACAGGTAATATAGTAACGACCATTGAAGTGGACGGGAACGGTAATTTCTATACCACAGAAAACATTGACCTGAGCGGAGGGGTTTATCCCTCAGTGGCAAGTGTTTCCGGGAACAAAGAATTTATGCCTTCAGCAACAACCACAGGGGCTTGCAATAGTTGCCACGGTATTTCGGTCGATCCGATTCGCGTAAATTAAGATAATTTGATATAAATATTGAAAAACTACCGCACGGCAGTTTTTTTTTGCCAAATTTTAAAATGCGCCTTAGTGAATCAGGTAAGTTTTTATTAGCTTTACCTTGTTTAAATCAATTAATAACCCTTTTCAAAATGAAGAAGCCTATGAAAACAAAATTTCAACTCTTCAGCTTATTGATGGCCGCAGCTCTTTTCACCTATGCGCAGGCCGATTCCTTAAGGATTACTGTTGATGGTACCAAAGGCGGTGCTACTTGTCAACTGGCAGGATCAAACAAGGCCTATATCCATTCAGGCGTTGGCACAAGTCCATCAACTTCCTGGCAAATTGTTGTAGGCAACTGGGGCCAGGATGATGGCGTGGGATTAATGACAGCTACCGGCAATCCGGATGAATGGTCCATCACCATGCACCTTTACAACTATTACGGTGTGGATCCAAATTCTGACACCATTTTCAACATGGGATTGGTTTTCCGGAATGAGGACGGAACTATTGAAGGGAAAGATTACAGCTGCAATGATATATTTATCAGAAACCTGAACACTGCCAACCTGACTGTTGAGCAAAGTGACGGTTCTCCTTTTGACGGTGTTACTGCAGAGTGGGTATATCCTGCAGGTATCAACGATAACATCGCGCATGTGGATAATTTCGGCAGCTTCCCCAATCCTATGACGGAATCAACCACCATCAGCTATGGGCTGACACGGAATGCCGATAACATTACGGTTAAAATCCTGAACGCAGTCGGGCAGGAAGTAGCCGTACTGTTTGACGGAGCCCAGCAAGCAGGAGACTACTCCTTTGTATGGAACGGCACCAATGCTGCCGGTGTCAAAGTGGAAAGCGGTCTGTATTTCTACTCAATCACTAACGGCAATACCGTGGTTACCAAAAAATTAATGGTCATTCGTTAAGCTGAATTTTGAACGAGACAGCGCACAACGGCATGGTGTTCAGGCGCCATGCCGTTATTTTTGTATCCGTAACTAACATTGAACTTTTTAGGAATGAAAAAGCCCGTTGTCCTGATATATTTCCTGTTGTTTGCCTGTTATATTCAAGCGCAAATCGTCCTTGTACGGCCCATCTTCCCGCATGATACTGATACGGTAACAATCATTTATAATGCGAAAGAAGGCAATGGCGCCTTGCAGGGCATCAGTCCTGTCTATGCCCACACAGGTGTAATTACCAATTTAAGCGCTACACCGACTACCTGGAAATATGTACAGGGCAACTGGGGGACGCCCGATCCGAGTGTGCTGATGCAGGATCTCGGGAATGATCTGCATAAGATCTCTTACCCGATTCGCTCTTTTTACGGAGTGCCTGCCGGGGAAGAAATTCTGAAAATGGCGTTTGTGTTCCGGAATGCAGACGGATCGGTGGTGGGCCGCGAAGCGGACGGATCGGATATTTACACCGATGTTTATCCTGCCGGGCAATTATTTGCAAAATTTGTAACACCCTCTTCAGTAAACCTTTTTGTAAATCCGGGCGATACCATTCACATCTGGGCAGCGGCCAGCCAGGCAGCTACCCTGACCCTCACAGAAAACGGCAACCAGTTGGCTCAGGCTACAGGGGATTCACTGGGCTATGCCCTGGTAGCCGGATTGACAGGCAAAAATGAAATTGTACTTACAGCCGATGACGGCTCATCGGTCGTCACGGATACTTTTTATTACATTATTAACCCTACGGTACAATACATTGACCCGCCAGCCGGAACACAAAACGGCATCAATTACCTGAACGACTCCACCGTACTGCTCCGCCTGTACGCCCCGGGCAAAAACAACGTGTACATCCTCGGGGATTTCAACAATTGGCAACCGGATACGGCATATTTCATGCGCCTGTCGCAGGACGGCACTACGTGGTGGCGGGAAATTACCGGGCTAACCCCGGGCCAGGAATACGCCTATCAATACCTGGTGGATGAACAATTGAAAATTGCCGATCCTCTATGCGAAAAAATACTGGATCCCTGGAATGACAAGTATATTTCCCCCAGCACCTATCCAAACCTGAAACCTTACCCGGACGGGAAAACCTCCGGCATCGTTTCGATTTTGCAGACCGCCCAGACGCCTTACACCTGGCACGACACGGCTTACCAACGCCCTGACAAGCGCAACCTGGTGATTTACGAATTGTTGCTCCGCGATTTCCTGGCTAACCATGATTTCAAAACCCTGATTGATACGCTGGACTATCTGCAGGACCTCGGGATCAATGCCATTGAATTAATGCCTGTTAATGAGTTTGAAGGCAACAGCAGCTGGGGGTATAACCCGTCTTTTTACCTGGCTCCTGATAAGTATTACGGCCCGGCAGAAACCATGAAAGCTTTTATTGATTCATCCCATCAGCGGGGCATTGCGGTTATTATGGACATTGCGCTGAATCATGCCTGCGGACAATGCCCCCTGGTCAGGTTGTACTGGGACGCGGTGAACAGCCGCCCGGCTCCCAACAGCCCTTGGTTCAATACCGTGGCTACCCATCCCTTCAGTATTTGTTATGACTTCAACCACGAAAGCCAGGCTACCCGCGATTTTGTGGACCGGGTGCTTTCCCACTGGGTGATCAATTATCATGTGGATGGTTATCGGTTTGACCTGTCGAAAGGATTTACGCAGACCAACACCGGGAATGATGTCAACGCCTGGGCCCAGTATGACGCTTCCCGTATTCAAAACCTGAAGCGGATTGCGGACACGCTTTGGGGCATCGACCCGGGGATTTATGTGATTCTCGAGCACTTTGCCGTAAACCAGGAAGAAACCGAACTGGCCAATTACGGCATGCTGCTATGGGGCAATATGAACCACGATTACAATGAAGCCACCATGGGCTACAATTCCAACCTCTCTTGGGCGGCCTACACCACCCGAGGCTGGTCGCAGCCCAACCTGGTTACCTACATGGAAAGTCATGACGAGGAACGCCTGATGTTCAAGAATCTGCAATACGGCAATTCCAGCGGCAATTACAATGTCAAAAACCTTTCCACTGCGCTGGACCGTATGGGACTGGCAGGAGCTTTTTTCTTCACTATACCCGGTCCGAAAATGATCTACCAATTCGGAGAATTGGGGTATGACATCTCCATCGACAACCCTTGCAGGACCTGTAAAAAGCCTATCAAATGGTGGTACTACGATGAACCGGAGCGCCAGTTATTGTATAAAACCTGGCGGGCTTTGATTCACCTGAAAACGCAGTATCCGGCTTTCAGGAGTACGAATTTCAGTATGGTGACGGCCAGTTACAATAAACGGATCCAGATCTATGACCCTTCCATGAATGTAACCGTTGTGGGAAATTTCGGGGTCACGTCCAATTCGGTGGATCCGAATTTCCCGCATGCGGGCTGGTGGTACAGCTATTTGGGGGGCGACAGCGTGAATATCACTGATCCGAATGCCTGGTTAAACCTGAATCCCGGCCAGTATTACATATTCACAGACAAGCGCCTGCCAAAGCCTGACCTGGAAGTACCTGTTGGCACAAGCCCCATTTCCATATATACCAGTGATGAGGTTTCGGTATATCCCCAGCCGGCTGGCAATGAAGTGCAGTTCAGCTTCCGGGTGGATAAACCGGAGGAAGCTATGGTAAACATCTACAGCCTGGATGGCCGCATGATAGATGCCTTCCCAACCAACGTGACGCCTCCTTTCGCGCGAATACGCTGGGTTCCGCCCGCAGAAGCAAAGCCGGGGGCTTACTTATTTCGGATTACGCGGGAAAACCGGGTGCACACCGGTAAATTTCTGCTGGTCAATCCCTGAGAGGTCTGAACCTTATTTGGTAATTTCGTCCCAGAATCTAAATGCAATAGCTAATGATATTGGTTGCCGACAGCGGCTCGACTAAATGCGATTGGAAAGTGCTGGATCCCGGCACGGAGAAAGACCTGGACAAAATCAGCACCATGGGATTCAACCCGTTTTTCCATACGCAGGAGCATATCCTGCGTGAGTTGGAAGCTTCGGAAGGGTTGTCAAAATATGCCGACCGGATCGAAGCGGTGCATTATTTTGGAGCCGGTTGTTCCAGTCCGGAAAGGAACGCCATCGTGGAAGAAGCCCTGCGGCAGTTTTTTCAGAATGCCGAAACCGTGGAAGTAGGCCATGACCTGCTGGGAGCCGCCCTGGCCACCTGTGACCACCAGCCCGGCATTGCTTGCATTATCGGGACGGGCTCCAATGCCGGATATTTTGACGGGGAACGCCTGCATGATGACGTGCATGCCCTGGGCTACATCCTGGGCGATGAGGGTAGCGGCAGCTATATGGGCAAGAAACTGATTATTGATTTCCTGTACAACAAACTGCCAACCCAGATTCATCAGGAACTCGAGGATGTGTATCACCTGTCCAAGGAAGTGATTTTTGAAAACGTTTACAAAAAACCTTTCCCGAACGTTTACCTGGCATCCTTCGCCCGTTTTCTGTCCAATCACCGGGATTATTACTATGTGCGCAAGCTGGTGCGGAAATCCCTGCTGGAATTCCTGGATATCCACGTCTGCCGTTTCGATAAATACGAAGAGGTACCCGTGCATTTTGTAGGGTCTATTGCCTTTTATTTTGAAGACATCCTGCGTGAAGTCGCCACCCAGAAAGGGATGACCGTGGGTCAGGTAATAAAACAGCCGATCCACAACCTGGCGAATTATTACCTACATGAAGTCTACAGCCGGAAATAGCCTCCTGGGGTATTTCCTGGCCGGCCTGCTCCTGCTTCTTGCCTGCCAGGCACCCGAATCCGGGTCAACCGCTTCCAAGCCCGCTACATTACCTGTCACCTGGCAAGGAAATAAGTTTGTGATTTACCAGCTGATGCCCCGGTGGTTCACCAACAACGATACCACGCGAAAACCTTACGGCACCATTGAAGAAAACGGCTGCGGCAAATTCAACCAAATCGATTCATCCTCATTGCGTTACATCAGAAACCTCGGGGCCACCCACGTATGGTACACGGGCATCCTGGAGCACGCCACCATGACCGGTTACAGCCGCTTTGGCATAACCCCGGACAACCCGCTGGTGGTGAAAGGCCGGGCCGGCTCGCCCTACGCGGTGAAGGACTATTATGACGTTGACCCGGACCTGGCGGAAAACGTACCGGAGCGCATGGCGGAGTGGGACGCCCTTATCGCACGTACCCATGAAGCGGGCCTGCGGGTGCTGATGGATTTCGTGCCCAACCATGTGGCACGGGATTACCGGTCAGACAGCAAACCGGAAGGCGTGGTGGACCTCGGGGCAGGCGATGACACCTCCCGGGCTTTTGACCCGAATAACAACTTTTACTACCTCCCCGGCCGGTCTTTCCGGGTTCCGGAAGGCTATGATCCCCTGCCGCTGGATTCTGCCCGCCAATATCCGTCTTACCGGGAACGCCCGGCCAAAGCCACCGGTAACAATGTATTTAAACCCCAGCCTTCCGTTGACGACTGGTTCGAAACCGTAAAACTCAACTACGGGATTGATTACCTGCATGACAAAACAGAGCATTTCGACCCCGTGCCGGACACCTGGCACAAGATGCTGGACATTCTCCTGTTCTGGGCTGGCAAAGGCGTGGATGGCTTTCGCTGCGATATGGCCGAAATGGTGCCCGTGGCTTTCTGGGAATGGGCCCTTCCGCAGGTAAAGGCAAAATATCCCGGCATTATCTTCATTGCCGAAATCTACAACCCGGACGCCTACGAAACCTACCTGGAGCAGGGCCATTTCGATTACCTGTACGACAAAACCGGCATGTACGACAACCTGCGGGCCGTTATCGAAGGCCGGGCCGGCATTCCAGCTCTGTCCATGGCCCATGCCGCGCTGTCCGAAACGGACAGCCAGCTGTTGCGCTTCCTCGAGAACCATGACGAGCAGCGTATAGCCAGCCGCTTTTTCGCGGGTGACCCATGGAAAGCCGTACCGGCCATGGGCGTGACAGCCGCCCTGGGAAAAGGCCCGGTGATGATTTACGCGGCCCAGGAACTGGGCGAGCCTGCCGAAGAAGCCGAAGGCTTTGGCGGGGATGACGGCAGGACCACCATTTTTGACTACTGGTCGCTACCGACCCTGCAGCCACTGATTTCCCAGAACTGGAACCCAGCCGCTCTCGACAGCAATACCCGCACCCTGCATGACTGGTATGCCGCCCTGCTGAAGCTCGTATCAGAACAGGAAGTGTTCGCCACCGGGAAGTGCCTCGACCTGTCCGAGAGCCTGGTAAAAGACCCTCCCGAAGCTCCGGTCTTTGCCTGGGCCCGTTTTACCGGAAAGGAAGTGCTTATCTGCATTGCCCACTTCGGGGATACCCCCGCGGAAATATCGCTTCAACTGTCTGGCATCATCCTCCAGGCCCTGGGCATGGAAAACCTGCCTGCTACCGTCAGGCACCTGTTTGGCAATTCTGAATTTGACAACGAAAGCCTGGTGCTTGAATCCGCGCCATGGGGGTTTGATATCCTCCGCCTGAAATAAGCCATCCGGAAAGGGAAAACTCGCGTTAACGGGCCACCCGGAACTTCCCGGCCAGTTCAGCGCCAGCGCACGATACCTTCAGCACGTACAGGCCGTTGCCCAGCCCCTCCACCGAAAGCCGGTAGCGGCCGTCCCTGAGCTCGGCTTCAAGAACCAGGTTGCCGAGTATGCCATACACTTCCGCGTGAATCACCGAGTCAGAACAGGATTCCAGCCCCACCAGCCTGATTTCACTACTGGCCGGGTTGGGATACAGGGTGATGGCCTGCCGCGGGGAAGCGCCCAGCAGAAAGCCCGTGCCGATACCGTAATACAGCCACTGGTAAGCAGCCGGGAATTCCCGCTTCCAGAACCATTCGCTGTGCTGGCCGTCCGTAGGGAAAACCATTTTCATTTCCGTGGCGCTGAAGCCTGAACCGAGAAGGGTGTTGTACATGTTCTGGATATCCTGCACGATCCCGGGATATTCGTTGGGGCCCGCCAGGAAATACAGGCGCATATCATATGGATGCGACAGGTTTTGGGCAAAGGAATAGATCTGGGAAGAAAACCAGAAAGAAGGAGAAAATATCCCGATTTTACTGAAGACCTCCGGGTACTTTAGCCCGGCATAAAAGGAAATCAATCCGCCCATGCTGCTGCCCATAATGCCCGTGTGCTCCCGGCCCGGCAGCGTGCGGTAGGCCGAATCAATGAACGGTTTCAGGGTGTTTACCAGGAAATCCGCATATTGGTCGCCCTCACCTCCGCCATACTGGGCATTGACATAAGGGCTGTACTCGTCCAGCCGGTGTGTGCCGCCATTGTCGATACCAATCACAATGATCCCGGAATCGCCTTGGGCGAACAGGCTGTTCAGCGATTCGTCAATGCCCCATTCTCCGAGGAAGGCGGTGGCATCGTCAAACAGGTTCTGCCCGTCCTGCATGTACAATACCGGGTAACTTCTGCCAGAGGAATCATAATCGGGCGGCAGGTAAACCCAAATCCTCCGGTAGCGCCCCAGCTGGGGCATGAAAAAGGAATCGGTGAGGACATGCACGTTGCTGTCAGCAGTATGTACGGGATTGCCGCCCCCGAGGTCTTCCCAGCCCAGGATGGTGTGGTGTACCGTATTGCCTGCCGAAAAGGTTAGCGACCGGTTGGGGATATATTGCCCCTGCGCGCCTCCCTCCACTGTGGTCCAGGAGCCGCGGGTAAACTTATACTGTATGCTCCCGGGCGAAAGGTTTAGCGTGAGCCGGAAGGTACTGTCGGGTTGCCGGTGCAGGATATACAGGCTGTCTCCCGGGTTCCAGCTGTTAAACGACCCGGCCATGAAAATGCTGTCTCCGGCCGGTGTATTGGCCGGGACCGTATCGACAATGACCGTCAACTGGCAGAATGCACGGATGGGTAAAAAGAGCAGAATGGCAGCAAGGATCCGGATTGTCCTCATTCTAAAATTTCTATTAAAATTACAGATTCCTGTTCTTTTGGCTACGGTATCAGCACCTTTTGTCAACAGAACCCTTGGATTTTTCGCGGAAATTTCATGGCTTTAAGCTCCTTTTTTAAAAGGTGTAAAAAATACCCTCCAAAGTTTCATTCAGCCCTCGCTTTTTACGGATTGGTGTAGTAAAATAAAAGCCAAATGAAAGGATTAATATTCACTTTAATGCTTTTGGCAGTCTTGCCTTTTGCTTCGCAAGCCCAGATCACTGTTGACGGAGATCCTAGCGATTGGACAGGCACCCCTTCTTCTACAATCCATGGAACTACTATTTCTAACAATCAATGGATTTATACGGGTACCAGCGGGGACAGAAGAACGGATGCTGGGATGACGGATGACGCGGATTTAACAGAAGTCCGGTTCGGAACAGACGGCACCAGCCTGTTCGGGTTAATTAAAGTGGCTAACCTGAGCACGCCCAGCAACTTCCACGCTGGCTTGTCCATAGGTTATACAACGGGTGGAACAAGAAATTACACCTGGATTGGCGCTGTTTCCAATGGTAACAGTGGCAGTATGCCGCTGGGTGCCGGAGGTTCACAGTTGAGTGAACGGAATATCGACATTCACTGGACGGGTTCAGGCTTGAGCATCGAGATGTGGGATAATGGTACTCCACCTTGGTATGCACCTCCGGGAATAAATGCTAGCTCTCAGATTGCATACAGTACAACTTATAATTGTGTTGAATTTTCTATATCTCTGGCTGACCTGGGAACAAACAATACAGCAACCCTTTATATCACTTTAGTCACCTTCATGAATCAGCAGGGAAATAGCGGTAGTTGGTGGAATAATGACGGGGATGGCAATACTACAAAGGATTATTACATGTGTGACGGAGTGGATGCAATGACCCCGGGTTCCGCAACAGGCAATGCCTGGAACCGAGACCTAAATGACGGGAATGCCGGATTTTATGGTTCCATTCCCTTGTCTATGGGTATTTTGCCTGTTCAACTTACTTCATTTTCCGGATTAGCCCAACCGGAAGGGGTTCGCCTGCAATGGGAAACAGCCAATGAAAGCCAGTTCAGTCAATATGAAATTGAACGGTCTGATGATGGTCAGTCTTTTATGAAAATAGCCGCGGTTTCAGCCGAGAACAGCCCGTCCGGTGCTTCGTATGAATACCTGGATCAAAACCCCTTATCCGGAACTGCTTACTACCGCCTTAAAATGATCGAAAATGACGGCAGCTACAGTTATTCCGACATTGTATCTGTCACTATCAACCCGGCCATTCCCCAAATCCAGCTCTACCCCAACCCGGCCAGTGACATGGTAAAAGTGTACACTCCCGGTAAGGCCACTGGTATCCTGATATTCAATGCCAACGGGGACCTGGTCTGTTCCGTATCTCCTGCCTCCGGCTATGGGGATGCTTATTTGTTGACTACAAAAGACCTGCCCAACGGAGTGTACGAGGTAGTGGTCTTGCTGGAAAACGGCCGGAAAACCAATAAGGAACTGGTGTTGAGCCGGTAAATTAACTCTACCCATATTAAGGCCGGGGCACAGCTCCGGCTTTTTTTATTTCATTCCGGCCGGAATCTGTTAATTTCCCTGCTCAAAACTTTGATTATGCGGCTTGGCAATTTGTCCACACCGGATACGCTGGTCATCATCGCCTATTTCGCGATGGTGTTTTTTATTGCTTTTTGGGCTATTTGGCGCAGGGGACGGCAAAACACTTCCGGGGAATATTTCCTGGCCGGGCGCAATATCGGCTGGTTTGTCGTGGGAGCCTCCCTGTTCGCATCCAATATCGGTTCGGAGCATCTGATCGGGCTGGCCGGCAGCGGTTTCAGTGACGGGGTGCCGGTAGCCCATTACGAAATCTGGGCGGGTATGGTGCTCCTTCTGCTTGGTTGGGTGTTCGTGCCTTTTTACCTGCGCAGCGGGGTGGCCACCATGCCTGAATTCCTGGAAAAAAGGTACAGCCCCGCCACCCGCTCCTACCTGGCGGTAATTTCTGTAATCGGGTATGTATTGACCAAGATCTCCGTGACAATTTATGCTGGGGGTGTGGTGTTTTCAGCCATTGGCATTGACTTCTGGACCGGGGCGCTGATCCTGGTAATAGCTACGGGCCTGTACACGATAGTTGGGGGCCTGCGGGCCGTTGTGTATACCGATACCCTGCAAATGCTGGTACTGGTGGGCGGTTCGATAGTTGTCACCTGGTTCGGGCTCCGGGCCATTGGCGGCTGGAGCGGACTCACCGACATCGTGGATCCGGAATATTTCAATCTCTGGAAACCGGCTTCACATCCCAATTATCCCTGGACGGGTATACTGTTCGGGGCACCGATTTTGGGTATTTGGTACTGGTGCACCGACCAGTTCATTGTGCAGCGTGTGCTCTCGGCAAGGAACATCCGCCATGCCCGGCAGGGGACGGTTTTTGCCGGATTCCTGAAAATGCTGCCGCTGTTCATTTTCGTGCTTCCGGGCATCGTGGCTTTTGCCCTGATGCAGCAGGGGCAGCTGCACATCAGCAATCCGGACGAGACCCTGCCTGCATTGATCCGGGCACTCCTGCCGGCCGGTTTGCGGGGCCTGGTCATTGCGGGGCTCTTTGCCGCATTGATGAGTTCCCTGTCCTCGGTTTTCAACTCCTGCTCCACCCTGATTACCCTGGACTTCTACAAGCGGTATAATCCTTCGGCCAGCGAGCGCAGACTGGTATGGGTAGGCCAAATATCAACAGCTGTCCTGGTAGTACTGGGTATGCTATGGATACCGTTTATGAAATTCTTTTCCGACCAATTGTACCTGTATTTACAAAGCGTGCAGGCGTACATTGCTCCTCCCATAGCGGCCGTGTTCCTGCTGGGCCTCTTTTTCAAACGCCTGAACGCCCGCGGAGCCCTGGCGGCATTGTGGACCGGGTTTTTCCTGGGACTGGGACGGCTGATAGCCGAATTGTACATAAACCGCCTGGCGCCAGGAAGCTGGATCCATACCTTTGCCGCTATTAACTTCCTGCATTTTGCCATCTTCCTGTTTGTCCTGTGCACAGCCGTATTGGTGCTGGCCAGCCTGACCTCTCCGGCTCCAAACAAGGCACAGATTGAAGCCGTGGTTTACCGGAAAGAATCCCTGACCCTGAAAAAAGCGATCAACACACCGGAATTCTGGCTTTCCCTACTTTTGCTGGGGTGCATCGTGCTGCTGTGGATCCGGTTTTCCTGAATCATTAACGCCTTTTATGTTTGCCACCAATGAATGAAGCGCTTGGAAATTTTCAGAATCTAACCCGCCAGGAGCAGGGTTTCCTGGTCGAAGCAGACAATGCCCGGGTGGAATGCACGGTGTATCATCCCGGGATTATCCGCGTGCTGATCCGGCATCGCGGACAGGAAGATCTGCCCCTGCCCTACGCGGTTTGCGCTGAACCGGAACCCTGTGACTGGGAATTACAAGAAACAGTAAGCCATATTCAAATAAACACCGGGCTGATCCGCGTGGAAATCGGCAAAATCCCGCTGCGGTTCAGCTTTTTCAACACCCGGGGCCGGCTTCTGAACGCGGACGACCCGGCTTTCGGGACATCCTGGAACGGTACCCAGGTAAGCGCTTACAAAACCCTCCAGGAAGGCGAGCGCTTTATCGGTCTGGGGGAAAAAACCGGAAACCTCGACCGCAGGGGCAATGCTTATGTCAATTGGAATACGGATTACTTCGGCTATCCGGCCGATGCCGATCCTTTGTATCTGAGCACTCCTTTTTACATCGGCCTGCATCACGGCTTTGCCTATGGCATCTTCTTTAACAACAGCTACCGTTCGGTATTTAATTTCGGGGCTTCCAATAACCGCTTTGCCAGTTTTTCAGCTGAAGACGGGCTGATGGATTACTTCTTTCTCCACGCGGAGGATGTTGCCGGTATCCTGAAGCTGTACTCCCGCCTTACCGGCCGCATGCCTTTGCCCCCCAAATGGGCGCTTGGTTTTCAGCAATGCCGCTACTCCTATTTCCCGGACAGCGAAGTGCTGAATATGGCCCGCACTTTCCGTGAAAAGGACATCCCGGCAGACGTAATTTACCTCGACATCCATTATATGAACGGGTACAAGGTTTTCACCTTCCACCCGGAGCGCTTCCCCGAACCGGAGCAATTGACCTCCCGCCTCCGCGAAATGGGATTCCACACTGCGGTAATCGTTGATCCGGGTATTAAAGTGGAAGAGGGCTATCCATATTACCGGGAGGGGAAGGAACAAGGCTTTTTTGTCAAATACCCGGACGGAGCCGATTACGCGGCTGAAGTATGGCCGGGGCTGTGCCATTTCCCGGATTTCACCAATCCGTCTGCGAGGGAATGGTGGGGCCGCAGTTTCAAATTCTACACGGAAAAGGGAATAGACGGCTTCTGGAATGATATGAATGAGCCGGCCACCTGGGGGCAATGTGTGCCGGACCTGATTGAGTTCGATTTTGACGGCCGGAGAACCACCCATCGCGAAGCCCACAATGTGTACGGGATGAATATGGCCCGGGCCACTTATGAAGGCACCAGGAAAATTTTAGGCAGGCGGCCCTTTGTGCTTACCCGCGCGGGGTTTTCAGGAGTACAACGGTACGCGGCTGTCTGGACAGGCGACAACACCGCCAGCGATGAGCACATGCTGGCCGGGGTAAGGCTGCTGCTGAGCATGGGATTGACCGGAATACCCTTTGCCGGGAATGATGTGGGCGGTTTTGCCGGGGAAGCCACTCCGGCCCTCTTTGCCCGCTGGATTGCCATTGGCGCCTTTTCGCCTTTCTTCCGGGCTCATTCCATGATCAACACCCGGTCGGCCGAACCATGGGCCTTCGGGGAAGAAGTCGAAGCCATCAGCCGGAACTACATCAAACTGCGCTACCGGCTGATGCCCTATCTCTACAGCCTGTTTTACGAGGCGGCCGCGGAAGGCCTTCCGGTCATCCGGCCACTGGCCTGGTATCAGCCGTGGGACGAATTCGCCTACGACCCGGCCTACCAGAACCAGTTCTGGTTCGGGCCCTTCATGATGGTGGCCCCGGTGCGGAGCGACCAGTTTATGGCAAAAGTATTCCTGCCGGAAGGACGGTGGTACGATTTGTTCACGGATCAGGTGTTTGAAGGAGGCCGGGCGCATACCATGGACTGCCCGCTTGAGAAACTGCCTGTCCTGGTCCGGGAAGGAGCCATCATCCCGGCCGTCCTGCCATCCGGTTCCATCGCGGACAGCCGGCCGGCTGAGCTGCAGCTTCATATCTACCACGGCAGCGGGGAGAGCAAGCTGCTGTTTTACGATGATGACGGGGAAAGCTTCGCCTACCGCGAGGGGGAATACTACCAGCGACTGATCCGGCTGGACGATAGCGGGAAACAACTGGTGCTCGAAGCCGCGGAAGGCGATTGGGAGCCTCCTTATCGGAACCTGCGCCTGTATTTCCACGGGTTTCCATCCACCAGGGAAATCACCCTGGACGGTGAGAAACTGACCCCCGAACCGGAGGATTTCCGCTGGGTGGAACCGGTTCCTGATTTTGACCCGGTGGCCAAAGGCCCGGAGGATGGCCTGGTAATTGCCCGGCTGCCTTCCGTGGTGATTCCTCTCAATAAAAGCCGCCTGACGATCGCATGGTAAGGAAAGCCGCTATCCTGTTTATTTGCCTTGTAACCGGGTTGTTTGCCGGGCCCTTACTCCTGGCACAGGGCTACGGCAACCTGCAACACTGGGAACAAACCAACCGGGGTTTGACCCTGCAAACAGACCAGGGCATCCTGCACATCACTTTTTACCGGCCGGAGGTAGTACGGATCGATTGGGATGACGGCAGCGGGCGCACCTGGCCTGAACCGGAGGCAGTGGTTGCCCGGCCAGAGCATATTTCCTTTACCGTCAGCGAAAAAAGAAACCGCCTGGAGGCCTGGTGCGGACAGCTGGAAATCCTCATTGAAAAGAAACCCCTGAGCCTGGCGTATTATGTGTCAGGCCGTCAGCTGACGGAAGACTACGGGTATTATAGTGAAGAAGGAATGCGCGGTTTCCGGTTCAGCCTGGACAACAACGAACACCTGTACGGAACCGGGGAAAGAGCCCTGCCGCTGGACAGGCGGGGCCAGCGCCTGGAACTCGATAATCAGCCTCATTACGGCTATGCCTACGGAGAGCCTAACCTGAATTACAGCATTCCCCTGGTGCTTTCTTCCAAAAATTACATTCTTTATTTCGACAATCCCGCCCGGGGCATAGTGGACCTGGGAAAAACCAAAGCCGATGAATTGCGCTTTGCCGCCAAAGGCGGCCCCTGGCGCTATTACCTCCTAATTGGCAACCGGCCGGATGAACTAATGAAAACCTGGACCTGGCTCACCGGGCGGCAGCCCATGCCTCCGCGCTGGGCGCTGGGCAACCTGGTGTCCCGCTTCGGCTACCGCAACGAGCAGGAGGTATGGGATATCGTGGACCGAATGCAGAAAGCCGCCTATCCCATGGACGCGGTGATTATCGACCTCTATTGGTTTGGCAAGGGGGTCCACGACAGCTTCTATATGGGAAACCTGGCCTGGGACACTGCAGTCTGGCACCACCCGGCCCGGATGATCCGGACCCTGGAAAAAAGGCGGGGCGTAAAAACCATTCTCATCACCGAACCTTTCATCCTGCAGGAATCGGCCAATTTCGTACCGGCCAGCGCCCGGGGCATACTCGCCAAAGACAGCCTCGGAAGGCCCTATATCATCAAGGATTTCTGGTTCGGGCTGACCGGGCTCATTGATATTTTCAAGCCGGAAGCCCGCGATTGGTTCTGGCAGTTTTACCGCCAGCAAGCGGAAATCGGGGTAGCCGGGTGGTGGGGCGACCTGGGAGAACCCGAAAAACACCCGGGCAATATGATCCATGTAAACGGCACGGCCGATGAAGTGCACAATATCTACGGCCACATCTGGAACAAAATGCTGTTCGACAAATATGCCGAAGAATACCCAGACCAGCGCCTTTTCAACCTCAACCGGTCCGGTTTTGCCGGGTCGCAGCGGTTCGGAGTTTTCCCCTGGTCGGGTGATGTGTCGCGCAGTTGGAGCGGGCTGCGCGCCCAGTTACCGATCATGCTGGGGATGAGCCAGTCCGGCATCGGGTATATGCACAGCGACCTGGGCGGATTTGCCATGGGCACCAAAGACGAAGAACTTTACACCCGGTGGATGCAGTTCGGGACATTCACGCCCATCTACCGGCCCCACGGATCAGGCATACCTTCCGAACCGGTCTTTTTCAACGATACAACGCAGCGCATTGTACGCCAGTACATCAACCTGCGCTATGCACTGATGCCATATAATTACACCCTGGCCTGGCGCTATACCACCACCGGCATGCCCCTGGCCACGCCCCTTTCTTTCCGGGAACCGGAGAATGAAGCGCTGGCTGATATCGAGGATGAATATTACTGGGGCAGGGAATTCCTGGTGGCGCCCGTGCTGGAAAAAGGAGTCCAAAACCGGAAAATTTACCTGCCGGAAGGCCAATGGGTGGACTTCTTCAACGACCGGGTGTATGCCGGGGAACAGTGGATAAATTACCCTGTCAGCCTGGAAAACATCCCGGTGTTCGTCCGGGCGGGCTCCTTCATTCCCGAAGTGCCGGTGTACATGACCACAGCCATCTACAACAGCGAGTACCTGGACGTACATTTTTATCCTTCCCGGACAGATACCGCCCGGTTTACCATGTACGAAGATGACGGGCATACCAACCGGAGCTGGGAGCAGCAGGCCTTCGAGTTGCTGCATTTTACAGGCTATGCCACCGGAGACGGCTGGCAGGTCGACCTGGACCGCACCGCGGGATGGTACGAAAACATGCCCGCCCAACGCGAAATGAAGCTGCTGGTGCATAACCTGGATTTCATGCCGGAACAGGTGCGACTGGGCAATGAAATCATCCCCGTTTATGAAGGCTATGCCGACCACCCGGAAGTTTTTCCTTCCGCTACCTGGGATCCGGAAAGGAAACTGCTGGCTGTAGCCTGGTTCTGGGATCACCAGCCGTTAAGCATACGGATCCCCTAAAGATTTTCCCCGGAATTCCCTATTTTCCGGTTTTCTTTTCCGAAAATGAACCTGCTATGGAAGGTAAGAAACCGCGTCTGAGTTTCTGGCAGATATGGAATATGAGTTTCGGCTTCCTGGGTATTCAGTTTGGATTTGCCCTGCAAAACGCCAACGTAAGCCGCATCTTTGAGACCCTCGGTGCCCCGATAGAAAATATACCGATCCTCTGGCTGGCCGCACCGGTTACCGGCCTGATTGTTCAGCCCATCATCGGGCATTTGAGCGATAAAACCTGGGGCCGGCTGGGGCGCAGAAGACCTTATTTTCTTTCGGGCGCCATTGTAGCCTCCCTGGCCCTGCTGGTAATGCCCAATTCACCGGTGCTTTGGATAGCAGCCGGGATGCTCTGGATCCTGGACGCGTCCATCAACATTTCCATGGAACCTTTCCGGGCTTTTGTCGCGGATATGCTCCCCAGCGAACAGCGCACGGCAGGGTTTGCCATGCAAAGCTTTTTTATCGGCACGGGGGCGGTGATTGCTTCGGCCCTTCCCTACATCCTGACCAACTGGCTGAACATACCAAACACGGCCCCTGAAGGGCATATCCCCCTGTCGGTGAAATATTCCTTTTACATCGGGGGCACGGTGTTCATTCTTTCCGTTTTGTGGACGGTACTAAGCTCCAAAGAATATCCCCCGGAAGAACTGGAAGCGTATGCCCGGGAAGAACATCCGGATATCGAAACGGCTGCCGGCAGGGAGCATTACAAGGACCCGGACAAAAGTCTCGTATGGGGTGCCGGCCTGCTGGCCGCGGGATTGTTGCTTAGCTATTTGGTTTACCGGATGGACTGGGACCAGGCTCTGTATGTGCTCACCGGAGGCATTGCCGCTTTCGGGCTGATCCGCATCGTGGCTGCCTGGTTTTTGAAAAACCGGAAAATCAACGGCCTGGTGGAAGTGGTCAACGATCTGATCAGCATGCCGAAAACCATGGTCCAGCTGGCTGTGGTGCAATTCTTTTCCTGGTTTGCCCTCTTTGCCATGTGGATTTACACAACGGCAGCTGTAACCAGCCATATTTATGGCACCACAGACCCGTCAACACCGCAGTATAACACGGGAGCCAACTGGGTGGGCATCCTGTTTGCCGCCTACAATGGCTTTGCCGCCCTGGTGGCTTTCCTGCTGCCGATGCTGGCGCGATACACCAGCCGGAAGTTCGTGCATATGGTTTGCCTGATTGCCGGAGGGATGGGATTGGCCAGTTTTTACCTGATTCATAACCCGGACCTGCTGCTGGTAAGCATGGTCGGCATAGGCATTGCCTGGGCCAGTATCCTCTCGATGCCTTATGCCATCCTCTCCGGGTCGCTTCCCTTCCGGAAAATGGGTGTTTACATGGGCATCTTCAATTTCTTTATCGTCATTCCGCAGATTGTGGCAGCCAGCCTCCTGGGGTTCTTCATGCGGTCCCTGCTGCACGACCAGGCTGTGCTTGCCTTGGTGCTCGGAGGAACCTCCATGATCCTGGCCGGGATACTGGTTTTGTTTGTGGATGACGCAGACCAGCCTCTTAAGGCATAAGGTCGAGCACCAAGGCTGACATGGGCGGTACCCGGAGGGTGCCGAGATTATTTATCATTTCCCCGGTAACTACATTGCGGGCCCGCGAATATCCCTGCATGCGCTCCCCGTAGGGCGAGCAGTCCACCAGCTTCTCTTCTTCGTTCTGGTTCAGCACCACCATCACCGCCTGCTGATCGGTGTAACGGAAATAAACATATATTCCATCCTGTGGCACAAACTGCATCAGCTTGCCCTCGCGAACCGGTTTTGAATTTTTGCGCCAATTGGCCAGGGTGCGGATATATTGAAAAGCTTCTTCTTCCTCCGCTGTCCTTCCGGCAGCGGTAAACTTGTTTACCTTGTCTTTTTTCCAGCCTCCCGGAAAATCACCCCTTACCAGGCCGTCCGGGTTGGAAAAACCTTTCATCAGGATCTCGGTGCCGTAATACAGACAGGGAATACCCCGCAGGGTCATCAGCAGGGCAATGCCCATCTTGAATTTCCGCAGGTCTTCGCCCACCACGCTGTAAAAACGGCTGGCATCATGGTTGTCCAGGAAAATCACGTTGTTTTCCGGGTGTTCCAGCAGGTAATCGCCCGTCAATGTGTAGTATACCCGGGATAAGCCCTCAGTCCAGCCGAATGGTTCGTTAAGCCCTTTGGTAATGGCCCAGAACAACTGGAAATCCGTGACACCTTTCAGGTTGCCGTTGAAATCCACCGGCACTTTATAGCTGCGCTGAAAATAATCCTGGATATGCAGGGCATTCACCCAGGTTTCCCCGAATGTTCCCAGTTCCGGATATTCCTTTTGCAATTCCTCTCCCCAGCGTTCCAGGAAGGAAGGCGAGGAATAGGTATAGGTGTCAAGGCGGAAGCCGTCCACCCCGGCATATTCAATCCACCAGATATTGTTTTGTATCAGGTAATTGGCTACGAACTGGTTATCCTGGTTCAGGTCCGGCATGGATTCGACAAACCAGCCCTTTTCAAACCGTTTGCGGTCATATTCGGAAGCGTGGGGGTCGACCATTACCGAGGCACGGTAATTCGTTTTTGTGAAGGTTGGCCAATTGTGCAGCCAGTTGGGCATGGGCGGGTCTTTGACAAACCAGTGCTCACTGCCCACGTGGTTATGCACAACATCCATAATCACTTTGATACCGTGTGCATGGGCCTTTTCCACCAGCTCCCGGTAGTCCTCATTATTGCCCAGCCGCGGGTCAATGGTATACAGGTCGGTGGCGGCATATCCGTGATAGGAAGTCCGGGGCATATCGTTTTCCTGCACCGGGTTCAGCCAGATGGCGGTCACACCCAGGTCTTCCAGGTAATCCAGGTGATCTGCAATTCCCTGCAGGTCGCCCCCGTGGCGGGCGTACATTTCCCCGCGGTCGAGGGTGGTTTCACGCATGCCCTTTACGATATCATTGCGCTTTTTCCCGTTGGCAAAGCGGTCCGGCATGATGAGGTAAATAAAATCTTCAGACCCAAGTCCCATCATCCGGTGTTTATCCGGGTCGCGGGCATAGACCGGGTATTTCCAAACCATAGCCCGCCCGTTCCGGTACAGCCGGATGGGAATCTCCCCGGGTGGGCACGCGTCCATAAACATCAGGTCCACAAACAGGTAATGCGGGTTTTTCGCAGGCCTTACCGCCTGCAGCATAATGCCGGGGTAATCCACCAGCACCGAATCCACCTCCCCCACATGCTCACCATAAATCAGCAACTGAAGGGTCGGACGGTTCATTCCGGTCCACCAACTGGGCGGCTCCACCCGCTGTATTTCAAGGTCCTGGGCCGACAACAATAAACCTGAACATGCGATCAGGAAGTAAATTATTTTCCGTGCCATAAGGAAAGGGTTTGCGAATTGCGAAGTTATCAATTAACCGCTAATTCCCGGTGCTCCCATGAAGGCACTGCCGGCATTGCCTTATTGCCATTTCCGGGAATTTTGTTTCTTAACTTCGGTTTTTCAAACATACCGTTCACGCAAAACCAACAGGCGCTATGCGGTCAGCGATTATTCTGCTTTTGCTATGGGGTTTGCCGGGGGCGTTTGCCGGCCAGACCCCGGATTTCGAGGCCCTGGGCCCGGTGCTTCACTATGAAAAAACAACCGGAGGCATCCTTTTCCGGACTGCAGAAGCCCGGGGCAGCATTACATTTTACCGCAGCAGCATCGCCAGGGTGCGGATGCATTTTGGGGAAGACTTGCTGGAAGATTTCTCCTATGCCGTTACGGCTGAACCCAAAGGGGTGCGCTGGGCTTTGGAAGATGATGGTGCTTCCATGACGCTGCGGACGGATTCGCTCGTGGTTACCCTGCAAAAGAATCCTGCCCGTCTCGCTTTTCATACCCCGGATGGACGACTCATATGCCGCCAGGACACAGCCTTCGGCATCGCCCGGCAGGGCACCATGGTAACCGCTTACCATGAATTACTGCCCGGGGAGCGTTTTATCGGGCTTGGGGAAAAAACCGGCCCCCTGGACAAGCGCGGCATGGCCTTTACCAACTGGAACACCGATGATTTCGCTTACGAAGCCAATGCCGACCCCCTCTATGCCTCCATCCCGTTTTTTATCGGCATCCACGACAGCCTGTGTTATGGCCTGTTTCTTGACAACACTTTCGAGAGCGATTTCAATTTCGGTGCTTCGAACGACCGGTTCTATTCCTTTGGCGCGCGGGATGGCGACATGGACTTTTATCTGTTCGCGGGTCCGACAGTACCGGCCGTCATCCGGCAGTACACCTGGCTGACCGGGCGCATACCCCTACCGCCCAAATGGGCCCTGGGCTACCAGCAATGCCGGTGGAGCTATTACCCCGACACCATGGTGCTGCGCATAGCCCGCACGTTCCGCGAAAAAAACATTCCGGCCGATGTCATCTACCTCGACATAGACTACATGGACAACTACAAGATTTTCACCTGGGACCCGGAGCATTTTCCGAATCCCCGCGGAATGATTAACTCACTGAAAGCCATGGGATTTCACACCACGGTGATCGTGGACCCGGGCATCAAAGTGGAACCGGGTTACCGGCAATATGAGGAAGGCATCCGGGATGGCCTTTTCCTGAAGTACCCGGACGGGAGCTTTTACACCGGTCAGGTCTGGCCCGGATGGTGCCATTTCCCTGATTTCACGGACCCTGCCGTACGCAGGCGCTGGGGAAGCTGGTTCGAAGGGTATGTTGACACGGGCGTGGAAGGTTTCTGGAACGACATGAACGAACCGGCCACCTGGGGAAACCGTTTCCCGGACCTGGTACGGTTTTCCTGGGAAGGCCGGGGTGCATCCCACCTGGAGGCACACAACATCTACGGCCTGGAAATGGCCCGGGCCACCTATGAAGGCGTGCGCCCCCTGATGAACGGGCGCAGGCCTCTGGTGCTCACCCGGGCGGCCTTTGCGGGTGTACAGCGCTACTCAGCGGTATGGACGGGCGACAACAACCCGACCGATGAACACATGCTCCTTGGCGTGCGGATGACCTGCGGGCTGGGCCTGGCCGGGGTACCCTTTGCCGGGGTGGACGTGGGCGGCTTCTCAGGCGACCCGACCCCGGAACTCTTTGCCCGGTGGATTAGCATTGGCGCCTTAACCCCCTTCTTCCGCGGGCATACCATGATCAATTCAAAACCCTCGGAGCCCTGGGCCTTCGGCAAGGAAGTGGAACAGATTGCCCGCGAATACATCTCCTTTCGTTACCGGCTGATGCCTTACCTGTACTCGCTGTTCCGCAGGGCTTCCGTAACGGGCCTTCCCGTGGTGCATCCCCTGGCTGAGTACTGGCCGCACGACCCGCATGCGTACGACCGGACATTCGAAAACGAATTCCTCCTCGGCCCTTCCCTCCTGGTGGCCCCGGTGGAAAGCACACGCGACCGGGCCCGGGTTTACCTGCCACAGGGTCTGTGGTACGACCTCCGCACCGGAGAGGCTATCCGCGGTCAGCAGGTTATCGAACAGGCTGCGCCCACCGGCAGGCTGCCCCTTTTTGTCAGGGGGGGTGCACTCATCCCGGTACATAAGACGGTGCAATCCACTTCGGATGACCCTGGCGACACCCTGACCCTGCATGTCTTCTACGGGCCGGAGGGCAGACGTTTCTCATTGTATGACGATGACGGGCTGACCTATACTTTTGAAGAAGACGGGTTTTTCAGGCAGGTAATCACTTTCAGCCCGGAGGAGGGCTTTCTTGCTATCTCAGCTCCTGAAGGCAATTACAGGCCGGGATTTAAAACGCTCCGGCTGGCTTTGCATGGGTTTCCGGAAGGGCTTTCCTACCAAGTCAACCGGAAAAAAGCGAGAACAAGTCGTGCCGCGGCAAGCGGCATGCTGGAACTGTCCGCTTCCGGCCGGGGGAAGGTAATTATCCTCGACCTGCCGTTCGGGAAAAGCGCCAGGGTAACCTGGCAATAATGGCCGTCTATTCAATCACCAGTTTCTGACGGAACACCCCGGTTTCAGCGCTCAGCTGGAGGATGTATATCCCCTGGCCAATGTCTTCGAGGGGCAGCTGACCCGATGGCCGGTCAACCCGGAACTCCCCGACCCGCCTGCCGCTGATGTCAAAGACTTCCAGCCGGGCCGGCAGCGCAATGCGCTCCAGACGGTAATTAACCGCGCCCGCTGTGGGGTTCGGGTACAGGCCGAACAGGCCATTCGAGCCCATTGACGGAATGCTCGTGTAGGTGACCGAGTTGCTGGTATCGCTGCAGCCGTTGGCATCGGTGACAACCACAAACCAGCTTCCCGTCTGGTTCACCACCAGCACATTCTGGCCGGTTACCGTGTCCGGGTTGCCGTTCAGGTGCCAAGCATAATTTGCGTAGCCGCCCGTAGCCATCAGGGTGTCAGCCGACTGGGTCAGGCTCACCACCGGCAGCGGCAGCACATATACGGTCAGCGTGTCAGAATCGGTGCAACCATTGGTGTCAGTGGCTGTGGCAATATAGGAGGTGGTCGCGCCAGGCGTCACCATAAACGGGTTGCCAATGGGTATGCCAGGTGCCGGTATGACTTGAAAGGTCACCATCCCCGGCATCGAAAGGGACAGTGTATCGGTTTCACCGAGGCAGATGCTGTCGGCCGAAGCCGTGAAGATCAGCACCGACTGCGGGAAGACTATGATGGAAACCGTGGCCGTATCCGCGCAAAGCCCGCTACCCACCGTTCCGATCACCGTGTAAACAGTGGATGAAGCAGGCGAAGTATGGACCATTGCCCCGGCTGTAGTATCGAGGCCGGCAGCCGGCATCCATTGATAATTCGCAGCCCCGGAAGCGGTCAGTGTCACGGAAGCGCCCGGGCAAATGGAATCAGCCGCGGGGCTGACTGTTACCTGTACGGCCGTACTTACGTTTACGGTTACCGTTGTGGTATCCGTGCAGCCGTTATTGTTGTTACCGACCACCGTATAGGTGGTTGTGCTCAGCGGAGCTGCATACACGGAAGCCCCGGAAGTAGTGCTCAACCCGGCTGCGGGCGACCAGTGGAAAGAAACGGCCCCGCTGGCCGTCAGCAGCACGCTGTCGCCCTGGCAAATGGATGCCACAGAAGGTGTTACGCTCACCGTAGGCTGGCTGTTCACGGTAATAGTTATCGTGGCGCTGTCCTGGCACAAACCGCTGGCTGAAGTAGCGGTAACCGTATAGGTAGTGGTGGAAGACGGAGTGGCGTGAACCACCGGCCCGATGCCCACATCCAGGCTTTGTGACGGGGCCCAGATATAGTTAGTTCCGCCCGAAACTGTTATCGTTGTGGCCTGCCCGGCACAAAGGGTATCGCTCGTAGCCTGCACCTGGAGCGTAATGGTCGGTTCCACTTCAATATGAATACTGTCCGTGGCGGTGCAGCCATTGGCGCCCATAACGGTCAATGTATAGGTTGTGCTGGTGACAGGTGTGGCGTACGGGTCGGGGCAGGCGCTGCAACTCAGGCCCGCAGCCGGCTGCCAGCTGTAAAACACCCCGCCCGAAGAAATAATCTGGACACCCGATCCTTCACAGGCCGTATCCGCTGCAGGCAAAACCGATACATTCGGTAGTGGCAGCACGGTTACGGTTACCAGGCCCGTGTCGGTGCATCCGCTGGCATCCGTACCGGTCACCTTGTAAGTAGTCGTGGTAGTAGGTGATGCCACTGGGTCAGGGCAGGTGGTACAGGACAGGCCCGCGGACGGCTGCCAGGAATAAGACGAAGCCCCGCTGGCCGTCAATTGGGTATGGTCACCATTGCAAATGCTCACATTGCCACTGGCGCTCACGTTAGGAGCGGGCAATACATACACCCAGACAGAATCAGTGGCTGTGCAACCGTTGGCATCCGTAGCGGTTACCGTGTACTGGGTGGATGCCTGTGGCGTGGCATACGGATCCGGGCAGGAGGTACACGACAACCCGCCTGCCGGGCTCCACTGATAAGTGGAAGCGCCTGAAGCGATAAGCTGTGCCCCGCTGCCCTGGCAAACGGTATCGCCCCCGGTAATGGAAACAACCGGTAAAGGATTTACCGTCACAGTCACGGAATCCGTCAGGATACACCCGAAAGCGTTCGTAACCATAACCGTATAAGTGGTGGTAACAGCAGGCGAAGCCACCGGGTCGGGACACAACACACAGCTCAGCCCAGTGGAAGGCGACCAGTCATAACTCAGGGGGCCAAAGCCGGTAACGGTAAGCTGAACGCTTCCTCCCGCACAAATAGTATCGTCAGGTGAAACCGAAGCTACGGGCGGCTGTGCCACCACTACCTTGGCCAGGGCCTGGTCCTTACATCCTGCCACGGTAGTACCCGTTACCACATAGCTGGTGGTAACGGTGGGCGAAGCCCAAACCATGGGGCCCGTGGAATCGCTCAGGCTCCCGGTGGGAGACCAGGTATAGGTATCGGCCCCGCTGGCAGTCAGCAACACGCTGTCGCCCAGGCATATGGTGTCTACCACCGGTGTAATGGACACAAGCGGGATGGGATGCACATTGATATAATCCACGCGCGTTAGCACATCGCTGCCGGCCGGGCCGCTGACTGTAAGCTGCACGGTTTTCAGCCCCGGAGTTGAATATTTTACCGGGGGAGGCGTTTGCCCGTTATAGGTGGCGGGTAAAGCCCCGGCCCCGAAATCCCATTGCCAGGATGTAATGGTTCCGGTGGAAAGATCGGTGAAAAACACGTTCTGCATGGCACAAACATCAGTGGTATCGGCAATAAAATCCGCAATGGGCGGAACGGCCGGCCCGGTAATTGCCAGGGAAGTGGAGTAAATATAATCGCCCAGCGGGCTGCCAGTAGGGTTTTCGGCCGCGTTGCCGGCCGCGTAAAAGGTAACGGAACCTACATTGGTCGAAGGGGCCGTCCAGGTAAAGGTAAACACCCCGGAACTGCTGGGTGTGCTGTGTTCAATATACTGCCGCCCGTTCAGGGTCACCACATGCATACCGGAACCGGCTGTCAGGCTGCCGGCATTGTTGTTATTGGCATCCACCAGGGCCACCAGCTGAAACCCGTACCGGTTGATCGATGAATTGGTAACGGTAACGGTCATGGTGTAAGTGGAACCCGGTGTATAGGAAGTAAGCCCGCTGATGGTAATGCTACCAGTACCCGAATTCAGGGGATGCGAAGTATGGCACATCACGCAGGTACCCTGGTCAACCGGACTGCCGGTAACCCGTAAGCCCGCGTTCCCCGGCCCGGTGGAATAACTGAGTAACAACAGGGTTCCGGCCACCACTGTGCCGGCAACAGCGAAAAACTTACGAAAAGATCTCATGGGCTTTAATAGATAAGATGAAGTATAGTAAAATTAGCAAGAATTCCCGGAAACAGGGTAACAAGCCCGGCCGGGATGCTTTGCGATCAGCCGTTTTCATCTTCGCGGAGCGGGTCCCTGCGCCCGTGCAGGTCGTGTTTCCTGCGGGTGAGGAATAACAGGTGGCGCACCTTGCGCACCTTGCGGTAACCCAGCAGGTGGAAAAAGCCGGTGACCCGCAGCCGGGCCACGCGGGTATTGACCACCATGGTGTCCTTGCGTTCGGGGTGGCGGTGTATGCCCGGCAGCAGGGGCAGGAACCGGTCGAACTGCATTTTGCGAAGCCTGTAAGAAAGCCAGAGCCAGAAAGGATGCACTTTCTGCAGGATAAAAAACCCCTCGCTACCCTGTTTCTGGTACAGGGGCGCAAACAGATACCCCGATTTCGTGGCCCTGACCGGACCGTTCTTATCGCAACCCAGTACCTGGTTTTTCCGGATGCGGGCAAAATTGGCAAAGCCCGGTTCCATGACAAACGATTCGTCTCCACGCAGCAGGTAGTGATATACCGATTCGAAAACCCGTGGCAAACCCTTGCAGGCGCGGGAAAGCTGCCGCACATAATTCCTGTAACCGGGTACATCCTCCTCCCTCAGGCATCCCGAAGTAACCAGTTCCACCCAGATAGCGGCTTCGTGCAGCTCGATGGTCTTCTCATCGCCCTGACGGCCCGCTTCAAAAGTCACGCAGATATAGCCCAGGTCATTCAGCAGGCTCGAAATGGTGCCTTCCACCTGCTCTTCAATGCCCAACACCACCGGTACGGGCAGGTGGTGAGCAAACAGACGGTTGCGGAGGGTGTCGCCCAGCACGAAAAACGGTGGGCTTTCGGCCGCGGTGGCATGCAGGTCCATTACAAACACTTTCTCATCATCCCTGCGCACCACATGCTGGAAGTGGTTGAACAACTCTTGCATTTCAATCATTTCCACCGGGACATTGTCATGATCCAGCAGCCCGGAACGGACCAGCATCAGGTTTTCCCGGGTCCAGATACGATTCAGGTCCTTGTCGATATACCGCTGGTTCGAATCATAAGCCCCGGTATGTCCGATAAACCCGTGTATTTCCCCTTTGCAGGGAATTTGCCGGCTGTTCAGGGTATTGAATACACGCTCAATGGCTTTCACTCCTTCCGGTTCATTGCCGTGCAGGCCGCCTATCAGGACAAACACCGGACCGGGTTTCTCCCGTGTATAGCTGCCGATAATGCGGGCTGTGTGGGTAATGGCCTGGGTGGCAGAGTGCGGATCGTCAGATTCTTCCATGCAAATGGATACGCTTGGTTTGTGTAAACAAATATAACGAATCCGGTGAAACCGGTGAAAAGGCGGTATGCTTGTATGGAATGATGAATGTCGAATGACGAATGACGAAGTCAGAGGATAGTATTACTGCCTAAAAGACGAAACCGATGTCCCAGACCTGTCGAAAACCGGCAAGCCCACTCCTGAAAACCCACTCCCCAAAACCCAACAACCCAAAATATCCCCCATTAATTAAACCAATTCTAATTAAGCCTTGTTTTACCCTTGACGAAACCCGAACTTTGCATCCAAATCCTTACACCTGATGAAGGAATCAGACAAAATCATAGAAAAAGTCACTTCCCAGAAATATAAATACGGTTTCACCACCGATATCAAGCAGGATATTGTCCCGAAAGGACTCAATGAGGACGTAATACGGATGATTTCCGCCAAGAAGGAAGAGCCGGAGTGGATGCTGGAGTGGCGGCTGAAGGCCTACAAAATGTGGCTCAAGATGGAAGAACCCCATTGGGCCAATGTGCATTACGACCCGATTGATTACCAGTCGATCAGCTACTATGCCGCCCCCAGGAAAAGGCCTTCCTACAAGAGCCTGGACGAGGTGGACCCGGAGATTATTGACACCTTCAACAAACTGGGCATTTCGCTGGAAGAGCAGAAGCGCCTGACAGGCGTGGCCGTGGATGCTGTGGTCGACAGCGTGTCGGTGGCCACCACCTTCAAGGAAACCCTGGCCAAGCTGGGCATCATTTTCTGCTCCATGTCGGAAGCCCTGCGCGAGCATGGTGACCTGGTGAAGAAATACATCGGGTCGGTGGTGCCCCAGGGCGATAATTTCTTTGCCGCGCTGAATTCGGCCGTCTTCAGTGACGGTTCTTTCTGTTACATCCCCAAAGGGGTGCGCTGCCCGGTGGAGCTGAGCACCTATTTCCGCATCAATGCCGCGGGTACGGGCCAGTTTGAACGCACCCTGATCGTGGCCGATGAAGGCAGCTATGTGAGCTACCTGGAAGGCTGCACGGCTCCCATGCGCGATGAAAACCAGCTGCACGCGGCCATCGTGGAAATCATTGCCGAAAAGGATGCCGAAGTAAAATACAGCACGGTGCAGAACTGGTACCCGGGCGATGCCGAAGGAAAGGGCGGGGTGTTCAACTTTGTGACCAAGCGGGGCATTTGCCGGGGCGCCAACAGCAAGATATCATGGACCCAGGTGGAAACCGGTTCCGCCATCACCTGGAAATACCCGAGCGTGATCCTGAAAGGCGACAATTCCATCGGGGAATTTTATTCGGTGGCGGTGACCAACAACCACCAGCAGGCCGACACCGGCACCAAGATGATCCATCTCGGGAAGAACACCCGCAGCCGCATTGTTTCCAAGGGCATTTCAGCCGGTTTCAGCAACAACAGCTACCGCGGCCTGGTGCATATCGGCAAACAGGCCGAAAACGCACGCAACTACTCCCAGTGCGATTCGCTGCTGATCGGTGACCGCTGCGGGGCGCACACTTTCCCCTACCTGGTGGTACACCGCCAGGACGCTATTGTGGAGCATGAAGCCACCACCAGCAAAATCGGGGAGGACATGTTGTTTTACTGCAACCAACGCGGGCTCGACACCGAGCAGACCGTGGCACTCATCGTCAACGGGTTCAGCCAGGAAGTGCTGCAGCACCTGCCGATGGAATTTGCCGTGGAAGCCCGCAAACTGCTGGCCGTAAGCCTGGAGGGAAGCGTTGGATAATAAAATACCTGGATTAAAAAATCACTGATCAATGCTTGAAATCAAAAACCTGCATGCCGGAATCAACGGCACGGAAATATTAAAAGGCATAAACCTGAAACTGGAGACCGGGAAGGTGCACGCCATCATGGGACCGAACGGGTCGGGCAAAAGCACACTGGCCAATATCATTGCCGGCAAACCGGAGTACGAGGTCACGGAAGGGGATATCCTGTTCCGAGGGGAAAGCATCCTTGATCTTGCCCCGGAGGAGCGGGCCCGGAAGGGGATTTTCCTGGCTTTCCAGTACCCCATGGAAATCCCGGGCGTGAGCACGGCCAATTTCCTGAAAACCGCCCTGAACGAAATCCGCAAACACCGGGGAGAGGAGCCGCTGGACGCGGTGCAGATGCTGAAACTGCTCAACGAAAAGCGGGAACTGGTGGAGCTCGACAAATCCTTCCTGAGCCGTTCGCTCAACGAAGGCTTTTCGGGCGGGGAAAAGAAGCGGAACGAAATATTCCAGATGGCTGTGCTCGATCCCGTGCTGGCCGTGCTGGATGAAACCGATTCCGGGCTCGACATTGACGCCCTGCGCATCGTGGCCGGTGGGGTGAACAAGCTGCGCGCCCCGGAGAAGGCTTTCCTGGTGATCACCCACTACCAGCGCCTGCTCGATTACATTGTGCCCGATGAGGTGCATGTGCTGTTTGACGGGCGCATTGTGAAGTCAGGCGGCAAGGAGCTGGCCCTGGCACTGGAAGAAAAAGGCTATGACTGGATACGCGAGGAAATCTCAGCCTCTTAAGCACGAAAAGCTATGAGCAAGGACTTTCTGAAAAATATGGAGCAGGCACATGCCGGATTCCTGGCCCCGCGTCAGGAGGTGGCCCGGTGGCAAAAGGAGCAGATGGCCCGTTTCCTGGAAGCCGGCCTGCCGGGCCCCAAAACGGAAGCCTGGAAATACACCCCTTTGCGCCCGGTTCTGGGCAAGGGAAAATTCCGGCTGCCCGGCACATCGGCTGACGGGGTATCTGCCCTGCCGGATGAACTCTTCCTGGGCGTGGAAGAGGCTTGGCGTTTTGTATTCCTCAACGGCTGGTTTGCACATGACCTGTCAAGTCCGGGACCCTATCCTTTCGACTTTGAAACCCTGTCTGGCCTGAAACAGAAAGAACATGACTGGAAACCCCGGGCGGAAGATCCGGAAGACGTGAAGGAAGAACCTTTCATCCTCCTCAACGATGCCTTTCTACAGGACGGGGCCGTGATCAGCATTCCCGATAAGGCAGAACCGGAGCGCCCGTTGTTTTTACTGAACCTGAACCGTCACCAGGGGGAAGCCCTGCTGGTGCAGCCTTCCCATACGGTCAGTGTCGGAAAACGGTGCCGGGTTTCCCTGGTATTGCATGCCGCTGCCCTTTCCACCGGTAAGACAGGCGAACTGAACAATTCCAATTTCCGCCTGGATATTGGGGATGGCAGCACGGTGAACCTGTTCGTGATCCACGAGCAGGAAAACGAGGATGTTTACCTTGATCATGCCCGCGTCACGCTGGGAAGGAACAGCAAGTTGTACGCGTGGCACATTACCCTGGGAGGCCGCCTGGTGCGCAACAACCTTTCGGTGCATATCCTGGGCGAAGGGGCGGAAGTCCGCCTCTATGGCCTGTACCTGCTTCGTGGCGAACAGCATGTGGACAACCGCACCTTCATGGACCATGCCGTACCCGATGCCTGGAGCAACGAGCTTTACAAGGGCATACTGGATGGCAACAGCACAGGCGTTTTCAACGGCAAGATACTGGTGAGGAAGGATGCCCAGCGCACCAACGCTTTTCAGCATAACCCGAATATCCTGCTCTCCAACGGGGCAACCATCAACACCAAGCCGCAGCTGGAAATTTTTGCCGATGATGTAAAGTGCTCTCACGGAGCCACATCCGGTGGGCTTGACCCGAACGCGCTGTTTTATCTGCGCACCCGGGGCCTCGGCCGGCAGGATGCCAAAAACCTGCTGACCTATGCTTTTGCCTGGGATGTGCTGGACAACATTCCCCTGGAAGGAATTAAAAGTCACTTTAGTCACATACTGGAAAAAAGGTTCATTGTAAATTAACGCGCAATTCATGGGATGTGGCGGGCAACATATCAGCGAAAAACCACTGGAAACCTTTGATGTTCAGCGTATCCGGGAAGATTTTCCTATTCTTTCCCGCGAAGTGTACAACAAACCGCTGGTGTACCTGGACAATGCCGCCACATCACAGAAGCCGCGGCAGGTGATCGATGCCATCTCGGATTATTATGCCAGGTGCAACAGCAACATCCACCGGGGCCTGCATTACCTGAGCGACCAGGCCACCCATGCCTATGAACAGGCCAGGGAAACCGTGCGGGAGTTCATTAACGCCCCGGAGCGGGAACTGGTGAATTTTGTCAGGGGAACCACCGAAGGTGTTAACCTGGTGGCCAATGCCTGGGGCCGGAAGTTCCTGAAACCTGGCGATGAGGTCATCCTTACCGAAATGGAGCACCACGCCAACATCGTGCCCTGGTACCGGATCTGCGAGGAAAAAGGATGCAAGCTCCGGGTGATTCCTTTGCTTGAGGACGGCTCGCTGGATATGGAAGCTTACCGCGGGCTGCTGAACGAAAAAACCCGCATGGTTTCCTTGGTGCACACTTCCAACACGCTGGGTACGGTAAACCCGGTCCGCGAGATTATCCGGTTGGCTCATGAAGCCGGGGCGCTTTCCTTTGTGGACGCGGCCCAGGCCATACCCCACGGCCCGCTGGACGTGCAGGAACTGGACTGCGATTTCCTGGCCTTTTCAGGCCACAAAGCCTACGGGCCCACCGGCATAGGGGTGCTGTACGGCAAACGCGAGCTGCTCGAAGCCATGGATCCCTTTATGGGGGGCGGGGAAATGATTGATAAAGTGAGCTTTGAGAAAATCACTTACAACAGACTGCCTTACAAATTTGAAGCGGGAACACCCAACATCGCGGGGGGCATTGCCCTGGCAGAAGCCCTGAAATACATGCGCTGGGTGGGCTTTGAAAATATCCGCAGGCAGGAACAGGCGCTGCTCGAAGCCGCCACGGAACAGCTCGGCAGCCTGCCCGGCATCCGCATTTACGGCACTGCGCCCGGCAAGGCCAGCGTCATTTCCTTCCTGGCCGGGAAACTCCACGCCTTCGATGTGGGCACCCTCCTCGATAAATTCGGAGTGGCAATCCGTACCGGCCACCATTGCACCCAGCCCATTATGGACCATTACGGCATTGACGGCACCTGCCGGGCCTCGTTTGCCTTTTACAATACGCTTGAGGAAGTCGGTATTTTTGTCCGGGCCGTGGACAGGGCCATGCAAATGTTATCCTGAAAATAAACCGCCATGAAACCGATGCAGGAAATTGAACAGGAAATAATCGAGGAATTCAACTTGTTTGATGACCCCATCCAGCAATACGAATACCTGATTGACCTGGGCAATAAGTTGCCACCCATGGATGATGCTTTGAAAACCGATGAAAACATCATTGAAGGCTGCACCTCTACCGTATGGCTCCACAGCCGTTTCGAGGACGGAAAAGTGCATTACCAGGCCGACAGCAATACGGTAATCACCAAGGGCATGATTGCCCTGCTGCTGCGCGTGCTCAACGGGCGCGAACCCGGTGAAATCGTGAATGCCCCCCTTGATTTTCTGAAGGCCATTGACCTGAGCGCCCACCTCACCGAGCAGCGTTCCAACGGTCTGCAGTACATGATTGAACGCATCCGCAGCGATGCCCGGAGATTTATGAACTAATTACAGGCAATATCCATTGAACAAACCGGTATGGGAAAAGAAAAAGAAGTGGAAAGAAGCTTTGTGGAGATCAAGGATGAGGTAATCCAGGTGCTGCGCACCTGTTACGACCCGGAAATCCCGGTAAATGTGTACGAGCTGGGGCTGATCTACGAAGTGAATGTTAGCGTAACGGGCAAGGTGCATATCCTCATGACGCTTACCTCGCCCAATTGCCCGGCTGTGCAGACCCTGCCGGAGGAAATAAGGCAGAAGGTCAAAGGCATTGCCGGTGTTTCGGATGTGGAAATTGAACTTACCTTCGACCCGCCCTGGACCATGGACATGATGTCCGAATCGGCCCGCCTGCAGCTGGGTTTTATGTAGGCCATTCTTGCATGTTAATACAAAACCACTTTCCGGTTCATCACTTCCCGGCCGGTTTGCATACTGAGGAA
>CAYRDC010000008.1:0-117188 GCA_964422925.1 uncultured Chitinophagales bacterium | reverse complement strand
TAGGCAATGCCTGCCCGGTATGTGCCATCAAAATTTCCGGACTGAGCCGGGCTGAGCAGTAGCGGTGTATTAAAAAACTGGGAAAAATGAATATCCTGGGCAGAAGTCAAGGACATTAGCCCAAATACCGCCAAAAAAAGGAAACTGCTTTTTTTAATCATGATTATGCCTTGTTTGAATGCTTATCTAATTAATGTCAGGTTTCCGGAAACCAATACCTCATCGCCAAATTCATCCTTCCCCTTGAAAATATAGGTATAAACCCCCGGGTCCTGCGGTACATTCCGGAAAGTGCCATCCCATCCGGCAGATACTCCGTTCAGTATTCCCGGATCGGATGTATGAAAAATAACCTGCCCCCACCGGTTCAAAATACTAAAATCTACCAATTCAACGTACCCGTAAACGATCGGATAAAACCGGTCGTTTCTTCCGTCTCCGTTTGGAGAAAAGGCATTTGGAACAAATATAAGAGGTTTGGTTAAAATATCAATTGTTACGGAATCGGTGGCCTGGCATCCCTGGTCAGTGATCATCGTAACCGTATAAGTGATTTTTTCTTCCGGAGTGGTCACCGGATTGGCAATATTGGGATTATCCAGCCATATAGGTGGTGACCATGTAAAACTGTTGCCTGTACCCACAGCCTGCAGCTGCAACGATGCTCCCAGAGGAATGGCCGTGTCATTGCCGGCATCCAGCTGGGGATATATCAACTGAATATGAACCCAGGCCGTATCGCTGCAACCGTATTGATTGGATACAATCACCTGATAAGTGGTATTGGTATCGGGGAATGCCACCGGAGCCTGGGAAGCGCTGTCCGTTAAGGTGTTGGCAGGCGACCATAAATAGCTAACTCCGCCTCCGGCATATAGCTGCAGGGAATCTCCGGTACAAATAGCTGTATCAGGCCCTGCATTGGCCTGAACCGGATCTTCAATATACAACAAAGCCGTATCAACAGGCGTAGCAAAGCATGGACTTAATACAAAAAGTTCAACAGATTCATTCCCTTCGGTAAGTGCATCCTGAAGCGGGGAAATGATTACCTGGGCTGAATCACTGCCGGAAGGAATTACTACTGAATCCGGAATATTCAGATAATCCAATCCGGGAGTAGCCGTTCCGCCTATATTAAAATGCACAATCTGAGGGGTAGACAGCACCTTGCTGGAGTGAAAAGTGAAGATCCCGTCCACACATCCTTCAATGGCGTTGCTGAAACCTCCCCCTACCGATGAACTTACCGTTACATTAACACCCGGGCTGCTAATACTGCCTGCCTTTAAAAATACGCCCGAGTCCAGTACATGATCTCCGGCATCAGCCACCGCCAATTTCAGATGATAGGTTTGGCATGGTTGCACTACCACCGAAGCTTCCAATACGGTGGTCAAACCGTCATACTGTATGTAATATGCGTTTTGGTTCTGTGGCGCTGTAAATCCATCACCGTTAATGATATAATAGCTTGAATTAGAAACGTTATTGACGTTATTGATTGAAACTGGGGTACTGGTTCCGGGAATTAGTGCAATATTTTGCGTGCCAACAATACCAGGACCGCTGATAAAAAAGCCAAATACATCGTTGAAACTGGTATTGACATATTCAAGATATTCATCCGAACCAAACACATAACTGAAACGAATGGTGTCAGACACCGGAATAATGTCAAATTCAAATATGCATGCGTCATAAGTGGAATAGCCGGGAATCAGATTGTTCAGGTCAGGATCTCCGTTCAATCCTGTGTTACCAGTAATGCCAGGCGAATCGTTCGGGCCTATCGCATTGGTTGCATACCCACTGGTAATCACCATTCCACTATCCAACCCTACATTACACCCCGTACCGTTAAAATATCCATAGCCCCGTGGGTCGCAGTTAACCTGTACATTGCTCAATTGCACCCCAGACCCTACCATTATACTTACCAACTGGTTAATAGTATAAGTTGTATCTATCACCAGTCCCTGGGAAAATCCTGTAAACGTGTATAACAGGACTCCCCCTAACAGCAAACCACGCACTGGAAATGCTTTCATGTTATTGGCAAATGTACTCAGGAATGAAACCGGAGGCCAAAACAAATATAATAAATTTAGGCAGACCCAGAATAAATAAACCCAACCGAAGATTTCCCTGAACCTGAATTGAAATCAGCAAAGAATCTGAAAAGAAATTGTAAAAAACTGTTTTAAGAATTTTTTTTGAAAAAAATAAAAAAGACTGAAATACCTTTTATTAGCCTGATTTACAATACTGTTTATTAAAATAAAAAACCGTGTAGGACATACACGGCAAAAAAAATGCACAAAAAGCTTGCATTTTTCAAAATGGGGTTATAATTTTGATCACGTACAAAAGCGAGTAAGGGTGTTATTCCATCGTTTTGGGGGGTATTTACTGGAATAACACCTTTTTTTTATCTCCTTGTTTCTGTTTCTTTTTATTTCCTTTCTTTTTTTCTTTTTCTCGGCCCGATTTTCAAAAGCGATTTCCTCATCTGTTACCAAAAGTATTCCATCATTGCCCATATGCCTATATCTTATTTTTGATTTTTGTGACTATACAAATCAGGCCAATTTTTCTTCTTCAAAATTTTAAATAGCTAATTATCAATTGTTTGTGATATTTCCGGTTGTTCAAAATGCTGAAATATGTGACTGAGAATATACTCCGGAATATGGGATTTAACCCGCCTGGGGAGTTGGAACAGGCTTCTTTTTCAGGTATATGAACAAGCCAATAGCAGTCAATATCAGCAGGGAACTGATGATTTCAGCCTGGGTAATGCTCATACCGGCAATGTGGTATTTGGTGTTTATCCTGATTTTTTCGATCCAGAATCTTTCTATACCATTGAAGAGGACATACCAGGCAAACAGCATTCCGGGTTTTACCAGGCGTTTACGTAAGCTCCAAAGTACGATAAATAAAAGCGTACAGGCAATGGTCTCATACAATGGAGTTGGGAAAACTGGTACGGCCAGCACATTGCAGTAAGGGCCTTCACATGACGGAATAGGCACCCCTTCCCCCAGAATATTATGCGGGTAATCATAAGCCCATAGTTTATCCGGCAGCCAGGCCAACCATTCCGGTTTGGGATACAGGTTGTCGATGCCCCAGTCACCGTCACCGGCCACCTGACAGCCTATGCGTCCGATGGCATAGGCAATCATCAGGGCGGGTGCTGCGGCATCCGCCAGGTGCAGGAAAGGTATTTTTCTTTTCCGGGTGAACCAAACCACGGCAATGGTTCCGAAAATAAGCCCGCCATAAATGGTCAGCCCGCTGAACAAAGCTTCAGCCGGGTTCTGGAGAAAAGCTTTGAAATCGGCCGGAGCTTCCAGGAAATCAAAAATTTTAGCGCCTATGAACCCGGCCAGGGCAGCCAGAACAACGATATCGCCCACCATTTCATGCGGCCATACCTGAACATCGACCCATTTCGGTTCTTTTAATTCCTGTTTTTTCTTTTCCCGGTACTTTAACCAGGCTGCCAGGATACCCCCGGCCAGCCCCCCGAGAAAATTCCCCTGGGTTGAAAACAAAAATCCCTGCGGGTCTGCCACACAGGCACTGTAATTGAACAGCATGGCAACGACCTTGAAACCGATGACAAAGCCAATGGCTCCGTTTATGATCAATTCAGAAGTTTTTACCTTTTCACCGATTTTCCTGCGCTGCATGACCGGTGACAAGAACCCTTGTTTTTCTTTGCGTTTCAGTTCCAGGCTTAAGAGCCAGGCAGCCACGAGAAAAGCCAGCGCCACAAAAAAACCGAAGGAGTGAATCGGCAACTGGATATTCCACCCCGTCAGGTCATTGATCAGGTCTGACAAATACGGATAAGCGCGCAATAAAACCACTTTCTAATTTTTAATCAGCATTCCACCATCTGGTCCGACAATTCAGCCAGCATTTCACCGTCCGGTTCAACCCGATGCAAAGTAACCCGTAGCAATTGATTGGTGAGGTTGCCGGTCGGTGATACTTTCACTTTGATGTAATTATCGGTAAAACCTCTTACCAGGCCATCCGTTTTGGGAGCCTCGAAGAGCGCTTTCCGCTGGGTTCCCTCGAACTGCCTGTAAAAGTATTTTCTTTTTTGCTCGCCGAGCAAGCGCAGCATTTGGGTTCGCTCATGGCGAATCTTTTCGGGCACCTTGCCAGGCATGGAAGCTGCCGGAGTACCCGGCCTTTCAGACCACGTGAATACGTGCAAATAGGATACGTCCAGGCTTTTGAGAAATGACAGGGATTCCCGGAATTCCTTTTCCCCTTCCCCGGGGAAGCCGGTAATCACATCCACCCCTATGCAGGCATGGGGCATTAGTTTTTTAACCCTTTCCACCCGGCTCCGGTAAAGCGCTGTGTTGTACCGTCTGCGCATCAGGCGAAGTATTTTGCCGGAGCCAGATTGCAGTGGTATGTGAAAATGCGGCATAAACCGGCTGGAAGAAGCCACAAAGTCAATGATTTCATCAGTGAGCAGGTTTGGCTCGATGCTGGAAATGCGGAAGCGGTCCACGGCAGCCTCCCGGTCCAGGGCACGGATCAGTTCTAAAAAAGATTCCTCATCCTGCTCCTGGTTGCCGGGATGCTTTCCAAAATCACCGGTATTGATGCCTGTCAGCACGATTTCACGGATGCCGGCTGCGGCAAGTTCTCCGGCTTGTTGCAGGACCCGGTCAATGGTTGTGCTCCGGCTTCGCCCGCGGGCCATGGGGATCGTGCAATAGGTGCAGGGGTAATCGCAACCGTCCTGTATTTTCAGGTAGCTCCGGGTGCGGTCCCCGATGGAATAGCTGGGATAGAACCCTGTAAAGGATTCAATTTCACAAGCATGGATCCTCGAATCCGGTTCGCTGTCCAGCCGGTTCAGATAATCCTTCAGATGAAATTTTTCATTGGCGCCCAGCACAAGGTCCACCCCGGGAATGGAAGCCAGCTCTTCGGGTTTCAGTTGTGCATAACACCCGGTAACCACCACCCGTGCCGCAGGATTCTGCCGCAAAGCCCGGTGAATCACCTGCCGGCATTTGCGGTTTGCCTGTTCCGTAACGGAACAGGTATTGATAACATACAGGTCGGCCTGCCGGGTAAAATCCACTTTCCGGAATCCTTGTTCCAGCAGTGTCCGGGCCAGGGTTGAGGTTTCCGCAAAATTGAGTTTACAACCCAGGGTATAAAAAGCGACTGTTTTGGGCAATTGATCCATACCTGCAGCGTGCAAATGTACAAATTTCTACCCGCCCGCCCGCTGAATGTGAATAGGATACAGCGTATAACGGGTGCCGGGCTTCCATATATTGGTAACTTCGCACAAAAGCGGTTTTATGCTTCGCATTGGGGTATTGGGGGCCGGCCACCTGGGCAAAATTCATCTGAAACTACTCAGAGAAATTCCTGAGTTTGAAGTGGTAGGCTTTCATGACCCTGACCGGGAGGTGGCCAGCACGGTGGAAAAAGAATTCGGCATTCCTCACTTCCCGGTAGCCGACCGCCTGATTGCCGCCTCTGATGCCATTGATATAGTTACTCCCACCCTGTCCCATTTTTCCTGTGCCAAGTCCGCTATCAAACAGGGAAAGCATTTATTCATTGAAAAACCCATGACCAATACGGTAGATGAAGCGAGGGAGCTGATTGAGCTGGTGGAAGAAGCCAGGGTCAAAGCCCAGGTCGGGCATGTTGAGCGGTTCAACCCGGCATTCCTTTCGATCCAAGAAGCCATCCGTCAGCCGCTGTTTATCGAAGCCCACCGCCTGGCGCAGTTCAATCCGAGAGGAACGGATGTCAGTGTGATCTTTGACCTGATGGTTCATGATATTGATTTGGTGCTAAGCCAGGTGAAAGCCCATGTGCGGAATATCAGCGCCAGCGGAGTGGCCATTGTGAGCAATTCTCCCGATATCGCCAATGCTCGGATTGAATTTGACAACGGTTGCGTAGCCAACCTCACGGCCAGCCGTATTTCCGTCAAGCAAATGCGGAAAATGCGTTTTTTCCAAAAGAATGCCTATATCGCAGTCGATTTCCTGGAGAGAAAGAGCGAAATATTCCAGCTCTATGACGAGCAAAATGAAGAACGCACCCGTATCCTGATTGAAGGTGGCAAGGTTTACCGCGACCGTTTTCTCGACTATTCCAGCCCCGAAATCCCCCGGATCAATGCCATACAGGAAGAATTAAAATGCTTCGCGCAGGCCATCCTGGAAGATTCGGATCCCCCGGTGACCGTGCTGGACGGTTTCCAGGCAATCCAGATTGCCACACAGATACAGGAAAAAGTCGAAAAAGGGGTTATCGTCCGATAAATTCAGGATATTTGCCCTTTATGAGCAGGACGACCTGGTTGGGCATCTTAGGAATCGTTTGTCTTGGAATCACAGGCAGTTGCCAGCTGTTTGACCGGCCTGAAGCGGTACCCGCTTATCTGTATATCCGGCCTTTTACACTGACCACGGACGCCCAGACAGAGGGCAGCGCTTCTTCCAAAATCACCGATGCCTGGGTTTATGTAAACGACCAACCGGTAGGAACCGTTGAAATCCCTGCCAAAATCCCTGTGTTGCAGGAGGGAAACCAAAAAATAACCATTGCCCCGGGCATAATGAAAGACGGCAAATCCGTGGAAAGGGTTATTTATCCATTTTACAAAGGATTTTCCCTAAATTTAGACCTGCAACCGGGGGTCATTGACACGGTTAATCCGTCAACAACCTACGCAGACGGATTAACTTTTCACATGATCAACGATTTTGAGCTGGGAAACGATTTCACGGGAATGTCGTTAACGGGCGATCCCCAAAAAGTCTTTGAAGGCATGAATTCGGGGGAAATTTTGATCAATACCGTTATACCGGATTTCGAGGCTTCCAGCTCGGGAAGGGTGCTTCCGGGTAAGGGTACCCGGATATTCCTGGAGATGGATTACCGTTGTGACGGGCCTTTTAAAGTCTATCTCCAGTCAAATGACTTTTTAAATGCTAAATTTGTTCAACACTATATAATCACTGTCACCAAAAAGGAAGTATGGAATAAAATTTACATTGACTTAACCAATGCTGTTAGTGGAAACCCGGCTGACACCTACCAGCTCATTTTTAAGGGGTCATTGCCGGAAGGGGCGAATGTGGCAAGTTACCTGTTTGACAATGTAAAAATCGTTTCATTTTAGATTCCATACTTCATGAAGCAAAATAAGAAACTTGGCGTTCTAACCTACCTTTTATTTGATTTTCTGGCTGCTGTTTTTTCCTGGTCAGTCCTTTTCTTTTTCCGGAAAATTTACATCGAGCACGCACAATGGCATACCCTGCTGGACCTTGTCACCGACCGGTATTTCCTGGGTATCCTTACCGTGCCTGCCGGATGGATCTTTTTGTATTTCCTGCAGGGTACTTACACGGATATCTACCGGAAATCCAGGTTAAATGAAGTATTTCGCACGTTAATAGCCACTTTTCTTGGGGTCATCGTTCTGTTTCTTTTTCTGATCCTGGATGATATTGTAAACACCTACAAAGACTATTACCAGTCTATCAGCGTATTGGCCGGCACTCATTTCCTCATAACCATACTTTTCCGGATAACCATTCTCACCATAGCCAAAAAACGGCTCCTGCAGGGAAAAGTCAAATACAATACGCTGATCATAGGGGGGAATGCCAATGCTATCGACCTGTATCATGAAATTGAAGAAGACAAAGCGGCCATAGGTTATCATTTTGTAGGGTTCATCGACACCAACGGCAGCAGCGGTAACGGATTATCGGCTTTCCTGCCCTGCCTCGGCAAAACCAATGACATCCGCAGGCTCATCGAAGAGTGGCAAATAGACGAAGTGATTATTGCCGTGGAGACTTCGGAGCACGAGCAACTGCGCAAGATCATGAGCATCCTGGCCGATTGCAAGGTGGTAATCAACATTATCCCGGATATCTATGACATTATTTCGGGTTCGGTTAAAATGAACCGGGTACTGGGGGCGGTGCTGATCGAGATTTATCCGGAGCTGATGCCCCGCTGGCAAAAATTTATAAAGCGCCTGCTGGATATCATCGTATCTGTGATTGTATTGATTTTGTTAAGCCCGTTGTATCTATTCATTACCCTGCGGGTAAAGCTTTCCAGCCCGGGACCTGTATTATTCCGGCAGGAACGGATTGGAAAAAACGGCCGCCCGTTTACATTGTACAAGTTCCGTTCGATGTACGTGGATGCGGAAAAGGATGGGCCGGCCCTGTCATCTAAAAATGACATCCGGGTCACACCATGGGGAAGGGTTATGCGCAAATGGAGGCTGGATGAGCTGCCACAGTTTTATAATGTGCTGAAAGGAGACATGTCGCTGGTGGGACCCCGCCCGGAACGGCAATATTTCATAGACCAGATCGTGCAAAAAGCCCCTGCCTATCGTCATTTGCAAAAAGTAAAACCCGGTTTAACTTCCTGGGGGATGGTTAAGTTCGGTTACGCGGAAAATGTGGATGAAATGATTCAACGCATGAAATTCGACCTGTTGTATATTGAAAACATGTCGCTCGTCATTGATTTCAAGATCATGATTTATACCATCCTGATTATTCTCCAGGGGAAAGGGAAATAAGGTTCAGGCGGATTTGATCTTTTGCTGTTGCCTGAACCAGATATATCCCAACAGGCTTACCGCCAGGAATGGGAAAGAAAGCAGGTAGAGAATACCGAAGTTCAGCCCGAGGGCCTGGGTGCTGCCTTCCGCTATTGAATTTTCCGCAGCAGCACGGCACATGGAGCACTGGGCGCTGGCAACCAGCGGAACCAACGCAAAAACCACGAGCATAAAGACTTTTACCAGAAAACTGCGCATATGGATATGCAAAATTACAATTTCTCTGTCAGGCTCCATAATATGGAGAAATCATCAGGTAGACGAGCACGCCCGTCAGGGCCACGTAAAGCCAGACCGGCAAGGTAAACCGCGCGATTTTCCGGTGTCGGTCATAGCGCCCGGTCAGGGCGCGGAAAAGGGTTATCAAAACCAGGGGAACGATAGCGGCAGCCAGCAGAATATGCGTCAGGAGCAAAAAATAGTAAACCCCCTTCCAAAAGCCCGGCCCGCCATAATGCGTGGATTCATAGGTGGCATGATACGCAACATAACCAACCAGGAACACCACGGATAACAGCAGGGCGAGCAGCATCATGCGTTTGTGAGCAACATACTGTTTACGCCTGACAAACAACCAGGCAATAATCAGCACCCAGAAGGTGGCGGAATTAATGATCGCGTTAAAGCCAGGAACCCACCGGAGGTTGACTCCCTGGAAACCGGCCCGGCCATTCAACAGGTAGAGTACGCCCACCGCAGCCGGGATCAGCAGCGACAGGATCAATATGATCCAGGAATACAGGCGCTCCTTTTTATGTACTTCCCGGTTCAATTGCTTAAAAGTTTCCGGATATCGGCTTTGAGCCGGTTTATATCATCCGGCACGAGGGCGTCATAATAGCCATAGATAAGCCCCTTTTTATCGACCAGCACCAGCCTGCTGCTGTGAATAAACGCAGAGCGGTCCATTCCCTCTGCCCGGAGGGGAAGGAAAAAACCATCGCTGCTCAGGGAGCTAACCTGGTCCCTGGTTCCCCTCAGAAAATACCACCGCCCCGGTTTAGCACCCATTTCCACCGCATATTTTCTCAGGCGGGGCAGGGAATCGAATTCGGGATCAATGGTAATGCTAATCTGCCGGAACTCCAAATCGTGCAGGAATGTATCCTGGATGGCGGCCATTTGGCGGTTCATTTTCGGGCAGATGTCCGGGCAAGAAGTGAAAAAGAAATTGAGCACATATACCTTTCCTTTGAGGGAATTGCTGCTGAAGGGTTCACCGGTCTGAGCCATAAGCTCAAAATGAGGCGCGGGAACCCGCTGGCCGGCTTCCCCGATGGTAAACGGACCGCTGCTGTGCGGGCGTTTATGCCCGTTGCCCTGCCCGCATCCCGCCAACAGCGCTGAAATCAGCAAAAACACCCAAAAGTATGACCGGCCCATGAAAAGCAAATTTACATTGACGCGAGTTGCCCGCGAATGTCATCAATAAGCCGCATAAGATCCGTGGAATCAGCTACCGGATAATATCCGGCAATGTGGAAATCCGGCTTTATCAGCACCAGCTTTTTGTCCGGCTGCATGCGTTGCGGGTCCCCATCGCCATATTTGACTTTTCCCAGAAAGCCGCCCAGGATCAGATTGTAAATACTGTCCCGGCTGCCCGTGAGCAAATGCCAGGTTTTCGGTTGAATGTCATGCGCTATGGCGAAATTGCGCAGTTGGGGCAGGCTGTCAAACCCGGGGTCGATGGTAATCATGACTTCCGCAAAACGAGGCTCGTCCTGAAAAAGCTCCTGGAGTTTCTCCAATGCTGCAACCTGGGGTTCGCACCGCTCTCCGCAACGAGTAAAAAGAAAAGCCGCCACCCAAACCTTTCCTTCCAATTGCTTTGAATCAAATATTGATCCGTCCGGGCGGTTAAGCGTGAACGAAGGAATCCTTCTTTCTTTCCGGAGCTTCAACCCCTGGTTCAGATAATACAATGACACAAACGGAAGCCCGAAAAGGACCAGTAGCACAAGGGCTACACGAAATTTGGTTTTTTTAGACATATGCGGTTAAAACATCCGGAGATGCAACCAGGAATTCCCCTCCCAAAGCATGGATATGATAAACCAGATGAAAAAGATCAGCGGCAGCAATACGGTCATGGCAAAGGCCTGGCGTTCGTATTTTAAATGCATAAATACGGAAACGATATAAAATGCCTTGACCAACGCGGCCACTACCATAATCACATCCAGGCCGGCCCGCAGCCCGGATTCATGCAGGTAGGCATTATACAACAATGCAATGGTTACTTCGAAAACCGTAACTATGGCCAGTATGGCTGTCACCTTCCAGACCATTTTTACCTGTTGGGCATATTCTTCTTGCGTCAGGCTCATGCCGGAAATATTTTTTCAGTTTACAAAAGATAAAACGACAGGAATACGAAAACCCAAACCAGGTCCACAAAGTGCCAGTAGAGGCCGACTTTTTCAACCATTTCGTAATCCTGCTTAAGCTCATAAGTACCGAACAACACGTTCAGCAGCACAATAATATTGATCACCACCCCGATGGTAACGTGAAAGCCGTGGAAACCGGTGATGGTAAAAAACAACTGGCCGAAAGCCAACGGCCCGGTAAAGACCTCTCCGCCTCCATGGCCGCTCACCGTATAAGTGATCGGGGAAGTTATAGTCATGCCTTCTTCAATGAGGTGGGACCATTCCCAGGCCTGGCAGCTGAGGAAGGCGATACCACCCAGGATGGTGAGCCCCAGCCAAATGGCAACGCCTTTTTTATTCATCCGGTGGCCTTCCTGCACCGCCCTGACCATGGTTACACTGCTCATAATCAGGATAAAAGTCATAAGGCTGACAAACATTAGCGGCAGGTGGGCATGGCCCAGGCCGGGAAAAGCGTCAAACACCCTGTTCGGATCCGGCCAGGTGCTATGGCTTGCCCTGATGGCCCCGTAACTGATGAGCAGGGCGCCAAAAGTAAACGCATCAGAGAGGAGGAAATACCACATCATCATTTTACCCCACCGCATCCGGAAAGGGGAAAATCCACCACTCCAAATATTTTTTTGGTCCATTTCCAGGGTATTGGAAGACATAAGCTGTCGTATTTATCGGTATAACAACAAAAAAACAAACAAGTAAATCCAGAGAATATCTACAAAATGCCAGAAGGTAACGGTCATATACACCCGGTGTTTGCTGGATGCCGGGGCTTTTTCACCATTTTTCAGCACACTTTCCCGTATTCTCCGTCCGGCTCCGGTCCAGCTCAGATACAAAATGACCACACCGGCCAGTACATGCAGGGCATGCACCCCGGTCAACACATACAAAAAGGCGGCTGCCGTGTCTTCATTCAGGAGCAATCCCCGGAGATACAGTTCGCGCCAGGCAAAAACCTGTATAACAATGAATGCCGTTCCCAGCAGAGCAGTTAATCCAATCAATGACCGGTAACGGCTGTACTGGCTGGCTTTGAAAGCCCGGGAAGCCATCCACAGGGTCAGGCTGCTCAGGAGGATCGCCCCCGTGCTGACAAAAAACAAAGACGGCAGGGCTATAACGTTCCAGTCGGTTATATCCGCTTTTCGGACGATGTAGGCCGAGGTAAAACCGGCAAACATCATTATCATGGAAACAATAGCCAGCCATAAACCGAATTTTTGGGCAAACCTGTTCTTATCGGGTGATATGTGGGACATAGCCAGCATCAGATCTTGTCAAGAATTAAAGCAATAAATACCACCGGCAGGTACAGGAAAGAGGCATACATCAACGAACGGGCGTCTTTATCGGCCACTGACCAATACAGCCGGATAGCAGGCCACAGGAATCCCACGCCTGCCAACAGCACAATGACCAGGGAAATCACACCGCTGATTCCCATTAAATAGGGCATGCTGGTAACTGCCATTAGCGTGGCGATGTACAAAATGTTATAAAATGCGCTGATTCTGCTTTTGCCCGTCCCGGAAGGAAGCAGGCGGAAACCAGCCGCTTTATAATCTTCAAAGGCCAGCCACGCCACAGCCCAGAAATGCGGAAACTGCCATAAAAACTGGATGGCAAAGAGTAGCAAGGCGACCCCGGAAATCTGACCGGTGGCCGCTGCCCACCCGATAACCGGAGGAAAGGCTCCCGGAATAGCCCCTACAAAGACCGCTATACTGGAAATCCGTTTTAACGGGGTATAAATAAAGGCATAAGCCAGCAGGGAAGCCCCGCCCAGCATTCCCGCGAGGTAATTGAAGAAATATCCCAGCACAAATATGCCCGCCACCCCGAACAGGCCTGCCACCAGGGTAGCTTCCGGAACGGCCATACGCCCGGCAGGCAAGGGGCGCAGCGCGGTGCGCTTCATCAGGCGGTCCAAGTCCTTTTCAATGATCTCGTTCAGGGCATTGGCTGAAGCCGTCACCAGGAAACCGCCCAGCACAAAAAGCAGGAAGGACCCCCATTGTATCGGTCCGGGCAGGGCAAACAAATATCCGATGCCGGCCGAAAAGACAACGATCATCGTCAGCCGGAACTTAACCAGTTGCTTCAAATCGCTCAATCGGCCTGTCAGTACCGTCCAGGTATTGATCGTATATGATTTGGTTCTTGCCATATAATCAAAGCGCTAATGACCCGGGCTTTCTCCTTCAGCCAGGGGTTCGGTTTGCGGAATAAATTCACGGCCGTTTTTCGAATAATCGTATGGCCAGCGATGCACCTCAGGGATCTCACCCGGCCAGTTGCCATGACCCGGATGGATTGGAGTGGTCCATTCGAGCGTATTGGCTTCCCATGGGTTTTCCTCCTCAACCTTCCGGCCTTTGAATATGCTGTAAAAGAAATTGAACACGAAAAGCAATTGTACCAGGAAGACCATGATCGTAGCCACCGTGATAAATATATTCATACCTCCGAAGCGGCTGAACGCGTCAAACGTGTCAAAAGCGTAATACCTCCTTGGCACACCACTTATACCCATATAGTGCATGGGCCAGAAGATCATGTAGGCCCCAATGAGGGTTCCCCAGAAATGGATATATCCCAGGGTTTTGTTCAAATACCGGCCAAACATTTTTGGGAACCAGTGATAAATGCCGGCAAACATCCCGAAAAAGGCCGCCACCCCCATCACAATGTGAAAGTGCGCCACCACGAAATAGGTATCGTGCACCTGCAGGTCGATGGTGGAATTGCCCAGGAAAATACCGGTTAATCCCCCGGAAATAAAGAGCGAGACAAAACCGATGGCAAACATCATCTGCGGGTTGAGCCGCAGGTTGCCCCGCCAGAGGGTAGTCAGCCAGTTAAACACTTTGATAGCCGAAGGAACCGCAATGATCAGGGTGAATATCACGAAAATAGATCCAACAAAGGGGTTCAGCCCGGATACAAACATGTGGTGGGCCCATACGAAAAAGGACAAAACGGTAATGGCCATAATGGAATAAACCATGGCACGATAGCCAAAAATGGGTTTCCGGGCATTTACCGAAATCACTTCCGAAACGATTCCCATGGCCGGGATGATGATAATATACACCTCTGGATGCCCGAGGAACCAGAACAAATGCTGGTAAAGGATCGGGCTGCCTCCGGCATGGTTGAGCACTTCGCCATTCACGATGATGTCAGACAGGTAAAAGCTTGTGCCCAACATCCGGTCGAAGATCAGTAACACAAAACCGGCCACCAGCACCGGGAATGACAGCAGACCGATAATGGCCGTGAAAAGTATGGCCCAGATCGGCAGCGGGAGCCGCCACATGGTCAGGCCTTTCGTGCGGAGGTTAAGGATAGTGGTAATATAATTTAGTCCGCCCAATAAAGTCGAAACCACAAAAAAGACCAGGCTGATCAGCCAGAGTGTCATGCCATCTCCCTGGATGGCACTTAATGGCGGATAGGCAGTCCATCCTCCGGCAGCCGGGCCGTCAGGCACAAAAAGGCTGATAAACATAATCAGGCCGGCCAGGAAAAAGAACCAGTAAGAAAGCATATTCAGCATGGGCGAAGCCATATCGCGGGCTCCTATCTGCAACGGGATCAGCAAATTGGCAAATGTACCGGTCAGGCCGGCCGTCAGCACGAAAAACACCAGGATGGTACCATGCATGGTAATGAGGGCATTGTAAAAATTGGGATCCAGATGCCCATCGGCTGTTATCCATTTCCCCAGTATTATGCGCAAAAAACCAAGGTCAGCATCCGGGAATGCCAGCTGAAGCCTGAAGACAACTGACATGAGGGCACCGATAATGGCCCAGAAGATCCCTGTGATAAGAAATTGCCGGGCAATAATCTTGTGATCCTGGCTGAAGATATATTTCGTAATAAAATCTTCGTGGTGAGTGTGTTGTTCATGACCGGCTATGGCAGCAGCTTGGCTCATAACTTTATGATGTTTATTTGCTTTTGATTGAATTCAACAGTTCTTTATTTGGCTGAGACATTATGCGTTTGTTCATAGTAGGGGGTTTGTTTGGCCAGCCATTCATTGAAAGCATCTTCCGATTCGACAACCACGAGTTTCCGCATGGCAGAATGACCTTTCCCACACAACTCGGCACAGGCCAGTTCATAGTTAAAGTTCGGATTGCCCAGTTCCATCCGCATTTGTTCAGTGGTCTTAATGGGTATAAACCAAAACCGCGTAGGCGTGCCCGGGACAGCATCCATTTTTACCCGGAAATGCGGCAGGTAAAAGCTATGCAATACATCCAGCGCCCGGATTTTCACCAGCACGGGCTTATTCACCGGCAAATGGATTTCATTGGCAATAATATCATCTCTTGAAGCCGGGTCTTCCCAGTCAATTCCCAGCACGTTTTGCGCGGAAATACTGTCGAGCGGATTCCGTGCGCCCAGTTTGCCGTCCGGGCCGGGATACCGGATAATCCATTCAAACTGTTTACCGGTCGCTTCAATTATCATCGCATCATCCGGTACCGGGCTGAAAATCCGGTACCAATAGGTTACCCCGTTGATCACGAGAATAGTCAGCACGATGGACGGAATGATAGTCCAGGCCAGTTCCAGTTTATTGTTTACAGGATAATAATAGGCTTTCCGGTCTTTGCGGTAGCGGTAGCGGAAGGTAAACCACCACAATAAGACCTGGGTTATGATAAAAACGATCCCGGTAAACAGCAAGGTAAGCTTGAAACTGTTATCCACGTATTGACCATGTACAGAGGCAGGAGCCGGCAGGAAACGGTCTTTAAAAACAAAAATGGACCATACCAATAAAATCAGCCCGCCTACCAGAAATAAAAAGCCCAGCGTACCCTGCGCTTTGGAACCTTCAGCAGGATGCTCCCTCCCCCGTATCCGGGACATAAGTTCGCTGGTGCGGGCTACCAGGATGAGAACAACCAGGATCAAGACAATAGCAGAAAATATCAGTAAACCTGTCATGGTCAGTTATGCTTGTATTAAGTATGATGTTCAAGACTTTCTTTATAAAAGGGATGGTTAAAGGCCATTAGCGAAGCACGTGATAAAGCGTGGAACACTACAAAGCCAAACAATCCCACATAACCTGTTAGCAAAGCCACTTCAAAAAGTCCGAAATGTACGCTGTTTCCGGTAGCACCGGGGATAATCATCAGGTAAAAATCCATCCAGTGGCCAAAGAGCACCAGCAGGGACACCAGCAACAGTGGCGCCAGCCTCCTTTTGGCCCGGGCACGCATCAGGGCAAAAAACGGCACGAAAAAGTTTATAAACAGGTTCAGGAAAAACATGCCCTGATAACTATGCAGCCTGGCTTTGAAATAAATGGTTTCCTCGCCCAGGTTGCCATACCATATCAGCATGTACTGTGAAAACCACAGGTAAGCCCAGAAAACGCTAAAGGCAAACATGAATTTCCCAAGATCATGAAGGTGCTCTTCGGTAACATTTTGCAGCAATCCTTTAGACTTCAGGAAAAGCACCAGCACAATGATAGCGGCAAAGCCGGCCACAAAATAGGAACTGAAAGTGTACCATCCGAACAAGGTGCTGTACCAGTGCGGATCAATAGACATAATAAAATCCCAGGCCATAGTGGAAGAAGTCACAAAGAAAATGGCTATGAAAATAGCAGACACCGAACGGCTCCTGCGGTACCACCGCAGGCCCCCTTCAATATCTTCATTCAAGGAATATTTGCGGATAAGCATAGCCAGCACAGACCATACGCCAAAATAGACCAGGTATCTGAACGTCCAGAAAGGAACATTCAGATAGCCTGACTTGCCTTTCAGGATGGCATCATGGCTTACCGCCTCCGCGTCTGCCCAATGATAAAGGTGATGGCCATGCACCCAGAGCCCTATCACCACAGCCAACATCAGCAAACCGGCCACCGGGATAAACATAGACATCGCTTCAGCTACCCTTTTGACGGTAACATACCATCCGCCCAAACCCAGGTAATGCGAAGTGATCATTAGCAGTCCTGCGAGGGCCAAACCCAGAAAATACATATTGTTGGTCAGCAGGTTGGACCATATTTTCATGCTCCAGTGCGCATTCCCGGTAAGGGCAAGAATAATCCCGGTCACCAAAGCCAGGCTTCCAATGCCCATTAGGATAAAGGTGGTGCGCCTGAGTCTCGGTGTAAATTCAAATTTTTCTACTTCCTGGTTCATGTATGCTTATTTCTTGTTGCTCAATTCGTTGAAGTACTATCACTGGGGCTGGCTGCAGCCATTCCAAGTTTTTTCTCCTGCATCAAATGGATGTAATGAATGATCTCCCATCGTTCGGTTTGGGAAAGTTGCGAGGCATAGCTGCCCATCATGTTTTTGCCATAATGAATGCTGAAAAACATTTTGCCATCCGGCAGGCTGAGCAAAGGCTCTTTGAAATACGAAGGCGGCACGGCCGGAAATTTCCCCGATTCCACGATGGGGCCGTTGCCCTCTCCTGTCACACCGTGGCAAATGGCACAATAGATTTCGAAATTCTTTTTACCCCTGGTCAAGGCAGCACCGGTTCTGGGCACCGGGTTCACCAACTCCCGTCCGGCCCGTTCATAATCTTCAGGAGTGTTTTTATAATGAAATGGCGTATACCCCCGGGGGATACTGTTTTCCGGGGGTTGCAGATTAGCCATATGCCAGGGTGTATTCGGGTTTTCAGCATATGTCTCGTAGGCCTGCGAATAAGTCATATCCGGAAAATATATATACCCGGGATGTTGCGGGCTCGTGTTACAAGCGCCTGCAAAAAGTGCCAGCACAACCAGAACAGGAGCTGTATAGGATTTAATCCATTTCATGGCTTCAGATTGTTGCATCAATTTCTTTTTCATTTACTTCAATGGCCCCGGTTTCCTTTAACCATTCGCGTATGTTGTTTAATTCCTGGCCTTCCCTTCCCTCTGTGTCAAACACCATTACAAATTTGTCATTGGTAATGCGCTTGTCAAGCACCGGTTTCGGCCGTATGGCTGACAAACCAGCCCGCACGAAAAACGCGACAACCATACCTACCGAAGCAAACAATACAGTGGCTTCAAAGGTGATAGGTATAAATGCCGGCAGAGAGAAATAGGGTTTGCCCCCGAAAATATTCGGGTAGTTCACCGTATTCACCCACGTCATGAACAAAAGCATACTCAAGCCACCGGTAAACCCGAACAGGAAGCCTGCCGTATGTAACCGGCTTTCCCGGAGGCCCAGGGCCTTGTCCAGGCCATGGACGGCAAAGGGAGTCATTACATCGTCAATATGCACTCCTTTGCTGCGGATGGTTTTTACCGCCTCCAGGATAACGTGATCATCATCAAAAACACCTAAAATGTATTTCCTGGCCATTGATCAATACTTTATTGTGCTGTGGCAGCTTCAGCCTGCGCTTTTTCCACTGCCTGATTGCCATTGATTTTCAAAATATGTTTCACTTCGGCTATGGCTACTACCGGGAAGGTGCGGGCAAACAGCAGGAAAAAGGTAAAGAATATACCCAAAGTTCCCACAAATATGCCTACTTCCACTATGGTAGGCTTATAATAGCTCCAGCTTGAGGGTAGAAAATCGCGGTGCAGGGATGTCACTATAATCACAAACCGCTCAAACCACATACCCACATTGATGACCAGCGACATAAAGAAGGTAAAAGCAACATTCCTGCGAAGTTTCTTAAACCAGAACAGTTGCGGTGAAACAACATTGGCCGTCATCATAATCCAGTAGGCCCACCAATAAGGGCCGAATGCCCGGTTCAGGAAGGCAAACTGCTCATAAATATTTCCTGAATACCAGGCTGTGAAGAATTCGGTGATATAGGCCGTACCCACAATGGAACCCGTCAGGATGATAATTTTATTCATGGATTCGATGTGGGCAATGGTAATGTAATCCTCCAGGTGCAGTACTTTGCGAGTTATGATCATCAGGGTAAGTACCATGGCAAACCCGGAAAAGATAGCGCCTGCCACAAAATAGGGCGGGAAAATAGTGGTATGCCAGCCTGGAATAATGCCAGTGGCGAAGTCAAAACTAACGATGGAGTGAACCGATAACACCAACGGGGTGGCCAGACCGGCCAGCACCAGCGAAAGCGATTCATGCCTTTGCCAGTTTTTGGCTGATCCTCGCCAGCCAAAGCTTAATGTGCCGTAAACAATTTTCCGGAGCCTGGATTTGGCCCGGTCGCGCAGGGTGGCCAGGTCAGGCAACAGGCCCGTGTACCAAAACAGCAGGGAAACAGTCAAATAGGTGGAAATGGCAAAAACATCCCACATCAGCGGAGAATTAAAATTCGGCCAGACAGCCCGCGTGCTCGGATAGGGCATAATGAAAAAAGGATCCCAGATCCGGCCCATATGAATGAGAGGAAACAGGCCGGCACACAATACGGCAAAAATGGTCATGGCTTCGGCTGCCCGGTTTACTCCGGTACGCCAGTGCTGCCGGAACAGTAAAAGAATGGCAGAAATCAATGTGCCCGCATGTCCAATACCGATCCACCATACAAAGTTGGTAATGTCCCATCCCCAGCCAATGGTACGGTTCAGATTCCAGGTACCGATTCCATACCAAATGGTAATGCCCATCATCACCAGCCCAAACAGTAAAGCCAATGAAGTGACACTGATCGTGGCCAGCCATGCCAGGCTGGGACGGCCTTCCGTGGCTCCGGCTATATCTTCAGTGATCTGGTTCCAGTCCTTGTTTCCTGTTATTAATGGTTCCCTGATCGGAGAAACAAACATTTTGTATTGCTTTTATCGTTCTCGGTTTAACTTAATTTTCCCCTGCGCACCCGGTCTTCTTCTTCACTCCGGTTGCGAATCAACGCCAGGTATCCGACAGAAGGATCCGTATTGATTTCCTCGATGACATAATAGGTTCTTCCGTCTCCTTCGAGCAGTTGCGATACCCGGCTTTGCTTGTCGTTTATATCGCCAAAGACAATGGCATTGGTCGGACAGGCCTGCATACAGGCTGTTTTGATTTCACCGTCTTTGACAGGCCTGCTTTCGGCTTTGGCATTCAGTTTCCCTTCCTGGATACGTTGCACGCACATGCTGCATTTTTCCATTACCCCCCGCGAGCGAACCGTTACATCCGGGTTGAGCACCATCCGGGTCAGGTCATTGGTCATATCCAACGGATCGTGCAGGTTGGCCGGGAAACTGTCAGCCCCGGTAAAATCGAACCAGTTGAAACGCCTCACTTTGTAGGGACAGTTATTAGCGCAGTAGCGCGTGCCAATGCAGCGGTTATAGGCCATTTGGTTCAATCCTTCCGAGCTGTGGTTGGTAGCATTTACCGGGCATACATTTTCACAGGGCGCATTATCGCAATGCTGGCACATCATCGGCTGGAACACCACATCCGGGTTATCCAGGTCTTCCCCGGTGTAATACCGGTCAATCCGGATCCAGGTCATTTCATGCACACGCCTGACTTCTTCCTTGCCTACAACCGGTACATTGTTTTCCGCCTGGCAGGCGACCGTACAGGCTCCGCAACCAATGCAACTGTTCAGGTCGATGGCCATTTTCCAGTGATGTCCCTGGTTATATTTGTCTTCAAACCCCGGATAGAGGGTTTGGGCATTTAATTCTGCGAATTCCGCACGTTGCTCCCGGATAAATTCCAGCAATTCTTCCTGTTTTTCAAGAATGCCTTCCCGGACGATGGTTCTTTCTTCCAGGCGTTGTTTGCTGTTCAGCACGTGGTGGGTCTGCGTACGGGCCAGGGTATAGGTTTTGCCGGTTGTTTCCAAAGTGATTTCTGCCCGCTCATAAATCATATGGCCCTGTTCCATGGCAACCATGGGATAGGCATTGGCCCCGATATTGTTCACCGGTTCCTTGCCCGTAAATTCACGGCCATAACCGAGAGCAACAGACACTGAACCACGCGCCTGCCCGGGCTGGACAATAACCGGTAATTCAACAGTATATTCCCCAGCATTCAGCCGAAGAACATCTTCGTCTTTCCAGTTATTTTCTTCCGCATCGGCCGGGCTGACCAGGATGTAATTATCCCAAACGGTCCGTGTAATGGGATCCGGCATCTCCATCAGCCAGGGATTATCGCTGTAACGCCCATTACCGATGGCTACTTTTTCATAAAGGTTCAGTTCAAGGCCGCTCCAGGAGCCATATCGCTTGACCATTGCGACTACTGCGTCTGAAACTTCGTTTGCCGCTGGCAGGGATTCGCTGTTTCCGCTTTCCACATCAAACACCCCGTCATGAACGGTTTTATCCCAAAATACCTGGAAAGTGAGATATTGCTGCTGCCTGGGGAACTGGTTTTCTTTCCACCATTGCTTCAGGTATTCATAATAGGTGGCAGGCAGATTGACTACTGTTTCTGCGGTGGCCGTGCTGTCAGAGGCGGAACTGCTCCCTGTGTCATCGGCCATCCATGCCAGCAGGCTGTCCTGGCCCTGCCGGGTGTTGAACAGGTTGCGGATGGTCGGTTGCATTATGGAATAATGACCCGATACCGGTTCCGCATCGCCCCATGATTCGAGATAATGGTGCTCGGGAGCAATTATATTGGCGGCCCGGGTTGTTTCGTTTTGCAGGGTGCTTATGGCAATAAAATTCCCGGTAGCCTTTGCCGCTTCCGCGAACCGGCTTGCAGCCGGAAGGTCATAGGCGGGATTGCAATTCCAGGCTATCACGGTTCCGACATTGCCTGATTCCATTTCACCCAGGATATTAACCACTTCCCGGCCATTTCCCTGTTTAACCTGCAGCGGTTTCAACAGGTCAAGGGTTTGGCCGTAATTGCCCAGCATGTTATTGATAGCCGCCACGGTTTGCTGCACTTCCGGATCGTTGCTGCCGGCAACAACCAGCGATGCGCCCCGGTTATCCCAGAGCTCCCCGGCCAGTTTTTCAATGGTTTCTTTTCCGGGAATATCATTTCCTGCCGGAACTGCGCTCATCCCGACCCTGCCTACCAGCAAATTGTAGAGATAGCCAAGGGCCAGGTTTACCTGGGAGGGTTTCATGGGCACCCGGACATCTGCATTGCTGCCACTGATTGTTAATGTAGATTCGAACTGGAAATGCCGCGACATATTTTCCCCGGGCTGACGCCTGGCAGCATATTGTTGCGCAAACAGTGTAGGGGCCAGCCATGTGCCCAGGAAATCAACTCCAAAGGAGGCAATTACATTGGCCCGGCTGAAATCGTGCGAGGGTATGGCGCGAACCCCAAAAACCTTCTGATGGGCTTCCAGCATGCCGGTGTAAGACACGGCATTGTAAGGCACCCAAACTGTGCCGGGATATTTTGCCTTGAAATCTTCAATCAGCTGCCGGGTGGACGGGCTGATTATGCTCGAGGTAAGCAGCACCACCAGTTTACCGCTGGCAGTGGTTTCCGATAACGCCTGTCTTACCCGCTGATCCAAATCAGTCCAGCTTACTTTTTGTCCGTCAATTTCCGGTTCCCGGATACGGGAATTATCGTAGAGGCTCAGGATGGAACCCTGGACCCGGGCATGGGTTCCCGCTCCGGTAAGAGACGACAATTCATTGCTTTCAATCTTGATGGGACGGCCGTCTCTGGTCTTAACCAGTATGCTGCAATAGTCGTCCCCGTCCGCGAAGGTGGAGGCATAATACAGCGCCACTCCGGGGGTCAGCTCTTCCGGTTTATTAACGTAGGGGATGGATTTTCTGACCGGCATTTCACAGCTGGCAGCCAGGGCAGCAGCCGATACGCTGAATCCTAGAACTTTCAGGAAATCTCTCCGGCTGGTTATTGTTTTGCCGGCTTTTTCATTGAGGATATCCAAAAGGGGGAGTTCTTCCCTGAACTCATTTTGCATAGATTCAAGGATTTCAGGGTTTCCCTCTTTTTCTTCAATACTTTGCCAGTAACGCTTGTTTTTCATCCAGGTTTCTTTTAATAATTCGGAATCTGGAATTCCCGTTTTAGTAATGACATTTCTGACATTCCGTCCCACCGATCATCTCTACAGTCACGCCTTTCAACTTCCCATTTTGCAGTTGCTGGTGGTATTCCGGATAATAGGTTTTATAATAATCTCCCTGATTGAACTGTACATCCTGTTTTCTGTGACAGTTCAGGCACCAGCCCATGGACAGTGAAGCAAATTGTTTCAACACATCCATTTCCTGCACGGGCCCATGGCAGGTTTGGCACTGCAGTTTCCCGGCCACTACATGTTGCTTATGGTTAAAATAGACATGATCCGGAAGGTTATGCACGCGGATCCATTCAATGGGTCGGGCTTTTGCCGGGTCAAAGGTTTGAGTCATGGGATCATAACCGGCTGCACGGTAAATTTTCTGTATCTGTGTCGTGTCACCAGTAGGCCCTTTCTGAATGGCTTTATGACAATTCATACAAATGTTCACGGAAGGAATGGTAGCTTGTTTTCCCCGCTCCACCCCGACATGGCAATATTTACAGTCAATCTGATTGATGCCGGCATGCAGCTTATGGGAAAAGGCAATAGGTTGTTCAGGGGCATAATTCCTTTGCCGCCCCAGGCTTACCGCACCGTCCACGGTTTTGTATCCCAGGAAGCTGACCGCCACAATGATCAGAAAAGCCTGGAATTTTCTTCTCTTCCAGAACGGTACAGTAGCAGGTATCTCCATTCCTTCCCTGGCCGCAGAAACCCTGCCGAGTATATTGGTAAGCCTTGCCAGGATAAGTGCTATTATCAGCAAGGCGCTTACGAATACTAACAACAGTTTATTCGGGGTAAGCCCACCGCCTTTTTCAGGTTTTTCCGTAACCGGCACCTGGGCTACTTCAGGCGGGTATTTATTGGGATTATTCCAGAAACGGATATAGTCAATAACAGCCAGAATCTCTTCATCGCTTAGCGAAACAAAGGCAGTCATCTGCACTTTGTTGTAATCGTTGAAGAGCTGATTGGCATATTCATCGCCACTGTTAATGACGGCCGGTGAATTACGTATCCAATCGACCAGCCACTGGGTGGTTTGCGCTTCATCGAAGCCCTTGGCTTCCATTACCCGGTCAAAAGCTCCGTCCAGAGCAGGGCCAACCATTCGCTTGTCCAAAGCATGGCATGCCCGACAATTTTGCTTGAATACATCTTTCCCGTTTTGTGCGCTGGCAGTAAGTCCAGAGCTGGATGAAAATCCAAAAAGTAGGACACCTATAAGCAGGATAGCCCTGCGAATGCAAAATTTCCCCTTCACTATTATGCAGATTAGGCTAGTAAAAACGTACCACGGATTGAAGAATGTGCCGCAAATTTAGGATTCGTTTTGGATAATTCAATACGGGGTTATCAAAAAAGTATAAGACAACTTGGTAAAAATTCAATTAAAATTTGGCGAATTTTACCCGCAAACTTTTTTAACCGTTACTGCTACCAAATAAAATCTGGCATGCTTTTTAGTCTTATGCTTACAAAACCAAAGCTTATGAGAACCAAAATTTTTACCCCGGATAGGCTATTCAACATCTTCCTGATTTTTCTTCTCGTTGGGGGCGTGACCGCATGCACCAGCACGCAAAAATTAATCAATTCAGGCCATTACGATGATGCCATAAACCGCAGTGTTAAAAAATTACGCAAAAACAAGAATAAGGAAAAGCAAATCCTGTTTTTGAAAGAAGCTTACGAAAAAGCCTTGCAACGCGACATGGACCGTATCAGTTTCCTGAAAAAAGAGGGCAACCCGGATAATTCATTGGAAATATACAACCTGTATGCTTCCATTAAAGAGCGCCAGGAAATGATCCGGCCTCTGTTACCCCTTTATGCAGGCGATGAAGAAATCCACTTTGAATTCGTCAATGTGGATAATGAAATCATTGCCTGGAAAAAAGAAGCGGCCGGTTACCTGTACAGCCATGCTATGCAATTGCTTGATAAAAACGATAAATACAGCGCCCGGCAGGCGTACGATGAATTAATGGAAGCAAAAAATATCTTCCCGAACTACCGCGATATCGACCAGCAGCTCGACCGGGCATTTAACATGGGCGTTAATTGGGTAAAGCTTACCGTGAAAAACAGTTCTCCTAATCTGATCCCCAAGGAATTTGCCGAAGAAATCTATAAAACCAACCTGGCAGGTATTGAAGGTAAATGGTTCCGCTTTGCCAATTTCCCGGAGTTGGATGATTATGACTACGTGGTAAGGATTAACCTGAACTTTGTGGACGTAGGTCCTGAACAGGTGCGGGAAAAAGAATATGATCAAAGCAAGGAAATCATCGACCATTATGAATACCAAAAAGATGAAAAAGGCAATTATGTTTTGGACAGCCTGGGCAAGAAAATCAAGATCCCGGTTAAAAAAGTAGTAACCTGTCATGTCATAGAAACCCATCAGATGAAAGCGGCCACCCTGAAAGGGCATATTGAATATGTACGGTTATGGGATAATAAAATTGTGCACAGTGAACCTTTTGACATTAACGCGGGGTTTGACCATTACTCTGCCTCAGCCCAGGGCAACAAAAAGGCCCTGGATAATGAAACCCTCAAATTATTGCAGAACAACCCCCTGCCCTTCCCTGCCGATTATGAAATGATTATGGACGGAGCCCGCAGGCTGCAGTCGATTATTCAACATAGTGTGCAGAAAAATCTGGACGTTCTGGAGAGTTAAAAAAACAATTTGCTTTACCCGTATTTCAGGAAAAAGCAGCTTTTCAGGCAGCTTTTCTTATTATACGGCACATTTTTTGTTAAGAAATCTAAAAAAAATTTGGTTGTCAACAATATTTGAAACGATTTTGGGGTTTAAAATGTAACCTAATTAAAGCAAAATCGTCTAAGAATCAATAAGAAGCAACAACACCGATACTGACACCCTCTCACATAATGCCACAAAAGATCTCATGGTCAGTATCAAGTTCCGAAAGGCGGGCCCAAAAGCCCGCCTTTTTCTTTATATCCTTTTCAGGCAAAAAAAAGGGCCCTGGAAAAAGGCCCTGAGGAATTAAGAAATCGGGTATTAATTTTCTTCCTGCAAACCTTCCACCAAAACCGCCACCTTATTGTTCACCACTTCGACAAAACCGCCTTTGATCCGGAAAATATGTTCTTGGTCACCGGTTTTGACCCTGACTGTGCCCGGCACTAAGGAAGATACCAGGGGAGCATGGTTGTTCAGGATTTCAAAAGTTCCCTTTTCAGGACTCCCCGGGAGCTGAATCAAATCAGCTTCGCCCTTGAAGACATCCTGGTCCGGTGTAAGAATTTCCAGATACATATTGCACTTATTTGGCGGCTTCAGCCAGTAGTTTCTTTCCCTTTTCGATGGCTTCGTCAATGGTGCCGACCAGGTTGAAGGCAGCTTCGGGATATTCATCCACCTCCCCGTCCATAATCATGCGGAAGCCGCGTATGGTTTCCTCAATGGGCACCATAACACCCGGCCGCCCGGTAAAGGCTTCGGCCACATGGAAAGGTTGTGAAAGGAACCGCTGTACCCTGCGCGCCCGGTGAACAATGAGTTTATCATCTTCAGAAAGTTCATCCATACCCAGGATGGCAATAATATCCTGGAGCTCTTTGTAACGCTGCAGGATTTGAATAACCCGCTGAGCGGTATCATAATGGTCAGCTCCCAGGATATCGCGCGTGAGGATACGGGAGGTGGAATCCAGTGGGTCAACGGCCGGATAGATGCCCAGTTCAGCAATTTTACGGCTCAGCACGGTAGTGGCGTCCAGGTGGGAGAAGGTGGTTGCCGGTGCCGGGTCGGTAAGGTCGTCAGCCGGTACGTAAACCGCCTGAACAGAAGTGATGGACCCTCTCTTGGTAGAGGTGATCCGTTCCTGCATCAGCCCCATTTCCGTGGCCAATGTAGGTTGGTACCCTACAGCCGAGGGCATCCGACCCAGCAGTGCTGATACTTCGGATCCTGCCTGTGTAAAACGGAAGATATTATCAATAAAGAACAGGATATCGCGGCCTTTGGGCTCATTGGGATCACCATCCCGGAAATATTCTGCCACGGTAAGGCCTGACAAGGCCACTCTGGCGCGAGCGCCCGGAGGCTCGTTCATCTGCCCAAATACCAGGGTAGCCTGCGATTTGGCCAGCTCTTCCCGGTCAACTTTGGAGAGGTCCCAGCCTCCCTTTTCCATATCTTCCTTGAATTCACTGCCATACTTGATAACATTTGATTCGATCATTTCACGGAGCAGGTCATTGCCTTCACGGGTCCGTTCACCCACACCGGCAAATACCGACATTCCGCTGTATCCTTTGGCAATGTTGTTGATCAGCTCCATGATCAGTACAGTCTTTCCTACTCCGGCCCCGCCAAACAGGCCGATCTTTCCGCCTTTGGCATAAGGCTCTAGAAGGTCGATGACTTTAATACCGGTATACAGGACTTCTTCATCGGTAGCAAGATCTTCAAAATCAGGTGGCTCCCGGTGAATCTGATAGCTATGCTCAGTCTTTACTTCACCGATACCGTCAATTGCCTGGCCTATTACATTGAACAGCCGGCCCTTGATTTCTTCACCTACCGGCATGGCAATGGGCTTCCCGGTATCAACGACTTCCATTCCACGCATCAGGCCTTCTGTTCCGTCCATGGCAATGGTACGTACGCTGTCTTCACCAAGGTGCTGCTGGCATTCGAGCACCAGTTTTTCTCCGTTTTCGCGGGTTACTTCCAACGCGTTGTAAATCCTGGGTAATTCAACGTTTTCTCCTTCAAAGGAAACGTCCACCACCGCCCCGATAATTTGCTTGATTTTTCCTGTATTTGGCATAACTGAATAGGTTGTTTAAACAGCGTATTCTGAAAGTCGCGGCAAAGTTAGGCTAAGGGTTTTAATTATCAAATTTCAAAGCCTATAAATATTGATACACAAGCCTGGTAAAAGGATTTTTATGGGATGTCTATTTTTTTCTATTTTGCAAGCTTTTTGAGAGAGGGAAAAAATCCGAGATGATCTTATCAGAAGTTACTGATGCCAAATGCGCCTGGGAGTTTATACGCGTTGCCATTGAGCTTTACCGCGATAATCCATACTGGATCCGCCCCCTGGATAAAGATATAGAGCATGTATTTGATCGTCATAAGAATAAACTGTTTCACCACGGGGGCAAGGTGGCCCGCTGGGTGTTGAAGGACAATCGCGGAAAACTGATCGGCCGGGTCATGGCTTTTGTAAACCCAACCATGATCAATGCCAACGACTATCCGACCGGGGGGATGGGTTTATTCGAATGCATCAATGACCAGAAGGCTGCCAATCTATTGTTCAATACCTGCAAAGCCTGGCTGCAGGAAAAAGGCATGGAAGCCATGGATGGCCCGATTAATTTCGGGGAGCGGAATTTTTGGTGGGGTTGCCTGGTCGAGGGGTTTGACCGGGAACCTCTTTACGGAATGAACTACAACCCCCCTTATTACAAAGACCTGTTCGAAAATTATGGTTTTAAGCTGTACTACCGGCAATTTAGTTACGGACTGGACGTGAATGCCCCGCGCCCTAAAAAATATTATGAGCGGGCTGAAAAGATTATGCAGGACAAACATTACCGGTTTGAATATTTCCCGGGCCGCGACCGAGATCAATTTATCGAAGATTACAGGACCGTCTATAATGAAGCCTGGGCAAAAAAACACGGAGGCTTTAAGGAAATGTCGCGCGAGCAGGCATTCAGCATGTTTCGCAAGCTAAAAAACATCTTGGTGCCGGATTTAATCTGGGTTGGATATTATGATGAGCGCCCCATAGTCGTTTTTCTGGCGCTTCCGGACCTGAACCAGTACTTTAAACATGTCAATGGAAAGCTGGATTGGCTCGGGAAACTAAAATTTACCTGGCTGAAATTGCGTAAAAAAGTCAGAAAACTTTATGGTGTACTGTTTGGCATTGTGCCTGACTTTCAAGGCATTGGAGTGGAAGGCGCCATGATTATGGCGGCCCATAACAAGATTGTGCCTCAAAAACGCTGGGACTGGATAGAACTTTCCTGGATTGGAGATTTCAGCCCTAAAATGCTACGCATAGCGGAAAACCTGGGCTGCGAACGCGTTAAAACACACATCACCTACGAATACCTGTTTGACCAAACCAGGCCATTCAAGCGCTACCCTATACTGGGTTAGGTAAGCAGAGCCCCGCACACATTGATTACCTGGCCGGAAACATAGGATGACAAATCACTGGCCAGGAACAGGCATACATTGGCCACCTCTTCCGGTGTTCCGAATCGTTTTAAAGGTATATTTCTGAAATATTCCTGCCTGATTTCCTCGCTCAGTTTATCCGTCATAGCTGTCTGGATAAAACCCGGTGCTACGGCATTAACCCGGATATTCCGGCCGCCCAGTTCCTTGGCCATGCTTTTGGTAAACCCAATGATCCCTGCCTTGGAAGCCGAATAATTGGCCTGGCCGGCATTGCCCATCACACCAACCACGGACGAAATATTGATGATCGATCCCGAACGTGCCTTCATCATAGGGCGTAGGACCTGCTTCGTGAGGTTAAACACTGATTTGAGGTTAATCCTGATCACCTGGTCCCAGTTTTCCTCGGTCATGCGTAGTAGGAGGTTATCGCGGGTTATCCCGGCATTATTGACCAGGATATCTACCTGTCCGAAGTCTTCCAGCACTTGGTTTACAAACTCTTCACTGGAGGTAAAACTGCTGGCATCGGAGGCGTAGGCCCTTGCTTTCACGCCCAAATCGTTGAGTTCTTTTTCCAACGATTCGGTATGCTCGCTGAGCGCAATATCGGAGAAAGCCACATTGGCCCCGTTTTGTGCAAAAGTCTTGGCTATTACCCGCCCGATGCCCCGCGCTGCACCGGTTACTATAGCTGTTTTCCCTTGAAGCATGTTCATTGTTTTTCAAAATTTAGCGGTAAAAATAAAGGAAACAGACAAACCCTGTAGCCTTGCTTCAGCGCGGTAAACGCAAGCTGAAATGTAACTACCAGCAAATCAATATTTTTCCGGAGCTGGTTATCCGGCTTTTACTTTCTGCAAGGCTTCGGCCATGGCTTGCCCGATATAGGCAGGTGATTCGACCACTTTTACGCCACATTTGCGCAAAATTTCCATTTTGGCAGCAGCCGTATCGGCTTTGCCCCCGATGATGGCCCCGGCATGCCCCATTCTGCGTCCTTTTGGAGCGGTTTGCCCGGCTATGAAACCCACCACCGGTTTGGTGCCGTGATCGCGAATCCAGTAGGCGGCTTCGGCTTCCATGTTGCCGCCAATTTCACCAATCATAATAATGCCTTCGGTTTGCGGATCTTCCATCAGCAGGCGGATGGCATCCAGTGTGGTAGTGCCTACGATGGGGTCACCGCCAATGCCAATGCAAGTGCTCTGCCCGAGACCTGCTTTGGTGACCTGGTCCACGGCTTCGTAAGTAAGTGTTCCGCTGCGCGATACAATGCCAATAGTGCCTTTCCTGTGAATAAACCCGGGCATAATGCCGCATTTGGCTTCTTCCGGGGTGATTACGCCCGGGCAGTTTGGCCCTACCAGCCGACAGTCTTTATCGCGCAGGTATTCCTTAACCTTTACCATATCCTGAACCGGAATACCTTCCGTGATGCAGATAATGACTTTTATTCCCGCATCGGCCGCTTCCATGATGGCATCCGCTGCAAAGGCCGGGGGTACAAAAATGACAGAGGTATCGGCTCCGGCTTGTTTTACGGTTTCTTCAACGGTATTGAATACCGGCCGGTCGAGATGTGTTTGCCCTCCTTTACCGGGAGTAACGCCACCCACCACATTCGTTCCGTACTCTATCATTTGCTGTGCATGGAAGGTTCCCTCCTTCCCCGTAAAACCCTGGATAATGACCCGCGAATCCTTGTTCACTAATACACTCATTGCAATATTTTTTTTACCTCCTGAAGGCTTAATTAAGGAGTGCTAAGTTAACTGAATTGGAAATAGCGGCAAAATGCCCGGTTTATTTTTCAGGCAGCATGGACTTGCGGGCCTTTTTGAGAAATTCAGAGGCAAAAATGAAACTTTCGAGCTCCTCGTTTTCAGCCCGCAGGACCTGGTGTTTATCACCCCGCCATATACACCTGCCTTCGTGCAGGAATATGATATTTTCCCCGATCTCCATCACGGAGTTCATATCATGGGTATTGATGATTGTCGTGATGTTGTATTCTATGGTTATTTCGCGGATCAGCTGATCGATCACCAATGCTGTTTTTGGGTCCAGCCCGGAATTGGGTTCATCGCAAAACAGGTATTTGGGCTGCATAACAATAGCCCGGGCGATTCCCACCCGCTTGCGCATTCCTCCGCTAAGCTCAGACGGGAATTTTTTGTTTTCCCCGGCCAGGTTTACCCGTTCCAGGCATTCATTCACCCGGTTTAGTTTTTCTTTATAGGTTAGGTGGGTAAACATGTGCAGCGGAAACATGATGTTGTTTTCCACCGAAAGGCTGTCGAACAACGCACCACCCTGGAACAGCATTCCGATTTGGGTCCGGATTTCCCTGCGTTGACCTGAATTCATGGCGGTAAAGTCCTGACCTCCGTAATAAATTTTACCGCTATCGACCCACTCCAGGCCAATGATACACTTCACCAGCACGGTTTTTCCGCTGCCACTCTTTCCGATAATCAGGTTGGTTTTGCCTCGTTCAAACTCGGCAGATATGTCGTAAAGCACGTGGGTGCCGTCAAAGGATTTGTTGATATGTTCTACCTGGATCATGTCAGTAACGTTGCCAGTATGTAATCCGCCACCAGGATCGCCATACTGCTGTAAACCACAGCCCTGGTACTCGCACGACCGATTTCAAGGGCACCGCCCTGCACGTAATATCCATGGTAAGAGCTGATGGACGTGATCAGAAAGGCAAACACAACGGATTTGATGATCATAAAATTGATGTAGTATGGTTTAAACCAAACCAGGAGCCCTTTGATGTACAATGGATTTTCTACGGCACTGGAAGCGGCCACCGCTATATAACCGCCCAGCATACCCAGAAAGGCGGCTAAAATCACCAGGAAAGGAATCATAATAACGGCTCCGATTATTTTGGGGCCAATCAGGTAGCCTACCGTATTCACCCCCATAATCTCCAGGGCATCGATCTGTTCGGTAATGCGCATACTGCCCAGTTCAGAAGCCACATTACTGCCTATTTTACCGGCCAGCACGAGGCAGGAAATAGTCGGAGCCAGTTCCAGCAACATGGAATCGCGCACGATGAAGCCCACGTAATAATCCGGGATAAAGCTGTTGAGTAACTGAAAAGCCGTTTGCACGGCAGTCACCGCACCGATAAAGAAGCTTACCATAGCGACAATCGGCAGGGAACCTACGCCAAGGTCATTCATCTGCCGCATCATCTCCCGCCAGTACATTCGTACTTTCTCCGGCCTCCGGAAGAGTTGGCCGAGCATGATAAAGTACTTGCCTATATGGTAAAACAAACGCATAAAACCGCGGTGGCTGGCGCATCCAAAATTACCGTATTTTTGGCAAACACGAACCGGATGAATCTATGGGAAAACCGAAAGCTGTAATTACCGGGGCCACCCGTGGTATAGGTCGTGCCATCGCATTCCGCTTCGCTTCGGAAGGATTTGACCTGGCCGTATGCGCACGCAACGAAAACCGCCTGGAGTCGCTGGAAAATGAACTGAAACAATCGTTTCCCGGCATATCGGTTCTTTCCGTGGCGGCCGACTTATCGCAGCGCGAAGGAAATGAGCTCCTTGCCGAAACGGTGATCCAACAATGGGGTTCCATAGAAGTATTGGTCAATAACGCGGGAAAGTACCTGGGCGGCAAGGTGCTGGAAGAGGAGGATGGCCGGCTGGAATATATGATGGCGCTCAATGTGTTCGGTCCGTACTGGCTGACCCGGGCCCTGAAAAACCACATTAAACCTGGCACCGGGCACATTTTCAATATCTGCTCCATCGCCAGCCTGGATTATTACCCGAACGGGGGCAGCTACGCTATGACCAAATTTGCCCTGCGTGCTTTCAGCAAATCTTTGCGGCAGGAACTGATCGGGAAAAGCATCCGCGTGACAGCCGTAATGCCCGGAGCCGTGAATACTGATTCCTGGGCGGGGAGCGGCTTCCCGAAAGACCGGTTCATGCAGCCTGAGGATATCGCGGAAATGATTTTCGGGGCCTGGCAGATGCCGGCCCGCTCTGTGGTGGAAGAATTGGTTGTCCGGCCGCTGAAAGGCGACCTGTAACAAGAAGACATGATCAAAAACAGCCTGTATTGCCCAAGCCTGGTTCGCTACGAACGCCTGCAAACACTTCGCGTTGACATCGGAGATGTTCCTTTGGGTTACGGGTTCCCCGTGCGCGTCCAGTCCATGACTACCACCGACACCATGGACACAAAAGCCACTGTAGCCCAGACCATACGCCTCATTGAGGCCGGCTGCGATTATGTCCGCATAACGGCTCCCAGCCTGCGCGAGGCAGAAAACCTGGAGCCTATCAAAAAAACAGTGCGCGCTGCCGGGTTTGACACACCGCTGATTGCTGATATTCACTTTACCCCCAATGCCGCGCTGACGGCCGCCCGGTTGGTGGAAAAGGTGCGCATCAATCCCGGCAATTTTGCCGATAAAAAAAAATTCCAGCTGCGCGAATATTCCGATTCCGAGTACGAAGCAGCGTTAGAGCGTATCCGGGAACGCTTTCTGCCACTGGTAAAGGTCTGCAAGGAATACGGCACGGCCATGCGCATCGGCACCAACCATGGATCCCTGTCAGACCGGATCATGAGCCGGTACGGGGACACGCCCGAAGGCATGGTGGAATCGGCTATGGAATTCGTTCAGATTTGCGAAGAAGCAGGTTTTCAGCAGATCGTCCTCTCCATGAAAGCCAGCAATCCGCAGGTGATGGTGCAGGCTTACCGGCTGCTGGTCAACCGGATGATGGAAACCGGCAGGATTTACCCGCTGCACCTGGGGGTAACCGAAGCCGGGGAAGGGGAAGACGGGCGCATTAAATCAGCCATAGGCATAGGCACGCTGATGGAAGACGGCCTGGGTGACACCATCCGCGTTTCCCTGACCGAAGAACCAGAAGCCGAAGTACCGGTGGCCCGGGCATTGGTAGAACGCTACGAAAACAGGAAAAACCATGACCCCATCCCTGCCGTCAGGCATTACCCCATTAATCCTTTTAGCTTCCAGCGCAGGCCGTCCCGGAAAGTGCTCAACATTGGGGGCGGACAGGTTCCGGTGGTGATGGCCGACTTCAGCCTGAAACCGGAAATCAGGATTTCCGACCTGGCAGCGCTGGGATATACTTACCTCGAAGAGGAAGACAAATGGGCCGTGTCTGACAGCGCCTGCGATTATCTCTTCACCGACAGGCAGCCCATTGATTTTCCCCTTCCCGGCTCGCTGGCCGTAATCTGCAGCCACGCTACCTGGTTGCAACGCAAAGACCGGCCCCGGACCCATCCATTCCTGCAGCCCGATCAATATCTTGCGGGGGTGGAACTTCATCCGGAAATGAATCTGATTTACACTACCCTCTCCGTGCTGGATGACAAGCTGGTACAAAAGCTGAAAAAGGACCCAACGGCTGTTCTGCTGATAGATACTTACAACCAGCATGGAATGGCGGAGCAGCGGAGGCTGTTTGTCCGGTTAATGGAAGCCGGTTGCGATGTACCTGTCATTATCGGCAGGGCTTACGGCAACCTGACCTGCGACCGGTTTATTCTGGACAGCGCCACCGATACGGGCGCTTTGCTCATTGAAGGCCTGGGAGATGGCCTGTTTCTTGCGGCAGAAAATTGCGGAAGCGATGAATTCGTGAACCAGGTGGCTTTTGGCATATTGCAGGCAACCCGCATGCGCATATCCCGCACGGAATATATTAGTTGTCCGTCTTGTGGACGCACTTTGTTCGACCTGCAGGAAACCACTGCCCGCATCCGGGCACGGACCAGCCACCTGAAGGGTCTTAAAATCGCCATTATGGGATGCATCGTGAATGGTCCCGGGGAAATGGTGGACGCAGATTACGGGTACGTGGGAAGCGGCCCGGGCCGGGTTACCCTTTATCGTGGCCGGGAAATCGTGCAACGCAATATTCCTTCCGCCAGGGCACTGGATGCCCTGATTGACCTTATCCGTTCGGACGGCCGCTGGGTGGAACCAACCTGATTCCGCAATGAATGCACCCGGTTCCCGCAAACCAGACGCAAAACGCATCGCCCACAGACTAGGTTTAAGTGCAGTTTTCTTTGTAATTTAGGTTCTAAATTCACAGCCCATGAAACGGTTCACCCCATTAATTCCTGTACTTTTAATATTCGGAGTGATCCCACTCGTCCAGGCGCAGGGATCTTTTGACTACGAAGCCAACAAGCAGGCGCTTGTCCAGCGGGCCATAAACAACTATATCAGCTTCTTTACCCAGGCCACGCCTACGGCAGACGGCCTGGCGCAGTTTACAGACCCCGAAGCACGCGCCCATATCGACTTGGAGGATATCCAGGGCGGCATCCAGTACCTGGATCCCTCCTATGAATGGCTGAACCCGGAAGATGTGGCAAACATCCCTTTTGAACCCGGGGCAGTTTATACGGTATGGCTTCGAACCAAAACAAACAGCAAGGTCGGGATCATTGAGTTCGTGGTACGCCAGGAAGGCGATTTGCGGAACTTGTTAGTCAAAAGGCAATTGCGGATTGTAAGCGTATAACCCTGAAAGGCCTACCAGGGGTCCACATCCGGAATAATCACCACCCCACGCAGGTGGGGTTGCTGGTGTAATACAGCCGGCAGGGAACGGATCAGCTTCCGGGTTTCTTCAAGTATTTTCCGGTTTTTTTCCAGCTTGATCATAATGTGCAGCAGGTACTGGTTGCGTACCCGCCCGATCAGCGGGGGCACCGGCTCATACACCCGCTGCCCGAGGGTCTGACGTAAGATCTTATACACCAGGCGGGCGGCTTCCCGCACGGTTTTCCGGTCGCGATGCTTCAAATGCAGGTAAATCAGCCGCGTAAAGGGCGGATACCGGAACGCTTTGCGCTCCCCGAGCTCGTGTTCGTAAAAAGCATCCAGCTGGTTGCCAATCACCCAGCCAATCACCGGGTGCGAGGTTTCCCGCGCCTGGATCATGACCAGCCCTTGTTTGTTTTTGCGTCCGGAGCGGCCGCTGACCTGGAGCATGATCTGAAACCCGCGCTCATCGGCCCGGAAGTCCGGGTAATGCAGCAAATGGTCGGCATTCAGGATACCCACCAGTGATACATGGTCGAAATCCAGGCCCTTGGTAACCATTTGGGTACCGACCAGGATATCAATTTCGCGCTGCTCAAACCGGCCGATGATTTTTTCAAACCCGTGTTTTCCGCGGGTGGCGTCATAATCCAACCGGGCTACCCTGGCTTCCGGAAAGAGCGTTTTCAGTTCATCTTCCACCCTCTCGGTGCCAAACCCCTGTTCCCGGATGTCATGGCTGCCGCAGGCAGGGCATATTATGATGGGTTTCTGGCGGGCATTGCAGTAATGACAGTGCAGTTCGTTAAACTGCTTGTGATACGTCAGGCTGACGTCACAGTTTTTGCATTGCGGCACATACCCGCACTGATTGCAGACAAGCATGGGCGCATAGCCGCGTCTGTTACGGAAAAGAATGACCTGCTCTTTCTGATCCAGGGCTTTTTGAACGGCTTCGCGGAGCGGTGGGCTGATCACTCCGGCATTTTTAAACTTCAGGAGCGGTATGACTTCGACTTTCGGCAGCCGGATGGCTCCGTACCGTTCGTTCAGCCGCACGATGCCGAACTTTCCGCTTCGCGCGTTGTAAATGGTTTCCACGGCCGGGGTGGCCGAGCCGAGAATGACCGGCACGCCCAGTTGACCGGCCAGGTAAATGGCGCTGTCGCGGGCATGATACCGGGGCGCAGGATCGTATTGCTTGAATGAAGAGTCATGTTCTTCATCCACCACGATCATGCCCAGCTTGTTGAAAGGGAGAAACAAAGCCGAGCGGGCACCCAGGATCACGTCATATTCCCGTTTAAGCACTTTTTGCCAGATTTCCACCCGCTCGTGGTTGCTGAAACGGCTGTGGTAAACCCCAACCCGGTGCCCGAAGATAAGGCTCAACCGCTCAATCATCTGGGTAGTCAGGGCAATTTCCGGTAAAAGGTACAATACCTGCTTTCCGCGGGAAATCACCTCCTCCATCATGTGGGCGTACACCTGCGTTTTGCCGCTGGAAGTGATACCGTGCAGCAAAACCACGCGCTTCACTTTCAGTATTTCGCGGATTTCTTCCAGAGCTTTTTGCTGGGCAGGGGTGAGCAATGAAGGTCCCCCGCCTTCCGCTTCCCCGGTGCGCAGGCGGCTCTCCGGCTGCTGTATCTCAATAAAAACGCCTTTCCGGATAAGGGCTTTCAGGGATCCGGCACTGCTGCCGCTGGTTTTCAAAACTTCACTTTTCCGGACATACTCCGAGTCATCCTGTAAGTGCAGGAAGGCCATGAGAATATCCAGCTGCCGGGGCGCCTTCTCCAGCTGGTCAAACAATTCCTTCAGCTTGTCCCGGGTTTCATAGTCAGGCGTCAGCTGCAGGTAAGAAACCAAACGCGGGCGGTATCCCGGACGTAATTCTTCCTTAAAAACCAGCATATTGCGCTCAAGCAATTGCTGCAATATCGGATAGACGGTCTTTTGCCCGAGGATGGCTTGCACATCTTCCAGCCGCAATTCCTGCTGAAACTGCAAGGCTTCCATGATCAGGTATTCCTTATCATCCAGCAGAGCCGGATCGATGACCGCTTCGGGGTGGCGAAGGATTACTGTTTCGCTGCTGAGCTTGTACCCGGCCGGCAGGGCCGCGTTCATCACATCACCCGGCTGGCACAGGTAATAAGAGGCCATCCAGTCCCAGAAAGCCAGTTGCCATTCATATACAATGGGTTCCGTATCCAGCACCTCCAGGATGGGCTTGGGCTGGTAGGCTTCTGGTTCCCGGTCATGAATCCGGTAAACGAGGGCTGAATAGATCCTGCGCTTTCCGAAAGAAACCAAAACCCGCTGGCCGGGACGCAGCCTGCCCTGCCATTCATCCGGCACAAAATAGGTATAGGTCCCGGGCAGGGACAAAGGCAAAATCACTTCGACAAATCGATTGTTCGCGGGCATGTTTCCCTGCGAATTTAGGAAAGTAAAAGGCATGGTTTGCCCCAAATAAAATAAGTTTGCACTTTCCGGGTTAATCCTTACAAACCGAAAGATGCAATTCTTCCTGCCATATCCTTCCTGGTTTTTGTTGCTCTGCCTGCTGGCCGGAGCCCTTTTCGCGGCAGGGCTGTATTTTCATGAACGGCAGCTGGAATCCGGAACCGCTTCCGACCGGATGGTCAAATCCCTACTGGCCGCGGCACGGTTCGCGGTGGTTTCCCTGATTGCTTTTCTGCTGCTTTCGCCCTATGTCAAAACGGTCCGCAACGAGCAGGAATCACCCTTCATACTTTTTGTCCAGGATAATTCGCAAAGCGCCTTTTTGAATATGACACCGGCCGATTCAGCCGCCTGGGTTGACGGGTTTTCCCGCCTGCAGGAATCGGCTGCCGGACTTGGCTCTTTCCGGGCTTTCCATTTTTCAGGAACCCTGGAGGAAGGATTCCGGATTGACCACAGCGGGCAGGCCACTGACCTTTCGGCTGTGTTTGAAGGCTTGTTTAACCGCTTCGGCAACCAGAATGCGGGAGCCATTATACTGGCTACAGACGGCCTCTACAACCAGGGGATGAACCCGTTGTACAGCCCGCACCTGATGGATGTGCCCGTGTATATCCTGGCCATGGGCGATACCACCCCCAAGCGCGACCTGAAGGTGACGGAAGTGAAAGCCAACAAAATCGTTTACCTGGGCGACCTGTTTACGGTCGGGGTCCTGACCGAAGCCATGCATTGCCGGAATGAAACGACCACCGTCAGCCTCTATGAAACCGGCCCCAACGGGCGCAGGCTGCTGGCATCAAAGCCCTACACGCCTGCCGGTGACCCGGAAAGAAATTCTTTCACCTTCACGCTGGACGCTTCGGCACCGGGTTTACATCATTACCAGGCATTTATCGCGCCCGTGGAGGGTGAGGTGAGCCAGAACAACAATACCTACGATTTTTATGTGGAAGTACTGGACAGCCGCGAGAAAGTGCTGATTCTGGCCGCAGCGCCCCACCCGGATATTGCGGCTTTGCGTCACGCGCTGGAACAGAATAAAAATTACGAGGTCAGCATTCAGTATATCCAGGATTTCAGGGCTACACTGAAAGAATACGACCTGGTAATCCTGCACCAGGTTCCGGCTGGCGGATTCAACCGGCCGGAATTGCTCCAATCCCTGCGAGACAAGAGCATCCCGGCATGGTACATTCTGGGCGGCCAGAGTTCAGTGCCCGCTTTTAACCAGGTGCAAACCGCCCTGTCCATTACCGGCAACCGGAACAACCACAATGAAGTAACCGCCAGCCTGGCGCCAGGATTCACCAGTTTTACCATGCCGGATAACCCGGGAATGCTGGTTAACATGCCTCCGCTTTTCGCCCCGTTCGGGAAGTACAAACCCTCACCCGGAGCGGATGTGCTGCTGAACCAAAAGATCGGTTCCGTGGCAACCGATTACCCGCTATGGCTAGTGTTCAGCGGACCGTCCGGCCGCGCGGCCGTGCTGGCCGGTACCGGGCTCTGGCGGTGGCGGTTGTATGAATGGAACCGGCAGCGCAGCACCCGCACCATTGACGCGTTGATCAATAAAACTGTTCAGTTTCTTTCCGTCCGGGCAGACAAACGGCCTTTCCGGCTTGAACCGGTGCAGCGCGTGTTCAATGAAGGCGAAACCGTCAAGCTTAATGCTTACCTGTACAACAGGAATTACGAAGCGGTGAACGACCCGGAAGTGCAGGTTAGCGTTTTCGATACCAGCAACAGGGAATACCGGTTCACTATGAACCGCACAGGCAATTTCTATACTCTTGATGCCGGTGGTTTACCGGCCGGAGAATACCGGGCTGAAGCCACTACGCGGTGGAACGGGCAACCCTACCGGGCGGTGACAGCCTTCAGCATAAACCGCCTGAACCTGGAAATGCAGCAAACCACCGCCAACCACCGGTTGTTGTACCAGCTCGCCCGGCAGACAGGCGGCCACTTGTTTTATCCCGGGGAATGGGAAAAATTAATCCAAACATTGCAGGAGGACAAGCACCTGAAACCGATTTTGCGCGAAACGGAAAAGACACGGCCCCTAGTAAGCCTCAAATGGCTGCTGTTCCTGATTGCCGGTTTGTTGTCCATGGAATGGTTTGTCAGGAAATGGCGGGGCGCTTATTAACCGGCAGTTGACAGGAATTCTCTCCGCAGCAGGCTGTAAATGTAAACATCCACCGGCCGGTGGCCACGGAAAAAATATTCCCTGAGCAATCCTTCCCGCGTGAAACCTGTCTTTTTCAGCAAGGCCAGGGCCGCAAGGTTTTCCAAAGGAACCAGGGCCTCCATCCGGTTAATAATCAGTTGCTCAAAAGCATAAGAAAGCAAATGGCGCAGGGCCTCGTAGCCGTATCCCACATGCCAGTACGCGGGATCGAGTTCCAGGGCAATCCGGGCGCTGTTTCCAACCGGGTCAAAATGTGTAAGTGATATGATACCGGCCAGGTCTTTTTGGTCCTGCAACATGATACCCCACCGGAGCGACCGGCCCTCTTCGTATTCCCTTTCAAAGGCCAGGGTCATATGCCAGGCTTCTTCACGCTCGGCCATAGGCAGCAGGTAATGGCCGGCCATCATCTGCTCGTTGCTGTAGAGGCGGTAAATCGATTCAATATCTTCCGTGCCGATACGCCTTAACACCAGCCGATCGGTTTTCAGCATGGGAAATACCCGGAATGCAGCATCAAGTTCCATGAACAGTAATAACGAATGCTTTGGAAAACTGCGTGTTTGCGAACACCTGATCAGTCTTTTTTAATCAGGAAAAGGTCCTCGTTTTCCCGTTTCATATGGTATTTTTCGCGAGCAAATTTTTCCAGTGACTGGTCATCAGAAAACAGGGCTTCCATATCATGCCGCACGGCCTGGATTTCCTTTTCGTAATAGGCCTTTTTGGCTTCCGCCTGCCGGATTTCACGAATAGTTTTCACACGGCTGATCAGGTTATTGTTGTCAAAAAATATCATCCAGACCAGGAAAAAGAGGAAGGTAAGGGTATACCGGTTCCGCACCCAAGGAGGTATGCCTGATATCCAATGACTCAGTTTATTCATTACACGCAAATATGCCCAAACCCTCCGTATATGGCAAGCTACCTGATGCACAGGCAGATGGCGTTGCCTACTTTTTCATACAAGCCAGGGGCAGGGCCCGCTGAATTATTTCAGGATACCGGTACCCGGCCAGACAGCCGAGTCGCCCAGTTCTTCTTCAATGCGAAGCAGTTGGTTGTACTTTGCCATCCGGTCTGTGCGGGCCATGGAACCTGTTTTGATCTGCCCGGTATTGAGGGCTACCGCCAGGTCGGCAATGGTGGTGTCTTCGGTTTCACCCGACCGGTGGCTGATCACATTGCCGTAAGCATGGCTGGTAGCCAGATTCACACAATTGATGGTTTCCGTAAGGGTTCCGATCTGGTTCAATTTGATCAATATGGCATTGGCGATACACCGGTCCAGGGCTTTCTGCAGGATGGCGGGATTGGTTACAAATATATCGTCCCCGACCAGCTGCACCCGGTTCCCCAGGCGCTGGGTCAGAGCGGCCCAGCCGTCCCAGTCGTCCTCGGCCAGCCCGTCTTCCAGGCTTACGATGGGATATTTGTTGATCCATTCCTCCCAGTAAGCGATCATTTCATCGCTGGACAGCTTGTCATCGGTGGATTTTTTCAGGTGATAGACCCCTTCCTCTTCCAGGTAAAATTCCGAGCTGGCAGGGTCAAGGGCAATGAAGATATCTTCTCCCGGCCCGTAACCGGCCGATTCTATGGCTGTCAGAATGGTTTCGATGGCTTCTTCATTGGATTTGATTTCCGGAGCGAACCCGCCTTCATCACCCACATTGGTGGAATACCCTTTTGACTTGAGCACTTTCTTCAGGTGGTGATACACTTCGGAGCCCATGCGCAGGGCCTCGCTGAAGGATCCGGCTCCGGCCGGCATGATCATAAATTCCTGAAAGTCGATGTTATTGTCGGCATGTGAGCCGCCATTCAGGATATTCATCATCGGCACGGGCAGGGTACGGGCATTTACTCCGCCAAGGTAATGGTACAGGGGCAGGCCCGATTCGAGGGCAGCCGCTTTGGCCACCGCCAGGCTCACTGACAAAAGGGCGTTTGCCCCGTATTTGGATTTGTTTTCGGTTCCATCCAGGCTAACCATCAGCTGGTCAATGCTTGCCTGGTCAAATACACTCAGGCCGATCAGGTGATCTTTCAGGTGCTGGTTCACATTGCGCACCGCCTGGGTTACCCCTTTTCCCATAAATTCTCGGCCGCCATCCCGCAGTTCAAGGGCTTCGCGCTTCCCGGTAGATGCCCCGGAAGGCACTGCGGCCCTGCCCAGGTAACCGTTTTCCGTCAAAACATCGCATTCAATGGTTGGGTTGCCGCGCGAGTCAAGTATCTGCCGTGCGTGTACATCTAAAATAAGGCTCATGTTGTTTTATTTTTTCATCAGGTCAGTAAACTGTTTGAACAAATATCTGGAATCGTGCGGACCGGGAGAAGCCTCCGGGTGGTACTGCACGGAAAAGGCCTTCCTGCCTTTTATCCGGATACCCTCCACGGTCTGGTCGTTAAGATTAATATGAGTAATGGCAATCCGGTCTTTGTTGGCTTCCACTGATTCGGCCCGGACGGCAAAACCATGGTTTTGGGTAGTAATTTCGCTGCAACCGGTTTCCAGGTTCAAAACCGGATGGTTAGAGCCCCGGTGCCCGTGATGCATTTTGAAAGTTTCCATCCCGCAAGCCAGCGCCAGCACCTGGTGGCCCAGGCAAATACCGAAAAAAGGATGGTCGTGCTCGAGAATGTCGGTTGCCACGCGGATAGCGAAATCCAGTGGAGCCGGATCGCCCGGTCCGTTGCTGAAAAAATACCCATCCGGGTTCCAGGCAGCCATTTCTTCATAGGTTGTCGTAGCCGGGAACACGCATAACCGGCAGCCTGCTTCAGCCAGGCACTGAAGGATGCTGGCCTTCACGCCCAGATCAAGCACAGCTACCCGGAAGGCCGCAGAGTCGTCTCCGAATTCGTAAGGCTCGCGAGTGGTTACTTTTGTGGCCAGTTCCAGCCCCTGCATGGAAGGCACTTTATCCAGCCTGGCCCGCAAGGCTTCAGGATCTGATATCTCACTGGAAATGATGGCATTCATAGCCCCTTTATCACGGATATGGCGCACAATGGCCCGTGTGTCCACATCCGAAATGCCAATCATCCCTTCTTCCAGGAAATATTCCTGGATGGATTGATCGGCTGTTTTGCGGCTGAACAGGTTGGTGAAGTTGCGGCATACCAGGCCGGAGATTTTCATGGAATCACTTTCCTGATCCGGTTCGTGAATCCCGTAATTCCCGATATGGACATTGGTCATGACCAGTATCTGGCCGAAATAGGAGGGGTCGGTAAAAATTTCCTGGTAGCCGGTCATGCCGGTGTTAAAACAAATTTCCCCGGTGGCTGTTCCGATTTTTCCGGCTGAGAAGCCATGCCATATACTGCCGTCTTCCAGCATCAGGACAGCCGGCACCTTTTCAAAATATTTCATAAACAGGGTTCAAGCTTCGCGGCAAAGTTAACGTAATTAGGACAATCGGTTTTCCACCAAAACAGGCATAAAAAAAGCGCCTCGCTTATTGTAGCCGGGGCGCATTCTATTCTGAAAACTTGCTTTATCCTGTGACCGGGATCAATTTTCTTTATTGTCCGGATTGTCCTCTTCTTTTTCTTCGGCTTCCGGCTGATCGTCCCCGGTTTGTTTTTCTTCTTCCGCAGTGTCAGCGGGTGTTTCCTTGTCTTCAGCCGGTGCTTTGGATGTTTCCTCCTCCACTGCAGGAGCGGTTTTCTCGGCCGGAGCTTCACCCGTTTCTTCTTCCGTTGCCGGGGCTGTTTCGTCAGCCGGTTGCTCTTCAACCGGAGCCTCTTCGCTGGGCTGCTCCTCCTCTTTCTCTTCCGGTTCAGCAGCCGGTGATGCGGTATCTTCCGGGGCGGCTGCTTCAGTTTCCGGTTCGGCCGGGGCCTTTTCCTCTGTCGTGGTCACAGCTTCTTCGACTGGAGCCGCAGGGGTATCAGCCGGTTTGCGAACGCCTCCGCGCCTCGTGCGCTTCTTGCGGGTGGCTTTCCGCTCACGCTGGTAGGTTTCGTTGTAATCCACCAGCTCGATAATGCACATATCGGCATTGTCCCCGGCACGGAACCCGGTGCGTAAAATCCGGGTATAGCCACCCGGCCTGTCGGCTACTTTCAGCGCGATCTCGTCAAACAGCTCTTTAATGCTGTGCTTGTTTTTCAGGTAGCTGAACACCACCCTGCGCGAATGGGTCGTATTGTCCTTGGCCCTGGTGATCAGGGGCTCAATATACTTCCGCAGGGCCTTAGCCTTGGCTACCGTAGTGGTGATCCGTTTATGCTCAATCAGGGCATTGGCCATATTGGCCAGCAATGCTTTCCGGTGTGCACTGGTCCTGCCCAGATGATTTATTTTTTTTCCGTGTCGCATAATCCCTTGTGCTTAACAGGTTATCAGCAATCCTTATTCCTCATCCATCTTATACTTCGACAAATCCATTCCGAATGACAGCCCCTTGTCGATGATCAGGCTTTCGATCTCGACCAGTGATTTGCGGCCGAAATTGCGGAATTTCAGCAGCTCATTGGTATCGTATTTTACCAGGTCGGCCAACGTGTTGATCTTGGCGGCTTTCAGGCAATTGTATGCCCTGACCGAAAGATCCAGGTCTTCGAGCGGAGTTTTCAGGATCTTGCGCATATGCAGCACCTGCTCGTCCACGATGTCCTTGTCGCGCCCGCCACCCGTGCTGAAAGTAATGTTCTCATCCGAAATCAGCATGAGATGCTGGATCAGAATGCGGGCAGCTTCCTTCAGCGCGTCTTCAGGATGAATCGTACCATCGGTTTTAATCTCAATGGTCAGTTTTTCATAGTCAGTGCGCTGCTCCACCCGGGTGTTTTCCACCGTGTATTTCACGTTCTTCACGGGGGTGAAAATAGAATCGATAAAGATCACGCCAACCGGTGCGTCTTCGGTGCGGTTTTCCTCAGCCGGTACGTATCCGCGGCCCCGGGCAATGGTCAGTTCGATTTCCAGGTTTACGAAGTTCTCCATGTGGCAGATCTCCAGGTCCGGGTTCACCACCTGGTAAACATTCGTATGGGCTTCGATATCCCCGGCTTTGAACACATCTTTATTTTTCAGAGAGATATACAGCTTGTCAGACAGGCCGGTATCGTCCTGGACGATTTTCTTGAGCCGGACCTGTTTCAGGTTCAGGATGATTTCGGTTACATCTTCCACTACTCCCTTGATGGAGGAAAATTCATGATCCACCCCGGAGATTTTCACCGAGGAGATGGCATATCCTTCCAGGGAGGAAAGCAACACCCGCCTCAGGGCATTGCCGATGGTAATCCCAAAGCCGGGTTCCAGGGGTTTGAATTCAAAAATTCCCTCAAAATCAGTGGCTTTCTGAAGTACGATTTTATTCGGTTTCTGGAAAGTGAGTATAGACATATGTCGATTTTTGTTTTAAATGCCTCGATTGCATTATTTGGAATACAACTCAACAATGAGGTGTTCTTCAATATTTTCCGGAATTTGCTCCCTTTCCGGGTAGTATTGGAATATCCCTTTCATCTGGCTTCCGTCCCACTCAAGCCATGGATAGGAGGTGGATTTCCTTTCCAGGGAATCCAGAATCACTTCCAGGGCTTTCGATTTTTCCCGCACTTCTATAACATCGCCCGGTTTGCAGGTATAGGATGCCACATTGACTACCTTGCCGTTTACCAGGATATGCTTATGGCTCACCAACTGCCGGGCCTGCCTGCGGGTAGACGCAATGCCCAGGCGGAATACCGTATTGTCGAGCCGGGCTTCCAGCAACTGCATAAGAATTTCACCGGTAATTCCCTTTCTGCGGGCTGCTTCATGGAATATTTTACGGAACTGACGCTCCAGCACGCCATAGGTGTATTTAGCCTTTTGCTTTTCCATCAGCTGCAGGCCGTATTCGCTTTTCACCCTGCGTCTGCGGCTGTTTCCATGTTGACCCGGCCGGTATTTTTTCTTTTCAAAAGCCTTGTCAAACCCATATATCGGCTCACCAAATGCTCTGGCTTTTTTTGATTTCGGACCTCTGTATCTTGCCATAGGTTACTGTCTCTGTATTTTCTGTTCCGTATAATTTTGTGTTTACACCCTTCTGCGTTTGGGCGGCCGGCAACCATTGTGGGGCAGCGGGGTAACGTCTTTTATCAAGGTTACGTCAATGCCGGCAGCGGCAATGGCCCGGATGGCGGATTCACGTCCGGATCCAGGGCCTTTTACAAACACTTCCACCTTGCGCAATCCGGCATCATAAGCTACCTGGGCCGCGTCCGTTGCTGCCACCTGGGCCGCATAAGGTGTGTTTTTCTTTGACCCTCTGAAACCGGATTTCCCTGCTGATGACCAGCTGATTACCTGTCCCTTCTTATTGGTAAAGGTGATGATGATATTGTTAAAGCTGGCCTTGATATGCACCTGCCCTTCCGGTTCAACAATGACCTTCCGTTTTTTAGCTGATCTTCTGCCTCTTGTGGTTGCCATATATGCTTATTTACCTCTTTGTCGTGAATAAAACCGCTAATTACTTGCGTGGCGCCTTTTTCTTACCTGCCACAGTTTTGGCTTTCCCCTTCCGGGTGCGGGCATTGGTTTGCGTGCGTTGCCCCCTCACCGGCAGCCCTTTCCTATGGCGGATTCCCCGGTAAGACCCAATGTCCATCAACCGCTTGATGTTCATCTGAACTTCAGAACGGAGGCTTCCTTCCACTTTGTATTCTTCATTGATGACCCGCCTTAAACTGGTAATATGCTCTTCCGTCCAGTCCTTTACTTTAATATTCGGGTCAACATTGGCTTTCTTCAAAATTTCCAGGGCAGTGCTGCGCCCGATCCCATAGATATAGGTCAGCCCGATCAGGCCAATCTTTTCCTTCGGAAGATCAATTCCTGCTATCCTTGCCATAATAGTTTATCCTTGTCTTTGTTTAAATCTGGGATTCTTCTTGTTAATTACGTAAAGGCGTCCTTTACGCTTGACAATCTTGCAATCAGCACTCCGCTTTTTAATCGATGTTCTGACTTTCATGAGTAATGGTTTATGGAACCCTTGCCTTACTTATACCTGAAAGTGATCCTTCCCCGGGACAAGTCATAGGGCGACATTTCCACTGCCACCCGGTCGCCAGGCAATATCCGTATGTAGTGCATCCGCATCTTACCGGATATGTGCGCTACAATTTCGTGCCCGTTTTCCAGACGGACCCGGAACATCGCGTTGGACAAAGCTTCAACAATGGTTCCGTCCTGTTTTATTAAATCTTGTTTAGCCATTTTCTAACCTGCTGAAACAACAGCTTTTTTAAAAGCGAGTGCAAATATCCGAAGTTTTCACCTAAAATCCTGTAAATCAGGATTAGTTTTTACCACTTCTTCAATAGGTTCAAAAGATGACAGAATCTGTGCCTGGCTTTTGCGCACCACTACGGTATGCTCAAAATGAGCCGATACTTTTCCGTCCTGTGTACACACGGTCCAGCCGTCATCCAGCACCAATACATGCTTGCTGCCGAGATTAATCATCGGTTCAATGGCAATGACCAGGCCTTCCAGCAATTTCATGCCTTTTCCTCTCCGGCCGAAATTCGGTACTTCCGGGCTTTCATGGAGCTCGCGGCCTATGCCGTGGCCAACCAGTTCCCGCACTACGCCATGTCCTTTTTCCCGTTCGGCAAAGTCCTGTACCGCGAAACCGATATCGCCCAAGCGGTTGCCTGCCACCGCTGCCTTTATACCCCGGTACAACGCCTCATGCGTTACATGCATCAGTTCCAGGTGGCCGGGATCAGCCCCCTGCAGGGCAAAGGTATAGGCAGAGTCTCCGTAAAACCCGTTCCAAACCACTCCGCAGTCGACCGAAACCAGGTCGCCTTCTCTCAATTCCCGGTCTCCGGGGATGCCATGAACCACCTGGTCATTGACCGAAACGCAAAGTGTAGAAGGAAAACCCTGGTATCCTTTGAATGCCGGGATAGCTCCGTGATCATGGATAAAATCCTCAGCCAATTGATCCAGCTCCCCGGTGCGCACACCCGGCCTGATGGCAGCCGCTACAGCAGCTATTGTTTCAGAAACAAGCAAAGAACTTTTTCGGATTAATGCAATTTCTTCTTCCGTCTTATAATAAACAGTATCCGACATGCCAGTTTTATATGCTTGACACTCCGGCAGCCCGCCCTTTGACCTTGCCGGACCGCATTAACCCGTCATAATGCCTCATCAGCAGATGGCTCTCTATCTGCTGCAATGTATCCAGAATCACTCCTATCAAAATCAACAGGGAAGTACCCCCGTAAAACAGCGCGAACCCGGCTGTAATTCCCAATTTCATGGCAAAAGCAGGCATAATGGCTACAGCAGCCAGGAAGATGGAACCAGGCAGGGTAATCCTGGACATTACGTTATCAATAAATTCTGCAGTTCTTCTTCCCGGTTTCACCCCAGGTATAAATCCACCATTTCGCTTCATTTCATCAGCCATTTGCTGTGGATTTACCGTCAGGGCCGTGTAGAAATAGGTAAATATGATGACCAGGAAGAAATAAACAACGTTATATCCTGTTGAAGTAAAGTCGTTAAAGGTTCTTACAAACCCGCTGTTCTGGAATCCCACAAATGTTCCAACCGTGGAAGGGATGAACATAAGCGCTTGTGCAAAGATGATAGGCATAACCCCGGCAGCATTTATTTTCAGGGGGAGGTACTGGCGGTTACCGCCCATTTGCATTCTGCGCGGACCACTTCCAATAATCCGTTTGGCATATTGAACCGGAATTTTCCGGACTCCCTGTACCAGGGCAATCACCAGGATTACCATTATGACCAGGAAAGCCAGCTCAATGATAAACTGCACAAAACCACCGGTGCCTTCCAGTTTACTGGCTAATTCCTGAATAAATGCCATGGGCAGGCGGGCTATGATACCAATCATGATCAACAGGGAAATACCATTTCCTATGCCGTTGTCAGTAATTTTCTCGCCCAGCCACATAACGAATATTGTTCCGGTGGTCAGCACAATAAGGCAGATGGCATAAAAAAGGCTGGGATTGATCACTACCGCTCCCTGGAAAGTACGTGTCAGGTAGATGTAATATCCCGAAGCCTGCACAGCGGTAACTACAACAGTTAACAAACGGGTTATCTGGTTTATTTTCCGTCTTCCGCTTTCGCCTTCTTTTTGCAATTTCTGAAAATAGGGAACCGCCATGCCCAGTAGCTGTATGGCAATGGAAGCTGAAATGTAAGGCATAATCCCTAACGCAAAAACTGAAGCGCGCCCGAAGGCGCCCCCGGCAAAAATATCGATCAATGCCAAGATACCGCCCGGGCCACCCTGTGTCTGCAGGGCATCCGGGTTAATGCCCGGTAAGACAACATAGGAACCAATCCTGTAAATAAGTACCAGTCCAAGGGTATATAATATCCGCTTGCGCAGGTCTTCAATTTTCCAAATGTTGCGTATGGTATTGATTAAGCCTTTCATGCCGGGTGAATTATACCAGGTTTATTGAACCGCCTTTTTCCTCAATAGCTTTTTTAGCCGTAGCGCTGATGGCGTGCACCGTCAGTTCCAGGGCAGTGTTTATTTCGCCCCGGCCCAAAATTTTCACCCGGTCTTTCTTACCGATGATACGGTGCTGGTGCAAAATGTCAGGATCAATTTTTTTAAGCTTGTATTTATCAGCCAAAGCCTGCAAAGAATCCAGATTCAACACGGTATATTCCTTCCGGGTAAAGTTGTTAAACCCTCTTTTGGGAACACGCCTTTGCAAGGGCATTTGTCCGCCTTCAAAACCGAATTTGATTTTGTAACCCGAGCGGGATTGAGCCCCTTTATGGCCGCGCGTGGACGTACCACCCTTGCCGCTGCCTTGTCCGCGGGCAATGCGTTTTCCTTTTTTTATTGAACCGGGAGCCGGTTTTAAATTGCTTAGGTCCATGATTACAGCTCTTCTACTTTGATTAAATGTTTTACCTTTTCCACCATGCCAAGTATCTGCGGAGTGGCTTCCACTTCACGCGATTTATTTATGCGGCCCAGACCCAGCGCTTCTATGGTCCTTTTCTGCCGCTTGGGCCGGTCAATGGTACTTCTGATTTGTGTAATGCGGATTCTGCCCATAGGTTAACCGTTAAACAGTTTTTTTAATGAAATACCTCTTTCCTGGCTGATGCGGTAAGCATCCCTCAGTGAGCTCAGGCCATTAATGGTGGCCTTTACTACATTATGCGGATTGGATGAACCCATTGATTTGGCCAGTACGTCTTTTATGCCTGCCGCTTCAAGTACGGCCCGCATGGCGCCACCGGCAATAACCCCCGTACCATTTGAAGCCGGTTTCATCATCACTTTGGCGGCTCCGTACTTCCCTTCCTGGGGATGCGGCAGCGTGCCATGTATAATCGGAACCTGTATCAGGTTTTTCTTGGCATCGTCAATGGCCTTGTTAATGGCTTCCGTTACTTCATGGGCCTTGCCGAGGCCATGGCCAACAATGCCTTCTCCGTTACCAACCACCACGAGGGCTGAAAAACTGAAAGTCCGCCCTCCCTTGGTAACTTTAGCTACACGCCTGATATTCACCACTTTTTCGTGGAGATCCAGTTCACTGGCTTTTACTCTTTTTACGGTAGTTTTTACCATATTCTTTTTTATTGCCTGTTAAAACTTCAACCCACCTTCACGGGCTCCTTCTGCCAGGGCTTTTACCCGGCCATGGAATAAATAACCGCCCCGGTCAAACACTACTCGCTCTATACTGGAGGCTTTGGCCCTCTCAGCCAGTAATTTGCCAACCTCACGGGCTATTTCAGTTCTGGTACCCTTGGCTCCTCTTATTTCCTTGCTCATGGAAGAAGCCGATATCAGGGTATGCCCGTGAATATCATCAATGATCTGGGCATATATCTCCTTATTGCTCCTGAATACCGAAATTCTTGGCCGTTCAGGGGTTCCCTTTATCTTTTTCCGGATGCCCATTCGAATGCGCTTCCTTCTTTGAACTTTTAATGCTGAATGTTTACCTGACATATTCTCTTATTTATGCAGATGCTGCTGTTTTACCGGCTTTGCGCCTGATTTCTTCACCTTTGAATCTGATTCCCTTGCCCTTGTATGGTTCAGGTTTGCGCACTTCACGGATCTTGGCTGCCACCTGGCCCACCAACTGCTTGTCAATGCTTTGCAAGGTTATCACCGGATTTTTTCCTTTGACTGTTTCTACCGATAATTTGATTTCCGGGGGTAAGACAAATACCACCGGATGGGAAAAACCAACACTGAGTTCCAGCTTCTGGCCCTGCGCGTTGGCCCGGAAACCCACGCCCTGCATCTCCAACTGGATGGTATATCCTTCTGAAACGCCTATCACCATATTATTGATAAGGCTCCTGTAAAGCCCGTGCATGGATTTATGCCGTTTCTGATCCGTTGGCCGCTTTACTATAATCTGCCCATCCTCCTGGCTTATGGTTAAATCAGGATCAACCTGCTGGGTAAGTTCTCCCTTCGGGCCCTTGACGGTAACCAGGTTACCCGGGCTGACGGATATTTCCACTCCGTCAGGTATTGGTATGGGCGCACTTCCTATCCTTGACATGTTAAAATCAGTTTAATCATTTTAATACACGTAGCAAATTACTTCCCCGCCTACATTTTGTGTCCGGGCTTCTTTATCCGTCATCACTCCCTTAGAGGTAGACACAATGGCAATGCCCAGCCCGTTTAATACACGGGGCAGTTTGTCCACACTGGTGTATTTGCGCAATCCCGGTTTACTCACCCGGGCCAGTTTTTTTATAACCGGCTGCTGGGTTACCGGGTCATATTTGAGGGCGATCCGGATTATACCCTGCTTATTGTCGTCCTCAAATTTGTATTTCAGGATATACCCGTATTGATACAGGATTTCTGTCAGTCTTTTCTTCATATTCGAAGCCGGGATATTCACTACCCGGTGCCTGGCTTTCATCGCATTCCTGATACGGGTCAGATAATCTGCTATGGGATCAGTTACCATTGTTGTCTTTTTCTTTAATTCCGTTTTATTACCAACTGGCTTTTTTCACGCCCGGGATTTTTCCCGATGTAGCCATGTCGCGAAACACAAGCCTTGAAATTCCAAACGCCCCGATATAGCCGCGCGGCCTTCCGGTGATGTTACAACGCTTGCGCAAACGAACCGGTGAGGCATTGCGCGGCAGCCTGTCCAGGGCTTCCCAGTCACCGGCTGCTTTAAGCGCAGTCCGTTTTTCTGCGTACTTGGCTACCAGCCGTTCACGTTTTCTTTGCCTGGCTATGACTGATTTCTTTGACATAAATCCTATTCTGTTTTTTATTTCCGGAACGGTAATCCAATTTCTTTCAGCAATTCAAAAGCTTCCTCATCGCTATCAGTGGAAGTGACAAAGGTTATATCCATCCCCGTGATGTGGTTGACCTTGTCAATATCGATTTCCGGGAAAATAATCTGCTCCCGGATTCCGAGGGTATAATTCCCGTGGCCATCAAAGCTTTTGGGGCTTATTCCCCTGAAGTCGCGGACACGCGGCAGGGATACGCTGATGAGCCGGTCAATAAATTCCCACATTTTATCGCCCCGCAAAGTTACCCTTACCCCGATGGGCATTCCCTCGCGCAGATGGAAGTTGGAAATCGATTTCCGGGCTATGGTTGCCACCGCGCGCTGGCCGGTTATAGCCGTCAGCTCTTCGATGGCCGCTTCAATCAGCTTTTTATCCTGCGTAGCCTTACCCACCCCCCGGTTGATGTTTATTTTTAACAGTCGGGGAATTTGCATGGGGCTTCTATATCCGAAATGCTCCATCAGTTTTGGAGCAATTTCTTCCGTATATCGTTTCTTTAATCTGGGTACGTAGTTCATCAGTCAATAATTTCACCTGATTTTTTTGAATACCGTTTCAGTTTTCCATCCACTCGTTTCCGGCCAACCCTTGTCGGTTCATTGGACTTCGGGTCCAGCAACATCAGGTTGGAGATATGCACCGGAGCTTCCTTTTTAATGATGCCACCGTTGGGGTATTGCGCATTGGGTTTCGTATGGCGCGACACCATATTGACGCCTTCCACAATGGCGCGCATTTTTTTAGGCTCAACAAACAAAACTTTGCCCTGACGGCCCTTGTCGTCTCCGGCAATTACCCGGACAATATCTCCGCGTTTTATATTCGGTTTCACTTGTTTTATCTTTTTATTTTTCATGGTTTACAGTACTTCAGGGGCCAGTGAAACAACTTTCATAAACTGTTTTTCACGCAACTCACGGGCCACAGGCCCGAAAATACGTGTGCCGCGGGGTTCGTCTGCATTGTTAAGCAGCACCACCGCGTTATCATCGAAGCGGATGTAGCTGCCGTCACGCCTTCTGATTTCTTTTTTAACGCGCACGACTACCGCTTTGGAAATTTGACCTTTCTTCATTTGCCCGCTGGGCAGGGCATCCTTTACCGTTACCACGATCTTGTCACCGATTGAGGCATAACGTTTATTGCTTCCCAGCACGCGGATACACAATACTTCTTTGGCTCCGCTGTTATCGGCAACTTTTAACCGTGATTCCTGCTGTATCATCGTTTATGCGATTAACTGGTTTACAATAGTCTTATTTGGCACGCGCAAGAACTTCCACTACCCGCCAGCGTTTCCGGGCACTCATGGGTCTGGTTTCCACAATGCGAACGGTATCACCGGCACGGGCATTATTGTTTTCGTTGTGCGCCATGTATTTTTTAGTCTGCTTCATGAACTTCCCATAGATAGGATGCTTTACTTTCCTTTCTACTACCACAGTCACGGTTTTATCCATTTTGTCACTATGGACAATGCCAATACGGGATTTACGTAAATTCCTTTGTTCCATTTTTACTGTATAGTTTTATGCTTCACCGGCCAGTTGCCTTCTCCGTAATTCCGTCTTCAGCCGGGCTACATTCCTGCGAATGATTTGTATTTCATTCGGATTTTCAAGCGGTGAAACCGCATGGGCAAACTTTTTCTTCCTGAGCAGTTCTTTTTCTTCCTCAATCCGGTCAATCAACTCCTCGGTGCTCAGATCCCTGATTATTTCTTTACTTATACCTGCCATGGCTGTTTCTTTATTCGGTATAATCCCGTCTTACTACAAATTTGGTTCGTACCGGAAGTTTCTGGGCTCCGAGGCGCATGGCTTCTTTGGCCACTTCGAGCGATACGCCTTCGCATTCAAACATAATGCGGCCGGGCCTTACTACGGCTACCCAGTGATCCGGGGCGCCTTTTCCCTTACCCATCCGCACTTCAGCCGGTTTGCTAGTTACGGGTTTGTCGGGAAATATGCGGATCCAAACCTGGCCTTCCCTTTTCATGTACCTGGTGATGGCAACACGGGCCGCTTCAATTTGCCGGTCGGTAATCCAGGCGCTGTCCTGGCTTTTGATGCCAAACGAGCCAAAGGCCAGGCTGTTGCCGCGCTGGGCATTGCCTTTCATACGGCCTTTTTGCTTTTTCCGGTATTTTACTTTTTTCGGTTGCAGCATATCAGTCTATTGGTTTTTCATCCGGATTATCCCCTGCGACCCCTGCCTCCGAAACGGCCTCTCGGCTTGCGTTCGGTTTTTCCAGTTCCCACATTGGGCGATAAATCCCTCTTGCCAAATACTTCTCCTTTACAAATCCAAACCTTGATGCCGATGACCCCATATACGGTCCTGGCCTCTTTCAAAGCGTAATCAATATCAGCACGGAAGGTATGCAGCGGAATACGCCCGTCTTTGTACTCTTCTGTCCGGGCCATTTCAGCCCCACCAATCCGTCCGGAAACCCTGACTTTGATGCCTTCAGCGCCCATCCGCATGGTCGAGGCAATGGCCATTTTAATGGCCCGCCTGTAATTGACACGGGCTTCCAGCTGGCGGGCAATGTTTTCTGCCACGATATTGGCATCCAGTTCCGGACGCTTTATTTCATGAATATTGATCTGTACGTCTTTCCCGGTAACCTTTTTCAGCTCTTCGTTGATGAGGGTTACTTCGGCTCCGCCCCGACCGATAATGATTCCGGGCCGTGAAGTGTGTACGGTAACCGTAATCCGGTTCAGCGTGCGTTCAATAATAATCCGGGCAATGCCCCCTTTGGGTATACGCGCGTGAAGGTATTCCCTGATGCGGTTGTCTTCCAGTAGCTTTTCGGGAAAATCCTTTTCCGCATACCAATTGCTGTCCCAGCCTCTGATGAAGCCAAGCCGGTTACTGATCGGGTTTGCTTTTTGTCCCATACAGATAGTTTAAGCCTCCTGCTCTTCGGTTGTTTCTTTTGGTTCAGTGATTTTTTCTTCCTGCTGAAGCGTGCGGCTGTCCACCACCAGAGTGATATGGCTGGACCGCTTCCGGATACGGTGTGCCCGCCCGAAAGGAGCCGGACGGTACCGTTTCAGCATAGGCCCGCCATCTACTGTGATGGTTTTTACATACAGATTACTGTCTTCCGGTTTCAGCCCTTCGTTTTTCTGAACCCAGTTGTTGATGGCTGACTCCAGCAGTTTTTCCATCCGCTCTGAAGTCTTTTTGCGTGAGTAGTGCAATATGTTCAGTGCTTCATATACATCTTTGCCCCTGATCAGATCGGCAACCAGCCGGGCTTTCCGGGCTGAACCTCTGTTATTACGTAATCTGGCGACAGCTTCCATTCTTCAGTTCTTATTTGATCTTCTTGGATGAATGACCTCTAAAATTTCTTGTCGGAGCGAATTCACCCAGTTTGTGCCCAACCATATTTTCGGTAATGAACACCGGGATGAATTGTTTCCCGTTATGCACCAGGAAAGTATGGCCTACAAAATCCGGGATAATCATTGACCTGCGCGACCAGGTTTTGATAGCTTGTTTCTTCCTGGATTCATTCATTGCCTGAACTTTCCGGTTCAGCTTATAGGATACATAGGGTCCTTTTTTTAGCGATCTGGCCATATCCGTTATTTCCGTTTGTTTTTCTTGCTAATAATCAGCCGCTGGCTGTACTTTTTCTTGTTGCGCGTTTTCAACCCTTTGGCATAGAGACCTTTGCGCGAACGCGGATGGCCTCCGGAAGCTTTTCCTTCTCCTCCTCCCATCGGGTGGTCTACCGGGTTCATGGCCACCCCTCTTGTTCTGGGTCTGCGACCAACCCAGCGCTTACGACCTGCTTTCCCGTATGACTCCAGGTTATGGTCTGAATTGGAAACAGTTCCTACCGTAGCCATGCAATTCTGCAAAATCATCCGGGTTTCCCCACTGGGCATTTTCAGTACGGCATATTTACCTTCCTTGGCCGTCAACTGAGCGCTTGCTCCCGCACTGCGCGCAATCTGTCCCCCCTTGCCTGGGGTGATCTCAATATTGTGCACCACGGTTCCCAGGGGGATATCTTTCAGCTGCAGGGCATTCCCCAGTTCAGGAGCCACACCCGGGCCGGCTTCCACACGGTCGCCCACTTTCAGGTCTTCGGGAGCCAGCATATAGCGCTTTTCACCGTCCGCGTAATACAGCAGGGCAATAAAGGCGCTCCGGTTGGGATCATATTCAACAGCTTTCACGGTAGCGGGAACACCATGCTTGTCCCGTTTGAAATCAATAATCCTGTACCTGCGTTTATGACCGCCCCCGATATACCGCATGGTCATTTTACCGTCATGGTTACGGCCACCTGACCTTTTCAACGGGGCCAGCAGGCTTTTCTCCGGAGTGGTTTTTGTGATCTCCGCGAAAGCATTTCCAATCCTGAATCGCGTACCCGGTGTTACCGGTTTAAATTTTTTCAATGCCATTGCCTGCGCTTAAATATTGCTGTAAAAATCAATGGTATCTCCTTCGGCCAACGTGACGATTGCCTTTTTGTAGGCGCTTTTGCGCCCCTTGATCACCCCCGCTTTCGTCCAGCGGGCAGTCGCCTTGGCCGGCATATTCACCGTCCGAACTTTCACCACCGACACATTGTACATGCGTTCCACGGCTTTCTTTATCTCGACTTTATTGGCCTTGCGGTCCACCTTGAATGCATACTGGTTGAGTTTCTCGCCCAGTATGGTCATCTTTTCGGTGATAATCGGTTTTAGTAATACATCTGTTGCCATAACAACTTTTTCTGTTTTAGCCCAGGATTTCTTTAATCACTCCCAGGGCGCTTTCTGACAATACCAGTTTCCTGGCATGAATCACTTCGTAAGTATTCAAGTTGGCCGCCAGGTCTACCTGCGCGTTCGGAAGATTCCGTCCGGCCAAGTACAGGTTGCGGTCGGTTTCATGCACCAGGAAGAGGGCCTTTTCATTGCCGATGCCGAGGTTTTCCATCAGCCGCACCATGCTGCGCGTTCGTGGTTCGTCTATTTTGAAATCTTCGACTACGATAATGCCCTTTTCTTTGGCTTTATAGCTCAACGCGGATTTCCGGGCCAGCACCTTCACTTTTTTGTTCAGCTTGAACCGGTAATCCCTCGGCCTGGGCCCGAACACGCGGGCGCCTCCGCGGAACAGCGGGTTCTTGATATCCCCGGCACGGGCCGTACCGGTTCCCTTCTGCCTTTTCAGTTTCCGGGTGGAACCGCTCAGTTCACTCCTTTCCTTGGTTTTGTGCGTGCCCTGCCGCCTGTTGGCCAGGTATTGTTTCACGGCCAGGTACAGCACATGGTCGTTCGGCTCAATGCCAAAGATCTCTTTTGGAAGATCCGCTTTGCGGCCAGTCGGTTGCCCCTCTATGTTCAGTATATCTACTTTCATGGTTAATTGGTAATGATTACATAACCGCCTTTCGGACCGGGCACTGCCCCGCTCACATACAGCACATTCCTTTCAGGTAATACTTTCATTATCGTCAGGTCAATAACTTTTACACGTTTGCCTCCTGTGCGGCCTGCCATGCGTTGCCCTTTCAGCACTCGTGATGGCGTAGAAGACATACCGATGGATCCGGGGGCACGCTGCCGGTTGTGCTGGCCGTGCGTGGCCATGCCCACTCCGTGGAACCCGTGCCGTTTAACCACCCCTTGGAAACCCTTTCCCTTGGAGGTGCCCACCACATCAATCACTTCGCCTTCTTCAAAAATGCTGACCGAGATTTCATCACCGGGTTTTACATCAATGTCAAAATCCCGGAATTCGACCACCTTCTTTTTGGGTGTGGTTCCAGCTTTTGCAAAATGACCCTTCAAAGGATTCGGAGTATTCTTCTCCTTGCGCTCGTCAAACCCAAGCTGAATCGCATTATACCCGTCCGTGTCTTCGGTTTTTACCTGGGTAACCACACAGGGACCGGCTTCTATCACTGTGCAGGCTATATTTCGGCCATCTTCCAGGAAGATGCTCGTCATGCCCAGCTTTTTTCCGATTATTCCTTTCATATTCCTGTGTTAATCCCTGTTTATACTTTTATTTCCACGTCTACTCCACTGGGTAATTCCAGTTTCATCAGCGCGTCAATTGTTTTCGAGGTGGAACTGTAAATGTCCATCAGCCTTTTGTAAGTGGTCAGCTGAAACTGATCATTCGCCTTTTTGTTTACATGGGGCGAACGCAATATGGTAAAGACCTTGCGTTTGGTAGGCAATGGAATCGGCCCACTGACCACCGCGCCCGCATTACGCACGGTTTTGACAATCTTTTCAGCCGATTTGTCTACAAGGTTGTGATCATAGGATTTCAGCTTAATCCGTATTTTCTGTGTCATGGCTTATCAGACTTTTACTTTTCCCTGAATTTGTGCCACCACTTCCTCGGCAATATTGGCCGGGGTAGGCGCGTAATGTGAAAATTCCATTATCGAGGTAGCCCTGCCACTGGTTATGGTGCGCAGGGCGGTAACGTATCCAAACATTTCCGACAGCGGCACCTTGGCCTTGATGACCTGTGAAGTGCCTTTCATTTCCATCCCTTCCATAATGCCCCGCCTGCGGTTGATGTCGGAAACCACGTCACCGGTGAATTCTTCCGGGGTCACTACTTCCAGTTTCATAATGGGTTCCAGCAACTGGGGGCCGGCTTTCTGTACCGAATGGCGGAATCCCTGCATAGCTGCGATTTCAAACGAAACCGTATCGGAATCCACCGGGTGGAACGAGCCATCGAACAAGCGTACTTTCAGGCTTTCCAGGGGGAACCCTGCCAAGGGCCCGTTTTCCATGGCCGCCTTAAATCCTTTTTCAACGGCCGGAATGAATTCCCTCGGAATGGCCCCGCCATAAATATCATTGATGAACTGCAGCCCGTGCATGCCTTCATCGACCGGGCCGATTTCAAACACGATATCGGCAAACTTGCCCCGGCCACCGGTTTGCTTTTTGAACAGTTCGCGGTGCTCCACGGTCTTTGTGATGGCTTCCTTGTAGGCCACCTGCGGGGCGCCCTGGTTGCATTCCACCTTGAACTCCCGCTTCAGGCGGTCGACCAGCACTTCGAGGTGCAGCTCGCCCATGCCGCTGATAATGGTCTGGCCGGTTTTCTCATCCACCTTGATGCGGAAAGTCGGGTCTTCCTCGGCCAGTTTCAGCAGGCCGTTAGTTAGCTTGTCCACGTCTTTCTGCGACTTGGCTTCCACCGCCACGCTGATCACCGGGTCGGGAAAGTCTATGCTCTCAAGCACCAAGGGGTGCTTTTCATCAGTAAGCGTGTCGCCTGTTTTTATGTCCTTGAAGCCAACTGCTGCCCCGATGTCACCGGCTTCGATCACGTCAATGGGGTTTTGTTTGTTGGCATGCATCTGCAGAATCCGTGAAATTCTTTCCTTTTTTCCGGTACGATTATTCAGCACGTAAGAGCCGGCATGCAGTTTCCCGGAGTAAGCCCGGAAAAAGGCCAGGCGGCCCACATAGGGGTCGGTCATTATTTTAAAAGCCAGAGCCGCGAAAGGTTCGCTGGCATCCGGCTCGCGCACTTCTTCTTTCTCGGTCCTGGGGTTGACGCCCCTGATGGCCTCAAGATCGAGCGGACTGGGCAGGTAAGCCACCACAGCATCCAGCAGGGCCTGCACCCCTTTGTTTTTGAATGCCGAGCCGCACATCATCGGAATAATGGTCAGGTCAATGGTAGCCTGGCGGATGGCGGCACGCACCTCATCTTCTGAAATTGTTTCGGGGGCTTCAAAATATTTTTCCAGCAGGCTGTCATCATATTCGGCAATGGATTCTATCAGTTTTTCACGGTATTCATCCACCTGCTCTTTCATATCCTCGGGGATGGGCACTACCTTGTAGGTCATGCCATAATTATCTTCATCCCAGATGATGGCTTTTCCGGTAACCAGGTCGACCACCCCGCGGAAAGTTTCTTCAGCGCCAATCGGAAGTTGAACAGGAATAGGATTAGCCCCAAGCTTTTCCTTTACCTGCTGAACCACACCCAGGAAATCGGCTCCCTGGCGGTCCATTTTGTTTACAAACCCGATACGGGGCACTTTATAGCGGTTGGCCTGGCGCCAGACCGTTTCAGACTGCGGCTCCACACCGCCCACCGCGCAAAATAAGGCAACCACGCCATCCAATACCCGCAGCGACCGTTCCACCTCAACCGTAAAATCAACGTGTCCCGGGGTGTCAATGATGTTTATCTTATACTGCTGGGTTTCGGGCAAGTGTTTTCCCTGGTCAGTAGGATAATTCCAGAAAGTGGTAGTCGCAGCTGATGTAATGGTAATGCCGCGCTCCTTTTCCTGGTCCATCCAGTCCATAGTGGCAGCGCCTTCATGCACCTCACCTATTTTATAATTGATGCCGGTGTAGAACAGGATCCGTTCGGTCGTAGTTGTCTTACCCGCATCAATATGCGCTGCAATCCCTATGTTCCTGGTTTTACTTAAATCTCTTGCCATTTCTTAATTCTATATGCGGGCTTTATTATCTTGCTCTGAAATGTGCGAAAGCTTTGTTGGCTTCGGCCATACGGTGGGTATCTTCCTTTTTCTTTACCGCTCCACCTTCTCCCTTGGAAGCGGCAATCAGTTCAGCGGCCAGCTTTTCAGCCATGGAGTGTCCGTTGCGTTTACGGGCAAAATTGATAATCCACTTCATAGTGAGTGAAATCTTACGGTCAGGACGGATCTCCGTGGGTATCTGAAAAGTAGCTCCGCCAATTCTGCGGCTTCTGACTTCCACCCCGGGCATCACATTGTTCAAAGCTTTTTTCCAGGTTTCATAACCGGATTCTTTGGTACGGTTTTCAATAATCTCCATGGCATCGTAGAAAATCCGGAAAGCTACCGATTTCTTCCCGTTCCACATCAGATTATTGACAAAACGCGTAACCAGCGAATCCTGGTAAACCGGATCGGGTTGCAATGGCCGTTTTTTCGCTCTCGCTTTTCTCATGCTATATAAATCTTATTCCTTGGGTTTTTTAGCACCATATTTCGATCTGCCCTGTTTCCGGTCAGCCACCCCGGCTGTATCAAGCGCGCCCCGGATAATGTGGTAACGCACTCCGGGCAGGTCTTTTACCCTGCCGCCCCGGATCAAAACAATAGAGTGTTCCTGCAGGTTATGCCCTTCGCCCGGGATATAGGCAATGACTTCAGGCCCGTTGGTTAAACGCACTTTGGCCACCTTCCGAAGGGCCGAATTCGGTTTCTTGGGCGTTGTGGTATATACACGGGTGCATACCCCCCGTTTCTGCGGGCAACTGTCCAGCGCGCGCGATTTGCTTTTCGACTGGACGCGCTTGCGCCCTTTACGTACCAATTGTTGAATAGTAGGCATTCTTTACTATCTTGAAAATTTTGGATTGCAAAGGTAGAAAGATTATAGGGAACAAACAACACGCCTTTCAAAATTTTTACAGCGCCTTACGCCTTGATTTTCCATGAGATTTGCAAGGTCCGGTTTTACCTATATATATAATAAGTGAATCGGCAGGAAATCCGGAGTTTGCCGCTCTGCCTCCGATATGCTATTTTCAGTCCTGTTTATGAGCCAAACAAACCACCGGGTAATGCCTGTAACGGAAAAAAGGCTAAACCGTTTTCACGAGGTGCTGAAAAAGCGGCAGCCCGATTTATGCGTTATTCTCGAGTTCGTTCATGACCCGCATAATATTTCAGCCGTTTTGCGAAGCTGTGATGCTGTGGGGGTGCATGAAGTGTTTATTATTACAGATATACAGGACATCCGCAAACACCTGGGCAAACGCAGTTCGGCCAGCGCCCTGAAATGGCTTCGACTTCATGTCTTCCGCGATACGGCCTCCTGCCTCAGGGAAGTCAGGAAGCGGTATGGGCGCCTGTTGGTAACCCACCTTCGGGCCCCGGCCGTCAGTATCTATGAAACCGATTTTACGGCCTCCGTTGCGCTGGCCTTCGGCAATGAGCATGAGGGCATTTCGCAGGAGCTGCTGGATGCAGCCGATGGCAATATCCGTATTCCGCAAATGGGCATGATCCGCAGCCTGAACATATCAGTGGCCTGCGCGGTAACCTTGTTTGAAGCCATGCAGCAACGCCTGAAAGCCGGATATTACAACAATTCCAGAATGACTGAAAAACAATATCAGGAGACCCTGAATCGTTGGATTGATAAAAAAACCGATATTTCCTAAACCGTAAAAACCAAAATCACCATGAAGCAGAAAGTCAAAAACTGGTCGGCCGGAGGTTTGGTATTTTTTATTCTGATGTGCCTGTTGTATGCTTTTGCCCCTCCGGTTTCTTCCGGGCACGAGGATGGGCAACAATTCCTTCAACTTACCACCGTGGAATCAATCATTCCTGGCGGGTTGGGCCGTTCCAGGATGTTTGTTACCTGGCCCAGCGGGAAGCAGGAAGAGTTTAAAATGAAAAACCTTTACAGCATGGTGGGCATTAATATGTCCAACCTCAACGGGAACGACATAATGATTGTGCAGAAAATCACCGAGCTGGCCGGCCAGGGATGGGAACTGGTCAGCGTATCCACCGGTGTACAGAGCCCGGCTTATGACCCCCAGGGCGGCAAAGGTGAAGGTATTTTCCTGACACGGTACCTGTTCAGGAAATAAATGGTGCCCAATCATTTACCGGGGACAGCCGTAGCCCCCGGGTAAAAAAGCCATGACAAGATTGTATTTTTGCGGCATGGGGTTGTAGCTCAGCTGGCCAGAGCGCCTCGTTCGCAACGAGGAAGTCGGGGGTTCGAGTCCCCTCAACTCCACATCGCCCTTCGAGGCCAATGCAACCGCAACACATAGGAGGGCTGTTTTATTGGTTGTTAACCTGCCCATGCACCCGGTCATTCATAAGAATAGGCGCATTTTTTTGCAGGTTGCCTCACCCTGCGGCCCTGAAGCCAATCGCTCACTTCGAATGGTTAATTATCAAAAACATGGCTGAAGCCAAATCTTGTTTTGCCTGTTTCCCGTTGCCTGAAGGCAGTGGGAATGGACGGAAATAGGCATCCAACTTTTTTAGCAGGGGGGTTAACCCGCCTGCTGAATAACAGCAAATACCTGAATTGTTCCCTCCCTTTTATCCGTTGCCTTCAGGCAATGGCAATGACTTTCCAGAGGACTGCCTTGATAATTGTAACCAACAGCTGGTTTTGAAAGCATCCAACATAAATATCCCGACAAATCGTAACTTTAAACTCATAATAGAATCATACAATGAGAGCTGCTAAATTGACCTTACTGATGTCATTAATTGCACTAATTGGCACAAGCACTGATTCAGTTGCCCAGCAGGAAGCAATAAAGAATAAAAGGAATTCGGTTGAAATCTATTTCCCGGTGAAACATTTCTTTGATGGAACGACAACTAACTGGATTATCCTGGATTATTATACTGGTCATTTAATTGACACCACTGGCCATGTCATTAATACATTTAAGAAATATTATGTCCCTGTTACAGTGGGTATCCAATATAACAGGAGTATAAAAAACTGTAGCGATATTAGAATATCAGCATTATATTATTACAGGGATTATGGCATCTATAAAAATTCACTACCTGGTGAAGTGATCAAGCGATCTTTTGTTGTTCTTTCTTTAAGCTATCTAAACAATTTGATGTTGAATAAGCATCTGAAAATTCAAGCGATCGGGGAATTGAATTATAGAAACGGATATGAGATAATAAATATGTATTATCCAAGTGGTTTTGAAACTATTCTTTCAAGGTTGCGACTTAGTGACATAGGCATAACCGCAGGTTTGCGGGTTGAACATTCACTTCCCTATAATTTTCTAATATCAGGTGAGGCAAAATACACCCGCTTTGTTTATCGTGCCTCGAAAGGTATAGATTTCTTTGGTCAGCATAAAGATACTACATCAAACACGCTAACAATAAAATTTGGTATTGGTTACCGGTTTTAATTCTGAAAGATAATGTACGCTAAACCCGGCAAATTTAAAAGTGTAGCGAACGTTTTGTTCTGAAACTTGTAAGACAGTAATCCGATGAAAAAAATTACTTTCTATTCATTAGCCTTTATGGGACTTCTTAGCGTTAATACTGTTTTAGTTGCTCAAGAAACAAGCAAAAATTTTAAAATCAAACAAAACTCTCTCGAACTCCTGTTTCCATATTACAATTTTATGGATGGAAGCCCAAAACTACCCTTATATTATGTCGGTCCTGATAATTTTGGAATTGCTTACAATAGGATATCAAAATCACAAAATTCGATATTAAATATTAATTTTAAATACTTACAAATATGGTATCAAGGTACTGACTCTAATAATTTCTATACACAGGGCGATATCATTATTAGGCACATTTTATTTTATACAGGAGTTTTTTACAAAAATTTATTCACCCTGCATTTACCATGTTATATCCATTCAGTTTCTCTCTTTACTGGAACAGGAATAAACTTTCGCTCAGGAACTGAGCTAATTCATGACTCATATTTCGGATGGGAAGAATTAAATCATTCAAGGGTTTTAAATGATATTGGTTTACAAGTGTCTCTATTGACGAAAATTGACCTTCCATATAATTTGGTGTTAACTGGAAACATAGACTTTCTTAGATATATATATCTTTATTATACTGGCATTGGGGTCCCTTCTTATGATAAAGGGCCTACGAAAAATCTTATCACATTTCAATTGGGCATTGGCTACCGGTTTTAATTGGAACTGATAATTTAAAAACCTTTGAACAACAGTTAGCATATTACTATCTGCATACAATTTCTGCCTTCACCATGGTTTCGTCAGGTAAGACAATCCCAATAGCAATTTGTTATCTGCAGAAATATCGCGCCCTTTTCAGGTCGGGGATTAAAATGCAAAAATCCGCTGGCTTCAGCCATGACCCACGATACCAAAGCCATCGAGCAATTATAGCCAGTGCTAAAAAAAGAAACCACGACCCCGAAGGGGTCGAACCATACCACACGGAAAGGTCAGCAGGAAAAAGCATGTGCAGGTAGGATATCGGGCACGCTTTACAACCCCAAATCAAACCCCACGCGTATCACCGGGTTGCTGTACGGGGTGTAGGGACCTTCCAGCACGTTGTAGAGTACCATCAGGTAAAACCGGCTGCCACCGATGGAGGGGGTAATGCCGCCCCCCAGTAACAAACCGGGTACATTTTTATTGACAAAAGTTACATTGCCAAGATTATCCACCTGGCGGTATTTCAGAAAAAGGTGCTCGTACTCGGCATGGGCAAACAGGAAATTCAACAGCTGGTAGCGCGCAAACGCCCGCGGGCCCACTATGTTGGAAGTATAGTTCCAGAACTTATAATTGATATACTGGTAGGTAAAACCGGCCCCGGCCGAGAAACGCTGGGTGATTCTGTACCCCAACAATGGGGACACATCGATATAGACATAATCCTGGCTGAAGGCTCCCCCTAATCCCCCGGTGAGATAAATCCTGTCTTTGAACGGAACACCTTTCAACGACTGGTCGTACGGTTCATTCTGGGCACTGAGCCTGGACGGAGCAATCATCATCAGAACAAACAGCGGCAATATCAGTTTTCTCATCTTCAGCATGCGGTTTTAACGGTGGTTTACGGTTTTTATTCTGACGGAAATATTTTCCCGGGGTTCAGGATATTGAGCGGGTCAAACACCCGCTTGATGCCTTTCATCAGCTCGAGGGCCGGGGGGTCGAAAGCCAGGGGCATCCATTGTTTTTGCACCCAGCCAATTCCGTGCTCCCCGCTCAGGGTGCCTCCGAGCGAGCGCACCAGCCGGAAAATTTCGGTAATAGCTTCCGGCAGGGTATTTCGCCACTTTTCATCGCTTATATCCTCCTTCAGGATGTTGACGTGCAGGTTGCCGTCCCCGGCATGGCCATAGCATACGGACCGGAATCCGTAATTCCGGCCGATTTCTTTCACCCCGTTCAGCAGGGCAGGCAGTTCCGCCCTGGGCACTACCGTATCTTCTTCCTTGTACACGGACCGGGCCTTGACCGCTTCGGCCACGATCCTGCGGAGTTTCCAGAGTTTTTCTTTCTGGGCAGCGCTTTCGGCCATCAGGATTTCTCCGGGCTGAAACCCTTCCAGCACCCCGGCCACCTGTTCACATTCATTCATGAGCCGTTCCGGGTCGTTGCCATCGAGTTCAATCAGCAAGTGGGCTTCGATGCCCGGCCCCAGGGGCAGGCTGTCATCCCCCGCAAAGTCAGCCGCCCATTGCAAAGCGTCTTTTTCCATAAACTCCATGGCCGAGGGCACAATCCCGGCCCGGAAAACAGCCGATACGGCTTCGCAGGCTTTTTCAGCCGAGGGGAAAGGCACCAGCAGGGCAATATCATGCCTTGGCAGGGGTATGAGCCGCAGCACGATTTGGGTAACAATGCCCAAAGTCCCTTCGCTGCCAACCATTAGTTGTGTCAGGTTATAGCCCGTGGCGTTTTTCAGCACACTGGCCCCGGTCCATATCACCTGTCCATCCGGCAGCACCACTTCCAGGTTGAGCACGTAATCCTTCACCACCCCGTATTTCAGTGCTTTGGGCCCCCCGGAATTTTCCGCGATATTTCCCCCGATAAAACAGGATCCCCGGGAAGCCGGATCCGGGGGGTAAAACAGGCCTTTTTCCTGCACCGCGTTTTGCAGCACTTCGGTAATAACGCCCGGCTGGGTGGTTACCTGCAGGTTCCGCTCATCGATTTCCAGGATACGGTTCATCCTTTCCAGGGACAGGACGACCCCGCCATACACGGGCAGGGCGCCTCCGCTCAGGCCCGTGCCGGCCCCGCGCGGAGTGACCGGTATGCGGTGCCTGTGGCAGACTTTCATCACCGCGCTAACCTCTTCCCTAGTGGACGGGCGTACCACCGCGGATGGCAGGAAGTGGAGATCTTCGGTTTCATCATGGCTGTAGGGCTCCAGGGATTCCGGTCCGGTCAACACCGGGGCCTGACCCACGACCGCCTGCAATTCTTCCAGCACCTCCGGGGTGATCCTGCCGTAATCGTTCATGGGAGTAAATTTATAAAATCTGGCGGGCGGGGCTCAGTAGCGGATACAGGGGATGATCAACTGCCTGACCGGAGGCGCTTTCCGGTTCCAGGCATACAACAGGGACAATTCAAACCCGCCCCGGCTGCGGGTGGCCTGCTGCAGCCCGCTTATATTCACATCATAGCTGATCAACAGGCGGGCGTTGCGGTAATCCGCGCCCACTACGGTGACCCAGTCGCCCGAAAAGCGCATCCAGGTGCCGGCCAGCAGGGCGTCTACGGGAAGAAATTCGGATACATAGCCCGCGTTCAGCCCGGCAATCCATTCGAGGGATTTCTTCTGGCTCATCATCAGGAAGCCGGGTTCCAGGAAAATGGTTTCGTTCACCCGGTAATGCGCCCCGAGATGGGCCACGGTGCGCAGCCCCAGGCGGTTCGGCTGGCTGTAAAAACTTTCCTTCGGGCGCAGTGCGTGCTGCAGGCTCAGCCCGCCATACACCACGCGGTCCTCGTCCGGGCTCCAGCTTGCCATCAGACCGGCTGAGAAATCCATATAGTTCAGCGGCCCCTGCGAGGCAGGCTCGGCCGTGGATGCCGCGGGGTCGAACCCGTTGGAGGTCCACTGATCGTCAAACACCAGGTGGCTGTAGTCCAGCTTCTTCTGCACGTAGCCTCCGCCCAGCCCCAGCGCGAAAGCAAATTCAGGCAGGGCTTCGTAGCGCACCGAGAAGGTGCCGTAAACCTTGTCGGTGGCCAGGGGGCCGTCCCCCGCCTGGTCATGCAGGGCATAGAGCCCGGCCCCGAAGCGTAACCCGCGAAAACCAAAAGGCAGGCGCGTATCGAAAAACCCGGAAAAAGTCTGGTAAGGAGCCGTAAAACTGCGCCACTGGTCTTTGTAAATAATCCCCGCCCGGTAATCGGATGCCATAAAACCCGTCTGGGCCGGGTTGATGCGGATGGGCGTGGCATAGAACTGCGAGAAATGCATATCCTGCCCGCGTAACAGCAGTCCCAGGAAAAGCAGCGGCAATATGGCCATCCATTTCCTCACCGGATCAGGGTTATGTTACCTTTTCTCGACACTTCCTCCCCGTTCACCAGCACCGCGTCCAGGGTGTACACGTACACTTCCATTTCCTGGGGAACGCCTTTGTAGGTTCCGTCCCACCCCACCGAGAGGTCCGTGGTCTGAAACATGAGCTGCCCCCAGCGGTTATATATTTTGAAGATCATTTTTTCAACTCCCTCCCCGCGCACGTAAAACACATCGTTGATGCCGTCCCCGTTCGGGGAAAATGCCGAAGGTACATCAATCAGGGCGAAATCGCTGACTACCAGGGCATAGCAGATACTGTCATCACAGCCTCCCTGGCCTTTGGCTTTCAGGCAAACGGTGTAGATACCCGTATCGGCATAGGTATGCGATGGATTTTCCAGGGTGGAAGTGTCTCCGTCCCCGAAATCCCAGTACCAGCCGGTGGAGCCACTGCCGGTATTGGTAAACTGCACCTGTACCCCGGGGTTGATGAATGTGGGCGACCACGAAAAGTCGGCCGTGGCGTTCGGATATACCTGAATCGGCAGGTAAGCCGTGTCGGAAGTATGGCAATTGGCGGTATCTGTAACAATGAATTGCACGGTATAGCTGCCGGGCTGGCTGAAGGTATGCACCGGGTTTTCCTGATTGGCGGTTTGCCCGTCCCCGAAATCCCAGTAATAAGCTGCGTTCTGGGTGCCGTTGTTGCTGAACTGCACCTGCAGGGGAGCGCATCCAGCAGTAGCGGGACTGGCCTGGGCTAAGGCCTGGACAATGTTCAATTGAAATTCAAATTTTGCGGCCCCCAGGTTGCAGTTGGTGCTTTTGTTATCATTGGACCATGCCCCGGGCGTGTAGGGAAAATCATCATGACCGCCACAGCCGGCACAAACCGCCTGGTAAATAATACCGGTTTTATCAAAGCGGCTGGTTCCGCCATCCACATGTTCCGCGCTGACACTTCCGCCAAAATAGGTGGCATACACCAGGCTGGAAGCATCCTTTGATAAAACGAAAAAGTAAAAATCGCTCCCGTCCGTGGTGGACTGGTAGGCATCGGGCGTGGTGACAAAGCCGGTGATATACCCTATGCTCCCGTTTACGGCCCCGCCCCACCCGGAAACATAGATGTTTTTGCAGTTATCCACCAGGAAAGCCGTTGGCGACAGCTCCGGGTCGCCATCTCCTTTGCCAAATACGGTGGACATGGCAATGGCAGACAGGTCATTATTGAGCTTGGTAATAAACTGCCCGCTGTTCGGGTTGCTGTACACGCCCGTGGTCACCGGCCAGGGCCCGGCTGTCTGACCCACCACGTACACTTTCTGGTCATCGTCCAGTTCAATGAAATAGGTTTGGTCGTACTGGTTAGTGCCGAGGAAAGTTGCCTGCTGCAGCACGGTGCCGCTGTTGGCAATTTTAGCGATCCAGCCATCTACGCCCCCGCCCTGGTGGGTGGTTTGGTAACTGCCGCTGGTAGCCGGAAAATCAAAACTGGTGGTGCCTCCGCAAACATACACGGTCTGTGCCGCGCCCAGTTTCATGGAATAAGCAGCATCATCTCCGCTCCCGCCCAGGTAAGTCGACCAAAGCAGGCTGGTGAGCGAACTGTCCAGCATAAACAGGCAGGCATCCTGCACCCCGGCATTGCCGGCCTGGAGGGCTCCCGGTGTGGTGGGAAAATCCGGGGAATCGGTGCAGGAAGCTATATAAACCCGGTCCTGGTTGTCTGTGATGATTTCACCGCGGGCGTGGTCCGCGTAATTATGATTGAGGTTGAAGGCGTCATTCAGCCCGTCATTCCCGCTTCCGCCTATAAAGGTACCGCCCAGCAGATTGCTGCCGCTGGGATTGAATTTTACCACGAAAATATCGGTCCCGCCCAGGAATTCGATGGCCGTCAGATTTACGGTACTTCCCCCGCTGTGGGTGATGTCGTATCCATTCACCGGCACCGGAAAATCCTGGGAAGCCGTTGTGCCGTAAACCAGCAATTCGTTATGGCTGTTGACGATCATACTGTGGGGAATTTCATTCCGGGTGCCTCCCAGGTAGGTAGAGAAAATCAGGGAATCCCCGGCAGGAGTAAACTTGGTAATGGACACATCGCAGCGGAAAAATCCTGAGCCTCCCTGGAAATTTGTCTGGAAACTGCCCAGGGTTACCGGGTAGCCGGTGGCAAAGGCAATGCCGCCCGCGTAAAAATTCCCTTTCGAATCGTAAGTTGCGGTAAAGCCCCAGTTGTCGGCAGTGGATCCGGTATAAGTACTGAAGATCAGTACGGGATCTATCACCAGGGGCAGCGAAGGGTCATAACCTTCAGGGAATATGAATTGTACCTTGTTGCCGGTCAATTGGTAATGGCAGGGAACGGTTTGTTTTTTCCCGTCTGCCAGTTGGTAAGCCAGGGGCGCCTGCATGACCAGGTCATTGACCCCGGTCTGAATCCGGACAGTTCCGTTTTCCAGTTGCACCGACCTTGCGCCCACTATTTCCATGCTGATAATCGCAGGATTGCTCCCGGCTGCCATGACAAGGTCGTATTTCAGGTGCCCGCCTGCCTGGTAAAAGTATAAATCTGTGCCCGGATACAGCGCTTCATACCGGGCAATCTTCCAGACCGGCACCCGCCCTTTCCAGCGGGACGGATCATTGCCCAGGAAATAATTCCGGTAACCGGTTGCCCGCTCCAGGCCTTCTATAAGTTGCGTTCCCGCCTGGTTGAACCGGATTTTCACGCCACTGGCCCGGATTACCTCGGGCAATTGCTGCTGCCCGGCCAATTCGTGATGGTTCGCTATGGCTGCCCAATCATCGGGATGGAGGAAGGAAAAAGTAAAGCCGTCATCTTCCAGAAACAATGCTCCACCGTTCAATTCGGCTTTCATGGCAAAGTTTTCCGGCCATTGTCCCCGGTTTTCCACCCATTGCAGGTTCCCGGAGGCATTGTAATGCGGTACATATGGATCAGCCTGCAATGACAAACCAAGCACAAAGCAATAGCCGGCAAGAATATATCCAGAAAAACGCGAAAATTGCATAACCGGGAATTATGTTAAGATGAGCCACCTCCTGTTTCAAAAATAAAAAAAATTCAACCACCGGATTTATAAACCCCAACGTCAGATGGCTAACGGATCAGCGTCAGGTTGCCCTTGTATACTTCTTCCTTCCCGTCAGGCAAAGTCCCGATGAACACCCAAGCATAGACCCCGATTTCCTGGGGTTTTCCCTCGTATATCCCGTTCCAACTCCGTGAAAGGTCATCCGTGGCAAATACCAGTTCGCCCCATCGGTTGTAAATCCGGAATTCAGTGCGGACATACCCGGACGCGAAAACCACAAATTCATCGTTCAGGTTGTCTCCGTTCGGGCTGAACGCGGTGGGGATATACACTTTAGGTTCATCATACACTTCCAGGTCGTAACACACCGTATCGTCACAGCCGTTTTGATTTTTAGCCCAGAGGCATACCGTATAAACACCCACCTGGCTGTAGGTGTGATCGGGGTTCTCCAAAGTGGAAGTGCTCCCGTCTCCGAAATCCCAAACCCAGGCATAGGAATTTTGGCTTTGGTTTTGAAAATGCACGGGAATCCCGGGTTTAATATATACCGGGCTGGCCTGGAAAGCGGCCAGGGCGTCATCAAACACCGTTACACTCAGGTAGGTGGTATCATGATTCTGGCAAATGGATGTATCGATGGCCACCAGGCGGATGCTGTAATTGCCCGGAGCGGTAAACAAATGGCTCGGGGAATTCATGAAAGAAGTGTTGCCGTCTCCAAAATTCCATGCGTAATTTATCCCGGGCGTGCTGCTGTTCTGGAAATCCACCAGCAGGGGAGCGCAGCCGTCAGGCGGCAGGGGGGCTCCGGCTGCCTGGATCAGGGGCGGAGCCACTACCTTAACGGTTAGGTAAGTGGTATCGAATGAATTGCAAACCACCGTATCGAGCACCACCAGCATGACCGCATAAGTGCCGGTATCGTTATACGTATAGCTCGGGTTGGCCTGGGTGGAAGTGTTGCCGTCTCCAAAATCCCAGAAATAGTCCAGCCCGATGGAGCCGTTGCTGGTGAAATTCACGGTATATGGCGCGCAGCCGATGGAAGAAGGCTGGGCGGCAGCATGGGCTTCCACCGAATTCAGCTGAAATTCAAATTTCACGGCCCCGAGATTACAATTGGTGCTGTTGTTATTGGCCGACCAGGCGCCCGGGGTGTAGGGAAAGTCGTCAAAACCACCGCATCCGGCACAAACGGCCTGGTAAATAATGCCGTTTTTATCAAAGCGGCTGGTTCCCCCGTCCACATGCTCGGGACTCTGGGGCCCGCCAAAAAAAGTGGCATACAGGAGTGACTGGGCATCTTTGCTTAATACAAAAAAGTAAAAATCACTGCCGTCTGTTCCGCTTTGGTAGGCATTGGAGGTAACGGGCAACCCGTTGGTATTGCCGATGGTGCCGTTTACCTGTCCGCCCCAGCCTGATACATACACATTTTCACAATTGTCAACCAGGAAGGCAGTAGGCGAAATGTCCGGGTTGCCGTCCCCTTTGCCAAAAACCGTGGAGTACACGATGGAACTCAACCCGCTGTTTAGCTTGGTGATATAATGACCGCTGTTCGGATTGGAATAAACCCCGGAAGTAACCGGGTAATTGCCTGAAGTTTGCCCCAGAAGGTAAACAAATCCATAGCTATCCAGCTCAATAAAATAGGTTTGGTCGTATTTGGAAGTACCAATATAGGTGCCGGCAATCAAAGCGGAGCCGTTATTGGACAGGGCCACCGCGAAGCCGTCACAGGGCGACCCGAGATAGCTGGTATGGAGGCTGCCTGTTGTGGTTGGAAAATTCGGGCTGGTGGTCCCACCGGCCGCGTACACGGTACCGGATGGTGTCACCTTTACCGAATAAGCGGCATCATCGCCCGATCCGCCCAGGTAGGTGCTCCAGTTCAGGGAGGAAAGATCAGGCGGCATGCTGAAAAGGCAGGCATCCTGCTGGCCGCCTGTATTGACCTGGAAAGACCCGCTGGTGGTCGGGAAATTGGAAGACCAGGTGCAGCTGGCCACATAAACATTCCCGGCTGCGTCCAGCATGATTTCTCCCCGGGCATGATCCGCGTAATTATGGTTCAGCACCAGGGAATGATTCAGCCCGTCATTGGCTCCTCCACCCACATAAGTGGAGCTCAGGACAGCCGTACCCGCTGCATTCAGACGGGTGATGAACAAATCAGTCCCCCCCTGGAAATCGATAGCAGTCAGGGATATCTGGGTGCCCCCGTTGTGGGTCTTGTCAAAGGCATTGGCCGAAACCGGGTAATCCAGTGAGGCCGTGGTGCCAAGGATATACAATTCATTATTGGCGTTCACGATCATGCTTTCGGGAATTTCATTACGGCTGCCCCCGAGATAAGTCGAATAAATCAACGCGGAACCGTTGGCATTGAATTTTGTAATCGATATATCGCAGGGATAAATGCCGGTGCCTCCCTGGAAACTGTTGTAAACCGCCCCCAGAGTCACCGGATAGCCGGTACCGAATGCTATGCCGCCCGCGTAAAGATTGCCCGCGTTGTCGTAGGTTGCCGTAAAACCCCAGTTGTCCGCGGTGGAACCGGTGTACGTGCTGAATGTCAGAGTGGGGTCGATGAGCAGGGGAAACATAGGATCGTAACCCTCAGGGAATACATACTGCAGGGTGTTGCCTTCCAGCCTGAAATAGCAGGTGACCGGCTGGCGCTGCCCCTGAATCTCCTGCCAGGCAACCGGCCGGTGAATGATCACTTCATTCACTGAAGTTTTCACATGGAGGTCGCCATTTTCCAGGTATAGCGTACCGGCCGCTTCAAACTCCTCCCGGATCAAGTCCGGATCGGCTCCCGGAGCCAGGTAATAGCTGTACTTCAGGTGACCGTCCGATTCAAACCATTGCTGATCGATTCCCGGATACAGGTTCTCGCGAACCAGCGCTTTATAGGAAAGCACATGGGCTGCCCAGCGTGATGTATCCTGCCCGATAAAATAGTTTTTGTATCCCTGGGTTCGGAATTTCCCGGTCCAGGCAGCGGGCCGGCTGCCGGGATATTTGATCCTGAAAGCATGGGAGCGCACTCTTTCCGGGGGTTTGGCCAATCCCTGTTTCGGGTGTTCCGTCCAGGCGGCCCAGTCATCCGGATGAAAAAAACGCAATGTGACACCACCGGCTTCAGCAAACCAGGCCCCTCCGTTCAGCTCCGCCTTGAACAGCACCGGCTTTTCCCATTGCCCTTTGTTTTCGGTGAACTCCAGGTTCCCCTGTGGCTGCGGTAAACTTAAGGTATTGCCCGGCAGGGCAAGAAACGGAATACCGCTTAACCAAACCAGTAAGCCAAACCGCAACGCTTTCATGAATGTATTTAAATTTATACCGCCTCCGGTCCAGAGGGACTGGGTTTCGGGCTCAAAACGAGGAAATTTACGAAATAATCACCAAATAGGCCTTACTTATTATGAAAAAAATCAACTTCATAATTCAACCTTTGGCGCTGGTTTTTTTATTCCTGGTCTCAGGCCTGTCCCTGCGGGGCCAGAAAAACCTTACCCTTCAGGATATCTGGGGCAGCTATACCTTTTGGGCGGAAGGCGCCTGGGGGCTTCACTGGATGCCCGATGGTGAGCACTATTGCCGCATGGAATATGACCGCGCTAACGGCACCTATAATATCATTGCCTACAACCTGGAAGACGGCAGCACGTGGGATACCCTGCTCAGGGGCAGCGGCCTGGCATATAAAGGGCAGGAGTTGACGGTCAATGAGTTTGAGCTCAGCCCCAGCGGCCGTAAAATATTACTGGCCACCAACCGGCAGCAGATTTTCCGGTACTCCTCGAGGGCCGAATACTATGTATATGACCGGCAGGACGGCCGGTTATGGGCCCTGTTTCCCGGTTCCCCGCAAAAATTCCCTTCCTTTTCGCCTGCTGAAGACAAAGTGGCTTTCGTAGCGAACAACAACCTCTGGTACCTTGACCTTGAAACCGGGGAACGCATGCAATTGACCGGAGACGGCCGGGAAGGGGCGGTTATCAACGGGGCCAGTGATTGGGTGTACGAGGAAGAGCTGGAACTGACCAAAGCCTGGGAATGGTCCCCGGACGGGCGGTACATCGCCTACCTGAAATTCAATACGCAAAACGAACCGGTTTACCCGCTGCAGTTTTTCCGCGACAGCACCTATCCGCAGACCGAATACCTGTCATATCCCAAGGCCGGGGAGCCCAACGCCCGGGTGGAATTGTATGTAGCGGACCTTTCCGGGAACCGCGAAACCCAAATACCGGTGGCCCGGCATTGGGAATACCTGGCGCGAATACAATGGACCGGCAAATCCGGCCTGCTGACTTACCAGGTGCTGAACCGCCACCAGGACACCCTTCAGCTGATACTGGTAAACGTTCAGAACCTTGCACAGAAAACCCTGGTAACGGAAGTCTCCAGCGCCTGGGTGGACGTGGACGATGACCTGGCCTTTTTGTCAGACGGGGAATCTTTCCTCTGGACCTCGGACCGCAACGGGTTCAATCATATTTACCTGGGCAATATCAACGGAACCCTGAAGCCCGTGACAAGGGGCAACTGGCCAGTGACTGCCCTGATCGGGATGGACGAAAAAACCGGGAAGATATATTTTGAAGCGGCCCGCATCAATCCCATGCAGCGCGAAGTGTACTCCGTGCGTACCAATGGAAAAGGACTAAAACGGATTTCCGATGAAGGCGGGAGCTGGTCGGCCGAATGGTCGCCCGGGTTCAGTTACCTGCGCATGACCCATTCCAGCGCCAATGAGCCCCCCGAAATCCAGGTGCTTGACCAGCGGCTTACATTGAAATGGATAATGATCGACAACCGGGCCCTGAAAGATACCATGAAAGCCTACCGGCTGGGCCGGAAGGAGTTTTTCCAATTCACCACGGATGAAGGAACCACGCTCAACGGCTGGATGATCAAGCCGCCTGACTTTGACCCTTCCCGCCAATACCCGGTGTTGATGTATGTGTATGGCGGTCCGGGCAGCCAGACAGTACTTGATGCCTGGGGCGGCCGGAATTATTTCTGGTTCCAGCTGCTGGCGGAACACGGCTACATTATAGCCTCGGTGGATAATCGCGGCACAGGCGCCCGGGGCAACGAATTCAAAAAAACGGTGTACCTCCGGCTGGGTCAGCTTGAAGTGGAGGACCAGGTTTCCGCGGCCCGCTACCTGGGCAGCCTGCCCTGGGTCGATAAAAACCGGATCGGGATATTCGGCTGGAGCTACGGAGGCTACATGTCGGCCCTCTGCCTCGAAAGGGGCAGTGGGGTGTTCCGGGCCGGAATATCCGTGGCTCCGGTAACCCACTGGAAGTTTTACGACAATATTTACACCGAGCGTTTTATGCGAACGCCTGAAGAAAACCCGGAAGGCTATGCCATAGGATCCCCCCTCACCTGGGCGTCTACCCTGCGCGGGAAACTGCTGCTGGTGCACGGAACGGGAGACGATAACGTGCATTTCCAGAATTCAGCCGCTTATATTAAAGCCCTGGTGGAAAATGGCAAAAATTTTGAGCTGATGGTGTACCCGGATAAGAACCATGGCATTCCCGGCACGAAATACCGGTTCGACCTGTACCGCAGAATGACGGAGTTCCTGATGAGAAGTTTATAAAAAGCACTCCGACTAATGACAAGGCTGTTGTTTAAAATTTTTATTTTAGGCCCTTTCATGTGTGCAGATTTTAAAAGAAAATCCTGATTACTAACTCTTAAGCAAACACTATGGCTGACGATCGGAATCCTAACGACAAGCTGCCCCAGGGTGAACAAGGTTCAACCGCAGGATCGGCAGGTAAAAAAGGACATCCCAAGGCATTGTATGTGCTGTTTTTTACGGAGATGTGGGAACGCTTCAGTTACTATGGCATGCGGGCCCTGCTTACTCTTTACCTGACAGCAGAACTTATTCGTGGTGGTTTTGGAATGGACCGGGAAGCTGCCCTGGCTATATATGCCATATTCACCGGCCTGGTGTACCTGACCCCAATCATCGGAGGGTGGTTTGCTGACAAGATACTCGGCCAGCGAAAATCCATCTTTATCGGGGCTTTTGTCATGGCCACCGGCCAGTTTATGCTGGCGGCCAGTGCCTGGTTGGCCGGAGGCGATAACCCGGACCTCCGCCAGTTTATTTTTAACCTCGGCCTGGGAGTATTGATACTTGGCAACGGATTCTTTAAACCCAATATCTCGACCATTGTCGGGGAGTTGTATGACAACGATGATCCCAGGAAAGACGGGGGATTTACCATTTTCTATATGGGGATCAACATTGGCGCCCTGCTGGCTCCTTTCATTGCGGGCACCCTGGGCGAAAATGTAGCCTGGCAATGGGGATACGTGGCAGCCGGTGTGGGTATGCTGATCAGTACCGTATGGTTCGGGGCAAGATCTCCTCTCCTCGGTAATAAAGGAATGCCGCCCAAAGCGGATCCTTCCAGGACCAGACTGAACGGCAAAGACTGGTTCGATATATTAATATATTACCTGTCGAATTTAGTGACCGTTTTTGCCGTACTGAAATTCTGGGCTATCACTTCCCAGATTTCATTGTCTTTTTTGGGATTTGAATTCCTGCTGTCCAACCTCATAATCGCGATAGTAGGCGCTGCAGTCGCCCTGGGCTTACTGTATGCCATTTTCAAAGGGACCAACGGAGCCACAGAATGGAATCGGGTAGGGGTAATTATTGTACTGGCCTTTTTCAATGTGGTGTTCTGGGCCGGTTTTGAACAGGCAGGCGGAACCTTTAACCTCTTTGCCGAACAAAACACGAACCGGATGTTATTCGGATGGACCATACCGGCCACCTGGTTTCAGAATATTAACCCCATACTGATTGTCGTTTTCGCGCCTGTTTATTCGTGGATGTGGCTGAAATTGTCAAAACTCCGGCTCAATCCACGAACGACCGTAAAATTTGCTTTCGGCTTACTCCTTGCTGCTTTGGCCTTTTTTGTCATGACCATTGCCAGCAACCGGGCTGCGGGCGGGCACCTGGTAAGCCCTTTGTGGCTCACCCTGGTGTACGCGCTCAATACAGCCGGTGAATTGATGCTTTCACCCATAGGCCTTTCCATGATCACCAAGCTGTCGCCACCCAAAATTGTTTCCATCATGATGGGGCTGTGGATGGCCAGTTTTGCGGCTGGTAATTATATGGCCGGTATGCTGGAAGGCATTCTGACGAAATTCAACCTTCAATTATACCCGTTCCTCGCAGCTGTTTCACTGGGATCAGCCATTTTACTGTTGCTGTTATCCCCGTTTTTAAATAAAATGATGCGGGGAATTCACTGATCTGAAAAATAACTTTACGGAAAAATGCCTGGATAGCGGCAGCATAAGCTGCATCCTGTCCGGGCATTGTTTTACCGGGAAAACAAATCAATGGACGTTTACCAGAGGGGACGGACAAAAAAGCCTTCCCGGCTGATCCCGAAAACCGGAAGGAGCAGAGAAACCCGGAAAAATTATAGAAAACCACGACCCCGGAGGGGTCGAACAGCACCGCGCGGCCGGCAAAACAAGCTGCTTACCGAAAGGCTTATCTTGTAAAGGGCATACAGCCAGCACGAATCAAGTAATAGAACCGGAAATAAATGCCTGACCGAAGTGGACGCACTGTAAACAGCGCCCCTTTTTGTTAAATTGCGGCCTTAAAATTCCATCGGCTATGGCGCAGGACAAGGACAAAACCTTCAAACCCTTTATTTCAGCCAGCGAGCTGATCCCGGAATTCACCCCGAGGGCCATCCTGCTCGGGGCCATCATGGGCATCATTTTCGGGGCGGCCACGGTGTATATCGGCCTGAAAGTCGGTCTGACGGTGAGCGCTTCCATCCCCATCGCGGTGCTGGCCATTTCCATTTTCAAAAAACTGGGCAACGCGTCCATACTCGAAAGCAATATCGTGCAGACCATCGGTTCGGCTGGTGAATCGGTGGCCTCGGGGGTGGTGTTCACGATTCCGGCCCTGCTGTTCCTGGCCGGTGGGGAAGCCTATTTCAGGTACATGCAGATATTTTTCCTGGCCCTGGCGGGCGGCATCCTGGGGGTGCTGTTCATGATTCCGCTGCGCAGGTCGCTTATCGTCAAGGAACACGGCAAGCTGCCCTACCCGGAAGGTACCGCCTGTGCCGATGTGCTGATAGCCGGAGAGAAAGGCGGCTCCCTGGCCCGGAAAGTCTTCTACGGGCTGGGCATTGCCTTCCTTTACAAGTTCCTGATGTCGGCCCTCGGGCTCTGGAAAGACATCCCGCAATATATTTTCAGCAAAAAATCGGCCCTGCCCAATGCCACCATCAACGGGGAAATCACCCCGGAGCTGCTGGGTGTGGGCTACATCATCGGGCCGCGGATAGCGGGCATCATGGTGGCCGGTGGCGTGCTGTCGTGGCTGGTGCTCATTCCGCTCATCACTTTTATCGGCAGCGGCCTGAACATGCCTCTGCCTCCGGCCACTGACCAGCTGATCTCCGAAATGAGCCCGAGCCAGATCTGGAGCCAGTACATACGCTATATCGGTGCCGGGGCGGTGACCTTCGGGGGCGTGGTCACCCTGATCAAGTCCTTTCCAACCATCATCAGCGCCTTCCGCGATTCTTTTGCCGGCATCCGGAAAAAGGATGACAGCCCGAAACCCGAAAAATCCCGTACTGAACGCGACATCTCCCTGGTCTGGGTCCTGCTGGGCAGCCTGGCGCTGATCGTGTTCATGACCGTGATACCCGCCATTCCCACCAACCTGCTCTCTTCGGTGGTGATCGTGATTTTCGGATTTTTCTTTGTGACCGTTTCATCCCGCATTGTCGGGCTCATCGGGCACTCGTCCAACCCCATATCGGGCATGACCATCGCCACGCTGATGGCCACATCGCTGATTTTCGTGGGGATCGGCTGGACGGGCGATGTCTATCAGCCCATAGCCCTGGTGGTGGGTGGCATCGTTTGCATTGCTTCCTCCAATGCCGGAGCCACCAGCCAGGACCTGAAAACCGGATACCTGGTCGGGGCCACGCCCTACAAGCAGCAGATCGGGCTGATGATCGGGGTGGTGGCCTCCTCGGTGGTCATCGGGTTCACCCTGCTGCTGCTGAAAAATTCGCTGGGCATCGGGCCCGTGACCCCGGAACATCCCAACCCGCTGCCAGCCCCGCAGGCCACGCTCATGGCCACGGTCATCAAGGGGCTGCTGAGCCAGAACCTGCCCTGGGGCCTTGTGCTGGCAGGCATGGGCCTGGCCCTGGTGGTGGAACTGGCCGGAGTGAATTCCCTGGCCTTTGCCGTGGGCGCCTACCTGCCCCTGTCGAGCACCACACCGATTTTCATTGGCGGCCTGGTGAAATGGCTGGCCGACCGCGGCAACCGGAAAAAGGAAACCTCCGACATCGGGCCGGGGGCCCTGTTCAGCTCGGGGCTCATAGCCGGTGGCGCCATCACGGGCATCCTGATTGCCATCCTTATTGGCACCAATATCGGCACCGATGCCAGCGGCAATCCCATAGCCCTGATCGACAAGCTCAACACGGGCCTGGGCGAAAGCATGGGCGCGGCCGGAAGCCTGGTATCGCTGGCTATTTTCCTGGGGCTGGCTTACGTATTGTACCGCTTCGCCCGCAGCGGCAAAAACGCAGAAACAAAAACCACCTGACCATGCGCCTGAAATTTTGCGGAGCTGCCCGGACCGTAACCGGAAGCGCCCACCTGCTTACCCTGGATGACGGATTCAAAATCCTGCTCGACTGCGGCTTGTACCAGGGTTCGGACGAAGATTTTGACGATTTCAACAAGGAATGGGAATTTGACCCTTCGGAGGTGGATATCGTAGTGCTCTCGCATGCCCACATCGACCACTCGGGGCGGATTCCCAAGCTGGTCAAAGACGGCTTCCGGGGGCGGATCATTTGCACCCATGCCACCCGGGACCTTTGTTCCATCATGCTGACAGACAGCGCCTATATCCAGGAGCGGGACGCGGATTATGAAAACCGGAGAGTCTACCGCAAGGGCCTTCCCAGGGTAAAACCCCTGTACACGGTCAACGATGCCAAAGCCTGCCTGGAAAGATTCGTCAGCATTGGTTACCGGCAGTTGTTTCACATACGGCAGGATGTAACCCTGGAATTTCGCGATGCCGGGCACATCCTGGGCAGCGCCACCATAACCCTGCGCATACAGGTGCCCCACCGCGGGGAAGTGGTCCTGGGTTTTACGGGCGACATCGGCCGGCCCAACCGGCCCATCCTGCGCGATCCTGACCCGATGCCGCAGGCCGGTTACCTGATCAGCGAATCGACTTACGGGGGAAGGTTTCACGAGCAGGCGCCTCATGAAGCCGAACGCCTGCTGGGCATTATCCGCCAGACCTGCCTCGAGCAAAAAGGCAAGCTCATCATCCCGGCTTTCAGCGTGGGCCGTACCCAGGAAATCGTGTACATGCTCGACCGGCTCAATGACAAAGGGCTCCTGCCCTGGGTTCCGGTGTATGTGGACAGCCCGCTGGCAGTCAACGCCACCGAAATATTCAAAATACATCCCGAATGCTTTGACGAGGAAATTCACCGGCACATGGTGTATGACCCGGATCCGTTCGGTTTCAACCGCCTGACCTACATCCGGGAAGTCGCGGAAAGCAAAAGGCTCAACAACCTGGACGGGCCGGCCATCATCATCAGCGCTTCGGGCATGGCCCAGGCCGGCCGGATCAGACACCACATCGCCAACAACATCGAAAACCCCCGCAACACCATCCTCATCGTGGGTTATTGCGCACCTTCCACCCTGGGCGGGCTGCTGCGGGCCGGGGTGAAGAAAGTGCGTCTCTTCGGGGAAGAAAAAACCGTAAAAGCCCGCGTGGAAATTATGGATTCCTTCAGCGCCCATGGCGACCACCGCGAAATGCTCGACTTTCTCAGCAACCAGGACCCGGATAAAATCCATCGGTTTTTCCTCGTGCATGGCGACTACGACCGCCAGAAAGATTTCCGCAAGGGGCTGGAAGAAAAAGGTTTTCAGCGCATTGTCATACCCGTGCTCGGGCAGGAATTCAAAATCTGAAAAAGTCGGCAACCACTACCGCGCGGCAACCGGCTTACAACCACATTGCATACCTTTGCCCTATGAGAATACTGTTACTCCTCCATTGGATTGCCGCGCTCCCGCTGATGACCGGGGCCGGCCGGGTGACGGCACAGGCTGGACTGGCAGAGATCGAACAAAACGCCATACCGGGCAGCTACGGCATCGCCCTGCGCCAGATTGATTCCTTCCTGCAAATCCACCCCGACAGCATTGACGCGCTGATATTGAAAGCCAATATCCTTTACGGCCAGTACCAGGACGATGAACCGGAGATTTACCTGGAAGCCAATATTGATGAATCCATTTTCGAATCCTCCATCGGGTTTTTAGGAGACTATAAGCTGGTGATTGATTCGCCCTCCGCGATGAAAATCGTGGCGCCCATGTACCGGGTCCTTGAACTGGACAGCAGCCGAATGGATGTGCTGCAGGGGATAAGCTATATCTACTCCGTAAGCCTCATGGACTGGTCGCTGCGGCAAATGCTGCCCCGCATGGCCGCCCTGCTGCCGGAGGAGCCCGAATCGGCTTACAACCTGGCTGCCTATGCCAGTTACTTTAACGACCGGGAGGATTTTGAAGGCACCGTGCGCATTTACGAAACCGTGGTCGGCCTGTACCCTGATTATGGGGACATTCTAAGCGACATGGGCGCTTTGTATTTTATGCACGGAGACCTGGCATCTGCCCGGAAATATATTGACAGCAGCCTGGCCTTGCCGGTGGTGGATGCCATGAGCTGGAACAACGCATTTTTCCTCTACGGGATCATGGAAGACTATGATAGGGCACAGGATGCCATTGACAAGGCGGCCGAACTGGAAGGCACCTCGGAAAACCTGTTTTACAAGGCCCTGCTGGCACTGGCCGAGGATAAACCCTGGAGGAACCTGATGCAGGAATACCTGGGCGGCAATGCCGCGCAGGAAGAAACCGTGTCGGCAGTCAACCTGCTGCTCAGCGGCTCGCTGGTCGACACCTCGCTGTATACCAGCCTGATGGACCTTGAACTGACGGAAAATTACCGGCTTCTGTTCGACAGGATATTCATGCGGACCACGAGCTATTTCCTGCCGGCATTCAATTATGCGGAAGCCCTCTCGTACCATTACCGGTACGAGGATGCTATAAAAGCCTTCCGCTCCATGGACACGTCCATCCTTTCCCCGGCATGGAAAGACGCCTGGCTGGCCAACCTGGGCTGGGCCCTGTACAAATCCGGGCGCTGGGATGAGATGCTGGAAGCATTTGCCCCGCTACTCGACAGCGAAGACCTGTATTACCAGAGCGCAGCCGTGTATTTCACAGGCAAATACTACCTGGACAAAGGCGATGAGAACAAAGCCCGGAGCTACTTCATGCAGATGGAAGGCAGCGAATCAAAATCCAAGTACGCCAACCTGTGCCACTCGGCCTTGGTACGGATGCAATGAACACGAACCTGTTCTGGACTGCCGTCCCGCCAGGAACAGCCGGATATTTTCCCCATCCTAGCCGGAAACTGAAGGATGAATGCCGAATTTCGAATGATGAAGGTCGAAGGTTGTTTGCCCAAAATCTCCTAAATTGCCCGGCAGTGGAAAAGTACGGTAAACTCACCCTGGTGCCCACACCTGTCGGAAACCTGCAGGACATCACCTTCCGGGCGGTGGAAGCATTGCGCGCGGCCGATGCCGTATTGTGTGAAGACACACGGGTGTCCGGCAGGCTGTTGAAGCATTTCGACATTCAAAAATCCCTGGAATCATTCCACGCCCACAATGAGCACCGCAGGCTGGAAAAGGTGATGCAGAAACTCAAAAGCGGGCTACACCTGGCCCTGGTCACGGACGCGGGCACCCCCGGCATTTCCGACCCGGGCTTCCTGCTGGTAAGGGAATGCCTTCGCGAAGGAATATCCGTGGAATGCCTGCCCGGGCCTACTGCTTTTGTGCCAGCCCTGGTTTTATCCGGCCTGCCATCGGACCGGTTTCATTTCGAAGGTTTCCTCCCGCCCAAAAAAGGAAGGCAGAAACGGTTGTCATACCTGGCTTCGCTGGAGGTGACCTTTATCCTGTACGAATCGCCCCACCGCCTGCTGAAGACCCTGGAGCAGCTGGCAGACCATTGCGACCCGGACAGGCCCGCTTCGGTTTCGCGGGAAATCAGCAAACTGCATGAAGAAACCATACGGGGCAGCCTGCGACAATTACAGGAACATTTCCAGGCCCATCCGCCAAGGGGAGAAATCGTGCTGGTCGTGGGCGCTGCCCCATGAGCCCGCGAAAAGCCTATTTTTACAGCGCCTGATGAAAACGCTCCTCCGGAAATACTGGTTCTGGTCCCTGGTAAGTGGGCTCACCCTTTGGCTGGCTTGGCCGCCCCGGCTATGGTTCATCCTGCTGTTTGTGGCTTTTATCCCCTTGCTTTGGATCGAAGCCCGTATCAGGCAACGCAGGCTCCCGCGGCCGGGTGTCCGCCTGTTCGGATACACCTACCTGGCCTTCCTGGTCTGGAACGGGCTGGCCACGTGGTGGATCTGGAATGCCTCGCCTGCCGGGTCGGTGGCTGCCATCATCCTGAATTCCCTGTTCATGACAGTTCCCTGGCTGCTGTTCACCTGGACGCGCCACTGGGCGGGCAACGGGCCGGGATACATCAGCCTGGCGGCTTACTGGATCAGTCTCGAATACCTGCACCACCAGTGGGAACTGGCCTGGCCCTGGCTTAGCCTTGGAAACGGCCTGTCGGCTTTCCCCCAGCTGGTGCAATGGTACGAATACAGCGGTATTTTCGGGGGAAGCGCCTGGATCCTGGGCGCTAATATCCTGCTGTTCCTATTGTGGCGGCAACGCGCTAACAAAGGAGCTTTTGCCCAGCGCAGGTTCCGCATGGCCCTGGCGGTGATCATCGGCTGGATGCTGATTCCCGCGGGCTGGTCGCTGTGGCGTTTTCAAACCTACCGCGAAACCGGCACCCCCGTGGAAGCCGTGGCCGTGCAGCCGAACATCAACGCTTGGCATGAAAAATTCCCGGACGGAGACCGGTTCATCCCGTACGAAAAACAACTTGAACGGCTGATCCGCCTCACTGATTCCGCAGTTACCCCGAACACGCGCTGGGTGGCCTGGCCCGAAACCTCCATCCCGGGCGGCATGGATGAAGACCACCTGGAAGCGTCCTGGCAGGTGCGCGCCATCCGCCAAATGCTGAACCGCCATCCCGGCCTGCGGCTCGTGACCGGCATAGACGGGTACCGGCTGGTGGATGAAGCCCATAAATCCGCGGTAGCCCGTCCGACCAACCGCGAAGGATTGTATTGGGAAGCTTATAACACAGCCTTGTTTCTCGGGGCCTTTGATTCCATACCGGTTTACCACAAAAGCCGCCTCGTGCCCGGGGTGGAGCGCATGCCCTATCCGCAAATGTTCCGTTTCCTCGAAAGCTTCGCCATCGACCTGGGGGGAATCAGCGGCAGCCTCGGCACCCAAAAGGAACCGGAAGTGTTTTTTGACGGAGACCTCGAAGCCGGCATTGCCCCGGTGATCTGCTACGAATCGGTGTTTGGCGGGTACGTGGCGCGGTATATCCGCAGAGGCGCCAATGTGATTTTCGTGATTACCAATGACGACTGGTGGGGTCGCACGGACGGGCACCGCCAACACCTGCTTTTTTCCTCGCTGCGGGCCATCGAAACGCGTAAGGACGTGTTGCGCTCGGCTAATACCGGCATTAGCTGCCGGGTCGACCAGCGCGGCATAATCCACCAGGCCACCGGTTACCGGACCACAGGCGCCATCCGGGTAACACTTTATATCAACAGCTCGGTGACCTTTTATCTGCGCTACGGCAACTGGCTGGCCCGCGTGGCAGTGCTGACTGCCACCTTCCTGTTCCTCATTACTTTGAGCAGCCGGTTTACCAGGCGCTTTGAGCTAACCAGGAGAAAATAACTTTTACCTTTGCCACGCGGTTAAAGCCTCCTGGCCAACAGCCGCCCGAAAAAAGCAAATGATCAACTACCCGCAACGTATTCCCAAAAATCCGAAAACCGTTTAGCCCTTGGAGCGGATGCAAAAAGTGACCCTGGAGCTGGGCCGGGCGCCCATTGGAAAGCTATTGTGGAAGCAATCCGTGCCGGCAGCCATCGGCATGATGGTGATGGTACTGTACAACATTGTGGATACCATCTACGTTGGGCGGGGAGTCGGGCCGCTGGCAATAGCCGGCATCGCGGTGGTCATCCCCATCAGCATGTTCATTGCTTCGATAGGCATGTCGCTGGGCATCGGTGGAGCCAGCATCATCAGCCGGGCACTCGGAGCCGGTGAAACATCCAAAGCCAACCTGACCCTTGGAAATCTGGTCAGCCTGACGCTGATGTTCAGCATTGGGTTGATGGTAGCAGGATACGCTTTCACCAATCCCCTGCTCACCGCTTTCGGAGCCAAAGGAGGCATCCTGCCTTTGGGACGGGAGTATTTCCTGGTCATCCTGGGTGGGACCCCATTCCTGGCCATTGCTATGATGGCCACCAATGTGATCCGGGGAGAAGGTCATGCCCGGGTGGCCATGTTAACCATGATATTTTCAGCCGTGCTGAATATGATCCTGGATCCCATTTTTATCTTCGGGTTGAAATGGGGCATAGCCGGAGCTGCCTGGGCTACGGTGATTTCACAATTCCTGGCTTTCGCCTACATCAGCTGGCATTTTCTCCTGGGAAACAGTTCGCTCAGTATCCGGGTAAAGAACCTCCGGCTCAGCCGGCCCATCGTAAAAGAAACTTTCGCCCTCGGGGCCACTTCCCTGGCCCGGCAGGCCAGCGCCAGTGTGCTGGTGCTGGTAATCAACAATATGGCTTTTCTCTATGGTGGCGAGCTGGCCGTAGCCATTTACGGTATCCTGAACCGGGTATTCATGTTTATCTTTTTTCCTTTGCTGGGCCTGGTGCAGGGCATGCTGCCAATAGTCGGTTTCAATTATGGGGCCCGTTCATTCATCCGGGTAAAACAAACCCTGCAGAAAGCCACCCTGACAGCCACCCTGATCGGGATCACCGGGTTTACTTTCCTGATGCTCGGGGCCCGTCAGGTGGTGGGCATTTTTACCACTGACCAGGCCCTGGTGGAAATGTCTTCGCATGCCATACGCCTGTTGGTGCTCGCTTTTCCGCTGATGGGGATCCAGGTTATCGGAGCGGCTTATTTCCAGGCCATCGGCAAGGCTCTGCCGGCTTTTATCCTGACCATTTCCCGGCAGGGACTGTTTCTGATTCCGCTGGCGCTGACCCTGCCATATTTTTTCAAACTGGACGGTGTTTGGATCGCTTTTCCCGTATCGGATGTGTTGTCCACTACGCTCACCCTGCTGTATCTTTGGCCCCAGTGGCGCAGGCTGAGCCATAAGGAGGAACCGGTATCCGTGCCGGCCAAATCCGCCTGATCAATTTCTCTATGAACCTCGAAAAAATTCTCCATAGCGCACTTCAGGCAGTAACAGAAGTGGCGAATTTTATCCGCCAGGAATCACCCGGGTTTGACACAGGCAAGGTGCGCAGCAAGGAACACAACAGCCTCGTAAGCTATGTGGATGTAGAAAGCGAAAAGCGCCTGGCTGCCGCCCTGAATAAAATATTCCCGGAAGCCGGTTTCCTGACCGAAGAGGGAACCCGGCAAACCGGTCGGAGCGAATGGACCTGGATCGTGGACCCGCTGGACGGCACTACCAATTTCGTGCACGGAGTTCCCTGTTTTTCCATAAGTGTCGCCCTTTGCCACCGGGAGGAACCGGTGCTGGGCATAGTGTATGAAATCAGCCATGGGGAATGTTTCTATGCCCTGAAAGGAGCAGGTGCCTTCCTGGACGGGCAGCCTGTTAAAGTATCCGGCACTGCTTCCCTGGAACAGGCACTGGTGGCCACGGGATTTCCTTATGAAAGATCCACCGGACTGGAACCCATATTGAAAACCGTAAAGGAAGTGCTGGAATCCTGCCACGGTGTTCGCAGGTTCGGCTCAGCCGCGGTGGACCTGGCCTGGGTGGCCTGCGGCCGGTTCGATGCCTATTACGAAACCACCCTCAACCCCTGGGACATCGCGGCCGGCATGCTGCTGGCGCGCGAAGCCGGTGGCATGGTATCCGGGTTCCGGCCGGAAGAAAGCCCCTTTGATACGGGAAAAGTGCTGGCAGCGACTCCGGCCGTTTACGATCCCCTGCTGCGAATCATTCAAAAACATGGCTTATGACGACCGATAATCTCATCACCTATGCAGATTTCCAGAAAGTGGAAATCCGTGCCGGGCGGATCGTGGAATGCCGGCCCTTTCCGGAAGCGCACAAACCTGCCTGCCGTCTGCTGATCGATTTCGGGCCCGGGACGGGGATCAAACGATCGAGCGCGCAAATCACTGAACACTACCGGCCCGGAGACCTGGAAGGAAAAATGATTATGGCGGTTGTGAATTTCCCGCCCAAACAAATCGGCCCGTTCATAAGTGAAGTACTGGTGCTCGGCTTCCCTGATCAAAATGAAAAAGTAATCCTGGCCGTGCCCGATAAGCCCGGCATTGAACCGGGCGCAAGGCTTTTCTGAAGGTTCAGCTACGGTTCAGAATGAATAACCCAAACCCAGTTTGAAAAAATCACGGCTTACTGGCGTCAGGCCGAAATGACCGCCAAACTGGCAATGAACACCCCCGGGAAATTTCAGTTTATAGTTCAGGCCAATGTAATGCTCGGTCAGGGAAGGGTCGGCACTCAAACCTGAACGCGTGTCTCCCAGGCCGCCATACCATTCCACCCCCACGCGTGACGCAGGAGCTGCATGACCGGATGACCCGAAACCATCTCTCAAAAGCAGATGATAATAAAAGCCAGCACTGTACCCAAATTTGGTTTCTTCCATGTCGGTGGCATTGATCCAGTTTACGCTCAGGTGCCCTTTCCCTTTAAACAGATCTTTGCCAAGAATAAACCGGGTTTCAAGCTCCCGCTCGCGGTGTTTTTCCAAATCACCTGTTCGTAGTTTGGCATATCCGACTACCTCCATGACGTAGGGAGATTCAACGCTTAAGTCCTCGTATTCCACGTAAAGCACCGGCACCACAAAGCTGGTTTCGGGAAACAGGCGTACACGGTTCTCAAGCCGGTAACCCATATATCCATAATGAAACGCTCCGGTACCGGCAGATTCCAGTTTGAACTCCAAGGTCCAGAAATCAGTCAGGCCGGTTTCAAATTCAAACACATTGGCCACAAACGGGCTTTGGTCGTTGAGGTAACCGAGGTCAGTGAAAACAGTAAACTCCTTCTCCCCTTTTTCCTCAGTATGGGCAGAATAATTCACAAAATTCTGGGCTTCAGCCCCTAAGGTGCAGAATATCCCTGCTACCAGGGCCATAATATTTGCTTTCATAACTTTGACTTTTAGGCTTGTTTAGAATGATTCTAATAATTGCAAAGTACGTAAAAAAAAATGTGCCTTAAAAGAAGTTGCAGAGAAAAGTAAAAAAGATACTGGCTATTCTTTTTCACTTTTCATAAATACCTTTATCTTTGCACGTCCAAAAAGAAAGAATTAATGGCACATCACGCATCGGCAAAGAAGAGGATTCGTCAAACGATCAAGAGGAGGCTGCACAACCGGTATTACGGGAAAACCATGCGTAACCTGGTAAAGAAAATCCGCAAGGCGGAAACCAAAAAGGAAGCAGAAGAATTGCTGACCAAAACGCTTTCAATCATTGACAAGAACGCCAAGCGCCACATCATTCATAAGAACAAAGCCGCCAACCTGAAATCCAAGCTGATGCGGCACGTGAACTCCTTGTCGTAGAATTATTCCGATTGATCTCATGCAAGTCCCGCAATAGCGGGATTTTTTTATGCTTTTTTTTGCCAGGGCGGCAAATCCTTTTAAATTTATATGTGAACCCGTACAGGAATCTGTTTTATGGAATATCAGCAACGGATGAATATCAAGTCGTGGGCCCTGGAAGACCGTCCGCGTGAAAAGTTTGCCACCAAGGGGGCCTCGGCCCTGAGTGAAGCCGAATTGATTGCCATTTTGCTGCGGTCAGGTACGAGGGAAAAGACGGCCGTGGAGGTAGCCCGGCAGTTGCTGGCTGCGGTGGACAACGACCTGCGCAAGCTGAGCCGGATGAGCCTGAAGGAACTGGAAGCTTTTCCGGGTATCGGTCTGGCCAAAGCGGTTACCGTAAAAGCAGCCCTGGAACTGGGTCACAGGCGCGAACGGGCCGAAGTGCAGGACAGCCCGAAAATCACTTCCAGCCAGGATGTGTATGAACGAATGAAACCTCTGCTGGCCGATAAAACCCGGGAAGAATTCTGGGTAATGACCCTGAACCGGGCCAACCGCCCGATCCGGGAATATTGTTTGAGCCAGGGGGGCCTGGCCGGCACCGTGGCCGATCCGCGCATCATTTTCAAGCATGCTATCGAAGACCAGGCATCTTCCATCATCTTATGCCATAATCATCCTTCCGGAAACCGGAACCCCTCGGCAGCCGATGCCGACCTGACCAGGCGCATCGCCCAATCAGGCGAACTGATGGATATCAAGCTGCTGGACCATCTCATCATCACCGATTCTGGTTATTATAGCTTTGCCGATGAAGGCAGGTTATGAAAAAAGCCCTGCCGGTGCGACAGGGCTTGCTCTGCATATCTTGCTTGCCTGAATTATTCAGCCACCACCACCTGGCGTGTTGCCTGCCCGTAAGGTGTAACAATCCTAATCATGTACAGGCCGCTCTCCAGTTGGTTACCATCCATACCGGTACCTGACCAGGGAACACTATGGAAACCAGAACCCATAAAGCCCGAGGCCAGGACATTGACTTTCCGGCCCATCAGGTCATACACCCCAATTTCCACTTCACTGCTGCGTGAAAGGTAGAAATCTATTTGGGTTAACTCTGTAACCGGGTTGGGATAAACTCTCGTGATGGCCGCGGATGCCTGGGCTTCTTCAATACCGGTAAACAGCGACATCAGGCTCATGGATTCCGCGTTGTAAATATTCCGCTGGGTTTTGTCCGGGTCGAACTCCTGCACCAGCCCCACGATATGCACCTGGTGGAAATCCCATCCGACCGGAAGAGTGGTGGTATAGGTTTTTGAATAACTTTCCCCGTCATTTACACTAGAAGGAATTATCCCCGCATCCCCCCAGGTTCCGCCCATCATGGCCCGCAGGGTATGGTTATGTTCATACCCGACAATGGGATCCGGCTGGTTGTAAAAAGGATGGTTGGGGAAATTGGGATTATTGCTGTAATAATTCCGTTGGTCGTAGCCCTGCCCTACCCCGGTGACCTTATCTTCGGTAATAAACAGGTTCAGCCGCAAATCGCGTTGCACGGGGCCTACAAAAGTAGCTTTTACATCGGCCGAAAGTTGCCGGGAGCTGCTGTCAAAACTTACATTTTCCAGGCTTACGCTGACCGGCACAATCATGCCGCTGCGTTCGTCAAAGTGAGTTATCCAGGTTCCCCGGTCCAGGCCAACTTCCGCTTCTCCTTCGAACAGGAAGCGGTCAATCATGCCTGACGGGTAGAAAGGCGCGTATTCATTGGCCAGGTCGCCTCCTTCGGTGAATTCCATGTCATCTCCGGCATGGACCGATACCCCGATGGCATTGGCATTGTCATCCAGAATCTGGTTCAGGATCAGTGCTCCGTCAGGACACCATCCGCACCAGGCTCCGGTAAATTCTTCCAACACCACATTTTTGGTCGGGATAGAGCTTAATCCGCTTACCAGTTTGCTCATAGCATCATTGGACGTATTCTGGTCAGTATTGCCGTTCGGATTGGATACCCAGACTTCCAGCTGGTAGGCTCCCGGTGAAGGAATATTCAGCTGGTCGGGGTGTACAAAATTCCAGGAACCGAGAGGCGGAATATTCAGCCCGGTGAAAGTATGCGTATGGGTAGTGCCGTTATTCACTTTCCAGTTGACATCCAGGCTGGTAATGGCGGTGGAACCTTCGTTGGTGACGGTTCCGGACACGTCATAATTTCCGGCTGTTACATAATCCGCGGTGCTGAGGTCAGTCATAGCGGCATCATTCGCTGCAGGCTGATATAATTCCATATCGTCTATAGCCCAGCCATACAGCCAGCCGCCCCCGTCTGAATAATGAAAAGCGATAAGTACGTGAGGTTGCCCGGCATAGGCCGACAGGTTAACAGTCAATGATTGCCAGGTAGCAGATCCCGCCAGTTGAACCACCTGGTTCCAGGTTTGTCCTGAATCAACGGACACTTCAATTTTGGCCGTTTCCTGCGACCCCTGGTAAGTTTCATCAAAATAATACACTTCAACACGCATAAAAACAGCTGTATACATACTGAAATCAAACGGCTGGGTAATCAGATAATCATTGCTTTTATCGCAATTGCAACCGTCATCATTGGTAGCTGCCATCTTGGTATGCGGGAGAATCGGAAAATAATTGCTTTCCAGGATGGCCGCGTCTCCAAATAACCAGCCTCCGTCCGAAGCATTGGTCTGCTGAGTCCACCCCGGAGGCAGGGTCCCCGCTTCAAAATCCTGGGTGTAAATTATCATTTGAGATTGGGCTTCCCAGGCAGTCAGAAAACACATGAGGAGTATTAAATTTCTCATAATCGACAAATTTTTAACGAATCTTGCGACAGATTTTCAATAAATTTGGTTGCAATTTACCATTTTTTTCAAGCTTCAATCCCCAACTTATGAAGAAGATTTACATTGCATTGACAATTTTAACGGTTCTGTTTGGGATTTCTCATCCGGTGAAATCCCAATCGGCCAAGCAATACGTATTGTTTGAACATTTTACCAATGCCAGCTGTGTCCCCTGCGCCCAGCAAAACCCTGTTTTTCAGGGAAATATCCTGACAAAAAACGTGGGAAACATTCACCACATCGCTTATCATTCGTGGTGGCCGGGCAATAACGATCCTTTTTACCAGTACAATATCCAGGAAAACACCGATCGCATCAACTATTACGGAGTAAACGCGGTGCCGGATATGTATATGCGGGGCAACCACTGGAACGGAGGTCCGGCTGCGGTAACCCAAAACCTGATTAATGAGGACCAGAAATCGGGCAGCCCGATCCGTGTAAAAGTATCGGAAACCGTAAGCGGGGCCGACCATAACGTAACGGTGGAAGTGCAATCCGTTGGAACGCCACCCACCGGCAATTATGTCCTTATGGTAGCGGTAGTGGAAAGCGATGTCACTTTTGCCACTCCACCGGGAACCAATGGCGAAACTTATTTCCCCAATGTCTTCCGGAAATTTCTTACCGGCTCAAGCGGCAATCCCATCAGTTTCGCCAGCCAGGGAAGCAGCACATCAGCCAGTTTCACTTACCAGATGGACCCGGTATGGGATTCTACCAAAATCTATTTAGTGGCATTTGTTCAAAACACAGCCACCAAGGAAGTGGTGAATTCCGGTTCCACCCGCGACCCGGCATGGGAATTTTTCAACACCTCTGCCACCACCTTCCAGGCCGGGCAGCCATCGCAAAGCAACCATTTTACGGCTGATTTTGAAATGTTGGGCAACTCGGAAAATATCGTGATCCGCTTCACGGCCGAACAACCCGTCAACTGGACGGCTTCGTGTACCATAAACGGTTTCCCGGTGAATGACTCCCTGGTGTTCCCCGCGGGCACCGGCAGTTCCAACCCCGTGCAGGTTACGGTTACCCCAGGTTCGGACGCGGGTATCGGCACATACACTGTCAGTGTTTACTCGCTGAACAATCCGCAGTATTCTCCGCAAACGGTGGTTTACTATGTGATATCCGGAGTGACCGACCTGATTGTTACCAACGATGCCGCCTTTGGGGACGGAAGCACCAATTTCGACTGGACCCCACTGTATGAAGCCGGGTTAAGCTATGCCGGCAATACCAGTTTCGCGGCCACGCGTCATCCGGTTTTCCTCGAAGCCATGAATAACAATATGCTGACAGGAGTAAACCATATTTATTACAATGTAGGCTGGTCGTTCCCGGGCCTGACTGATGAAAAAGTAGCCGCTTTAGAACAGTTCCTGGACAATGGAGGCAACCTGTTAATTGCGGGGCAGGACATTGGCTGGGAAACCTGGGATCCGAACGGGTACGGAACGGCAGCCACCCGGTCATTTTACACCAATTACATGCAGGCGCAGTATTTCAATGACGGAAACAGCGCCAACAACCTGCTGACTCCGGTTAATACAGACAATGTTTTTGGCTTCATGAACAGCAGCCAGATACTGCCGGTTTATTCCAACGGGCAGAACGATTATATGTACCCGGACGTCATCGGGCCCGCAGCTACCGGTTCGGGCAAAGCCATCTTCAATTACAACAATAATCAGAACAAGGTAGCTGGCATCCGGGCCGACAACGGCACTTACAAAATCGTTTATCTTGGCATCGGCATTGAAATGATCGGGGATTCCACGGTGCGGAATGAGTTCATGAAACTCACGCACGATTGGTTCCATGGCCTGATTGTGGGAACCAACTTCGACCTGGGCTTGGAGCGACTGGCTGTAACCCTGAGCCCGGTCCCGGCCCGTGATCACCTGACGGTTCATATCAACCAGCCCGGCAAACAACTGGTGGTTACCGATTTATCGGGCCGTACGGTGTGGTCAGAAAATTGTCAAAACCGGACGGGAACCTTGGAAATTCCGGTAAAGGATTGGCCGGCAGGGATGTATCAATTAACTTTACAACTTGACAACGGGTCCTTTATTACCCGTAAACTGATGATTCAATAAAAAGCCCGGAACATGAAAAAATTACTTGCCTCCATAGCCATCCTCAGCCTGGTATGGACTGCCAGCTCCCAGAACAACTTAACGGTGGCTCACGATACCATCATCCATTACGGTCCACTGGACGGAGGTTCCGATGGGTTTTACACCCAGTTATATAATAATTCCGGCTCTAAGTTGAATTTGAAATGGAGCCGTACGGAGCCGCAGATGCCGACCGGATGGTCCAGCTATGTCTGTATCGGATTATTGTGCTACGATACTTCCACCTGGTCCTCCAATTTCCTACAACCCCTGGACAGCGGAGATTCGACCCTGATTTCCTTTTACATTGAAAATGACGGGGCCACGGATGGCCCGGGTATCGGGGAAGTGACTGTATGGGCCCCGGGTGACAGTGCCCACACCCATGTTAAGATGCATTTCGAATATCATAGCTGGCCCCTGGGCCTGGACGACCCGGCAAGCGTCAGCGGATTTGAAATATATCCCAATCCAGCCTCGGACATGGTCACCCTCTGTTCCGGCCGGGCCGCGGGTATTTTGCGTGTAGCGGATCTGGCCGGGCGTACGCATTTTACCCGCCAGTTGAATCCGGGGGAATGGCTCCCACTGGATGTTTCCGGCCTTCCGGCCGGCATATACGTGATTACCCTGACAGATACAAACCGGTCTTTACAAAAACTACTGACCGTTTATCATTGACGTACGTGTACATTGGTAAATAAAAAAGGCGCCTCGCGCGCCTTTTTTTATTCGGAAGATAACCGGATTCAATTGCCAAACCAGTTGGCAATGAATTCTTCCAACTCGTATTCATCCCCTTCTATGTAAGAGTGATGAATGTTCAGAATGTTTCCTTTCCTGTCAACCACAATGGTAAGCGGTGGGGTGATCCCGTTCATTTTGTAGAAGAAATCTTTGTTCGGGTCCAGCAACAGTTCATATTCATATCCCTTGCCGTTAAAAACGGGCAATACCTGGGCTTTGGTTTTCTGGTCATCAATCGAAACGGCAATTAGTTGCATATCCCATTCGTCCTGCCAGTCAGGATAAATATCAGCGATATTATCCAGTTCCCTCAGGCAGGGAATGCACCAGGTAGCCCAGAAATCTATTACCGTAAGTTCCTTGTTCTTAACCACATCCAGGATATTGATTTTCTGGCCGCCCGGTTTTTCCAGTAAGACAGAAGGCAGTTTGTCCTGGGCGTTTGCCGTATGCACCAATAAAGCCAGTAGGGTAAAGGAAAACGCTTTGCGGAAAATAGAAAGAAATTTCATGTACATGTCAGTTTTTGAATGCAATAACCGGTGTGTCAATATTGATGCCAAAGAAATTGAGTAAAATTGCAAACCGATTACCTTAGCATTCATTCCGCGCAAAAATAGCGAAATCCATGAAGAGGGCTTTCGGGGCTTATGTCATTATATTGTGTTTTCAGTTGGCTGCACAGGCACAGGGTTCGCTTTCCGGCAGCCTGGAGTCTAACTCCAATTTTTACATACGGGATACCGCAATCGGGGCATCGGGCACGCCCCATTACGACAACCTCCTGTCCGGGACTGATGCCTGGCTTTCCCTGATTTATACCAACCGGGATTGGGGCCTTACCTTTGGCGGTCGCTTTGATTTGTTCAATAATTCCGACCTGCACAATCCCACCAAAGCATACACCGGGATTGGTATCGGCCGCTTGTACGCGGAAAAAGAAATAGGCCGGCTGAAAATCACAGCCGGGCACTTTTACGAACAATTTGGCAGCGGCATTACCCTGCGGGCATACGAGGAAAGATCGCTGGCTATAGACAATGCCATCCTGGGCGTACGGGCTGAATACCAGTTGACCGATAACTGGAGAATAACCGCGCTGACCGGCAAACAGAAATACATTTTTTCGACCTATGAGCCTGTGATCAAGGGATTCCGGGCTGAAGGATTCGTAACGGCCGGGGAAAATCTGAATTTCACGCCCGGCTTCTCCGTTGTTAACCGGACGCTGGATCAGGCTTCCATGGATGTAATTGTCAGCAATATCAATTCCTATCCCCTGGAAGAACGGTTTGTGCCCAAATACAACTGCTATGCGTTGTCCGTTTACAATACCCTGAACTATAAGAACTTCAGCTGGTATGCCGAATATGCCTGGAAAAGCCATGAAGCCATTGAGAATGCTGCCGGCAAACTGGTGGACAAACCCGGCAGCGTGGCTTATACTTCCATGTCTTATTCCCGGAAAGGGTTTGGGATCACCGGGCAGTTTAAGCGAACCGAAAATTTCATCTGGCGCACCTCCCCCAATGAAAGGCTGAACCAGGGATTGATCAATTACATACCGGCCCTGACGCGCACCAATACCTATCCGCTTACGGCAAGATACAACGCGGCCACCCAATACCTCGGGGAACAGGCTTTCGAACTTGACCTGATCGGTAAACCAAACCGCAAACTCACGCTGGAAGGGAATTTTTCGCACATTACCGACCTGCAAAACAACTTGCTCTTCCGGGAAATATACCTGCAGGGCGAATACCGCAAAAGCCGTAATTTCCGGATAATCCTTGGCACGCAATCAGTCGCCTATAACCAGCTTGTGTACGAGAAAGAAGGAGACTCTATGGTGTATACTTTCGTTCCATTTACCGAGATCACCTATAAACTGGACCGTAAAAAAAGCCTGCGGCTGGATTTTCAGTATATGCAGAGCCACCAGGATTTCGGGAGTTGGCTTTCCGGGTTACTGGAATTCACCATTGCTCCGAACTGGTCGTTTGCCGTGAGCGACATGTGGAATTTCAAGCCCCTGAAAACTCCGGACGACCTGCACTATTACACTGTGTTTGCTTCCTATACGCGGGGCAGCAACCGGTTCGCGCTCAGTTATGTAAAACAGGTGGAAGGGGTTGTATGCACCGGGGGCGTATGCCGTTATGAACCGGCATTCAGTGGGGTAAAATTCACGATTAATTCTACGTTTTAAACCTGAAGGATCATGCGCCTGCTGAAATTTACAATGGCAATTCTCTCAATTCCGGTATTGCTGGGCCTGGCGGCCTGCACGGAAATAGGCCCTCCCATCGATTTTACAGACAACACCGCCCTGGTGGACACGACCTATATGGACAATGTTCCGTCCCCCGACCATAAGGTGGTGTTGTTCGAGGAATTCACGGGCGTTCACTGTGTAAACTGCCCCATCGGCCACCAGTTGTCCGCTCAAATTCAGGCCAATCATCCTGACAGTGTAGTCCTGGTAGCTATCCATAACAGCAATCCCCTGGCAGACCCGTTTGAAGGGGAAGAAGATTTCCGCACACCGGAAGGTATCCAGATCAGCGATAACCTGGGAGGTACAGCCGCCATACCCTGCGCTTCCATCGACCGGGTGGATTTCGGCTCTGACAACAAAGTGGCCGAATACACGCCCTTCTGGGAAACCCGCGTAAAGGAAAGGCTGAAGCTAACGCCTCCCATGAACATCGCGCTTCAGTCGCAATTCAACCCCGGAGACCGCAGCCTGAAAGTTACCGTAACGGTACGGTACACCCAGACCGTCAGCCAGCCCAACCATTTAAGCGTGATGATTATCGAAAGCAACATCATCAGCCCCCAGAAGCTGCCGGACAATTCTGTGGATAGCAATTATGTCCACATGCATGTCCTCCGGGATATGCTCACCCCGGTAAATGGTGTCTTGCTGGATGCAGACAAGCAACCCGGCCGGGTTTTCATCAAGGAGTTCCGGATAACCCTGCCGGCCAACTGGAATGAATCCGAATGCCAGGTAGTGGCTTTTGTCCATGACATTGGCACCAACCAGGAAGTGCACCAGGCAACCGAAGTGGCCGTGCAGTAGGCATGCCCGGTCAATGGTTCCCGCCCGGTTTTGTAATTTTGGACTTTCAAATCCAACCTGAATGAGAATATCCTATAACTGGCTGAAGGATTACCTGGATTTTGACCTGACCCCGGAAGAAACAGCCGATATACTGACAAACATTGGTCTGGAAGTCGAAAGCGTGGAAACCTATGAAGAGGTTCCGGGAAGCCTGAAAGGACTGGTCATCGGCAAGGTACTGACGGTTGAACAGCATCCCAATGCCGATAAGCTGAAGTTGACAACCGTGGATGCTGGTTCCGGAGAACCGCTTCATATCATCTGCGGAGCCCCGAATGTAGCGGCAGGACAAACTGTGGTAGTAGCCCCTGCCGGCACCACTTTGTACCCTCTGGAAGGCGAGCCCTTTGTGATAAAAAAGGCAAAGATCCGTGGCGTGGAATCGGAAGGGATGATTTGCGCGGAAGATGAAATCGGACTGGGCAGCGACCACAGCGGCATTATAGTTCTGCCCGAAGATTTGCAACCGGGAATCCCGGCAGCAGAATATTTCAAACCGGATAAAGATACCATATTCGATATCGGCCTGACCCCCAACCGGGCTGACGCCATGTCGCATATCGGGGTGGCCCGCGACCTGCACGCGTACCTGGCAGTGAACCGTCCGGGTTCCAGCCGCCTGAAATTACCGGACACCGCTTCCTTCAGGGTGGATTCCAATGATTACACCTTTAAGGTCAGCATAGATTCACCGGAAGTCTGCCCGAGATATTGCGGGGTCACCATAACAGGGATTACCATCGGCCCCAGCCCGGAATGGATGCAAAAGAGATTAAAGGCTATCGGCATCCGGCCCATCAGCAACGTGGTGGACATTACCAATTACATATTGCACGAAACCGGGCAGCCCCTGCATGCCTTCGATGCGGACAAGATCCGCAACCGCGAGGTAATTGTGCGCACACAGCCGGAAGGCACAAAATTCACCACCCTGGACGAACAGGAACGGAAACTGAGCAGCGAAGACCTGACTATCAGCGATCCGGAGGGCGCCATGTGCATTGCCGGGGTGTTTGGCGGAATACATACCGGGGTTACCGAAAAAACCCGGAATGTATTTCTTGAAAGCGCCTGTTTTGATCCCGTATCCATCAGGCGCACGGCCATCCGGCATAACCTGCGTACCGATGCCGCCCAGAAATTTGAAAAAGGGGTTGATCCGAACAGTACGGCTGACATTGCCAAAAGAGCTGCCATCCTGATGCGTGACCTTTGCGGGGGAACCATTGCTTCGGATATCGTGGATGTGTATCCGGCTCCCAGAAAACCGGCAAAAATCCGGGTCTCCTATGCCTACCTGAATAAAATGGCCGGAGCCGAAATTCCCCCGGAAACCATCTACACCATCCTGGAAGCGCTGGATATGAAAATCCTGGAAAAGGAGGAAACATACTTCCTGGTGGAAGTGCCTACTTACCGGACTGAGGTCACCCGCCCGGCCGATATTGCGGAGGAAGTGCTGCGCATTTACGGTTACAACAATATCCCCATGGGCGAAGGCTTGCGGACTGCCATCTCTATGATCCCGGATGACGGGAGCCTGCCCTTCCGCGACAAAGTTGCCCGGCTGCTTACTATGAACGGCTTCCATGAAACCGTGAACCTTTCGGTCACTTCCGATGCCTATTACCCGGATGACCCGGAACTGGTAACCCTGTACAACGGGCTCAGCAGCGAGCTCAACGCCATGCGCAGGGACATGCTCTGGTCCGCCCTGGAAAATGTCCGGTACAATCATTCCAGGCGCAACCTCGATCTGAAGCTGTTTGAATTCGGCAAGGTTTACTTCCGGCTGAAAAAAGGGTATGGCGAAGCCAACCGGCTGAGTTTGACCCTCTCGGGCCGGTTTGCTCCGGAATCCTGGGACGCCCCCGCCCGCGAGGTGGATTTTTATGACCTGAAGGGCATGGTGGAACACATATTCGACCTGCTGAACCTCCGCACCAGCAGCAAGGAATCTGAAAGCGGTTTCTTCAGCTATGGCCTCGGCCTGTACCAGGGGAAACGGCTCCTTGCCGAATGTGGCGAAGTAAAGCGCGAACTGCTCCGGAAATTGGACATTGACAAACCGGTTCTCTACGCCTGGTTCGACTGGGATGCCGTGGTGGAAGCTGCCGAAAGCACACGGATCGCCTATCGTGAAATACCCCGTTACCCGGCCATCAGGCGCGACCTTTCCATGATACTCGACCGGCACATTACCTGGGAAGAAGTCAGGAAAATCGGCCGCGATTACGGGAAAAACATCCTGAAAAATATCACGTTATTTGACGTGTATGAAGATGAAAAAATCGGAAAAGGAAAAAAATCTTACGCAGTTGCTTACATTTTTCAGGATAATGAACGAACTTTAAATGACAAAGAAGTTGACCGGATCATGAGCCGTATGATTAAGGCTTATGAAACCGGACTGAATGCTGAGATCCGCAAATCATGAACCTGATCAACCAAAAACTCGAGGAAATTCACGAGAAAACCCGGACACTGATCGGGTTATATCATGAAATGCGTCAGCAGTTACAGCAAGCCCTGGAAGAAAACCAGCAACTTAGGGCTGAAATTCAGGATAAAAATCATATCATTGCAGAACTGGAGAGCAAGCTGAAGTCCTGGCAACTTGGCAAAAGCCTGGAACAACAGCAAGCGAACCCAAAACTCAAAAAACTGATTAATGAGTATATAAAAGAAATAGACCAGTGCCTGGCACTGCTGAATAACTGAGGATGGACAAAGGAGAAACCATCAATATCAATGTGATCATAGCAGACCGGCCCTACCGGTTGAAGATAGCACCTGATGAAGAAGAAGTGATCAGGAGGGCTGCCAAAAAGATCAACGATCAGATCAAAGACCTGCAAAATACATATGATGCCAAAGATAAACAGGATTATATGGCAATGAGCCTGTTGCTCAATACAACGGACTTATTGAAATTGCAGCAGGAAATTGATCAGGAAGATAAAGATTTCGCAAAGCATCTTACGCAACTTGATGAACTCCTGAGCGGGGCATTACTGCAAGCCGAATAGCTGATTTTTCCATATCGCCCCTGCTTACCCTTCCCGAGACCATCCCGGTTATTGGAAACTGTGCCTGCACTGAAAAGGCAGACAATCATTTTCATTCACAATAAATAACCGGAATTATGGACACACTATGGCTAATCATTACAGGAGCAGCAGGGCTGTTAATCGGCATTTTTGTTGGCCGTATCCTGCTGGCCAGAATGTTCAGGCAGCAAAAAGAAACTGCCGAACGGGAAGCCAAACGAATCATAGAAGACGCGAAACGCGAAGGGGAGAACATCAAGCGCAATAAATTGCTGGAGGCTAAAGAAAATTTTCTGCAGCGCAAGTCGGAATTTGATGCCATGGTCATGAAGCGGACCCGCAAGCTGGATGAACGGGAAAAAAGCCTTCGCGACCGAGAACAACAACTGAAAGCTGAACAGGAATATCTGAAATCCAGGGAAACCGAACTGCAAAGTATCCGCGAAAACCTGAACCGCCAGGTCGAACTGGTGAACATCAAACGCAGCGAGCTGGAAAAACAGGTGGAAGAGCACCGTAAAAAGCTGGAAAAGATCGCCAAGATCACAGCCGAGGAAGCCAAAAAAGAACTTATTGAATCCATGGTGGAAGAAGCGCGGGCCAGCTCGGTGGTCCGGGTCAAGGAGCTGGTGGACGAAGCCAAGATGACCGCCAGCAGGGAAGCCAAAAAGATCATCATCCAGACCATACAGCGCACCGCGGCCGAGCAGGCCATTGAGAACACGGTGTCGGTCTTTAACCTGGATTCAGACGACCAGAAAGGGCAGATCATCGGCCGGGAAGGGCGGAATATCCGTGCCCTGGAGGCCGCTACGGGGGTGGAGATCATCGTGGACGACACCCCGGAGGCTATCATTATCAGCGGGTACGACCCGGTGCGCAGGGAAGTGGCCCGGCTGTCACTCCAGAAGCTGGTGGCGGACGGCCGCATCCATCCCGCCCGCATCGAGGAAGTCGTGGCCAAAACCCGGAAACAGATCGAAGAACAAATCGTGGAAATCGGTGAGCGCACCGTTATTGAACTGGGAATCCATGGCCTGCACCCGGAACTGATCCGTCATGTAGGCCGGATGCGCTTCCGCTCTTCCTACGGGCAAAACCTGTTGCAGCACTCCAAGGAGGTGGCCCAGATGTGCGCCATCATGGCCTCGGAGCTGGGGCTGAAAGCCAAAATGGCCAAACGGGCCGGCCTGCTGCATGACATTGGCAAGGTGTCGGAAGAAGACCCGGAAATGTCACATGCCCTGCTGGGAATGAAGCTCTGTGAAAAATATGGCGAACACCCGGCCATTTGCAATGCCGTGGGGGCCCACCACGATGAAATCGAAATGACCTATGCCGTTTCGGCCATCGTGCAGGCCTGCGATGCCATCAGCGGTTCCCGCCCGGGCGCCCGCAGGGAAACCCTCGAAAGCTATATGCAGCGCATCAAAGACCTGGAAAACATTGCCCTCTCCTACGAAGGCGTGCAAAAAGTCTATGCCATGCAGGCCGGACGCGAACTCCGGGTCATCGTGGAGAGCGATCAGGTCGATGACCAAACGGCTGAAAAATTATCTTTCCAGATCTCGGAGCAAATCCACAATGAAATGTCCTACCCGGGACAGATCAAAGTGACCGTGATCCGGGAGAAACGGGCCATTGCTTTTGCCAAATAAGCCGGGATAATGATGTACAGGAAAGCATTGTTGGGCTTATTGTGCTGCGGCCTGCTGGTTGCCTGCAAACACGGTGGACAGGCCAAAACCCGTAGTTTACCCCGCCCTGACCAAGTCGTGCGGATCATGTTTTACAACGTGGAGAACCTGTTCGACACGGAAGACGATCCGCATAAGCTCGACAATGAGTTTTTGCCGGAAAGCGATAAGCACTGGACCCCGGACAAATACTGGGAAAAGCAGCGCCACATCGCCAAGGTAATCCTGAACCTGGGGCAGTGGTACACCCCCGCCCTGGTAGGTATGGCGGAAATCGAAAACCGGAAAGTGCTGGAAGACATGGTGGGGCAGCAGGCTCTGCGCAACCTGAATTACGGCATCGTGCACGAGGAGTCGCCCGACCGGAGGGGTATTGACGTAGCCCTGATTTACCGAACGGATATTTTCCACCCGATTCATCACCACGCGTACCCGGTGCGCTTCCCATTCGCCCCCCGTTCGCTCACGCGCGACATCCTCTACGTGAAGGGCACCGTGGGGCGCGACACCCTTCACGTATTCGTAAACCACTGGCCTTCGCGCAGGGGCGGGGCCGAAGCCAGCGAACCCAAACGCATCCGGGCCGCGCAGGTGCTCCGCACCATCGTGGATTCCCTATTCCGGGCCGACTATAACCCGCAAATTATCATCATGGGCGATTTCAATGATGACCCGGACAATGTGTCGATACTCGACACCCTGCAGACGCACACGGAAGTGCCGGTAACCGGTCCGGAAGAATTGTTCAATCCAATGTACCGGATGAAAAAAACCGGGGAGGGCTCCCTGAAATACCGCGGTACATGGAACCTGTTTGACCAGCTGATTATTTCCGGCAGCCTGCTGGATGATGAAGGCCGGATCCGGACCAGCGATACGCTGGTGCATATTTACCGCGCGCCCTGGCTGCTGACGGAAGACACGCGGTATCCGGGCAATATTCCGTTCCGGACTTATGCCGGGCTGCGCTACCTGGGCGGGTTCAGCGACCACCTGCCCGTGTTCATTGATTTGCTGATACGTCAGGCCGGATAGGTAACGCTGTCGCGTTCGGTTTCCCAAAGCCTGACGGAAAGGCTGAACTTGTTGTCGAGCCGCTGGCGCAACAGGTCATAAATGATCATGACCAGGTGCTCGGCCGTGGGGTTCAGGTCTTTGAAAAAAGGCGTATCCAGGTTGAGGTTTTTGTGGTCGAAACGGTCTTCCACTTCCTCGCGGATGATGCGCTTTAAAACTTTGAAGTCCATGACATAACCGGTTTCCGGGTTCACCGGGCCGGTGATGGTCACTTCAAGGCGGTAGTTATGCCCATGGAAATTGGGGCTGTAGCATTTGCCGAAAACCTCCCGGTTGCGGGTTTCATCCCAGTTGGGATTGAACAACCGGTGGGCGGCATTGAAGTGGGCTTCGCGCGTGACGGATATTTTTTTCATCGGAAGGGCAAAAATACGATTATTCAGTACGCGTTGTTCGATAAACTGAAAAACAAAATTTAGCGATGCGGTTTGCCGACATATCCGGACAAAAGGAACTGAAGGAGGTGCTGGTGCGCAGTGTACGGGAGGGGCGTATTGCCCATGCCCAGTTATTCCTGGGCCCGGAAGGCAATGGCGGGCTGGCTATGGCCCGTGCCTATGCCGCGTATATCCTGTGCGAAAATCGGGGCGAAACCGACAGCTGCGGGGAATGCCCGGCCTGCCGCAAAGCCTACGGACTGATCCATCCCGACCTGCACTGGTCTTATCCGGTAGTCCGGAAAAGCAGCGACTCCTCGCCCCCGGTCAGCACCGATTACATGAAGGAGTGGCGGGAATACCTGCTGCAAAACCCTTTCCCGGACCTTTACGGCTGGTTGCAGTTTATCGAAGCAGGGAATAAACAGGGCAATATCACCGTGCGCGAATGCCAGGAAATTATTCGCAAGCTCAACTTCAAAAGTTTTGAATCGTCCTGGAAGATCCTGATCATGTGGCTGCCGGAGTACCTGGGCAATGCGGGCAATGTATTGCTGAAGCTTATTGAAGAACCGCCTGAAAACACGGTAATCCTGCTGGCGGCCCACGATGAGCAACGTTTGCTGGGAACCATCCGGTCGAGGACCCAACTGGTGCGGGTAAATCCGTTTGAGGACCGCGACCTGGAAGACTGGCTAAAAGAAAAATACGGCCTGGACCCGGAAGAAGCCGCCCAAACCGCCCGGCTGGCGGAAGGGAATATACGGGATGCCATACAACTGGCCGGGCAGGAAACCGGTGGGATGGAACAAATCTTTCGCCAGTGGATGAACCTGTGCTACAAGGGCAAAGCCCGGGAGATTATCGACTGGGTGGAAGAGGTGGCCGCCCTTGGCAGGGAACAGCAAAAAAACCTGCTGCGCTATGCCCTGCATTACCTGCGCGAAAGCATGGCCATTCCCCTGTTGCAGGGCCGGGAAGCCAGGCTTAGCCAGGCGGAACGGAAAGGCGCGGAATTCCTGGCCGAATCCCTGCCCGTGGATGATTACCTGGCCTTAAGCCGCAAGCTGGACAAAGCCACCTATTACATCGAACGGAACGCGAATTCCAAAATCTTATTTTTAAACCTGAGTCTCGACCTGGCCGGGACACTCAATAAAACCAGAAGGAGATAATATGGGCTGCGGAACATGCGGAACCACAACAGCTAAACCCGTTGGCTGCAGGAGCCGGGGCAACTGCCTCACTTCCTGCAATAAGCTCAATACATTCGACTGGCTTTCTGATATCCTGTTGCCGGAAGACAACTACTTCCCGTACGTGGAAGTTAGCTTTAATCAGGGGAGCCGGAAAGAATTTTTCCTCGCTCCGGAGTACCTGGACCTGTGCACGGGCGAAATGGTCGTAGTGGAATCCCAGTTCGGATATGATGTGGGACAGGTAAGCCTTGCCGGGGAAATGGCCCGGTTGCAAATGCGCAAAAAAAAAGTATCGGAAACCGGTGAATTCCGGAAGGTGCTGCGCAGGGCCAATCCACACGACATGGAGCGCTACAAAAAGGCCAAGGCCCGCGAACAGAAAACCATGCTCCAGGCCCGGGTAATTGTCCGCGACATGAAGCTGGACATGAAAATCGGCCAGGTGGAATACCAGGCGGACGGAAAGAAAGCCACCTTTTACTATATCGCGGACGGACGGGTGGATTTCCGGGAACTGATCAAAGTGTTTGCCCGGGAATTCCGGGTTAAAATTGAAATGCGGCAGATCGGGGCACGCCAGGAAGCCGGAAAAGTGGGCGGCATCGGTTCCTGCGGACGGGAACTTTGCTGTTCTTCCTGGCTCACCCAGTTTAAATCTGTGACTACCCACGCGGCCAGGTACCAACAGCTTTCCATCAACCAGGCAAAGCTGTCCGGGCAATGCGGCCGGCTGAAGTGCTGCCTGAACTATGAACTGGATTCCTACACTGAAGCCATCAGAGAGTTCCCGGAAAATGCCGACATTCTGAAAACCCGCGAAGGAGAAGCCAGGCTACTGAAGATTGATGTTTTCAAACGCCTGATGTACTATGCCTACCCCGAGAAAAACCGGTACTATAAGCTCCCGGTGGAAAAAGTGAAAGATATCCTGGCAATGAACCAGGCCGGGAAAGAGCCTGATACGCTTATCGAGGCCGCCCTGCCTCAGGATAATGGCACGGAAGACGAATTCAAAGACGTGGTCGGGCACATCACCCTGGAATCGCTTGAAAAAAATAAAACCCGGAAAAGGAAAAAGAACAACCGGAACCGGAGAAAAAAACCGTAATAAAAGAAAATGAAATTACAACGGAAATGGTGGCTGCCGTTTGCCCTGCTGCTGAGCGCATGCCTGGGAAACCAGGTTTATGAACTGAACCAGGAAATACCCGGTTTTGAATGGGTACGCAACCGGAAACTGGTTTTCGAGGTAGCCGTGCAGGATACCCAGGCCTCTTATGACCTCTACATAAACATCCGGCACACCACGGAATATCCGTTCACCAACCTTTGGATTAACCTGTACACCTATTATCCTTCCGGCAAACAAGGAAAACTTCAGAAGCAATTGCACCTGGCCAGCAATAAGGAAGGCCGGTGGACCGGGGAATGCATGAGCACCACCTGTTTTGCCCAGCTCCGGGTAGTGGAAGGCTTGCACCTGAGCGAAACCGGCATTTACCGTTTTGAAGTGGAGCATATCATGCGAACCAACCCGCTGCCCGGTGTGATGAGCGTGGGGCTTCGCCTGGAAAAGCGGACAAAATTGAAATCTTAAGAATCCAGCCTTTGCTCAAGGTCCAGCCCGAATTTCCGGGCGGTTTCTTTAGCCAGCTCGTAGCCGGCATCGGCATGGCGTATCACCCCGAGGGCCGGGTCGTTATGCAACACCCGTTTCAGCCTGCGGGCGGCCGCCTCGGTGCCATCAGCCACGATCACCTGCCCCGCATGGAGCGAATAGCCAATGCCAACCCCGCCCCCATGATGGAATGACACCCAACTGGCTCCTCCGGCCGTATTGATCAGGGCATTCAGAATAGGCCAGTCGGCCACGGCATCGGTTCCGTCTTTCATACCTTCGGTTTCGCGGTTCGGGGAAGCCACGCTTCCGGTATCCAGGTGGTCGCGGCCAATCACGATGGGTGCCTTTACTTTGCCACTGCGCACCAGTTCGTTAAAAGCCTGGCCGGCTTTCTCACGCTCGCCCATGCCTAACCAGCAAATCCGGGCCGGCAAACCCTGGAAAGCCACTTTTTCGCGGGCCAGCCGCAGCCAGCGCAGCAAACCGGTATTTTCGGGAAACAGCTCCGCCAGCACACGGTCCGTTTCGTAGATATCCTGCGGGTCGCCCGACAGGGCCACCCAGCGGAACGGGCCTTTGCCTTCGCAGAACAGGGGACGGATATAAGCCGGGACAAAGCCCGGGAAATCAAAAGCATTTTTCACCCCGTGTTCCAGGGCCTGCCCGCGGATGTTATTGCCGTAATCGAAAGTTACCGCGCCTTTATTCTGCAAAGCCAGCATTAACTCCACATGACGGGCAATGGTATCGAGCGAGCGCTGCAAATAGGCCTCGGGATCGGACTGCCTCAGCGCTTTGGCTTCCTCCACGCTCATCCCGGCCGCCCAGTAACCGTTTAGCGGATCGTGCGCGGAGGTCTGGTCGGTGAGGGCATCAGGCGTAATGCCCCGGTCGAGGAGGCGCTGGAGGAGGTCCACGGCATTGCAAACCACGCCCACAGAAAGCGCTTCGCCCCGGTCGCGGGCAGCCAGCGCCCAGTCGATCCCTTCGTCAATGTCAGCCGTCATTTTGTCGAGATAGCGGGTTTTGATACGCCTTTCCACGCGCCAGGCTTCCATTTCGGCAGCCAGGCACACCCCTTCATTCATGGTGATCGCCAGGGGTTGCGCGCCACCCATACCGCCCAGGCCGGCTGTAACGCAAAGGCGGCCTTTCAGGCTTCCGCCATAATGCTTGCTGGCCAGCGATAAAAAGGTCTCATAGGTCCCCTGTAAAATACCCTGGGTGCCGATGTATATCCAGGAACCGGCTGTCATCTGGCCGTACATAATCAGCCCCTTCCGCTCCAGCTCGCGGAAATGCTCCCAGGTAGCCCAACGGCCCACCAGGTTGCTGTTGGCAATGATTACCCGCGGGGCATCGGGATGGGTGGGCAGGATGCCCACCGGCTTGCCGGACTGAACCAAAAGCGTTTCATCATCTTCGAGGTCGCGCAGGGCGGCAACAATACGGTGAAAGGCTTCCCAGTTGCGGGCTGCCTTGCCCGTGCCGCCATAAACCACCAGGTCTTCCGGCCGTTCGGCTACGGCAGGATCAAGATTGTTGTGGATCATCCGTAGGGCTGCTTCCTGGATCCAGCCTTTGCAGCTGAGCGAGGTGCCGGTAGGGGTGTGGGGTAATGTGATTTTCATGCCAGTATGTTTTACTGGCGATAAAATTACAAAACACTGGTTGATGGGAAGAGGCGCTGCCGGATACCTTCATCAGGCGTCAATCCGAGCGTACCGGGCATGCTTTTCGATAAACTCGCGCCTGGGCGGCACGTCTTCGCCCATCAGCATGCTGAAAATGTAATCGGCTTCCGCGGCACTGTTAATGTTTACCTGGCGCAGGGTCCGGGTTTCCGGATTCATGGTGGTTTCCCATAACTGATGGGCATTCATTTCACCAAGCCCCTTATAGCGTTGCACATGCACCGAATCTTCCTTGCCTTCTTTGGCTAATTCTTTTATTGCCTCTTTACGGTCTTCCTCGGTCCAGCAATACCGCTCTTCTTTCCCTTTCCGGACAAGGTACAAAGGTGGCGTGGCAATATAAATATACCCCTGCTCCAGCAACTCTTTCATTTCCCGGAAAAAGAAAGTCAGGATCAAGGTAGTGATATGGCTACCGTCCACATCAGCATCGGTCATGATGATGATTTTGTGGTAACGGAGATTGTCGAGATTGAGGGTGGTACCGCCATTATCCCCATTTTCCACGGGCATTACACCCAGGGCCGTATAAATATTCCGTATTTCCTCGTTGTCGAAGATCTTATGGCGCTGGGCTTTTTCTACGTTGAGTATTTTACCGCGCAGTGGCAGGATAGCCTGGAAAGCGCGGTTACGGCCTTGTTTGGCCGTGCCCCCGGCCGAATCGCCCTCCACGAGGTAAATTTCGCACTTCTCAGGATCTTTGTCTGAGCAATCGGCCAGTTTGCCGGGCAGACCACTGCCTGTCAGGGCATTTTTCCGCTGCACCAGTTCACGCGCCTTACGGGCCGCATTGCGCGCCTGGGCGGAAATAATGACCTTGTCAATGATGATTTTCGCTTCCCTCGGGTGCTCTTCCAGGTAATTCGACAAATGTTCGCCAAGGATGCTTTCCACAATACCGGTTACCTCCGAATTGCCCAGTTTGGTTTTGGTTTGCCCTTCAAACTGCGGTTCGGGAACCTTTATGGAAATCAGGGCGGTGAGCCCTTCGCGAAAGTCATCGCCCGTAATGTCAAACTTCACCTTGTTGAACATGCCGTTTTTCTCTCCATACGACTTAAACACCCGGGTGATGGCTCTCCGGAAACCGCTTACATGGGTTCCGCCTTCCAGGGTATTGATGTTATTGACATAGGAGTGCACATTTTCTGAATAGCCCGTGTTGTATTGCATGGCCACTTCCACAATTACGTTATCACGGCTGCCTTCCACATAAATCGGTTCCGGAATCAGCGGGGTACGGACTTCGTCCAGGTGCTTTACATACTCCACCAGTCCGCCTTCAGAGTAAAAGGTATCGGCCAGGAAATTGCCTTCATCGTCTTTTTCCCGCTGATCGGTAAGGGTCAGGCTTATTCCTTTGTTCAGGTAGGCCAGTTCCCGCAGACGGGCCGCCAAAGTGTCGTAATTGTAAACGGTTTCCCGGAAGATACTCCGGTCAGGGGTGAACACTACAATGGTCCCCGTACGGTCTGTAACGCCTGCTTCATGTACCGGAGCCACCGGAATGCCTTTTTCATATTCCTGAACCCAGATTTTACCGCTCCGGTGCACTTCCGCCCGCAGTTTTTCCGAAAGGGCGTTCACGCAGCTAACACCAACCCCGTGCAATCCTCCGGAAACTTTATAAGTGTTCTTATCAAATTTACCGCCCGCGTGCAGCACGGTCATAACCACTTCCAGAGCTGAGCGGCCTTCTTTTTTATGCAGTTCAGTCGGGATGCCCCGTCCGTCATCTTCCACCCGGATGGAATTATCAGGCAAAATGGTAACCTGAATGAGTTTGCAATACCCCGCCAGGGCTTCGTCTATCGAATTATCAATGACCTCATACACTAGGTGATGAAGGCCCTTGAATCCCACATCTCCGATATACATGGCCGGCCGTTTCCGGACCGCCTCCAACCCTTCCAGCACCTGAATATTTTCGGCTGTATAATCAGTTGGTTTTGTTTTCTTTTTATCAGGCATTTCAATACATATAAGTCAGAGGAAAAATCATGTGAAGATATGAATTGTAACCCGCAATTTGGTGTTTTATTATGTTAATTTTCAGCCTATTTTTCAACGGTATGCCGATTTTGTACCCATTAGGACACAGGCTGCCCCGCTCTTTAGGAAATCATCGTCTCCGGCCCGGATAGCTGTGCACGACAACACTTGTAGAACCGGAGGGATTCAGGTAACTTTAAGGCATTAAACCAAACAGCCCATGAAGCCTTTAGCCGTATCCCTGTTGATGGTCTTCTTCCTTTCCCGGGGAAGCGCCCAGGAAGCTGTGCAATTGCCTGTGAATGAAAAAACCGGCCGGGTAACCTATGAAGGGGTTTTCGATGCCAAAGGCACCAAAGCCGAACTGCTGGACAAAGCCCTGGCCTGGTTTAAGGAACATTACCGCAATCCCAGCCAGGTAATACAAAGCCGCGATACCGCACTGGGCAAAATAACCGGGAAACACAAGTTCGTGCTGATGGTCCGGAATGAACGCAATGTTCCGGAAAAGAGGGGATTTATCATTTATACCATAAAAATCTGGACCAAAGACAACAAGGTCCGGTACATGATTACGGACATCCATAAGGAATATAGCGCCTACCTGGGCATTGAAAAATGGATGGAACCCGGGGTGCCCGCCTGGAAAGAGAACCAGCAAAACCTGGCCGTGATTGACGAATATATGAAGGCGCTCATCAAGGAGTTTACTGAATACATGACCACCGAAAAAGAGGAATACAACGAGGACGATTGGTAAAGCACGGCAACCAGGAATCAATAACCCTAAAAAACGTTTTGCATGGTATTGGACTTTCCGGAACAAATTAACTTTCTGTCGGTGCTGGCCGGTACCATCCTCTATTTTCTGCTGGGCATGCTGTGGTATTCCCCCCTGCTTTTCGGCAAAATCTGGTCACAATATATCATCCTGACGGAAGAAGACAAAAAAGGTATGGGTTTGCTGAATATTCTGAGTTTTATCAGCACGTTCATCATCAGCCTGACCATGGCGGTTTTTATCCAGGTTTTATTGTTGCCTACCTGGATTTTTGCCCTGAAAATTTCCCTGCTGGCCGGATTGGGATTTATGTTCCTGCCGATGTTCATCAACGGATTGTACAACAAAAAGCCCATGCAGGTAATGCTGGTAGACGCGGGCTATCACCTGTGCGGGTTTGTCATCCTTTCGCTTATTCTTTCGCTTTGGCCCTGGTAATGGCTTCCAGGCCGGGACCGCTGATTACGACAACGGAAGGCCGGGGCAGGGCATTGCCGCCTGCGGGCCAGTGGCTGTACAGGGTATCGGGACCGCTGCCCTCACCCGGGTGCTGCACGGAAAGGAACAGGTATTTCCCGTCTCCGGTAAACCACGGGCCGGTAAATTCGGCATGAACCGGAGCCACAGCCATACGCCTGGGCCTTGCCAGGGAATCCCGGATGTCCAGCACAAACAGGCTGTTATTCCCGAAAGAAGCATAGATGGGGTCCTGCGTCATTTCCCAGGAGCGGTCGGTCGTAAACCAGAGGTTCCCGGCCGGGTCGAAGGCCAGATTGTCCGGGCACGCCATACCGGAAGCTTCCCCGCCATGCACCAGGGTCCCGGTCGTGAATTGCAGGGCTTCGGGATTGGCATCCTGTTCGCGTAAGCGGAGGATGCGGCCGAAATAATCGCCTTTGGGGAGGTTGTTAGTCAGGGCCACGTACACATCCCCGGTTTGCGGATCAATCTCGATATCCTCGGGCCGGTTCAGCGGGGTTCCCCCGGCCAGCCGGGCGGCTTCCCGGCAATGAATCAATACATCCAGCTGGTTGCTGAACTGTTTCCGCAACACCGGGTTTTTATTATAATCCAGCGGAATCCACCGCCCTTCTTCGAGATTGGCCACATAGAGTGTACCTTTTTCCAGGCTACCGGGCCCGGAAGCAATGAACTTGTACAGGCAGCGGTCATTGGCATCATCTCCCATATAAACCACCACCCGGCCGTCAGGCAGCGGTTTTACCGTAGCCGATTCATGGCCGAAACGGCCCAGAACAGGCAATTTCTTCCCGGTTCCGGCCAGGGGATCCACTTCTACCACCCAGCCATAATGTTCGGGTGGCAGCGCTTTCCACCGATACCACTGATAATAAGCCCCGGCCGTATCCACCCAGCGGTCCCCGGCTTCACCGGTTTTCACGGTACCGTAATACTCGCTGCCGGTATTTTCTTCGCAAGTGAGAATGGTGTTCCAGGGGGTTTTCCCTCCCGCACAATTGGTAAAAGTGCCAATCACCGTGCCTTTGCCCGCCAAACGAAGGCTTCCGGCAATGCCCAGTGGGGTCAGACCCGTAAGCCGCCAGTTAAGTGTATCCGAATCCGACCAATACCATTGTCCGTCTTCCAGCCGGATATGGAGCACGCTGCCTCCCACCGAAAGCAATTCCTGGCGTACCTGTTCGCGGGTTTTTTTTCCTCCGGAATAACCGCTCACGAACCAGGGATCAGGATATTCATGATTGGTCCAAAGCAATCCGTCTTCCGGCCCGGACAAGGGCAGGAAACAGTTGTAATCGTTGTTAAAACCAAAGGTTTCGCCAGCGCTGTTAAGGGTATCGCCCCAGGAAACCAGTACCTGGTAATCCATGCCAGCGGCCAGCTGCAGGGAATCGGCCAGCGAAACGGCTATCGGCTCCGGAACGGACGTTTCGGAAGTTTGGTTTTCCGTTTGGCAGGAAACCATGACTGCCGTTATAGCAAGAAGGAACTGCCGGAAAGTATTTCGTGTCATGATCAAAAAATTGTGCAAAGAACTGGTAAAATTAGGAAATGCTGACTGCACGACTAACCCGTTAAAAAAGTTATGCCATCGGCAGGTGCCTGATTAATTGGTAACTTTCGGACGCTGACAAAAACCAATATTCAAACAATAAAAGTCAAGTTATGAAGAAGCGATTATTTACCCTGTTGGCGCTGATTGGTATGGTATGGATGCAATTGGCGGCACAGGATGAAGCCCGGTTGCTGCGTTTTCCGGCCATTCACGGTAACCAGGTGGTGTTTACTTATGCCGGAGATTTGTACACGGTGCCTGCCACGGGTGGCACGGCCCGCAAGCTGACCAATGATGTGGGCTATGAATCGTTTGCCCGGTTCTCGCCTGACGGCCAGTGGCTCGCGTTTACCGGCCAGTATGACGGCAACACGGAAGTGTACCTGATGCCGGCCCGCGGAGGAGAACCCAAACGCCTGACCTGGACGGCTACCCTGGGGCGCGATTATATCTGGGACCGCATGGGACCCAACAATATCGTCATGGGGTGGACACACGATAATCAAAAAATCGTGTTCCGGTCGCGCAAACAGTCTTTCAACTCCTTCAAGGGACAGTTGTTTACGGTCGACCGGGAAGGACACCTCCCGGAAACCCTGCCGTTCAGCACCGGTGGGTTCTGTTCCTTTTCCCCGGATGATACCAAACTGGCTTACAACCGGGTTTTCCGCGAATTCCGCACCTGGAAATATTACCGGGGCGGTATGGCTGATGACATCTGGGTGTACGATTTTGCCACCGGGGAAACCGAAAACATTACCAATAACCCGGCCCAGGACATCATCCCCATGTGGCATGGCCGGAAAATCTATTTCCTGTCGGACCGGGACCGCACCATGAACCTTTTTGTGTATGATCTCGACACAAAGGAAACCCGTAAGCTTACTGATTTTACGGAATACGATGTGAAATGGCCCTCCCTGGGCGACCGGGCGATCATTTTTGAAAATGGCGGGTACCTGTTCACGCTGGACCTGAACACGGAAGAAGTAAAACAGCTTCATATTCGTATCCTGGATGATTTCGATACGGGCCGTGATTTCCTGGCGGATGTCAGCAAGAATATCCGCAGCGGAAGCCTGTCTCCGGACGGCAGCCGGGCGGTGGTGGAGGCCCGGGGCGAACTATTCACCCTGCCGGCCCATCATGGCATCACCCGCAACCTGACCCAAACCTCCGGGGTGCATGAGCGCAATCCGGTCTGGTCGCCCGATGGCAAGTGGATCGCCTATATATCCGATGAAACCGGAGAAGATGAAATCTATATCCGCAGCGAAGACGGCCGCGAAATAAAGCAACTGACCGACCATGCCGATACCTATAAATGGGCCCTGGAATGGTCGCCCGACAGCAAAAAAATTCTCTGGGGCGACAAAAAACTGCGCCTGCGTTTTGTGGATATCGAAACCCGGGAAATCACTGAAGTGGCCCGGGCCACCGTTTGGGAAATCCGGAATTACAACTGGTCGCCCGACAGTAAGTGGATCACCTGGTCGCAGGCGGAAAGAGAAGGCATGAACAAAATTTACTTATACCATCTACCCGATGCCGCCACCTATCCCGTAACAGACGGATGGTACCAGTCTTCAGGCGCATCCTTCAGCAAAGACGGAAAATACCTAGTATTCATCTCCAACCGTGATTTCAACCCGACTTATAGCTGGACGGAATGGAACCATGCCTACCAGGACATGGCAAAAGTTTATATCGTCCCACTTTCCGCCAGTGCGGCCAATCCGCTGAAACCGGAACCGGATGAAGTGAAAGCCGGGGAAGAAAAACAGGAGCAGGAAACCAAAAAAAGCAAGGGCAAAGGAAAGGAGAAGGCTAAGGACAATAACATAAAAGTTGACCCCGAAGGAATCGGCAGCCGTATCCTGGCCCTTCCCATCAAAGCGGGCAGGTATGGCAATGCCCAGGGCGTGGAAGGCGGAATTTACTACATGAAATACAGCGATCATGGCTCCGGCCACCTGATGTACTTCGACTGGAAAA
>CAYRDC010000007.1:0-124543 GCA_964422925.1 uncultured Chitinophagales bacterium | reverse complement strand
TTTCATCGCGGGTGAACAGGCAATTGCGCAGGGTGCCGTCCGCGGTCAGGCGGATCCGGTTGCAGCTATCACAGAAGGGTTCGCTCACCGTGCTGATAACCCCGAAGGTGCCCGCGTGAAACGGCACGCGGTAACTCTTGGAAGTGCTGAATTTGGGGTCCTTGATTTTTTCAATTTCATACCGGGAGCCGATCACCTCCAGCATTTCCCGGTAAGTGAACACTTTGGCGCTGGCCCAGCAGTTATCCCGGAACGGCATATATTCGATAAACCGCACATGGACCGGCAGGTCGCGGGTCAGGGCGACAAAATCCGGTAGCTCATCCTCGTTCCACCCCCGGATGACGACCATGTTCAGCTTGACATGAAAGCCCGAGTCGATGGCCAGCCGGATATTTCTCCAGACCTGTTCAAATGCGTCCCGGTAGGTGAGGTTTATGAATTTCTGCGGTTTCAGGGTGTCCAGGCTGATATTCAGCCCTTTCAGGCCGATCTCCCGGAACAGCGGCAGGAAGCGGTGCAGGAGGATGCCATTGGTGGTAACGGCTGTTTCCACCCCGAGCCGGGCGACCCCTTCCATAATAGCAGCCGCCTCCCTGCGTACCAGGGGCTCCCCGCCCGTGAAACGTATTTTGCTGATTTGGAATGAACGCACAAAAATTTCCGCGAGGCGCAGGATCTCCTCCCCCGTCAGCAGCCGGCCGTTTTCCATCCACTGGGGCTGCGGGGGCATGCAGTAACGGCAGCGCAAATTGCACCGGTCGGTCAGTGAAATCCTAAGGTAAGAATGTGTCCTCCCGAATGAATCCCGTAACATCATCCTTTCGGTTCCTGCTTATCCGGTTCATCGATTCCCTTCCGGGCTTTCCTGAATTCACGGATCCCTTCTCCGATGCCCCGCATCAATTCAGGAATCTTTCGCCCGCCAAACAAAAGCAATAACGCGATGATTATCAATACCCATTCAGAAACACCCGGTATTATGGCTAAATACATGCGCAAGGATTTTACCCAAATGTACAAAATTTGACAGCTTGCAGGGATGACCCCGCCCCAACAGCGGCCTTGTCAGGCCGTGAAATCAGCCTTTTGCCGCGGAATCATTATTTTATTCAATTTTGGGCTTCAAACCGCAGGGGATTTATGAAGGGTCGTATCCGGTTTAACAGGAATGAGCTGGCAGGAGCTTTTGGCGATATCGGAACAGATTTCCCACTGATAGTGGCCATGATCCTGGCCGCGGGGCTCGACCCGGCCAGTGTGCTCATCATGTTCGGGGTTATGCAGATTTTCACGGCCCTGGTATACCGCATGCCCATGCCGGTGCAGCCCCTGAAAGCCATGGCAGCCATAGTGATTACCCAGAAAGTGAGCCCCGAAGTGCTGTATGGCGGTGGGCTGGCCATTGGCATGGTGATGTTTTTGCTGACAGTCACCAACCTGGTCAAATGGCTGGCCCGGGTGATTCCCAAGTGCGTGGTGCGCGGCATCCAGTTTGGCCTGGGAATAAAACTGGCTATGCTGGCCCTGGGCCGGTACATCCCGGCTGACGGGGTGCCCGGCTACTGGCTGGCTGCCGTCACCTTTCTGCTGGTGGTTTTCCTGCTGGGCAATAAAAAAGTGCCCGCGGCACTGCTAGCCATTGGTTTGGGCATTGTGTATGCCTTCGTGTTTAAAATATCCGGAACCACCCTGTCTGAAAGTGCCGGATTTGCCCTGCCCCATTTCACCCGGCCCGGGTGGAACGATATTTTAACCGGCTTTATCCTGCTAACCCTGCCGCAGATTCCGCTTTCGCTCGGCAATTCCATCCTCGCTACCCACCAGATAGCCAGTGATTATTTCCCGGAGAGAAAGGACATCACCGTCAAGAAAATCAGTTTCACCTATTCGCTGATGAACCTGGTAAACCCGTTTTTCAGCGGCATCCCGGTATGTCATGGATCAGGCGGCATGGCCGGCCATTATACCTTCGGGGGCAGGACGGGCGGCTCGGTCATCATTTATGGATCCATGTACCTTATCCTGGGTTTGTTCCTGAGCCGCGGGTTCGACCAGGTTATGCATATCTTTCCGTTGCCGGTGCTGGGGGTGATCCTGTTGTTTGAAAGCCTGGCGCTCATGGTACTGATCCGGGATATCAGCACCGAGCGGTCTGAATTGACCATAGCCCTGATTGTGGCTCTAATAGCCGGAGGGCTGCCCTACGGTTTCGTAATTGGGATGATTGCCGGAACTTTGTTGTATTACCTGAACCAAAAAGGATTCATAGGAATCAGGAAATAAATGATCAGCACCGAGGAATGCAGGAAGATAATTTGTGAAGCGGCCCGGCCGCTGGAAGCGGTGGAGATGCCCTTGGCAGACGCCCGCGGCCATTTCCTGGCCGGTGACCTGGAAGCACCCATCGACCTGCCTGCCTTTGACGAATCGGCCATGGACGGCTATGCGGTCAGGGTCTCAGATCTTTCCGGGAATGCCGTCCTCCCGGTGTCCTTTGAAGTCAGGGCAGGTGAATCGGAGCTCCGGTATCTTCCTCCCGGAAGTTGCGCGCGCATATTTACCGGGGCGCCCGTGCCACCGGGCGCTGACGCGGTGGTCAAACAGGAAGACGTACATCCGGAAGAAGCAGGTATCCGGTTCCCGGCAGGAAATTCCAAGGGTCAGGGGGAAAACATCCGCCCGCGGGGCGGCCAGTGCCTCAAGGGTGACGTGGTGTTGCGGGCCGGACAGGAACTGAACCCGGCCGCCATCGGGCTGCTGGCAGGACTGGGCCTCACCGGGGTGGCTGTCCGCAGGGCGCCTTTTGTTTCCGTCCTTTCCACCGGGCCGGAACTGGCCGGGCCGGGAAAACCCCTGAAGCCGGGGCAGAAATACAACAGCAACAACCCGATGCTGGAGGCAGCCTTTGCCGCGATGGGAATACGGGCCGGAACAAGCCATTGCGCGGACAACCTGCAGCTGATTACCCGCTGGATTGAAAAGAAGAGCCGCGAAACCGACATCCTCATCATCTGCGGAGGAGTGTCGGTGGGCGATTACGATTTCACCCCGCAGGCGGCCCGGGCAGCCGGTTTTGACATTTTGCTGCATGGTGTAAAGCAAAAACCCGGCAAGCCCATGCTCTTTGCCCGCAGGGGAAACCGTTACCTGTTCGGCTTGCCAGGCAACCCGCGGGCCGTCATCACGGCTTTTTATCTTTACGTAAAACCCTTTGTCCGGGCCTGCATGGGAGCCACTCGTCCCTTCCCCGTGGCGGGCAGGGCCCTGCTGCAAGAGGATGTCACACTGCACCAGCCGCGGACCCATTACATCACCGGCATCCTGGCTGGCGAATACGTAAAACCCCTGTGGGGGCAGGCTTCCCACATGCTGAAAAGCTTTGCCGAAGCCGGGGTTATCATGGAATTAAGCGCTGAAAAGCATACATTTAAAGCCGGGGAAACGGTTACCGTTTACCGGATAAACTGAACCATGAAAGTAAAACTGCTTTTTTTCGGCATTACGCAGGAACTGGCTGGTAGCCACAAACAGGAAATGGAGGTTCCGGGCGACCTGGAATCCATGAAAAAGAAGTTGTTCCGGGAAATACCCGGCCTGGAAAACCTGTCCCTGGCCTTTGCCGTGAACGATACCATCGTCAGCGGGAACACGGCCTTGCAGGAAGGGGATGAAATAGCGATAATGCCTCCTTTCGCGGGAGGCTGAAAACAAGAAGCCTTATGGTGGAAATCGTACAGGGGTCCATAGACAGCGCGCTGGCCGGCCGGCTGATTAGCCGGGAAGGCATTTACCCGGGGGCGTGGTGTGTCTTCACCGGGCAGGTAAGGCCGGACAAACTGCCTGGCGGGCAGGCCGTGCGGGGCATCGAGTATTCCGCCAACGAAACCCTGGCCCTGAAAATCATGAAGGAAATAGCCCGCGAAGCCATGGAAAAATTCAACCTGCTGGCCTGCGAAATCCGCCACAGCACCGGTTACGTGGCCGTGGGGGAGCTTTCGCTGCTGGTGGCTGTGGCGGCAACGCACCGCCAGGAAGCATTCCAGGCCCTGCCACACGTGGTAAATGCCATTAAACAAAAAGCCCCCATCTGGAAAAAGGAACTGACAGACAGCGGCCACCGCTGGATTACAGGCAATAACCCATAAACGATGAGAGATATCAGCGATAAATACCACACCCTCCGCACCGCCCGCGCGCGGGCACAGGTTTTCATGAAACGTGAAACCGTGAACCAGGTCCGTGAAAACAAAACCCTGAAACCGGATGTGCTGCCCACGGCCCGGGCAGCCTCTTTCCTGGCGGTAAAAAACACCTGGCAGGCCATCCCCCACTGCCATCCACTACCCGTGGAACACGTGCAGGTTGAGTTTACCCTGGGAGAAAGTGTTATCGAAGCCGAGGTGCGGGTCAAGGCCGTGTATAAAACAGGTGTGGAAATGGAAGCCCTCTACGGGGCCTCGGTGGCCGCGCTCACCATTTACGATATGCTGAAGCCACAGGACAGCGGGCTCCGCATCGGGGAAATAACCCTGCTCGAAAAACGGGGCGGGAAGGATGATTTCGGGGATCCCGGCCGGCCGGTCACGGCCGCGGTCATCGTGGTGTCCGACACAGTGGCTACCGGTAAAAAGGAAGACCGCTCAGGCAAAGCGGTCACGCGGAAACTGGAAAAAAGCGGGGTGCGCGTAAGCGAATACAAAATCCTGCCGGACGAACCTGAACAAGTACGGGAAAATGTGAAACAACTGGCTGATGCCGGCCGCGACCTGGTAGTGGTCACCGGGGGCACGGGCATTTCACCCCGCGATCAGACCCCGGAAGCCCTGCGTCCGCTGCTCGACCGCGAAATCAGCGGCATTATGGAAGCCGCCAGGGCTTATGGGCAGCAGCGTACCCCGTACAGCATGCTCTCACGGGGCATTGCCGGTCTCACCGGCCGCACCCTGGTACTGGCCATACCCGGCTCACCCAAAGGCGCGGCCGAAACCATGAACGCCCTTTTCCCCGGCATCCTGCACGTGTTCAAAGCCCTCGACCGCTCGTACCGTCACGAGGACATGCCCCCGGAATAAAAAGCCACCCACCGTTGCAGTTGGCATATTAATTGGAATGAACCGGACGTTCACTAAAAAAAGAGCGTTATGAAAACCATGAAGAATCTGCTATTGACCGGCCTGTTTATATTGGCCGTGATGCCTGCCTCCCGGGCCCAATACAACGGATATGACGCACCATCCACAATGTTCGAACTCAAGGTGGGCGTGGGTGGTCCGAACTGGCTGGGCCTTACTTTCCGGGCCCTGCCGGACGGTATCCAGCCCGGAAAGGGATTTGTCCCCTTCAACGCGAGCATGAATTTTTACATAAACCCCCGTTTCTCCCTCGGGCTCGAAAGCAATTACCTCCAGGCCGCAACCGATGTGTACGGCATAGACATCACGCTGCAGGACAGCACCCTGCTCAAAGTGAATGCCTCGACCCGGATCAGGCGGCTGGGCATTGCGCTGCAGGGCGATTACCACTTCCTCGACAACGAGCGCTGGGATATCTTTGCGGGCCTACTGCTCGGGGCCAAAATCAACCGCGTAACCCTGAATGCCGATTACCAGGGCTATGACGACATCCAGCAGTTTTTCCAGGATATCGGGCTGAACTTCAACACCTTGAAGTTAAGCCCCATCACGCCCCTGGTCGGTGTGCATGCCGGGGCGCGCTATTCCTTCACGCCCAATGTCGGGGCTTATGTGGATTTCGGGCTGGGCATCCCGGCAGCCAATGCCGGCCTGTCTGTCCGTTTCTGAGGCTAAAATACACAAAACGTCACCCCGCCCGCTCCGGTTGGCGGTTTTTTTTGTGCCGGGTTCAATAGGTTAGTTCGTAGGCGCGCACGCGGTTGTCGAAAAAGGTAGGCACCAGCAGCAGGTGCAGCATGGGCACAAATTCGATATCCGCGGCATTGACGGAATCGGCCTGGGTGTCGAGCAGGGTTTTCACGCGGCCGTCCCGGAACACGTAAAACACCTTGCCGGCCCAGCTGCTGGCCAGGTAATCCCCGTTGCCGGCCGCCTCCAAGCCATCACCGCTTTCGAGGCCTGTGGCGAACAATTCCGCCTTTTTGGTTTCCGGGTCGATGCGGTACATGTTGCCGGTGGCGAAGGAAACCATCATCAGGCGGCCGTCCTCGGCCAGCAGGCCATTGGCCCCCTGCAGTTCATCGCCTTCCATCCAGGGCTCGAGCCGGCCGTCCTTGAGGCGGTAAATACGCCCGGTGTTGGAATCCGAAACGTACACCGTGCCGTCTTCTGCCACGGTGATGTCGTTCAGGAATTCGGACCCTTCGGCTTCGTAAAAGCGCACGATGCTGCCCGTGGCAATGTCGATTTCGGCCACACGGGTGATGTCGGTCACGAACAGCTTCCCGTCATGTATGCCCATTCCCTTGGGAGCGTTGAGGCCGTCCACCCAGTGCAGGTCAAGTATCTTACCGTCCGTGCTGAGCCGGGAGATGAACCCGCTGCTGTCCACCCCGGTGGGACGGCCGTCAATGTTTGACACGTAAAAAACTTCGTTGACGGGGTCATAAATGACCGATTCCGGCACGCGGAATTCGGGCGGAGTTTCCCACCGGAGCTTCAGGGACGGGTCGCCCTGGGAACTACAGGCACTGGCAAAAGCCAGCAAAACAGCTGCCAGCAGGAGCACATATCGGGTAATAATGGTTTTCATAAAGCTTACCGGGTTTGGTTTTACGCAATTTATAAAATTGAAAGAAATCAGGGAATAGAAAGTATACACCGCCTCGGAATGATAATCAAATACTTTTTTTGTATCTTTAAAACCTTGTTCCCTGAAGCCCAATCCAACGGGGAGCCATCAATTCAAGTAATGAGAAATACCGGCAATGCCGGACAAGGGTCCGGTTTACGGTAAATCAGTGGAATCCAGCCACCACTTTAAAAAACGGGGCGTCATCCGAAAAGCCTTACGAGTAGGAACCTTTAAAGCCCAGTATCATGCCTATTTACATGGACCGCCATGACGTGTCGGAAGAGGTTACCGCTGAAGCGGTGGCCCAGCTGCACCAGGCCGACCTGAAGATTCAGCATAAATTCGGCTGCCGAAGCCTGACCTACTGGTTTGACGAAAGAAGAAAAACAGCCTTCTGCCTGGTGGAAGCCCCGAACAAGAAAGCCATCCAGGAAATGCACGATTTCGCCCACGGGCAGCTGCCTCACCGCATCATTGAGGTGAATGATGTGATTGTGGAATCGTTTCTCGGGCGCATTGAAGACCCGGAAACCGCACAAAATACCGCGCTGAACATCATCAATGACCCGGCTTTCCGCACCCTGGTGGTGACGGATATCCGGCACCGCTCGGGACGGTGCATACTCCCCGGCTCCGCACAGGATGTACTGAAAAAATTCCGGAAAGAGGCCGCGGACATCATTGAGCGATACCAGGGCCGCCAGGTGAAGACCTACACCAACGGCTTGCTGCTTTCCTTTGAATCGGTGTCCATGGCCCTGCCCTGCGCCATGGCCTTGCGGAGCAGTTTCCGGAAGATGGCCGGCCACAGCGGGCTGGTGATTCACAGCGGCATTAGCGCGGGGATACCCGTCACCGACAGCGACCGGATGTTCGAAGACACCATCGAGGCGGCTGAACGCATGTGCCGCTACCTCGGCAGTGAAATCGTGGTTTCCACCGAAGTGCGCGACCTGTACAGAAGCGAGAACCTCAATGCGTTTGCTTCACCGGAGGAAGTCCGTGTGCTGAGCGTTCAGGAAGAATCCTTCCTGCATTCCCTGACCGACTTCATGGACAAGAAATGGAACGACCCGGGCCTTGGGGTAAGTGACTTCAGCCGGGAGCTGGGCCTGAGCAAATCGCAGCTTTACCGCAAGATGACCGCCCTGACCGGCAAATCGCCCAATGCCTTCCTGAAAGAATACCGCCTGAACCGCTCCATCGGGTTGCTCGAAAAGCAGCAGGGCAATGTTTCCGAGATTGCCTATACCTGTGGTTTCAGCAGCCCGGCCTACTTCTCCGCCTGTTTTGCCGAAGCCTACGGGATACGGCCTTCCGAATTCCTGAAAAGCATGCAGGGTTCCCCGCGTGCGCACGCGTAGGCGCACGGCTTCAGTGCTTTCTGTATGAACCAAATTTGCTGTTTTTTGAACGAAATCTGCCAGCCCCGGCCGCAGGGCCCGCTTAGTTTTGGCTCATAAACCAATCAAAGCCATGCAAAAAACAGTAAAAGACCTGAATGCCGCGGTGCTGGAAGAATTTGCAGCCGGCCTGCGGGGCCACCTGGTGTTTCCCGGTGATGATAATTACGATGAGGAACGCAAGGTATACAACGGCATGATAGACAAGCGGCCGGGCATGATCGTAAAATGTGCTGACGTGGCCGATGTGATGTTGTCAGTGAATTTCGGAAGGGAAAACGGGCTGCTGATTGCTGTCCGGGGCGGAGGCCACAACGGGGGCGGCCTGGGCCTTTGCGATGACGGGATGGTGATTGACCTTTCCGGGTTGAAATTTGTCCGGGTGGATACATCGGACAACACCGTCCGCGTGGGAGGCGGCAACGTCTGGGGCGAGGTGGACCACGCCACGCACCCGTTCGGGCTGGCCGTGCCGGCAGGCATCATTTCCACCACGGGCGTGGGCGGACTGACACTCGGAGGCGGGGTCGGTCACCTGTCCAGGAAATACGGCCTCACCATTGACAACCTGCTGGAAGCCGACATGGTGCTGGCTGACGGTTCGTTTGTGACAGTCAACAAAGACCAGCATCCCGACCTGTTCTGGGCCATCCGGGGTGGGGGCGGCAATTTCGGCATCGTCACTTCCTTCAAGTTCCAGGCCCACCCGCAGAAAACCGTAATCGGAGGGCCCACCCTCTGGCCCATCGAGCAGGTGGACGAAATCATGTCGTGGTACCACGGCTTCCTGCACAACGCCACCGAAGACCTCAACGGGTTTATCGCCACCATGATCATTCCCGGGCCTCCATTCCCGGAACACCTGCACAACAAGCAGTTTTGCGGCATCATCTGGTGCTACACGGGCGATGAGGAGCAGTTCGAGGAGACCTTCAGGCCGGTGCGGGACATGAATCCGTATTTCGAGCACGTGGGTTCCATGCCATACCCGTCTATCCAGACCCTGTTTGACGGCCTGATGCCCCCGGGCCTGCAATGGTACTGGCGGGCGGATTTCTTCAACGAACTCGGGCCCGAAGTGCGGGCAAAACACCTGGAGTTCGGTTCCAGCATACCCACGCCCCTTTCCCAGATGCACCTCTACCCCATCACCGGGGCCGCTGCAAGGCCCGGACGGGAAGACACCCCCTGGGCTTACCGCGATGCCAAGTATGCAGGCGTGATCGTGGGCATTGATCCCGACCCGGCCAATGCGGAAAAAATCACCAAGTGGTGCAAAGCCTACTGGGAAGCGCTGCACCCATACTCCTCAGGAGGAGCCTATTCCAACTTCATGATGGATGAGGGCCAGAGCCGCGTGAAAGCCAGTTACAAGCACAATTACAACCGGCTGGCCCGGATTAAAAAACAGTATGACCCGGACAACCTCTTCAGGGTGAACCAGAACATACAACCAGCTACCTGAACATTTCAGTGGTACCTGCCCGGGACAGCGGCCGGCTGAACCGGGCGGAAGCCGGAAGATCTTCAGCAAGAACGCTGATTTTTACGGTAGGATGAACGGAACCGGGCTATGACGGCCCGGTTTTGTTATGTATGCGGCTTAGGGGTTGAACCCGCAGATTCCATAATTTAGCCCGTGCATGGCTGAACCGAAAAACAAACTCACATTTCACAAATACCTGTCAACGCAGGTAACCCTGCCCTGGAAGGGATTTTCACTGCAGGGGGATAACCTGTTGTTTCACGGTATACCGCTGGCGGAAACGGCCGGAAAATACGACACACCTTTCCGGCTGACGTGGCTGCCGAAAATCGGGAAACAGGTGAACTACGGCAAAAACATTTTCCAGCGGGTCATGGAGCAGGCCGGTTACAGTGGCCGGTACCACTATTGCTACTGCACGAAGTGCAACCACTATTCCCACGTGCTTCGCGAAGTGCTGGCCCATGGAGCCGGCCTGGAGACTTCTTCCCCGGCCGATATTGACCTGGTGCTCAGGCTTCATAAGGAAAATCTGTTCGGCCAGGACCACCCCCTGGTGCATAACGGCTACAAAGGCAAGGAATACCTTGAAAAAATCTGGAAGCTCCATCGCGCGGGGTTTACCCGTTCGATTACCGTGCTCGACAGCGGGTCTGAACTGGAACGGCTTGAAGCGACAGCCCCCGTGGGGCCGGTGCCCCTGGGCATCAGGATGAGCGCCTCGGAAGGCTCGCGCTTCGGCATCCCGCCAGGCGAGATCCTGCCCCTGTACCGCGAACGTATCCGACACAACAGCCGTTTCAGGCTCCAAATGCTCCACTTTTTCGTGGACAGCGGTATCAGCGACACAGCCGGCTATTGGAAGATCTTCGACCGGGCCCTTGGCCTGTATGTGGCGTTAAGGAAAGAAGCCCCGGACCTGAATGCCCTGAACATCGGGGGCGGGTTCCCCATCCCCTGGCGCCTGGGCGAAACATTCGACTACGAAGACATGGCCGATAAAATTGTCCAGCGCATCAAAAAAGCGTGCCAGCGGGAAAACGTGCCGGAACCCGACCTCTACACGGAATTCGGAAGATTCACCGTGGGAGAAAGCGGAGCGGTAATCCTGAAAGTGGTGGACGTAAAACCGCAGGACGGGGAAACCTGGTACATCATAGACAGCAGCCTGGTGAACACGGTGCCGGACGCGTGGATCCTGAAACAACCTTTCATTTTGCTGCCGCTCAACCACTGGGACCGGCCGGTGCAGCCCGTCCGCCTCGGAGGTATCAGTTGCGACCACACCGATTTTTATGAACCGGGAGGGTCGCTACTGCTGCCCGTGACAGAGCCTGACGATGCGGATCCCCTGTACATTGGCTTTTTTCACACAGGGGCCTACCAGGATGCCATCAGCGGGTACGGAGGAGCCAAACATTGCCTGGTGCCGCCATTACCTCAGGTGCTGGCCGAACCCGGACCGGGCGGAAAACCGGTTTTCCATCTATTTGACAACTTGCCGGACACAGAGGGCACGCTCGACCTGCTCGGCTACTCACCCGCCTGAACCGTGCTCCCGGCCAGCCGTCTTCCGGGCACAAACGGCTTTCCTTCTATTTTGGCATCGAGCCACCCGGTCAGGTCAATGTACTGAAGAGCCTGCCGCTCAAAAACATCTTCCCGCGCGATTTGCTTCAGCCGCTGGCTCAGGATCTGGAATTCACGGATTAGCGACTCACGGTCCGGGATGCGTTCCAGTGCTCGTATCATGCGCAATACTTCCTGTTCAACCCGGAATAAGCGGTTTCTTTTCCGGATAAACCGGTAAGTCGACCGCAGTAGGTATGGCAGCAACTCGCGGTTATCCAGTTCATAGTGATTTAGCAATTCCAATATCCGGGCAAAAGCATACAAATCCTGTCCACTCTGGTCATCGAAATTTTCATAAATCTGCCGAATCCATTCGAGCGAACGTCCATATTCCTCTCGTATAAAGTACACATAAGCAATGTTATACCGGAAATACAGACCATACCAGTCCGGCAGGTCATAGGCCTCCAGACCCTGAATCAGTTCAGGAAGTATTTCATAGCAGGCCCGAATATTTCCAGACTGGATAAAATAATAACAGCGCGAGGCAAACAGGTGCATGAAAAGCATGCGTTGAACCTGACGGGTCATTTTTTTCGGGTACAGGGCCGGCAGCGATTCCATCAGGGCCAGGGTTTTCCCTGCTTCCCTGCCGAGTCCCAGCTCGCATTGGCAAATAAACCGGTTATTAAGAACGCTGATATAATTGACCAGCATATCGCCTGTAATACCCGGATTGGCTGCCATCAGTTCAGAAATCTCCTGCAAATGCTCCAGGCTTTTATCATACGCATCGAGCTGGCCGTACCAGAAGGCAAGGGTATTGTGGTAAAGATATTTTGCCCGGAAAGTGGCCGGTTGACGGCCCTCCTGCAGCAAACCATCCTCTATCAAACCGGTTAGTTCCCGGTATTCTCTGGCATCGCGTGCCTTACCCCGTGCAAAAAACCTGGCAAACACCCGGGCTGACAAAAAATCATACATCAGCTCATCGCGGAGCAAAGCGCTTATCCGCAGGGCTTCCTGCTGCATAGATTCCAAGGCGTTCTCATCCAGGTTCTGGTAATTCTGCAGGGCTGCCAGTTTGCGTTTCCACCGGAGTAATTCCAGCTGTATGGCCAGGGCTTCCGTATCCCGGGCCCTGCGCGCTGTTTTGTCAAGCAACTGTCCGGCTTCTTCCAGCAAACCTTTCCCGGCCAGGAACCGGATGGACTGCAGGTCATTCCAAAGACTGTTCTCCTCATTACTGCGGCTGTGGTACAAGCGCATGGCCCGTAAAATCAATTCATACAACTGGTGCTTGAGAACGCTCAATTGCCGCAACATTTTCTCTCCCCGCATTGCCTGCCGCATACGCGTAGCATCATATTTTTTCATGCTGGATACTACTTCCAGCAATCGCAAATAATTGCTGTCAGCACGAAAAGCCCGGATAAAAAGCTTTACATATCGCTTCTCAGAGCGGTTTAACGACTTTACCATTTTATGCAACCGATCATACTTTTCCATTGAATCTTAAGGTTTACTGAGAAAATCCTTTACATAATGGCCCAAACAGGTGATTTTGAACTTTAAGATAATGCATTTATTTTGATTGACTGAAAAAACTCGCATACAGATATTTAATACCTGAAATGCAAGTTCCATTTATCTTACACCGGGTCGTGCAGCAGTTGAAGGGATTTATCCGGAAGGCATTTAGAAGGCATAAAAAATTTGATACTAAACCCAAAATCCCTAACTTAAAAGATCATTATCCCAATCAACTGAAAGACCCTGCCCGGTGGTCGCATTAATAAATTTCAAAACTTCATGATATGAAAAAAATTATTGTTTCCGTGATTTTTCTGGTCTTTGTTCCGGGCTTTATCTTCGGGCAACTGACCATACCCACCAGGTATTCGGTCAGCACACCCGGAACCGGAAATTCTTGTTTTGACCGGGCGGTAACCTTGTCGAACGGAAAAGTAGTCACTATCGGTTTTTTCCAGGGCAGTTCAGGTGAAACACCCACGGTTATGATGTTTAATCCTTCCATGCAGGGGTTGATAGAATGGGCTTTACAGTTTTCATTCAGTTTTATGACAGATGTCGTATTTCCGGACAACACGGGTAGCGGTGTATGGTTAGGTTCGGTTTACAACGGGCGCCTGTTGCACCTTGACGGGCAGGGCAATGTAACCAATGCCATCAGCCTGTTCACCAACCAGTCGGGTTACAATACCACCATTGACGTTGGCGTCCAATTGCCGAACGGTTACGTAATGGTGGCTGGCCGGGTAATTGACATAAACAACAACCAAACGCGACTATATATTGCCACAATAGACCCTGCCACGAAACAAATTGTAGCTTCTCAGGTATTCACGCTGAACGGCAACACGGGGTTTTATGATTTCATTGACATGGTATTTATCGGTAACTACGTGATGGCCGCCCTGTATGACGGGAATATCAACAACCGCACATTCCTGATAACCTCTTTCATGCTGACCTCCGTCACAGCTTATACATCGCCCTTCGGCTATGTGGACCCGCGGTACTTCCTACCGGGTTCGGGCAGCAACCTCTGGATGGTAGGTAGCGGCATCAGCGGTAATTGCACCGGGAGCGAATGCGCCATGATCGCCCTGCTGGACCTGGCCAATCCGGTAAAACTAACCGCCTATTTCCTGAGCTGGCAGGTAAATTATATGAAAACATTGTACGCGGCAGGAAAATTCAGTTCGGGCAATTTCCTGCCTGGTACCGATATAATCAGTGCTTGGGGCGGGCAATACGACTGGTCGAACGGTCTGGATAAAAGTCCATTCAATATTGAATTTAACACGGCCACTCAAACCGCCATTCGCAACGAATGGGCCAACGAGGCAGGAAACTGGTATGGCGTGGGGGATGATCTGCTGGCTTTCGGGTGTTTCAACAACCCATCGGGCAACAGCGTGGCCGTGGTGGAAAAACTGCCTGCCTACAACACAACCGATGACTGCATGACCCAATCGCAGGTAAGCGTCACTTCCAGCACCATCAATATGAACACTTCCTCGGTAAACCCGGTTACCAGCATTACATTAAATACAGGCACTTTTACCGTGACACCCACCACGGTAACCCCTACCCTGGCGCAACAGTGCGGCCACTCCTGCGACCTGGTGGCCTTTTATTTCAATCCGGACACCGTTTGTACCGGCAGCCCGGTGCAGTTCACTGACTCTTCCTTCGGCAACCCTGGTCCCGCGACCTGGTTCTGGACTTTTGGGGATGGCGGCACTTCCACACAGCGAAACCCCACGCATACCTATACCAGCCCGGGAACCTATTCGGTTAAGCTGGTTGTGTATGACGACTGGCTCTGTAAGGATTCCTTTATTACAGACATTGTAGTGTGCAATGGACCAACAGCCGGAGCTTTTATGCCCGATCCTGTCTGTATGGGGTCTAACCCAGTTACTTTCACTATGCAGGATGCGAGTACACCTGGCAGTTGCAACTTACCTATTGTCAGCTCAGTCTGGTATCTGTCAGGAGACAGTATGACTTTCCTCGGTCAAACACATGATTATACCTTTACGACAACAGGAACATGGACAGTAACCCATACGGTAATTGACGCAGCAGGCTGCGTTGATTCAATCCATATTCCCATTGTAATTCATGGTGGCCCGAAAGCTTTGTTCAGATGGAATCCCGCAGGCGATACAATTTGTGAATATGATACTGTTTACTTTGCAGATAGCAGCTTGCCGGGAGACGCACCGATTGTGTCTTGGCATTGGGATTTTGATGACGGCACTTTCAGTACTCAGAAAAATCCCATACATGCATTTTCCACCATAGGGAACATCCAGGATTTCATGGTGAAATTAGTTGTTACAGATTCCAATGGCTGCTCGGACTCTGTAACCCACATATTCCATGTGAATAAAGTGCCGGTTATTCAAGTCAATGCGCCCAATGACACATGCTTCGACTGGATCAACGGGAATACAATTAATTTCAGCTACAATGTGCTGGTTCCGGGCGATAATCCAATTATGGGGAATATCTGGGACTTTGATGACGGGAATTTCAGCAATCAGGCAAATCCCAGCCACAAATTCAATGCACCGGGTACCTATGCCGTTAGTTTGTGTGTCTTTGATTCTTACCTCTGCGAAGCTTGTGATACCTTCTACTTAACACTGTTTGACGGGCCGGAAGCTAATTTTGATGCCACCACACCTGTCTGTGCTGGTGCGGGAGTGCATTTTACTGACAAATCCAAAAAAGGCGATGCACCCATTGTTTCATGGTTCTGGAACTTTGGAGACGGTAATACCGCAAACATTAAAAATCCTACGCATGCCTATGGCCTGGGTGGTGTATATTGGGTCACCCTGATAGTAACTGATGCCAATGGCTGTACCGATGAAATTACCGATTCAGTGTTTATCTACGAAATCGCCCCTTCGGTCAGCGCTTCCAATACCGCCCCATGCCCGAATGAGGACATCACCTTTACCGACAATTCACAGCCTTCCCAGTTAATCGGTAACGTGGATTGGTCGTTCGGTGACGGGTATACTGCCTCGGGTCATGCGGTCACGCACGGGTATTCTGCTTCCGGGGTGTACCAGGTGATGGCCATTGTCACTGACACCCTGAACAGCTGCCAGGACACTGTATACCTGCAGATTACGGTACAAAACGGACCGGATGCACGGTTTGTATATGATACCATCTGTATAGGCGACACGATGCATTTTGCGGATACAAGCCTCGGCAACGTGGTGACCTGGTACTGGGAATTCGGTGACGGAGACACCTCATGGCTGCAGAACCCGGTACACTATTATGCCCCGAGCGACACCTACAAGGTGTTCCACAAGGTGTGGGACGGCCAGGGTTGCTGGGACACCGTCACCCATTTCATTTTCGTAGACTCCCTCCTGCCGGTGGCCGGCTTTACGGCCAATGCCACGGGCAACAGTGTCCAGTTCCAGAATACCTCCCAATATGCCCATGCGTGGTTGTGGGAATTCGGTGACGGGGACACCTCCACCCAGGAGAACCCGTTGCACAATTACACCTCAACAGGAAGTTACCAGGTTACCCTCACCGTCTGGAACGGCTGCGGGGCAGACACAACCACCTCCACCCTGGTATTGACCGGCCTGCCCCAGGCAGCCATTCCCATGGTGAACATATATCCCGTCCCGGCCACCAGCAGGCTGGTGATTGAGTGGCAGAACCTGGATTGCACCCCCTGCATGATCCGGATTACTGACGCCAGCGGGCGGGTGGTGGAAACCCTGCCGGCAGTCAATGTTTCCGGCCCATACACCCGGACTGTTGACCTCAGCGGCTATGCCAGGGGGCTGTACATCATCCGGGTTGAAAACGACCAGATCACTTTCAGGCAAAAATTCATTGTTCAATAAAACAACCAGTTATGAAAAAAGCACAGCAATTCCTGATCCTGAGCGCCCTGCTGCTTTTCGGCAACAGCTCATGGGCAACCATATGGCGCATTAACAATGTGCCCGGCATTGACGCGGATTTTACTTCGCTTCAGGCAGCGCATGACGATGCCAGCGTACAGGCGGGCGATACCCTGCTGGTGGAAGGCTCCACCACGAACTACGGCAACCTGACCGCCAACAAGCCGCTGGTCATTCTGGGAACCGGTTATTTCCTGGCCCAGAATCCTGAAACCCAGGCCAACCCGTCCTATTCAATAGCTGCCGACATCACCGTTAACACCTCAGCAGCGGGGTTGGTTATCTCCGGAATGACCTTTTCGAAAATCAGTATCTACGCCAGCAACACGGTAGTGATGAGGTGCCATGTGTATCAGACAGTGTTAGTATCCAATGCATCCAACGTGGTCATTACACAGAATTACCTTTCAAGTTCGGGTGGAATTACCACGATTTTCCTCAGCGGGAACTGTTCCAACATCATGATCACCAACAACTATATCCAGGAAACATATACGCTCATTGCCTCAACCAGCTCAAGCACTGCCATCGTGATGAATAACGTATTCAACGGTCAGAGCGCAAGCATTACCTTGTACAACTCCATTTTCGAAAACAATATCCTGTATAAAACTTATCAAGCCAATTTGTACGGCTGTACGGTTAAGAACAACCTTTGCAGCGGCACGCAACTACCGTCCGGCAACGGCAACCAGCTGAATGTGGACATGACCACCGTTTTTGAACTGAGCGGTTCGACAGACGGTCAATGGAAGCTCAAAGCCGGGTCACCGGCCATAGGAGCCGGTGTGAACGGGGAAGACTGCGGGATGTTTGGCGGAAACAACCCGTACGTGCTTTCGGGCATGCCACAGATACCGGCCATCTATTTTTATTCGGCTCCTGTAAGCGGTTCCGCTCTGCAGGGCCTGCCTGTGCATATCAAAATCAAAGCACACAACTGATTGCAGGCGCGCGGGGATAGTTAACCCAAATATATCCGATATGAAAAAAATTCTGACCCTCATATTGTGGCTGGCCGTTTTCACCGGGCTGCAGGCGCAGGAGATTCAGCGGGTGGAATATTTCATTGACAACGACCCGGGTCTGGGCAACGGGAAGGCAGTGAGTATCACCCCGGGGCCCCTGCTCGACCTGAATTTCACGGTGGACCTCAGCACGCTGACTGACGGGCTGCATACGCTTTATATCCGGGCCATGGACAGCACCAATGCCTGGGGCCTGACTTTCACTCGGCCGTTCATTGTGAGCAAAAGCAGCACCTCACTACCCAGCATCACCTATGCGGAATATTTTGTGGATTCGCTGCCTTCGTTCGGAACCGGAACACCCATTGCCCTGACACCGGCCGACACCCAGGACCTAAACTTCACAGTGAACCTGGCCGGTATGAAAAACGGGCTGCACACTTTGTACTTAGCCACCCGCGACTCACTGGGCGGCTGGAGCCTGGCCCTGACCCGCAGCTTCCTGATCGGGCCGGGAGACACGCCTCCCGACATTACCTATGCCGAGTATTTCGTGGATTCACTGCCCAAGTTCGGCACCGGAACACCCATTGCCCTGACACCGGCCGATACCCAGAACCTGAACTTCACGGTGAACCTGGCCGGCATGAAAAACGGGCTGCACACTTTGTACATAGCCACCCGCGACTCGCTGGGCGGCTGGAGCCTGGCCAACACCCGCAGCTTCCTGATCGGGCCGGGTGATGTGCCTCCCGACATTACCTATGCCGAGTATTTCGTGGATTCTGTAACCGGCCCGGGAACGGGGGTTCCCATTCCGCTTGCCCCGGCCGACACACAGGACCTGAATTTCACGGTGAACCTCGCGGGGACTGCCAAAGGGCTGCACATCCTGTACATCATGACACGCGATTCGCTGGACGCCTGGAGCCTGGCGCATAACAGGCCCTTCCTCGTGAGCGAAGCTGAATCCCCGGCCGATATCGTTACCGTGGAGTACTCGGTGGATTCTTTCAGCGGGTATGGCAAGGGGCTGGTGCTGGCTCACCCCTACGACACCCTGCCCGACCTGCAGGACACGGCCGGGCTCAGCGGGGTTTCCAAGGGTATGCACACCATTTATTGGCGCAGCATCAGTGCTACCGGTGGAAAGAGCCTGGTGCTGGTTGACACGGTATGCGTACGGCCCGATGCCCTGTTTAGTGCCGACACGGTTTGTATTGGTAATGCTACAGTATTCACCAATAATTCGTTCAACACCGACAGCCTCACGCTGTACCACTGGGATTTCGGGGACGGCAGCACCGATTCGGTCCTCAACCCGCAGCACAACTACGCGCACTGGGGAACCTACACAGTATGCCTGTACCTGAGCGACATATGCAAAGATTCATTTTGCCGGGAGGTAGTGGTTGACACTACCCCAGTGGCCGCGTTCACCGCTGTGGATTCGGAACTCACCGTGCAGTTCACCGACCAGTCAGTGAGCGCGCACCAATGGCTGTGGGAGTTCGGTGACGGGCAAACGAGCAACCAGCAAAACCCCGCGCATACGTACAGCACCTCCGGGCAGTACAGCGTGACCCTGACCGTGCAGAATACCTGCGGGCAGGCTTCCGTCACACAGATACTCATGTTTATTCACACTGGGTTCTCTGACCCCGACAGGAAAATACATTTTACACTTTACCCCAATCCGGCTTCACAATATATTATGCTGAAATGGTCAGGCATATCAGCCGGAACACAACTCAGCCTTGTTGACCCACTGGGTTTAGTTTATAAACATTTTATTATACCAGAAAATACGGGTAACTTAATGGTGGATATTAGTAAATTGCCGGTAGGCTGGTATCTCTTCCAAATCCAAAATCAAAATATCAATTATGTTTTGAAGTGGGTTAAAAATTAGTGCTTATGAAAAAAATCATACTTTATTTCCTTGCATACATTCCGTTGACCCTGTACGCCCAAAGCACTTTTGAGCGCGAAGTCAGTTTACCAATCGATACACTGGCCTCTACCTTTTACATCAAAAGCATGACGATAGCCAACGATGACAGAATCAAGGTATTTGGACGATTTTATGATGCAAAATTCATCGCCACTTCCGGTAACTTCATCGCAGATCTTGACCTTGAAGGAAACCTGAGCAACATAGTTTATTATAAATGGATGGATCCGGGCAATACCATTATAAAATCGGTAAATGGAGGTTATATAATTGCAGGAGATGATATCGATATCGGTTTTTTAGCCAGGGTGGATGAACAGGGTCACATATTGTGGCAAAAGCATTATGAAAATGATGACGAGGTTGAAGTATATGAGACCGTTGAAACTAGTAATGGTGATTTGCTCTTTACCGGGGAGATAGACGATTTCGGAGACTACCACCTTTTAATTAAAACCGACAGTAACGGGGATACACTTTGGACAAAAATGTATCTGGATGACGGGGAAGCCTACGCTTTGAGTCTTTTACCGGACGGGGGCAGCGTTTCCACCGGAGACGGATGGGTGAACAACGGCTTTGGAGGCAGTGATATTCCAGTTATCCGGCTCGACCCGGACGGCAACCCTGTATGGATGAAAATTTATGGTGATTCTTCCTGGCAATCCGGCAGTACGATTCTTTCCACATCCAACCAATCTATATTGGTTGCAGGCTCAACCGGTCAGCTTCCGGGTGACACTCTTCGTACTGACCAGGATGCTTATTTCATAAACCTTGATATGCAGGGCAATATACTTTGGTCTCTCGTTCTGGATTACAACCATGGCAACGAGTACGTAGTAAAAGTAATTGAAGATTGCAGTGGGGACTATATTGCCGCTCTGGGCTCTAGCAATTCCCAGGACAGTTCGGGTTATGCCATCTTAATGGATATCTCTCCCAGCGGACAGGTGGTTTGGAGCAGAAAATACGGACAGCCGGGAAATCCTGTGGGCGTAATTGATCTTATCGAAACTCCTGATGACGGTTTTCTGGTCTCCACGCAGACAACCACCCCAATATTCAAGACAAAAAATTACCTGATTAAAACAGACTCCCGGGGATACAGCTATTGCAGTGATGAAGATGTTTCCCTGCAAGTACAGCTAAGAAGTTTTTCCTCAAAAGATTTTTTCAGTCAGGGCTGGTTCCCCATCAGCGTATATCCGGCTTCTTTTGCTGACGGCCGCGATACCATCTTTGGGCTGGAATATTCAGACTATTGCGCAAGGACCAATCCGTTTGCATCAGACAGTCTTTACCTGTATCCAAACCCGACCCAAGGTGATTTCCAGCTGTACAAAATGGGATGTCCCGATAATTCCTATGACATAAGCATTTACAATATGGCAGGGCAAAAGGTATATGCCAAACACGGGGAGGCCGGTGAACCAATAAACAAATCGTACCACCTGAACCTGGCCCGTGGCGCCTATTTATTGAAATTTGAAGCGCAGGATGCTGTAACTGTAAAGAAGTTTATAATTGATTAACTTCGTATCAATGGCAATATAGATTTTAGTGTTTTTAGTACAATAAATGGGGCCATTATAAAACCCCTTTACAAAACTATCCGGGCAGCGACTATTTCCCTGTGAAGTTGTTGATAATCAATTCCTGAAAATTTAGTATGTGCAAGATCTATGTTTTAGGGTTATAGTGCAACGTATTACTGGTTCAGACAAAAGGCTATAACATTACATTTTGTACCCGGCTGTTAAATCCGTGAGATTGGTTAAAAAAACTAACTCGGGTTCAAATTTGATTCGTTTGACGAATAAGCAACGGGCTTACCTGACCGAAAGCGCCTGCGTCAGCTTTAACATGGACATTTTTGACGATGTGGGGAAAAGGGTTTTCCACCACGTGAACGGCAGTGAAAACGACTTGGACACCGGGTACGACCTAGCCCTGTTCCCGGGAATGTACCTCTTGCACCTGAAAACCGGAGATAGTAACTTGGTGCACAAGTTTATTGTGCAATGAAAAGTGCCAATCGATTTACCCCTGAAAAGGTAGAGGAATTGTTCCGGGAAATCCTGGCCCGGTCTTTTCCGGATCTTAGCCCGGATGTACCCCTTCGCTGGCGGAAGATGAAATTCTCGGGATACAGTTCCCCCTTTTCCGGAAAGATTTATCTGAATTTGCAACTGATTAACCATAACGGACTGAACAAAAAGGAGTTAAGCGGACTGATCGCGCATGAACTGGCTCACCAGATTTCATACCGGCAGCGGAGGTTCTTCGGCAAATGGGCTTTTTTGTGGGCTTATTTGTTGTCATCAGCTCAGCGTTCCATCGTAGAGCGGGAAGCCGATGAAATTGCTATACAACGAGGCTACGGGCCCCACCTGCTGGCTGAAAGAATTGCCCTCGAAAAACGGTTTGAGGATAATCCCAAAATGAAATCGCTGGTTCGAAGGATTTATATGAGTACTGAAGAAATCAGGCAGCGAATAGAAAAATCTGCCAGCACCCCAATGTAATACGCTCCTACCCTTCGAAGAAATCCCGGAAATTCCGTACAGTCACTCCCTCAATCCGAAAATCATCCAGCAAGGTATGCTCCTTTTCCATCAGTAATTCCCGGAGCAGCCGCATTTTATTTTCAGGCAGTCCGACCCCCAGGATGTTTCCGTTGTCGTAATAGACTTTCATAAAAATCTCTCCGCCAAGGTCTTCCTCCAGCATCACTTTTTCCCCGTGCCGGTTCAGGGAAGCCAATAAAGCGGAGCGGACTGCATAGTAATCTGCCACCAGCTGGCCAAACATATCATCCAGCAATGTATAGGCCACGCGTAAGGGCATGTTTTCCATGCACGATTTATATACCTCCGGATGCCGGAGGCGGGCATATTGCAGGTACCATGAAATGAACAGGTTGAACTCATAATAAGCATATACCGTAGCCGCAGCTTCACCCAGGTAATCGGCCCAGGCAATAGAATTCCGGTAGCCTCGGCAAACCTTTTCCAGGTAATAGTCATACAGGTCAAGGCTGGCACGGGTGTCATGGTAATACGCACAGAATTCATCCATGATCCCGTAAATCCCGTTGATCTGCGAACTGATCAGGGTTTGACGGCTTCCGATATAGGTATCGTAACGGAATATGGCTTGTTTCAGGCTGTCAGGAACAAACCGGTTCAGTTCCCGCGAATTATACACCGGTCCTTCGGGAATGCGGATCCGGACACCCGGGGCAATGAATATGCCCTGCGCGGCACTATTTCCCCGGCTTATGTGCTGGTTTACTTTGTGGCACGCTTCATGAACCACCGTGCCGAAATCCCGGGCAATTACTTCCGGCTCACTACCATGGGCAAACTTCTCAAAAGGATAATTCCCCACTTCACGAAGAATGGCTTCCGCATCAGGCGAATATTGACAGGCCAGCCAGAGCAGGTGCTGACGTTTCCAGGCATCATCTCCCCCGTCATTCCTGAAGGAAAGCATTACCGGCAGGCAAAAAACCAGCAGCAAGGGCCATATTCCCCAGCGGTAATTATGTTCACGCCTGCTTTGATATAGCATAAAATTGAAAAGATTGGTGGACAATGGGGCTTGTTTATTCTCTAACGCCCGGTAATCCACCGTTAGTACCGCGCGAAATGAACAACCACCGGGTTTTGGCGGGTTTTACAACGGCTGGATGCTGTAAGACAGGCTGTACCCTCCGAATATCCCAAGCCCGTTTTGGATATTGCTGAAAACCATAACAGGCTCAGCAAATGGATTGTACTTGGTGTCAAATTGAAGGTCGCGTGAGATATTGTAATAATAATAATTGCGCGAAAGGGAATACAACACTACCACAATGAATTGTGAATACTCCAGATTCTCACTATTGATGGATATTTTCAGTGTGTAATCTTTTCCGCCAATAAGCTGATCACTGAAATATACCCGTTCACAGTATTCATTGTCATTGCCGGCCACGGGACCGCCTATAGAGCCCTGGTTGAACACCGGGTCGTCTGATGTGAAGCATGGAGAGAGCCAGACATTACCCCCAAGAGTATCAAGGGCATATAATTCCAGGGCATAATATTGCCATCCGGCAGGGTCCTGGAAACGGATTTTAAGATCTGACATAAACTTTCCGTTTTTTTGCCAGGCATCGCGTTGGAATTCAAGGCTATGGATCGGGACGGTTTGGGGTAGTGTATCGTCCGCGGAAATGGTTCCGGAAAACCCCGGGGCGGTTACTTCCAGCCGGTAGGCGGCTCCCGGTTCCGGCAGGTTGTTGTTGCTGGTATAAGCCTGCGCCACGGCATCATAAGACAGGTCCTGCAACCAATTGCCGTCTTTAAAAAGCCTTACCTGCGCATTGGATACTGGTTGGTAGGTCCAGGATGTATCATACATCCCTTTGCTTAAAGTGAGGTTCACCACCCAAGTGGAATCCTTGCTGTAGAGGCTGTTTATTACCAGTTTCGGTTCCTGTTCCGGCAGGTCCACCACTACCGTCAGCTCGCAGGCAGCCAGAAACAGGACAATGCTTAACAACCAAATTTTTCTCATGCTTCAGAAATTAAAACTGTAACTCAGCGAAGGCAGCACCGGGAACAGGCTGACCTGTTTGAAAGCCGGTTTCCCGAAATCGTCTTCACCATAGTAAATGAAATAGGGATTCTTCCGGTTATAGGCATTATAAACGCTTATATTCAGGCTGTGCTCTCCCCACCGGGACGGGATATGATAGCTTGCCCCAAGGTCGAGTCGGTGGTATGCATTCAACCGGAAGGCGTTGCGCTCGCGGTAATAATAGAGCTCCGGGTTGTACCATGTACCAACGGAGCCGGTGCCATACACGGCCGGATACCTTTGCAATGGCAGTGATATGGCATTGCCCGTGCCGTATACCCAGGTGGCGGATACATCCCATCTTTCCCCGAATTTATGAATCACTACAATGGCCACGTCATGCCTGCGGTCGTATTTGTAGGGGAATGGTTTGCCGAAATTCAGTAAATCGAATTGCCGGTTTGACCACGAGAGCGTATATCCAACCCACCCGGTGGTGGCCCCGGTTTTTTTCTGCAGAAAAAATTCAGCACCATAAGCCCAGCCCCTCCCGGTAGCCACCCGGTCTTCCCAGGTCCCCTCCAGGCTCACAAAGCTTGCCCCCTCCTTGTATTCGATGATGCCGTTCATCACCTTGTAATAGCCCTCCGCGCTGGCTTCGATGCCGTGCGGGAACGAACGGGCCAGGCCCGCGGCCACCTGCCAGGAATTTTCCGGGGGCACCCGTTCCGTGGCCGGCACCCACAGGTCGGTGGGTAATCCCACACCCGAATTGGTGAGCAGGTGGATGTATTGCGCCATCCGCGCGTAGGAAGCCTTCAGCGAAAGCGATTCGGTGAGCAGGAAGCGCATCGAGAGCCTGGGCTGCAGGGAATAATAGGATTTGCCGTTTACCAGAAAAGCCGAACCGTGTATGCCCCCGTTGGCCTTGAGCCGCGAGCCCAGCTTCACGTCATCCTCGGCATACACGTCAATTTCCTTGGCCCGGGTTTCGCCCGGGCTGAAAGTGGTGTCGATGCCCTGCGAACCGGTTTGCCCCAGCTGGAACTGAACCGCCCCCGGCCGGAAAGTATGGTAAGTGGCCCCGGCCCCGAATTTGATGAAATGGTTGGGCGCTGGCAGGAAATCAAAATCAACCCGGGTGCTCCAGTCTCGGATGCCGGAAAAATAGCGGAGGTTGTAGGACGAGGTGTCGTACATCAGGCCAATCTGCTGGATGGTTTCATCCTTGGCACCGACCTCAAACTGGTATTTACTGTAATTGACCGTCAGGTTGCTGAACAACTTATTGGTAAACTTATGGTTCCACCGCAGCACCCCGGTCATATTGCCCCATTGCAGGCGGCCTGAAGTGGTGCTTTTGTAAAACGGGTTGGTTTCCTTGTAAACATCCTTGAAATAAAACCGGTCGAGCCCGTTATAAGCACTCAGATACATGCGGTCTTTATCGGAGAGGGTGTAGTTTACCTTCCCGTTCAGGTCGTAAAAATAATAGCCCACCCCTCCCCCGTCAGGAAATTCCTTGCGGAGGAACGGCTGCACCAGCAGGTCGATATAAGTGCGTCTGGCTGACACGATGAAGCTGGCTTTGTCAGGTACGATGGGGCCTTCCACGGTAAGCCGCGAAGCGATGATCCCCACGGAACCGCTGCCATGAAGCTCTTTCTGGTTTCCTTCTTTCATATTGATTTCCAGCACACTGGACAGGCGCCCGCCATACCTGGCCGGGAATCCGCCCTTGATAAGCTGCACGTTGTTAATGGCATCGGCATTAAACACCGAGAAGAACCCAAACAGGTGGGTGACATTGTAAACCGGCACTCCGTCCAGGAGGATCAGGTTCTGGTCCGGGCTGCCGCCCCGGACATACAACCCGCTACTGCCTTCATTGCCGGATTGTACGCCCGGCAATAACTGGATCGCTTTCAACACGTCAACCTCTCCCATCAGGGCTGGAAGCAGCTTGATTTGCTTGGCCGGAAGCTTTACCGCTGACATTTGCGTGTTTTCCTCAATCCGCTCGGTCCGCTCGCCAGAAACCACCACTTCCTCCAATTCAATGGTGGAAGACAACTCTACATTGAGATTGATATCATGATCAAGGTAAATAACCCGGGTGAAGGGTTTATAGCCTATGTAAGAAATAACCAATCGGACGGAATCTTTGGGAAGGGTCAGGCTGAAAAAGCCATAGGTATTTGTACTGGTACCGTTCAGGGTGCGGGCATCGTATACATTGGCACCGATCAGTTTTTCGCCTGACGCCTCATCCGAAACATAACCGCTGATGGTGAATTTCTGGGCCGGCAGGGATATTGAGAGCAGGGAAAACAACAAAAGGGTAAAGCAATTCCTCATAGAAGGACTTTTGGACAAAACGCAAATTTCCGATAAATATGATAAACCCGCTTAATAGGCATGCGAAAAACCGGAAAATAGCAGGAATCAGCGGTTTTTCCACTCAGGTTTCCTTTTTTCGAGGAAAGCATTGATGCCTTCATTGGCATCGTGGGTGTTCATAAGCCCCTGGATATAAATATTCTCCAGTTTTCCCAGGAAGATGTCCATGATGTGATTAAAGAATTCCCGGGCCGCTGCCACTCCATACCTCAGCGAACTGGCGCTTTTGGGCAGGATTTGCGCAGCGATAAATTCCCGGATACCGTTTTCCAGCGCTTCCCGGTCAGGATACACTTCCTCCACCAGTCCGATAGCTTTGGCCCGTTTCCCATCGATGGGTTTGCCGGTCAGGATCAGGGATTCGGCCCGGGCGACTCCTATTTTCAGGTTCAGGATAAAAGAAGCCGGGGGCGGAAATACCCCGAGCGTGATTTCCGGTAAGCCCATGGAAGCCCCGGATTCAGCAAACAGGAAATGGCACATCATGGCCAGCTCAAACCCTCCGCCCAGGCACTGACCGTGCACCTTGGCTATCATCGGGATGCTGAGATCGCGGATTTTGTAAAACAACCCGTGAAATTGCTTGAGCATGGAAGGGACCTTGTCAAAAGTATGCTCTGCCACGCTGGCCCCGTAACTGAAATGCCTGCCGGTTCCTTCCAGCACGATGGCTTTCAGGGCCGGCATGCCCCGGAAACGGCTTAAAGCTTCCGAGAGGCTGCTCATCATCACATGGTCCAGCACATTGGCTTTCGGGTCATTCAGCACCATCCGGGCTATGGCCCCTTCATGCTCAAAGTGAACCAATAGTTTATCCAATTGCCATACTTCCATGTTTTATGAATTTTCCTGTTGGTACTGGGGTGAGATGGCGCGGATCATCTCATCGTTCCATTCATGGCCTTCGGCCAGCATTTGTCGCAGTTTGATAAAGTCCACTTCCCGGTTGCCCTTGGGCCCTTCATTAAAGGCGCGGAAGCCTGCTTTGGCTTCGGTCATCATATTCAGGGCCAGCCAATCGCGGTTGGATTCCTTGTTGCGATCCCAGTGTTCGAGTTTATGCTTGCGCACGGAATTGATGGTTTTGCTCAGGCAATTGGGGAATGTATACATCAACTTGGTGCACAGGCGGTCTACGGCTTCATCCAGCAGGGACAGGTCCACTTCGCCTGATTTCAGCAATTCCTTGCCCCTGGCCAGGGCTGCCCCGGTCCGCATTTTACCGTAAATGATATTTCCGGAATCATCCACCCAGCGGTCGGTATACACCAGGGGGTTGGGAATGAATTTACCGTCTACTTTCAGGGCGGGAACTACCTCAGTCAGCAAGCCATAGCGGTAGGCTTCATAAGCGCTCCACGGGTCACAAACCGTACAGGAATACATAGCAGCCTCCACTCCGGCAAACAAGGCCAGAAAATCGGTAGAGCCACCGTCCGGGGCACTGCCGTGACGCGGGCCGGCCTGGCCGAAACGGGCCAGGTCCTGGGCAATGCTGAAATCACAGGCCATGCCGATTTCCTGCCCCCCGCCAATGCGCATGCCGTTTACCCGGTTGATCACCGGTTTGTCGCACATCAGAATAGTGGACACCATGTCGTTGAACAGGCGCATGTATTGCTTGTATTCCTGCGGGTTGCCGGCATAATATTCTGCGTATTCCTTGGTGTTTCCCCCGGTGCAGAAGGCTTTGTCGCCCACTGCGGTAAACACCACCGCCACCACGCTGCGGTCGTTGGAAGCTTCACGGAACGCAAGAATCACTTCCTTCACCATGCGCGTGGTGTAGGAATTGTACTGTTTGGAATTGTTCAGGATGATCCAGGCATTGTACAGGCCCGGCACTTCATTGCCATCATGGTCCCTGGCCGGGCGTTTCTCGAAGAGGATTTCCTGGTAATCCACTGGCATCAGGTTATGGTCTTTCAGATCATTCATAAGTTCTCGGTTTTATTGGGATAACAGTTATTCACCTTCAGGCATAAGCCATAGCGTACCGAGACAAATATACCAAAAGGCATTTCAAAAAAAGAGGACATTATCCATTGGACGGAAGAGCCGGATAGCCGAATAAAATATTACGGCACCTGTAATCCGGATATGTTCATCAAGGGACAAAACCTTGCTAATAAAAACTCAGGCAACTCCTTCACCGTCATCGTCAGCCCCTTTAAAAAAGAGGCTACCCTCGTAAACGCCAGAAAGAGACCAGGCTGACAGGAGGGTAGATGGTTAATCAATTACCCAAGTGTTTTTATCAGTGAAGCAGTATCGGGGAAGAAGTCAGTAAACACGTATGCCGTATCGCTTCATTTATCGATAATGGAGGATATCGATTAATGAGTCGATAATCGAGATTATCGATATTCGTGGTATGATAACCGTAATTACCGGTTTATGCGCATCTCTGCTGAAAATACATTTGAAAAAGCCATTGCAGCCTGCATACAACATCATTCTTTTTTTACCCGTCCCAATCCCGGAATGAAAATGAACATCATGAAAGCACCCGGCACACCCTGGTGAATCAATCCGATTGACCAAAACGAATTCAATAAAAAAATATTCTTACCTTTACTACTCGAAACCTGAACGACTGAAAGCCCTGGCCTGCAGCGTTTATAGAGTGTTGCACTTGCGAAAACTTCAGGAATTGATAAGCAAAGGATTCATAAAACCGTACAACCATGAAACCTATTAAAAAAATTTACCGGGTTTATTCCCTGGCATTGCTCACGAGCTTTTTGCATTTGGTGCAGAATTGCCAGGCTCAAATAATTGACGGAGGAGAAACACATACGGTGGCCATATGCAGCGACAGCACGCTCATGGATTGGGGGAACAATTCGTGGGGCCAGCTTGGAAACGGGACTTACGTGGAAAGTCATGTCCCCATTGCCGTCAGCGGCCTGTCAGGCATAACGGCTGTTGCTGCAGGCAACCAGCATTCCCTTGCCCTGGCAAGTAGCGGTACCGTATGGGCCTGGGGATATAATTTTTTTGGGCAGCTGGGGACCGGCACCTATTCGGGTAGCAACATTCCGGTGCAGGTAAACGGTATTTCCAACGCGATAGCCCTTGCAGCAGGCTACAATCATTCGCTGGCCTTACAAAACGACAACACGGTATGGGCCTGGGGCAACAATAACAGTGGCCAACTTGGAAATGGAACATTCCAAAAAAGCAACATTCCCGTGCAGGTCAGCGGCCTCTCAGGCATCATTGCCATTGCGGCCGGGTATAATCATTCGCTGGCCCTGAAAAATGACGGAACCGTTTGGGCCTGGGGTGAAAACTTTTTTGGCCAGCTCGGTAACGGTTCTCACTCGGACAGCAATATTCCCGTGCAGGTGGGCGGACTTTCGGGCGTCACTGCCATTGCCGGTGGCGGGTATCATTCCCTGGCTCTGAAAAATGACGGAACGGTATGGACCTGGGGCCGGAACAGCCATGGACAGCTGGGGGACGGAAGCACTACCGACAGCAACACCCCTGTACAGGTGAGCGGCCTGTCGGGCGTGGTTGCCATTGCTGCTGGAGGACATCATTCGCTGGCCCTCAAAAATGACGGGACCATTTGGGCCTGGGGAAACAATTTCAACGGTGAACTCGGAAATGGTGACACCTCTGACAGCCAGGTGCCCGTGCAGGTAACCGGGCTTTCAGGCGTTGCGGCCATTGCCTGTGGCGGATATCATTCCCTGGCCCTGAAAACTGACGGAACCCTGTGGGCCTGGGGAAACAATTTCAGCGGTGAACTCGGAAACGGTGACACTTCCGACAGCCAGGTACCAGTACAGGTAACCGGCTTGTGCCAGACAATAACAAGCACCGGGGAAATCCCTGAGCCTGCATTCATTTCCGTTTATCCGAATCCCTCAAGCGGGTATTGCCAGTTGCATTTCAATAACGTTCTGCCAATAGCAGGCCTGTTGGAAGTTTACAATACTTTTGGAATGAAAGTTTATTCCACAACAAAGATTACCCAAAATATGGCCCTGAACCTGTCGGGTTTGTCAAAAGGTATCTATTTCATAACCATCCACAGCAAAACCACGACATACAACCAAAAGATTATCATCCGGTAACACAAATGCATTGACCGGCCACGGGGTTGGTATCATTCAAAATCCGGTACCAACACCGTGCGCTGCAGGTATTTGTGTTCGAGGGTGCCGAGGAACACCTCGTTAATTTGCGACATCGGTGCCAGGCGCACGTAAGGGCCAATATCCAGTTGGCCGCTAGCAACCAGCTCCAGCACTTCCGGGTAGAGTTCAGGTTTGCAACCCCAGGTACCGATGAGCTGAGCGTCAAAGGCCATCAAGTTCGACAGGCGCACTTCAAGTTTATCGAGCGTAAACCCGACCACCGAAAAGACCGAGGCATAGGTTAACAGGGCAAAAGCGAGTTCCTGCCCCGCAGCCGTTCCTGACATTTCAAAGATTTTCCAGGCATGGGGAGGCGCCCCGAGCGATTTGGCCAGTTCACGCACTTCCTGTTTGACTGTACGGATATCCTTACCTTTTGAATTTAGTATGACACCGGCCCCGCTGTCGCGGGCAATTTTCAGCTTCTCGTCATTAATGTCAATGGCAATTATCCGGGCACCCCGAATCTTGGCCAACAGGGTTGCAAAGATACCAATACCACCTACCCCGATGAGGATGGCCAGATCTCCTTCCCGGAGACCGGATTTCTCGATTACCTGGTAAGGAGTGGATATGGCATCCGCGATGACCGCCAGTTGGACCAGTTGAAATCGCTCAAGCGCCCGGGCCGGCACTTCGCTGATAAACCGTGAAGGTACCACCACGTGGGAGGAGAAGCCACCATCAAAATCATTGCCCGGCATCAGCTGCTTCCGGCAAATATTGCTGCGTCCGCTCCGGCATAAATCGCATTCCCCGCAGGGCAGTACAGCCGGAATCACCACCGGTTTGCCCACCCAGCGCTCATCGCCCGCCACTACGGTGCCACTGATTTCGTGGCCCAGGGTCAGGGGCGGCTCTTTCCGGGTCTTTACCCCGAAATGCCAGAAACTGAGGTCCGTATGGCAGACCCCGCAGCCGGCCACTTCCACCAAAACCTCCCCGGGGCCCGGTTCCGGAATATCTTTTTTCACCAATTCCAGGGGCTTATCCTGCCCGGTCATTTGCCATGCCCACCAGTTTCCCATAGCGTAACCTTTTGATTTTCTAATGGTTATTTTATTAATTTCGTCCAAAAGCCCACCTTCGCGATTAAAAATAAAAAAGAATAGGATAACTCCCTCTGATTTGGGTCAATCCGGTGATTTTAATCAATAAGCAGACCGGGGCGTATTGGTAACTTTATCACGAAAATTGGTGTTGAATAATTGAAAAAGAGGAGGAAGGATGAAAAAGTTCATGATTGCAGATGGAAATGAGGCGGCCGCATGGATAGCATTCAAAACCAATGAGGTTTGCGCCATATATCCCATTACACCCGCATCGCCCATGGGAGAATATGTTGACCTGTGGTCATCCAAAGGATTGACCAATATCTGGGGTGATGTTCCCAGGGTCGTTGAAATGCAAAGCGAAGGCGGTGCTTCCGGTGCGGTGCACGGGTCGCTGCAGGCTGGCGCGCTGACCACCACTTTTACTGCTTCCCAGGGATTATTGCTGATGATCCCGAACATGTATAAAATAGCGGGTGAACTTACCCCGACTGTATTTCATATCGCTTCCCGGAGCATTGCTGCGCAGGCGCTTTCCATTTTTGGGGATCACCAGGATGTTATGGCTGCCAGGACCACGGGATTTGCCATGTTATTCAGTAGTTCCGTGCAGGAAGTGCTGGATTTGGCCCTGATCGCCCAGGCAGCTACGCTGGCTTCGAGGATCCCTTTCCTGCATATTTTTGACGGTTTCCGCACTTCTCACGAAATCAATAAAATAGAAGCTATCGATGATGATATTATCCGGGCTATGATCCCGGAAGAAACCGTGAACGCGCATCGGGAAAGGGCACTTTCCCCGGATCATCCCTTTATCCGGGGCACGGCCCAGAACCCGGATGTGTATTTCCAGGCCAGGGAATCGGCCAACCCTTATTATGAAGCCACTCCGGAACATGTCCAGCAAGCTATGGACAAACTGGGTGAACTCACCGGCCGGAAATACCGGCTGTTCGATTACTACGGGGCAAGCGATGCGGACAGGGTGATTATATTGATGGGATCCGGGGCCGGAGCCGTGCGTGAAACGGTGGATTGGATGAATACCCAAGGCGAAAAGGTCGGGTTGCTGACCGTTCACCTGTACAGACCATTTTCTCTTCGTCATTTTATAGAAGCCCTGCCCAAAACCGTTCAGGCCATTGCCGTCCTGGACCGCACCAAAGAACCGGGAAGCCATGGCGAACCGCTATACCTTGACGTGGTAAACGCCCTCCAGGAAAGCAGAAGCCTGGGCACCGACTGGGAAGCCGGCCTCCCGGAGGTAATCGGGGGCCGGTACGGATTGTCCTCCAAAGAATTCACCCCCTCGATGGCCAAACGCATTTTCGAGGAACTGACCTCCGATAAACCGAAAAACCACTTTACCATTGGCATTCATGACGATGTCGGATACACCAGCCTCGAATGGGATGAAGACCTCAATTTGGACGAACAACATGAATTCCGGGGGATGTTCTTCGGGCTGGGTTCAGACGGAACCGTTAGCGCCAATAAGAATTCCATTAAGATAATCGGAAACGCCACAAATAAATTTGTCCAGGGATATTTTGTCTATGACTCCCGGAAGGCAGGGGCCCAAACGGTTTCTCACCTGCGGTTTGGAGAAGCCCCGATATACAGCACTTACCTGGTGGAATCAGCCAATTTTATTGCCTGCCACCAGTTTAATTTTATGTACAGGTATAATGTCCTCGGCAAGGCTTGCCGGGGTGCCACATTCCTGCTAAACGCGCCCTATGGGCCGGATGAAATCTGGGATAAACTGCCCCGGAGGGTGCAGCAGCAAATCCTGCAGAAGCAATTAAATTTTTACGTGATTGACGCTACCCGGGTGGCCGCGGAAGTGGGAATGGGCAAACGGATTAATACCATACTGCAAACCTGTTTCTTTGACATTTCGGGAATCATTCCCCGGGAAGATGCCATCCGGCATATAAAGGAAGCCATTGAAAAATCCTATGCCTCCAAGGGCGAAAAAATTGTGGAATTAAATTTCCGGGCAGTGGATTCAGCCCTGGCCAACCTGCATAAAGTGGATTATCCCCAAAAAATCACCAGCCAGATTGAAATGGAAACACTGGTGCCGGACGAAGCGCCTGATTTCGTGAAGAACGTGTTGGCCAAGGCCATTGCAGGCGAAGGCGACAGCCTGCCGGTCAGCGCCATACCCGTGGACGGCACTTTCCCGTCCGGCACGGCTGCCTGGGAAAAACGGAATATCGCCAACAAAATCCCGGTCTGGGATCCAGAACTCTGTACCCAGTGCAACAAATGCGTGGTCATTTGCCCGCATGCGGCTATTAGGGCAAAAATTTTAGACAAAGAGCTGCTGAAATCAGCGCCTGAGTCCTTCAAATCCATTACACCTATCGGTAAGGATTTTGACCAGGAGCATGAGATGTATGCCCTTCAGGTAGCCGTTGAAGACTGCACAGGTTGTACGCTTTGCGTGGAATATTGCCCGGCCGTCAGCAAGGAAAACCCGGAACACAAGGCCATTAACATGGAGACAAAAGCGCCCATAAAGGAACAGGAAATCGAAAATTGGAATTTCTTCCTGCGTGCTCCGGAACTTGACCGGACCCGGGTAAACATGGCCAGTGTAAAGGGATCCCAGTTCATGGAACCATTGTTTGAGTTCAGCGGGGCTTGTGCCGGGTGCGGGGAAACGCCTTACATCAAACTCCTGACGCAGTTGTTTGGCGACCGCATGGTGGTGGCCAATGCCACCGGCTGTTCCTCCATATTCGGTGGAAACCTGCCCACCACGCCCTGGAGCAAGAATAAGGAAGGCCTGGGGCCGGCCTGGAGCAATTCCTTGTTTGAAGACAATGCCGAATTTGGCCTGGGCATGCGTACGGCTATCGACCAGAAACGAAAAATGGCCTTCAGCCTGCTGTTGAGCCTGAAAGATGAAATTGGTAATGAACTGGTAGAACGCATTGCCAATGCAGACGAAAACACGGAAGCAGGAGTCATTGCTCAGCGCAATAACGTAAACGAACTGAAAGAAAAATTGCGCCAATTAGGCCATGCAAAAGCTATGCGGTTGCTGCTGCTGGCCGATGACCTGAAACAACGGTCGGTCTGGATTATTGGCGGGGATGGCTGGGCCTATGACATTGGTTACGGAGGGCTCGACCACATCCTGGCTTCCGGTGAAAATGTGAACATTCTGGTTTTAGATACGGAGGTATATTCCAATACAGGTGGGCAGACCTCCAAAGCCACCCCATTGGGTGCTGCGGCCAAGTTTTCAGTCTCCGGGAAACGAATTCCGAAAAAAGAACTTGGGTTTATGGCCTTAAGTTATGGCAATGTGTATGTCGCCCAGATAGCGCTTGGCGCCAAAGACGCCCATACGGTTAGAGTGCTGAACGAAGCCAACGCCTACCCGGGCACCTCGCTGATTATTGCCTACTCGCATTGCATAGCCCACGGCTACGACATGGCCCACGGGGCCGAGCAGCAACAAAAGGCAGTCGCTTCGGGCTACTGGCCCCTGTTCCGCTACAACCCAATGAAACCCATTGGCAGGCGCTTCAGCATCGACAGCAAGGAACCCAACCTTCCCCTCGAGAAATATATTTACCGCGAAGCAAGGTATTCCAGGTTGTTGAAAGAAGACAAGGAAAATGCCGCCCGGCTGCTCGAAATGGCTAAAGAGGATATCAAGCACAAGTGGGAAATGCTGGAAATGTTTTCCAGGATGTAAGCCGGGAACCTGCTGGTTTTAAGCGTAGTGATAACGCCAGTACCAGTCGTGCTCCGCTTCCGGATCGGGAGGTAACTGGTTCCAGATGGCCGGTGTTACGATTTTGCCGTCCGGGGTGCGCAGCATGCGGCCAAACACTTTCACCACGGGATTAAAGGTTATATCGGTTACGCCAATCGTGTAAGTAGGTTCAGCCGGAGTATCAGCCGCGGAGCCCTCACCTGCCGGTTTCGGGGCAGGGGGTTCCTCTTCCACCCATTTCACTTCATAACCGTTGTGCTCCAGCAGGGTTTTGAGAAACTCCACCCGTTTGCGGCTGGCACCTTTGTCCACCACCCGGCAACGGATTCCGTCAATTTCCTGCTCTATATGCTTTCCGTGGTTAATGAATGTTGTCATACGCTACGCTTAAAATCCCAAAGCAACCCGGTTCATAAAATCAAACAAAGGCCCGATGAATCCCACGGCCAGGATCCCGAGCGCGCAAATCACCAGTCCGGCACGGGCCCAATGATCGGTTGTAAAGAAAGCGAGCGGAGCCTCATTTTCATTGATAAACATGGCTTTTACCACCAGCAGGTAATAATACAGCGATATGGTAGCGTTCACCACCCCGATGATTACCAGCCAGTAATACCCCTTGCTGGCCGCGGCTGTAAACAGGAAAAACTTCCCGAAAAAGCCAGCCACCGGGGGTACCCCGGCCAGTGAAAACATAGCCAGCATCATGACCAGGCTCAGCTTCGGGTTGGTACGGTACAGGCCGTTGTAGTCGTGCATCATTTCCCGGCCGGTCTGGTTGTAAATGACTGATACCACCCCGAATGCTGCCAGGTTCGAAAAAATGTAAATAAATACAAAATACAGCACCACTGTCATGCTGAGGGCGTTTCCCGCAATCATTCCCAATAGGATAAAACCAGCTTGGGCAATGGAGGAAAAGGCAAGGAAACGTTTCAGGTTCTGCTGGCGTAGCGCGAAGAGGTTACCAATGGTCATTGTCAGTATGGAAGTAACATACAGCACCTTGACCCAGCTTCCTTCTATCATCCGGAATACGTTGAACAGCAAAATCATCAGGATAAAGACGGCAGCGCCTTTCGACACCACGGACAAGAATCCACTGACATTCACCGGGGCTCCTTCGTATACATCAGCTGTCCACAGGTGGAAAGGCACAATGCTGATTTTGAAAGCCAGCCCCGCGAAAAAGAATATAAAGCCCAGCACCTGAAGCGGGGAGCCGATGATTCCGCTCATCATACTGTCGAAATAGGCGGAACCGGTAGTGCCATACAGGAAGGAAATACCAAACAGCATAATGGCGCTGCTAAAAGTGGAAAGCAGAATCAACTTTACCCCGGCTTCTGCCGAGCGCCTGACTTTTTGCTCAAAGGCAGCCAGGGCAGCCACCGGTATGGTAGCCAGCTCCAGCCCGATGAAAAACATCAGGAAATGGCCCGAGGAAATCATAAAGAACATCCCGGTAAGGCTGGAGAGCAGCAGTATAAAATAATCGGCCGCGCGGGGCTTGTTCTCGAGTTCGCGCCTGAGCCAGCCAGCTGAGAACAGGAAAACAATGAAAGTCCCGGTGTTGAGGATGTTTTTCATCAGCCATACCGGCTCGTTCATCAGGTACATTCCCCCGAACAATGTGCCGTAAGCGCCCGGCAGGAACCCGGCCAGCAGGTTGACGGCAAATAACCCGACAGCCCATGGGATTATGCGGTATTTGTGTTCATCCCGCAGCGCCAGGTTCACCACAGCCAGGATCAGCAGGATCAGTGTCAATCCCAGTTCATGCCGCATAAGTGCAAATTGCTCCCAGGTCATAGCTATATTTTAAAAGGCCGAAGCCAGTTTTTCCATGATCGGCCCCAGGCTGTCACGAATCATATCGCTGATCCACAGCGGGGCAATACCCATTCCGGCAATGGCCGTAATCAACAGGCCTGCCGCGATTTTATCGTACCAATGAGCGTCTTTCAACGTCTTGAATTCCGGTTTTGAAAGCGGTCCGAGCAGCAGGATGGCTACCACCCGGAGGATGTAGACTGCCGTAACCACTATGCTTGAAACCGCGATAATGGTAAACACCCGGTGGAAGGTATCGGTATGCTGAAATGCGCCCACGAAAATGTTCATCTCAGCCACAAATCCGCTGAGCCCCGGCAGCCCCAGGGATGCAAACCCGGCAATGACATAAGCCGCCCCCAGGAAAGGCATAACCTTGAGCAAACCACCCATCTGATTAATCATCCGCGTATGAGTCCGGCCGTAGATCATGCCTATCAGGGCAAAAAACAAGGCCGTCATCAGTCCATGCGAAACCATCTGGAGCACGGCACCATTGATGGCAGCTTTGTTCAGCATCAGCAAAGCAAACAGGATAAGCCCCACATGGCTGACGGACGAATACGCGTTGATGTATTTCAAATCCTTTTGCATGATAGCCCCGAATGCACCGTAGATCACGCTGATTCCAACCGGCACCAGAAAAAAGGTAGCCATTTCGTTAGCGGCATCCGGCATCAGGAACATGGCTATGCGCAGCACGCCATACCCGCCCAGTTTCATCAATACCCCGGCATGGAGCATGGAAACGGCCGTTGGCGCGGAAGCATGCCCGTCAGGCGACCAGGTGTGGAAGGGAAACAACGCGCTCAGCACGCCAAAACCCACAAAAGTAAGCGGGAAGAAAAACCGCTGCGCGCTCAGCGGCATCTGAATCCGCTCCAACACAATGAAATTGAAACTGGGTTCCCCGCTGACCTGCGCAGAAGTGAAGTAAATGCCCAGTATGCCCACGAGAATCAGGGCGGAACCTGCCATAAGCATCAGGGTCAGCTTCATGGCCGCATATTTCCTGGGCCCGCTGCCCCATATGCCAATCAGCAGGTACATGGGAATCACCGCCAGCTCGTAGAAAAGGAACATCACGAAAATATCGATGGTGATAAAGAACCCGAAAACCCCGGTGGTGAGCAGGATCAGGGAAATGAAAAATTCCCGGCTCAGGTCTTTAATATTCCAGCTGGCGAATATGCCGGTGAAAATGACAATGCCGGTAAGCAAAATGAGGGCCACGGAAATGCCGTCCACCCCGAAATCAATGTTTATATTCAGGCTGCGGAACCAGGGAATGCTACTGGTAAACAGCATTTCCGCAGTATTGCCGGCTTTCCGCTCGAGCAGGTACTGGATCACCAGATTTATGCTCAAGAGCAGTTGCACCCCCATGCCGATGGCAGCCGTCACCCGGGTCTGGTGCACTGTTCTGGTAAACAGGATAGCCACTACAGTGAGCAACGGTACAATGATCAGCGGTGTCAGATAATCCATTCTTTCCTAAATTGTTATATCCACCACACAATTAGCGCCAGCGATAACAGGACAGCCCCGGCCAGGAAGACAAAAGCGTAATCCTGCAACTGCCCGGACTGGAATCCCTTGATGCTGACTGACAGCACGTAAGTAATTCTCGCAATCAGGTTCATGGTTCCGTCCACAATGTGCCGGTCGAACCAGGCCACGGGCCGCGCGATCAGCCGGAAAATAATCCGTTTGGTGACGAACAAATACAACTCATCGATATAAAACTTCCGGTATGCCGCGGTGTAAAACCCTTTAACGGAAGCCGCGAATTTTGCCGGGCGTTCAGACGGCTTGAAATAGAACCATGCCGCCAGTCCGATGCCTGCCAGGCCGATTCCCGCGGAGGCAATGGCCACAGTCCAGTGCATGTGCGTTTCAAACGGTATTCCATCGCTGGTTACAAACCGGCTGATGGGCAGAAACCCGGTGAAGGCAGCTCCGGCCGCCAGCACCAGCAGGGGCACAAGCATGACCATGGGCGATTCGTGCGGCTTTTTCTCATAACCGGTCTGCTTCCCGTGAAACACGCTAAAGTAGAGGCGGAACATGTAAAACGCGGTCAGCCCGGCCACAAACCATTCCACCCAGAAATAAACCGATGCATTGGAATAAGCCGCTACCAGTATTTCATCTTTGCTGAAGAATCCCGCGAAAGGTGGTATCCCGGCAATGGCCAGCGAGGCCACCAGGAACGTGATGGCCGTTACCGGCATGTACTTCCGGAGATTCCCCATATCCTTCATGTCATTGCTGTGAATGGCATGGATCACCGAACCGGCTCCCAGGAACAGTAATGCTTTGAACATGGCGTGCGTGGTCAGATGAAACATCGAAGCCGTGAAACCGAGGCCGTGCTCCCCGCCATAGCCCGACACGCCCAGGGCCAGCATCATATACCCGATCTGGGAGATGGTGCTGTAGGCAAGAATTCGTTTAATATCCGTTTGCGTGCAGGCAATTACGGCCGCGAACAGGGAGGTAAACGCCCCAACAAAAGCAATCATATCCAATGCTTCCGGGGCAGCCAGCACATACACCGGGAACATCCGGGCCACCAAGTACACCCCGGCCACCACCATGGTGGCCGCATGGATCAGCGCGGAAACCGGTGTGGGGCCTTCCATGGCATCGGGCAGCCAGATATGCAGGGGGAACATCGCGGATTTCCCGGCTCCACCTATAAAAATCAGGATCAGCGCCCAGGTTAAAGTGGACAGCCCGAGAAATGCCGTACCGCCTGAACTGCTGATGGCCGGTCCCGCAGGATCGGTCAGGATGCCGAAATCAAAGGTCCCGGTCAGCCAGGAAACCACCAGGATGCCAATGAGAAACCCCAGGTCGGCAAACCGTGTTACGATAAAAGCTTTTTTGGCCGCAGCCACCGCGGAAGGGCGCTGGTAATAAAACCCGATCAGCAGGTAGGACGACAAGCCCACCAGTTCCCAGAAGATGTACATCTGGAACAGGTTGGTGGCCAGCACCAGGCCGAGCATCGAAAATGTAAACAGCGATAGGAACGCAAAATACCGGTAGAATCCGTCCTCGCCTTTCATGTATCCCAGGCTGTAGATGTGCACCATTAGCGACACCGTGGTCACTACCAGGATGAGCAGTACGGAAATCGGGTCGAGCAGCACGCCCAGGTCTATATGCAGGGTGTCGGTGAATTGCAGCCACAGCCGGTTAAAGGCGACTACGGCCCGGTACACCCCATCTTCCGGGGCACCGGCAAAGAAATACTGGTAAGCCGTAAACCAGGCTAACAGGGTTGACGCGCCTAGCCCCAGGGTGCCCACCAGCCCGGAAACCATTGGTTTAAACCGGTTGCCAAACAGGCCCGTCAGCAAAAAGACAAACAGCGGTATGAGAACAATCCATATGGTGTATGTATAATCCATGGCTTCCGCTTAATATTTCATTTCGTCCACCTCTTCCACCTCAATGGTGTTGTAATTCCGGTACACGTTTATGATAATGGCAATGGCAACTGCCGCATCGGCAGCGGCCACGGCTATAATAAACAGGCTGAAAAAATGCCCCTCCAGGCTGGCCGGGAAAAACCAGCGGTTCATAATCGCGAAATTGAAAGCGGCCGCGTTGATCATCAGTTCAATGCTGATGAGCATGCTAATCAGGTTCCGTCTGGTCAGAAACCCGTACGCCCCGATGAAGAACATCAGTGTGCTCACGATCAGCAAATGCAAAGCCGGTATACTACTGGTCATCTTCCGCCTGTTTTGGATTTCTGAATTGTAACAAAGCCGGTTTGGCAATCGCGATAGCCCCGATCATCGCGGCCAGCAAGAGGATGGAAATCACTTCAAACGGCAATACGTATCCCCCGCGGCCGTAATTCAGCAGGGCCGTACCGATCAGGGTCATGGAATACTCCAGTGATGACGGTGTGGCCGGCAGGAACTGGTGTTCCAGCAGCACCCAAATCACCAGCCCGGTACCTGCCAGGAACACTATTGCCGAGGAAAGCCCTTTCACCAAGCCGGGACCGCCCAAACGGTGCTCAATGTGATGGGTGAGCAGAATGGAAAAAATGATCAGCACCACGATGCCCCCGGCATACAAGGTTACCTGCACTGCGGCCAGGAAATAATATTCCATGGCCACGTAAACCCCTGCTGTCAGCAACAGCACAAACAGCAAATACACCGCAGAGCGAAGCAGGCGCTGGCTGGTGACCGTCAGCAGGGAAAAAAGCAATATCAGCCCAAGCAGGAAATATGTGAATGCTCCATCCATTTATTTCACGCCCTCCATAAGTTTAGAACCCGGTTTGTTCAACACCTTGGTCAGCTCGCTGCGGTCGTACACGGCATGCTCGAAATCCTTTCCCATCACAATGGCATCGGTCGGGCAGGCCAGGATACATAAATTGCACATGGTGCACATGCTCAGGTGGTACACAAACTTGACAATCACCTTTACCTTCCTGCCTTCCGGGGTTTCCACCCGCTTGCTGATGATTTCAATGCTTCCGTTGGGGCACGCTATTTCACAAGCCGAACACCCGGTGCAGCGGTGTTCGTTATTTTCGTTGTGCAGCAGCACCACCTCGCCCCGGAAGCGGTCAAACATCTTCAGGGTATCGCGGTTTTCAGGATATTGCTGGGTAATAATTTCTTTGGGATGGGTGAAATAATGCCCCGTAATCCGCATGCCTTTCAGCAGGGAGATAAATCCCTGAACAATATCCCGGAAATAATTCAACACAGCTTTCATGCGGTATCCGTTAAAAATGCCACCCCATCAGGGCGATAAATGCCATTACAACAATATTTATCAGGTTCAGCGGTAACAAATATTTCCATTCCAGTGTCAGCAGCTGGTCGATGCGCAGGCGCGGGAAGGTCCAGCGGAACCACATCATCAGCAGGATCAGGAATGATACCTTGCCGAAAAACCAGAAAACCGGTGGAATGTAATCCATCACATGGTTGAACAGGTTATCCGTGCCAAAATGCAGGGGCATCCAGCCGCCCAGGAAGAGGGTGGCGCCCAGTGCCGCGATAATAAACATGTTCACATATTCGGCCAGGAAGAAAAAGGCGAATTTGATGCCTGAGTATTCCGTGTGAAAACCGGCTGTCAGTTCTGATTCGGCTTCCGGCAGGTCGAAAGGCGTGCGATTCACTTCGGCTGTGCCGGCAATCAGGAAAATGACAAAGGCGATAAATGCCGGGATATGGCCTTTGAATATCCACCAGCCGTCCGCCTGACTCGCGACAATTTCAGACAATTGCAGGCTGCCGGCCAGTACCACAATGGTCAGCAGGCTCAGCCCCACACTTAATTCGTAGCTAATGATCTGCGCACCCGAACGCATGGCCCCGATCAGGGAATATTTGTTGTTGCTCGACCAGCCGGCCAGCAGAATGCCCACAACGCCTACTGAAGTGATGGCCATCACATACAGCACTCCAATATTCAGATCGAGCACCTGGAGGCCCAAAGCGAAAGGAATAGCCGCCAAAGCCATTATGCTGGCTGTCATCAGTATGAAAGGCGCCATGTGGAAAAGCAGCTTATCGGCCGTTTTGGTTACGAGCGGCTCTTTGAGGACCAGCTTAATGATATCGGCCATGGTCTGCATCAGGCCCCAGGGGCCGACCCGCATGGGCCCCAGCCTCTGCTGGATGAACGCGGAGACTTTGCGCTCAATGTATACCAGCATCAGCCCCATCAGTGCCACGAAAACCAGGAATATCAGGCCGATGATGAACCATTCAACCGCGACTGTCCAGAACGGACTCATCCGCTGGCTCAGGCCTTCATGAATGCTTTGGGTCAATATATTGAAATCATAGATGCTGAACGCCATATTCGCTGTTTGTTAGCGGTCAATATCAGGTATCACCAGGTCAATCGTTGACAGAATCGCCACCAAATCCGCTATCTTGCATCCCCTGGCCATAAGGTCCAAGGCCGACAGATTGCTGAACCCGGGTGAGCGGAATTTCAGCCGGTATGGCGATTTCCCGCCATCGCTGATGATATAGACCCCAAACTCCCCGCGTGCTGTTTCCACGCGCTGGAAATATTCGCCCTTCGGAAGCTTGATGACCTTTTTCATCGGCATTTTATAATCCCCTTCCGGAATATTGTCGATCAGTTGTTCGATAATGTGCATTGACTCCCACATTTCGTCAATGCGCACTTTATACCGGGCATAGGAATCTCCTTCTGTCCGGGTTATTTCCCTGAATTCTACCCGGTCGTAGGCGCTGTATGGCTCCTGTTTCCGGACATCACAGGAGAATCCGGAAGCCCGCCCGCTGGGGCCCGTCACCCCATAGGAAATGGCGTCTTCACGGCTCAGGTAACCCACGCCCTCGGTCCTTTTCCGGAAAATGATGTTATTGCTCAGCAGGTCATCGTATTCCGGCAGTTTCTTTTTAAAATGCTTCAGGAAAGCCTTAACCCGCTTCTGGAAATTCGGATGGATATCAAACATAAGCCCGCCCGGAACATTGTAATTCATGGTCAGGCGAGCTCCACAGGTTTCTTCGAAAATGTCAATGATCATTTCCCGGTCGCGGAAACCGTACAAAAAAGTGGTAATCGCGCCCAGGTCCATACCCATAACCCCCCACCACAGCTGATGGCTGGACAGCCTGGTAAGTTCAGCCATAATGGTGCGGATCACTTTAATCCGATCGTTGACTTCAATGCCAAGGGCTTTTTCCACGGCCAGGCAAACCGCCTCATTGTTAATATGGGCCGAGAGGTAATCCATCCGGTCGGTCAGGTGCACGATTTGCTGGTAGCTGTCGTGCTCGCACATTTTCTCGATGGAGCGGTGTATATAGCCCAGATGCGGAATCACCTTTTTTATGATTTCGCCATCCAGTTCGAGCACCAGGCGCAGCACCCCGTGGGTTGATGGGTGCTGGGGCCCCATATTTATGAAGTATTCCTGTGTCTTTAAACCTGTACCTGCTTCTGCCATATTCCTACAACATTACCATATTCACCGGATCCTCATAGTCTTTGCGTAAGGGCCAGCCTTCCCAGTCATCCTCAAGGAAAATTCTCCGCAAATCCGGATGGCCATGAAAATGAATCCCGAAAAAATCATACGCTTCCCGTTCATGAAATTCTGCCGTCCGCCAGATATCCGATACCGTATCCATGATTGGGTGCTCCCTGTCTTCGATTTTTGCCTTGACCACGAGGGTATGGCCATGCACCGTTGAGCGCAGATGATACACCACGCTCAAGTATTCGACCCAGTCCACCCCGGTAAGGCAAAAAAGAAAATCAAATAAAAGGTCCTCCTCAAAGCGCAGCTTTCGGGCCAGTTCTTTCCACTGTCCGGCCGGTATGGTGATTTCCGGGAATTGTGTTTCAGATTCCAGGATTTCGACTTCCGGGAGCAGTTGGGTCAACCGGTTCAGCAGCTCTTCCCTATTCATAATCTTTCAGTTTATCTTCCGGGGCCGCAACAGATTCCTGCTTGATCTTTTTCTGCAGCTGCATGATGCCATACAACAAAGCCTCGGGCCTGGGTGGGCAGCCGGGCACATACACATCTACCGGGATGATATGATCCGCTCCTTTTACTACCGAATAGGAATTGTAATAGAAAGGCCCTCCGCTGGTAGCACAGGCGCCCATGGCAATGACGTATTTGGGTTCGGCCATCTGATGGTAGAGCCTGCGCAGCACGGGCGCCATTTTATTGACAATGGTACCGGCAATTACGATCAGGTCGGCCTGGCGGGGTGTGGCCCGGGCCACTTCTGTTCCGAACCGGGCCCAGTCATGCCGCGATGCGCCTGTGGCCATCATTTCAATGGCGCAGCAACTGGTTCCGAAAGTAAGCGGCCACAAACTGTTGGCACGGGCCCAGTTTATGATCCCGTCAACCGAAGTTACTACGATATTGGCACCATGACCGCGGTGTACTTTACCTGGAAAATCCTTTAACGGGCCGGTATTTGGAACTTCCTCTACTCCCATTTCAATGCATTTTTCTTCCAGGCATATAACAAGCCGAGGCCAAGGATGAGCAAAAAAATGAGGATTTCAATAAAAGCTGCCAACCCCACTGACTTCATTACCACAGCCCAGGGAAAGATAAAAACAGTCTCTACATCGAACACCAAGAAAAGGATGGCAAACAGGTAATACCCCACCTTAAACTGGACCCAGGTAGGCCCGATGGTGGGAATACCGCTTTCGTAGGGCTCTTCTTTTTGCTGGTTCTTCTTTTTGGGTGCAAACAGCATGGAAGTAACCACCCCACCTCCTACCAGAATGGTTCCTACCAGGAAAAACAGAACCAGGACATCAGCAGTCATACACCTCTTGTTTGAAATGCTGAAAAATCAGCCGCAAAGTTAAGCAATAATACATCCCATCCTATGCCGGGTTTCCCCAAGGTCATCTGAAAGGATAAACACCATCCGGAGGAAAAAATCTCCGAATGGAGGGGCAAAATTATAGGTAAAAACAACGATCAGGAAATGATTTATATCATACCTGGTCAGGACTTCACCGGTGCGTTTTCCAGGGTGTACAGCAGATAATCCCAGAATTTCTTTACCGTGCCAATATGCACCATTTCATCGGGTGAATGCGGATTGCGGATCGTTGGGCCAAAAGAAATCATATCCATACCGGGATAGTTCCTCCCTAAAATCCCGCATTCGAGGCCGGCATGAATGGCCATCACTTTTGGTTCGGTACCAAACAGGTCGCGGTAGCCCTGTTGCATGACTTTCAGGATGGGTGAACCGGGATTCGGTTCCCAGCCGGGATAAGAGCCTGCATGCGCCACCGAAGCCCCTTTCAGGAAAAAGAAGGCGCTCTCGATAATACGGCTTAAATCCATTTTCCGGGACTCCACTGAACTGCGCGTAAGGAACATGATTTTACCGCTACCGCCTTCGACCAAAACCCTGGCCAGGTTGGTGCTGGTTTCCACCAGCCCTTCCATATCCTGGCTCATGGCGTACACCCCGTTCGGGGCCGTATCGAGGGTGCGCAGCAGCTGAACTTGCAGGCCTTCCGGCAGGCAGGCACTGCATTCCGCAGGCACCGCCAACAACTGCACTCCGGGATCAGAGTTATGAAATTCCCGGGCAAGGGTTTCGCCCATATCGCGGACCAAACCGGTAAAGGTTCCGGCTTCGCCCTGGGGCACGGCCACCCACGCGAAGGATTCGCGGGGAATGGCATTGCGCAAACCACCTCCGTCAATTTTGTCAATCCGCAGTGAAATCTTTCCGGAAGCTTCCAGCAAAAGGCGGTTCATGATTTTATTTGCGTTACCGCGCCCGAGGTGAATGTCGCCCCCGGAATGGCCTCCCTTCAACCCCTTGACAGTGATTTTAAAAGCCGTATATCCGGCCGGAACCGTTTCTTCTTTATAGCTGAAGGTAACCGTATTGTCAATGCCTCCGGCACAACCGATATACAATTCTCCCTCATCTTCAGAATCCAGGTTCAGCAGGACTTCCCCCTGCAGCAAACCTCCCTTAAGGGCAAACGCCCCGGTCATACCCGTTTCCTCGTCTATGGTGAATAAGCCTTCAATCGGGCCGTGCTTCAGGTTCTTGTCTGCCAGCACCGCAAGGATGGTTGCCACCCCGATGCCGTTATCGGCTCCCAGTGTGGTGCCCTTGGCTTTTACCCATTCCCCGTCAATGTATGACTGAATGCCCTGGGTATCGAAATCAAAATCCACATCGGAATTTTTCTGGTGCACCATATCGAGGTGCGATTGCAGGATAATTCCTTTGCGGTTTTCCATCCCTGGTGTGGCGGGTTTCCGGATAATCACATTACCCACTTCATCCACGATGGTTTCCAGCCCGAGCCTTTCACCGAACTGGCGGACAAATTCTACTGCTTTTTGTTCTTTTTTAGACCCGCGCGGAATCTCATTTAATTGCTCAAAATGGGTCCAGATGGCTTGGGGTTCCAGATTGGCTACTTGTTCATTCATGAGTATAATTTTGGAAGCGAAGTTTGCCAATCCATCCCGAATCACAAAGAAAAAGCCCGGGTAAATCCGGGCCTTTTTGTTTTTTGCTTAAATCCTTTTGTGCGTACCGTCACAAAAAGGCTTTCCGTTCGTGTGCTTGCAGCCGCACCAGGCCACTTTTTTGGTTTCCGTGATTTTTTCAATCACCGGGCGGAATGGGGTGTCTTTATGCGATCCATCACAAAACGGTTGGTTGCTGCTTTTACCACAAGCGCACCAGGCATAAGTACCGGGCTCCATTTCCATCACATAAGGCATTTTCTGTGCTACTTTCGGTTTTTCCATAATGCAATTTTTATAAAAGTGAAATATTAAAGAGCCAATCTTCCGTATGCCACAAAGGCAGACAGTGCCAATAGCAAAAGGTTCATCATGATCATTTTGTTTTCTTTAAGCTTAGCGTGAGTTACCATGGCACCCATCATGGTCAGCACGAGCCCTATGGCCGCAAGGGGTGTTAAAATGGGAAGCATATTCAAGCCCCAGGGTAGAATTAATCCGATGGCCGCCAGCATTTCCAACATACCGATTGTTTTGATCTGGCCGACACTGAAGCCATTCACCCAGGCCATATTTTTGGCCAGTTCCTCTTTAGGTTTGATCGTTTTCATCATTCCGAACATCAAAAACATGGCGGCCAAAAGGCCCTGTGTAATCCATAAAACAGTGTTCATAAACAATAATTTAACAGGTTAAGAAATAGCCTAATCATTTCTGAGCTTATCCAAGATTTCGTTCAAAGTCCGGGCTTCCTCCGGACTGATGTTTTTTATTGACCGGGCTTGCAATTCAGTCATGACCGGATCAATCTGAAGTAGCAGGTCCAGTCCCTTACCCGTAATGGAAACCTCCACCCTGCGCCTGTTGGAAGGGCATAGTTGCTGTTCGATTAACCCCTTTTGGCGAAGCTTGTCTATGATGCGGGTGGTATTGCTGGTCCGGTGGATCATTCTTTCCCTGATTTGAAAAAGATTCAGTGCCCGGCCATGCTGCCCGCGTAAAATGCGCAGTACATTGAATTGCGGTTCAGTGATACCAAAAGGCCTCAGCGCCTGGTTGATGCGCTGTACCAACCAGTTGGCCGTGAACATAATGTTCAAAACAACCCGGTCACCCGGTTTATAGGATTTGTTCAATTTCAGTTCCTGCTCAATCGTCATAGAATTGTTGATTAATGTACCTACAACTGTTGTACCAACAAAATAGTTTCCGGTTTGGCAAAAAAAATCTTTTTACAGGGGATTATTCCGGTTTGGAAGAAGACTTGATATGCAGATCGCGCTGCGGGAACGGGATGGTAATGTCCTTTTCTGCGAATTTTTTTAGGATGGCAAACCGGATTTCGCTTTTGGTTTGTTCGATCCGGAACAGGTTGCGACTCCAGAACAGGAGCTCGAAGTTAAGGCTTGACTCCCCAAATTCTACCAGGCGGGCAATGGGGACTTTGTTCTGGTAAACCTGCGGATGCTCCATGGCGGCTTCCACCAGTACCTGGCGGACCAGGGTTGGCTCGCTGCCATAGGCCACGCCAACGGTAATCCGGTGCCGGACCAGCATTTTACTCCGGGTCCAATTAATTACCGAATCATTGACCAGTATGTGATTTGGAATAATAATGTAGATATCGTCCCGGTCTATGACTATGGAAGTGCGCAGGCCGATATGCTGAACTTTTACGATTTGCCCTTCTACTTCTATCACGTCCTGCACCCTTACTGTTCCTTCAATCAAAAGGATAACGCCTGATAAAACGTCATTAAAGGTTTGCTGCAATCCAAGGCCAAGCCCAACCAGCAGGGCAGCGGAGCCGGCCAGCAGGATCGTGATTTTGACACCGATGGTTTCAAGGGAAATAAGGATCGCCAGGATCCAGAGGATATACTTCACAAACTGGTAGATGGCATAGCGTGTGCCGAGGTCGCCTTTCCGGCCGATGGCACGGTAAAACAATCTCCGGATCATCCAGATCAGGAGGCGGGTGGCCAGTAAAATGCCGATGACCACCAGCAGGCGGCCGACTGTCAGGGTATAGCCTGATGCGCTGAAGATAACTTTATCAAAAAAATGATCCATGGGGAATGCCTAAAGATACAGAGAAAGGCAATCCTCCCCTGATGCGAATTGAAACATAGCCTGTGGAAAAGTGATAATATTTACCCGCTTTCCGGTACCTCCGGTCAGGCTATATTTTCAAACAATATGGCCGTACCCTGGCCCCCTCCTATGCAAGCTGACGCGATGCCGTATTTTGCGCCCCGCCTGATCAGTTCCCGGCTGATGGTCAGTGACAGCCGGGTTCCCGTAGCTGCCAGCGGATGCCCGAACGCTATCGCCCCTCCGTTTACGTTAAGCTTGTCACGGTCCAGACCCAGCTCTTTTTCACAGGCGATAGTCTGTGCGCCAAAAGCTTCATTGATTTCCACCAGGTCGATATCGTCCAAAGAAAGGCTCGTCATTTCAAGCAGGATTTGGATAGCGGGCACCGGCCCGATACCCATATATTTCGGATCCACCCCGCTGCTGGCAGAGGCTACGACACGGGCCAATGGTTTCAGGTTATGCTCTTTTACAAACGCTTCATTCCCGATAATGACTGAAGCCGCACCATCCACAATCCCGCTGCTGTTGCCGGCTGTCTGCACGCCTTCTTTTTCAAAGGAAGGAGGCAGTTTGGCCAGGGATTCCAGAGAGCTGGGCCGGATATTCTCGTCAGTGACAAAGTTTTCCACGCCCCGGGGCAGTTTCACTTTACGGGGTTCCAGTCCTTCGGCTTCAAACACCACCGGATTCATTGCCATCTTTTCCTCATCGAGCCAGCCTTGCTGTGTGGCATGAATGGCCCGGTCCTGGGACAATTTGGCAAATTCGTCCACTTCTTCCCGGCTGATGTTGTATTTACGGGCCAGGTTTTCGGCTGTGCGGCCCATCGGATATCCGGCTGCCGTATCGTCCAGGGCTTCCCAGAGCATGTCCCTGAAATCTACCCGGCCCAGGGGATAACCCATGCGGTTGCCAAAACTGACCGTGGGAGCCAGCGACATATTTTCCGTTCCGCAGCACAAAGCAGAGTCTGCCTTGCCCAGCAGGATTTGTTCGGTTCCGGTGATGATGGTTTCAAACCCGGAAGCACAAATGCGCTGTACCATCAAAGCCGGCACACCTTGCTGCAAACCGCTGTACAGGGCTATATGCCTGCCGATAAAATAGGCATCGGTCGAGGCCTGGCCGATATTGGCCACAAAGGCCTGGTCGATCGATTTGGGATCGACCCCGGCTTTTTCCAGGGCAGCCCGGCTGGCATAAATTCCCAGGTCAGTGGGTGAAACCCGGCCCAGGGTGCCGCAAAATTTTCCAAAGGGCGTACGCATTCCGTTGATCAGGAATACATCCTTGTCGTATACAATTCCAATCCCCTTTTCGCGGTTGTGGAAAGCTTTCATAATGGTTTACTGATTTTATTTGGCTGCCAAATACGGTAAATCCCCATGCCGGGCAAATGATTTTTCTCACCGGCCGTATTGTTTTTTGAAGGCTGCCAGGGCTTCCACCACTCGTTCGCTGGCTTCGTGATGCCAGGTGGACAACCGGAGGGCATGAGGATGCCCGAAACGGATCAAATCGCGGAAAATAATATCCCTTTCAAGCAGGTAATCCCGTAAAGCTTCTTTTTCCTCCACGCTATTCATAGGCATATACAGGAAATTACCCTGTCCCCTGAGAATGGTAAATCCCAGCTTTTTGATTTCCCGGTAAAGGAATTCCCGTTCCACCGCGTTGATTTGCCGGCATTCCAGGATATAATCCTCATCCGACAAAGCCGCCAGGGCCGCGTGGGCCGCCAGGTAATTGATCGTGAAGGGCATCTGGTTTTTCCGGATTTCACGGGTTACCTCTTCCCGCCCAATCGCGTAACCGATGCGCAAACCGGCCAAACCATAGATTTTGGAGAAAGTGCGCAGGATGACTAGGTTGGGATATTGACGCAATAATTTCAGGGTATCCGGGTAATTGGGATCTGTGACATATTCGCAATACGCCTCGTCCACGGCAACCAGTACATCGCTGGGTGCTCGATTCAGGAATTCTTCCAGTTCACGGTGGGAAATAATGGTGCTGGTCGGATTATTCGGGTTGGCAATAAAAACCAGCCGGGTCTCTGTGTCAATAGCTTGAAGCAGCGCTTTGGTATCGCACCGGTAGTTTTTCAGCGGCACGGCCGTGTAGTACCGGTTGTGGAATTCGGACAGCAGGCTGTAAGCCACGAAGCTCTGGTCAGGGAATACCAGGTGTTCGTCCGGCCGGCAAAAGGTGCGGATCAAAATATCGATCAGTTCCACCGAGCCGGCTCCCAGGGCCACTTCTTCCGGGCTGACGTTATATTTTTCGGCCAGTTTTACCCGGAGCGGAACCCGTTCGGGGTCCGGATAAATCTGCGGCATCCGGTAATGCTCACGAATAGCCTCCAGGGCGGCCGGGGGCGGGCCAAACAAATTTTCATTGGAGCGTAGCCGCAGCGACTGCATAATCTCTTCCTGTTTTAGCATAGTCTTCACTTCTTTAGTAAAAATTCTTTCTATTCCACCAGCGCGCGTGCCAGGTTAGCCAGCACTTCCTTGCGGTACCACGCGGTGGCCCGGATATCCGATATCGGGTTGGCATAAGACATCACAGCCTTTACAAATGCTTCCTTTTCCTGCTTGTTGAGTTTGCCCGGGTTTTTATTCATTAACAGTTGGCAGGCTTCTTCACAAAAGGGGATCAGGGGCGCGGCCGAACCTATAGCCAGACCGGCTGCCTGCACCCTGCCCTGCCCGTCCAGCTGCCAGTGCCAGGCCAGGGATACCACTGAACATTCCATCGACCTACGCGTGCCTACTTTTTCAAACCCGGATGTAAGTCGTTTGGACCGGTTCTGCGGGACAATCACGGCCTGAAGTACTTCCCCGGGCCCGAGGTCGGTTTGCCTTACTCCCTTGATGAACCGGCTGACCGGGACTTCACGCACCTCGCCCTGACTATTCATAATCAGGCAGGTGGCCTGCAGGGCTACCAGGGCCGTGGAAACATCGCCTGCCGGGGAGGCGGTGCACAGGTTGCCGCCTACCGTGGCCACTTCCCGGATTTGCGGAGAAGCCAGGCTCCACGCGGCCTGGTGCATAACGGGATACAATGCCTGCACTTCGTCATTGTAAACCAGGTCAGCCACCGGTGTCAGGGCCCCGATATACATTCCGTTGCCGGTCATCCGGACGCCTTTGAATACCTCATCCTGCAGCCGGGCCAGGTTTATGACCATCAGCTCTTCATGTGAGCCTTCTTTCAGTTCCATAACCAGGTCCGTATAGCCGGCTCCGAAACGGCAGGGACGGCCGTTCATGTTCTCCAGGCTGCGGAGCAGCTCTTCACGGGTCAATGGGCTGATCACATCAAAGTTCATGATACACCGGGTTTTTCAGTTAATTCTTCAGCCAATTTCTTTTGTTTGTCATGCCACCATTTGAGTACTTTTTCCGGGTTGAGCGGCAGGCTGTCCACATAAATGCCCAGGGCATCGGAAACCGCGTTGGCAATGGCAGCGGCCGTGGGGATCAGCGGGGCTTCGCCCACTCCTTTGGCGCCATAGGGGCCCTGCGGGTCATGAGTTTCAATCGGGGTGAAATGGATATTGGGAATGTCGCTGGCCGTAGGCAGTTTGTACTCATGAAAATTTGGGTTCAGTACTTGCCCCTGTTCCAGTTTCAGCTCTTCGGTCAGCGCGTATCCCATGCCCATCACCACGCCCCCTTCAATCTGGCCGGCCAGCCCAAGCGGGTTCAGCACCTTGCCCACGTCCTGGGCCACGTAAACATCCAGCACCCGGACATTGCCCGTGTAAGTGTCCACTTCCACTTCGATGGCCTGGGCCGCGAAGGCGTAGGTTCCGCTCACATTGCCCTTATATCCTTTATCCTGGAACTGGCTGCTGGGTTCATAGAAATAGCTGGCCACGCACAATTCGTGCGGCTGGCGAAAATGCATTTCGCGCACCACCTTGTCGAGCTTAAATGATTCCCCGGTTTTGACCGAACGGATCAGCCCATCGGCAAATTCCAGGTCTTCCTCGGGTTCATTCAATAGCTCGGAAGCTTTTTTCAGCAATTTTTCCTTGATGATTTTCAGGGCCCCCAACAGGGAGTTGCCGGCCACGAAACTGGTGCGGGAGGCATGCACGCCCACATCCCACGGTTTCACATCAGTGTCCGAATTGATCACACGGATGCGGTCCATGGGAATGCCCAATTCTTCGGAAGCGATCATGGCCAGTACCGTTTCCGAGCCTTGCCCGATTTCATTCGAACCGGAAATAATGGTTACATAGCCGAACGGGTCAATCTTCACCGTGGTGCCGCACCCGTCCGAGGGATAGATTTTGGCCCCGCCCCCTACGTGGAGCATGGAGGCCAGCCCAATGCCTTTTCGGTAGCGGCCGCTTTGTTTCCGGTTCTTCTTACGAGCGTAGCCACTGGCCTTGATCACTGTTTCCAGGGCTTCCGGGTGGCCACAGGTGATGTAATGCAGCCCCTGACCCGTAACCTCGCCCTGGCGGTTGGCATTCTTCCGCCTGATCTCCGCCTTATCTATTCCAATGGCTTCGGCCAGGAGGTCAATCGTCCGTTCAAGGATAAAGGTGGCCTGCGGGTTTCCGTAGCCCCTGAATGAACCCGAATACGGATTGTTGGTATACACCGCATAGCTGTCGAACTTGCACGCCCGCACCTTGTATAAGGACGAGAAAGTCTGCATACTGACGAATGGCGTAGTCGCGCCCCAGGAAGTGTAGGCCCCGTTGTCCATGATCTCGGTTACTTCCCGGAAAGTGAAATTCCCTTCCTTGTCCACCCCCATGCTGACATCCACGATTTTCGGCTGGCGCGTGGGAGAAGCCAGGAATTCTTCTTCGCGGTCATAAATCAGTTGCACCGGACGGCCCGTTTTCATCGACAGCAGGGCGCAAATAGGCTCAAAGGGAAGCATATCCAGCTTACTGCCAAACCCACCGCCAATAATTGGCTGAATGATCCGGATGCGCGAGGGATCCATTTTGAGGCAGCGCGCCATATCGCGCTGGTAGAGAAACGGCACCTGCGTGGACGAATACAGGGTCAGCCGCTGCTCGGCCGCTGACCAGTCGGCCGTGATGTTACTCGTGCCCAGGCAACAATGGGTTACCCGGTGCAGCTTGTAACGTTTGGTAATGATGGCGGCACTGGCCGCTTTTTCCTTCTCGAGGTCACCGTGCTGGTAGTGGAATGTGTCGGAGAAATTCTTATGCTCGTATTCCTGCTTGCTGAATTTATTAATCAGGGGGGCATCGGGCTTCATGGCTTCTTCCGGGTCGAAAATCCCTTGGCGCACCTTGTATTTCACCTCGATCAGCTGCAGGGCTTTTTGCGCGATTTCCCGGCTGCTGGCTGCCACGGCCGCTATTTCATCGCGGATGCAATTCACTTCTCCTTTTTTCAGGATGGGATGGTCTCGCCTGTAACCGATGGGGTTTACATCCACGTCATCGGCTGTAATGACACATTCCACTCCGGGCAAAGCCAGTGCTTTGGAAGTATCAATCGATTCAATGATGGCGGAGGGATAGCGCGACCGCAGGATCGTCCCGTACAGCATGCCGGGCAGCTCTATGTCATGCCCGTACACAGCTTTTCCGGTTACCCGTATGTCGCCATCGAGTTTTCGTGCCGGTTTTCCGATTACTTTCAGTTTTTTGTTTTGGGTCATTGCTTAATGGCTTTTGGCTTCGGAAGTTTCCGGTTTATGAAAAAGGCTTTCCACGGCTTCAATAATCTTCACATACCCGGTGCATCGGCAAAGATTGCCTTCAAGGTTTTTGCGGATCAGTTCCCGGCCGGGATCAATCCCCATTTCCCGGCAACGGTTTCTGAAGGAAGTAATGGACATCACCATGCCCGGGGTACAGAAACCACATTGCACTGCCCAATGCTGCAGCATGGCATCCTGCACTTCATCGAGCTGGCCATCTCCTGATTGAATTCCTTCTATGGTGGTAATTTTCCTGCCTTCCGCGTTTACCGCCAGAAACAGACAGGAATTCACCGCCCGGCCATCCACCAGCACGGTGCAGGCCCCGCATTCCCCTTCATGGCAGCCGGGCTTGGTGCCTTTCAGCTTCAGGTCGTCCCGGAGCAGGTCAAGTAGCAAGGTAGCCGGTTTGACCTTCCTGGTAACAGGTTTTCCGTTCAGATAAAAATGAATTTCAACGGGCTGTTTCTCCATATACGCGGCTTTTTTTCGGATTATTTCCAATGGCTTTATTAAATACTTCGAGGTTGCTTTTTACATGCCGGTCGCCTTTGTTTTCAATGGCCATGCGGATATATTCAGCCGGTACGGGAAATCCCTCCAATTGACAAGCTTTACCCACGATATACATATTCCGGTGCGTGGTATCTACTTCTTTTTCATCAATCCAGACCAGTTCCCGTATTTGGGCTGCCAGCTTTTTCCTGAACAGCTCCACATCCGGATACCGGGATACTCCGGCATTCACGGCATAGGGTAATATTCGATGGCTGTCAATCACTGCCCGGCTTTCCCGGTTCAGGTAATTCGCGCAGCGCAAGCCTTCCAGCGCTTCCAGCCCCAGCAGGAAATGCGCCCCTCCTTTTTCCACGAATCCGAATCCGCCCTGTCCAAAGGTTAACCCGGCCACAACAGACCCGGCTCTTTGGGACAGGCCATGGATCTCGCTGGTGGCTACCGGTATGCCGGCCAGCAAGGCGGATTTGACCAGTAAATCGGTCAGGTATACCACTCCCTGCCCTCCGACCCCTGCGATCATCAGCTTCACAACTTCCCTTTTATGGTTCATCCCTTTTTGCATAGCATGGTTTATACAGACTGCATCACCGGTTCTTCAATTTTTACCCAATGGATGGCATTATTGGGGCAAACATCTATGCACAGCCCGCACCTGGTACATGTGGTTTGATCCACCTGCACCTTGCCGTTGACCCGGACCAGGGACGGGCAGCCGAAATTCTCAATGCAATGGTTGCATTTCCCGCAGGCCTGAAACAAATCGAACCGCGCGATATCTGCCAGCAACATATCTTCCTGCTTCCACTCTTTCGGGGTTTTGGCTTCCGGTTTTTGGGTATTGAGCCTTTGCAAAGCCCGCAGGCCTTCATAGGGCCATGGGTAGGCTTCCAGCAGCTTTCTTACCCCCGCGGCCGCTTTTTTCCCGCTGGCAATGGCACCGATTATGCTCATGTGGTTGCCGGTTTCCAGATCACCGGCCGCGAACAGGTTGCCTGAATGCAGCGCACCTGTTTCCGGATCGGTGCGTAGGCGGTACTGCTCATCCATTTCCCCGGCATCAATGCCCTTCAGGCTTTCGGGATCACCCTGTTGCCCGATGGCGGTCAGGATGTAATCCACGCGGAATTCCTCAACAGGTTCCCCGCTCTCAAAATCAGCCAGGGTGATGCCCAGGTTTTCATCGCCCGGAACAATATCGGCCAGTTTGGTGCCGGCCGCCAGGCGTATGCCTTCCTGCAGGGTTTCCTCGATTTCTTCTTCGAAGGCAGGCATATTATCGCGGTACTCGATGCACGACACCCAGACTTCGTTTTCCGGGTGGAGCCGCCTGGCCGTGCGGGCCACATCCATAGCGCTGTTGCCGCCACCAATGACCAGGAAGCGGGCAGACTTTTTGATTTCAAGGGTATTGGTATGATACTTCTTCAAAAAACCAAGGGCATCGTATCGTTGATGTTTCCCGGCCAGTTGTTCCACCATATCCAGCTTCTTGGACCGGCTCATGCCTATGGCCAGGATCACCGCGTCAAAATCCTGCCGCAGCTGATCCAGGAAAATGTCCTTACCCAGGGAGGTATTGTAGTGAATGACAACCCCCATTTTTTCGATCATTCCCATTTCGGCCTGGAGCCCGGACTTATCCATTCTGAAATCGGGGATGGCATAGGTAAGCATGCCACCGGGACGGTTTTCCCGTTCATACATTTCCACGGTGTAACCGGCCTGCAAAAGGTCGTAGGCCGCGCTGAGGCCGGCCGGCCCGCAGCCGACAATGGCTACTTTTTTTCCTTTGGGAGCAGCTTTTTTCGCGCGCTCGAGTGGCCCGCTGAAATCATTGAAATGCGGTTCGACCTGGGAAACAAATTTCTTTAGGGCCCGGATGGGAATCGTTTCGGAAGAAGGCAGGCCGCTGAACAATTCGCAGGGCCGGTGGCATATGTGCCCGCAGGTTCGGGCAAAAAGCATTTTATCGCGGACAATCTCCAGGGCCGAACGGTAATCTCCCTCCAGGATGGAATGGAAAAATCCGTGGTTGCAGATATTGGCCGGACAAAGCTGGGCTTCGCTTTCGACCCTGACTTCTGCCAGAAGCTTGGCCCTTGCCCTAGACAGATTGCTCCGGGACGATCCGCAACGCGAGCAGTGCAATTCCTCATCCTCGTGGTTAGCGCAGGTATTGCACAATGACGGGTCCACTTCCACGCGGTAGGTTCCGGGCATTTCCTCCAGGAATTCCGGTAAGAAGATACAGGGCGCCTTGGAGATAATCACCGACACTCCCTTTGTTTTAAGAGCCTGTTCAATCTTCGGGAAGCTGTCGCGTAGGTTAAAGGGCGTGATGGTGTCCACATAGTCCACGCCCAGCCCCCGGACCAGTGATTCAATATTCAGCTGCCGGTGATCTCCTTCCCGGCTGGCGCCAGGATTCTCCTGGTGCCCGGTCATGCCGACCGTACGGTTGTCAAAAATCACCACCATAATATCGGCCTGGGTGAAAACAGCATTCATCAGCGAAGGTATACCGGAATGGAAGAAGGTGCCGTCACCTACCAGGGCGATGGTTTTGCGTCCCTCCCGGCTGTGCCTGAAGGCCTCGTGCAGGCCCTGGGCCATGGAAATGCTCATCCCCATGTGGTTGATGGTATCCATCATTTTCAGGGGAGGCAGCGCGCCCAAGCCGAAGCAGCCGATATCTCCGCAAAGAATCCATTCCGGTTGTTCGCGCGGAACGGCCAGTTTCAGGGCGTAAAAAGTGGCCCGGTGCGGGCATCCGGCACAGAGGGTGGGCGGGCGGGGCGGCAGGTCTTTCAGCAGTGATTCGATGTCAGGCAGTGGTTCCGGCTCTGCTTCCCGGATTTCCTCACCGGTAAACCCGGCTATGGCCTTGCCGACAATTTCCAGGTTATATTCACCGGTCGCAGTCAGTATTTCGTCATCCTTCCCCAGGATCTCAACGGACAATCCATGTCTTTGGACAAGCGCCCTCAGCTCTTTCTCAATGAGCGGGTCAAGCTCTTCCACTACAAGGACTTTTGTAAGCCCCCGATCCAGGAAAGACAAAACCTGCTCTTCAGGAAATGGCCAGAACATCCCCAGGCTCAAATGGGCCACTTTCCCGGCCAGGTCATTGCCATACAGTATCTCCGTTACATAAGCAGAGGTTACCCCCGAACTGATAATACCGAGGCTGGTTTTTTTAGGCGGCATTTCCATCCGGTTATGATCCAACCAATAGTCCCGGATAATATCGTCACTGAGTTTTTCAAGCAGCTTCTGATGCGCTCTGGCGGTCCGGGCCGGGATATTGATATGCTCCGGTAAAGGCTGGAACCCGGCTGCCCTCGGCTCCCGGTTAACCCGTCCATAGGTTAAGGTGCCGCGGGTGTGTGAAACCCGGGTTGTCATGCGAATGATTACCGGAAGGCGCAATTTTTCAGAAAGCCGGAAAGCATCACGGGCCATGACCAGTGCTTCGGCAGGGGTGGCCGGGTTGAAAACGGGAACCGAAGCCATTGGCCCCCAGTGCCGGGAATCCTGTTCATTGGAGCTCGAATAACAACCCGGATCGTCACAGGTAACGATTACCAGAGGCCCGATAATGGTTTGGTAAGTAATGGACATCAAGGCGTCCGAAGCCACATTCAGCCCGACATTTTTCATAACACACATGGCCGCCTTGTTACCGATGGAAAAGGCAATTCCCTTTTCGAGAGCCACTTTTTCGTTTACCGAATATTCGAAATGCACCGGGTTCTCAACCAGTTCGGGATATTTCCTGCAAAAGTCAGGCGCATGCTGAAACCGATGGATATGTTTGAATGCTTCTGAAATTTCGGTAGAAGGTGTGCCGGGATAGGAAAACACTCCGTTTACGCCTGCCTCGATGGCGCCCCGGGCCAGGGCCAGGTTGCCAATGGCACAGGTCAGGTAAGGCTCCTGATAATCTGACAATATTTCGATTACCCGTTTCTCCATAATCAAATAATTTTTTCTTTCCACAACGCCTGTAATTGGTCTGGGGCGATCCCGGCTTCACGGAATATTTTCTCATTGTGTTCTCCCAGCCGTGGGGCGCAGGCAAATTGATAATCAATGGCTTTCAGGTAATCGGTATCTACAGCGGCCGGGGCCAGGGCTACGGTCCTGCCATCCGGCAACGTGGTTTTCATGATATGTTTTTTCACCACATCCATTTCAGATACTTCTAGAATGGACAACACCGGGGCCACAGCCAGTTTTTGTTTCCGGCAGATCTCAAGGAAGGCTTCGGTGGTATAGTTTTTCAGCCCTTCCCGGATGCCGGTATAAATCGCATCCTTTTCTTTTTTCCTGCCTTCATTCGTTGCCCATTCCAGTTTGTCGAGGTGTTCAAAGCCGGGAATCTGTGTCAGCTTTTCCCATTGACTGTCGCTGCCAATGGCCAGGTAGGCGTAGCCGTCTTTTGTTGGATAGCAATTGGAAGGAATGAAGCTTCGGTGTTCATTCCCACTCCGGGTAAACCAACTGGAAGGATCATTAGCAAACGCAAGCTGCGGCATAGCCGTAATCAGCCAGGAAGCCGCACACTGCACCATTGAGATGTGAATTTCCCGGCCGCCTTTTCCCTGTTCCTCCCGCTCCAGCAATGCCAACAACACCTGGGTAAAAGCTTCATCCCCGGCTTTCAGGTCAATGATTGGCAGGCCGCAAAGCATGGGGTCGCGGTCAGGTTCCCCGGTCAGGTACATGAAGCCGGTCATCGCCTGCAGGGCCGGGTCATAACCGGCAAATTCCGGGTAATCCGGGCCCATGGCTGATATACCGCACCAGATTAAATCGGGTTTGGCCTGGCGCAGGGTTTCATAATCAATGCCCAACTGTCGGTACCTGACAGGCAGCGTATTGCACATGAAAACATCCACGTCCAGGTTACGGATCAGTTCCCGCAACAACGCCTGCCCCTGTTCTGATTTCAGGTCCAGGGTAATGGCTTCCTTGCCGATATTGGGGGCTATGTAATAAGCATGCAGGTCTTCCACCCCGGTATCTTCCCCGATATAACGGTTCGGATCGCCCGAGCGCCTTCCCGGCCGGGGGGCCGCTTCCAGGCGGATTACCCGCCAGCCCAGCTGCACAAATCGCTGGGTGGCATAAGGCAGGGTCAACGCCTGTTCCAATGTCAATATGGTCCTCGTGCGTAATTTCATCCTATGAAAAGATTATCGGCTCCTCAAATTCGCCATACACGTCTTTCAATACCTGCATGATTTCTCCCACCGTGGCATAAGCCTTTACCGCCTCAATGATGGACGGCATCAGGTTCTTATTATCCTGCGCATCCTGCCGGACCTGACCGAGCAGGTCCTTCACGCGCTTATTTTCCCTTTCCTTTTTGATTTGCTTCAGGGCAGCTATTTTTTCCTCAGCAGCCCGGGCGTTATATGGATGAAAAGCTACCGGCTTGGGTTCTTCTTCCCGGGTATAGCAGTTTACACCCACTTTTTTGATCCGGCCTTCCTGGATGGCTTTTTCCCTTTCATAAGCCTGGTGGGCGATAATGCTCTGGATGCGTCCGTTGGCGATGTTTTTTACAATACCGCCCTGGGTCTCCAGCTTTTTCATTTCCTTTTCAATTTCCGATTCCATGCGGCTCGAGAGCGCCTCCACATAGTATGAACCGCCCAGCGGATCCACCGTATCGCAAATTCCCATTTCATGGATCAGGATCTGCATAGTGCGCAGGCTGATTTCCGCGGCTTTTTCCGTTGGGATGGTATAGGCTTCGTCATAGGAACAAAGGGCCATGGTTTGGGTGCCGGACAAGGCACTGATCAGGGCATAATAAGCACTGCGGATGATGTTGTTTTCAGGTTGCTGCTTGGTGAGCCCCCCTCCGCCTCCTCCGGCTATCATACGCATCCAGCAGGATTTATCGTTTTTCGCTCCGTATTGCTCCCGGATGATGCGCGCCCAGAGCCGCCTGCCGCCACGGAATTTCGCTATCTGCTCAAAGAAGTTGCCGTAAATATCAAAATTGAAGGAAAGCCTGGATGCAAAATGGTCGATGTCTACGCCCCGCTTCAGGGTTTCATCGATATAGGCCTTGGCTATGGAAAACGCATAGGCCATTTCCTGTACCGGGTTAGCGCCCGACTCCCGGATGTGGTAGCCGCACACACTCACGGGGCTGTATTTCGGTACGTGGTTGGCGCAGTATTCCACGGTGTCCACCACCAGTTTGACCGACACGTCCACCGGGAACACCCAGGTGCCCCGCCCGATAAATTCCTTCAGGATATCATTTTGTGCGGTGCCGCGCAGGTTGGCCAGGTCATAGCCCCATTTCTCGGCCAGGGCAAAATACATAGCCATCAGAACAATGGCGGCTCCGTTTATTGTCAGGGAAACGGTAATCTTCTCCAGGTCAATGCCTTTGAAGGCGGTTTCGAAATCAGCCAGGGTGTCTACCGCCATGCCCACTCTTCCCACTTCCCCGAAAGCCCTCGGGTCGTCTGAATCCAGCCCGATCTGCGTAGGCAGGTCAAAAGCCACATTCAGTCCTGTCTGCCCGTTACGTATAAGGAAATGAAACCTTTCATTGGTTTCAGCAGGAGTGGCAAAGCCGGCATACTGCCGGATGGTGAAGGGGCGCTTACGGTACATCAACGGGTGAATGCCCCGAGTGAACGGGTACTGGCCGGACCTTTCGCCATGCACTTCCGGAGGTACATCCTCCAGTGTGTATAAAGGTTTCACTTCCAGGCCGGATTCCAGGTACACCCCGGATATTTTTTCCGGTTCTGCTATTTTGGTTTTTGTTTTTTCAGGCATGATATCCGCTTTTTTCATTCGTTAACCCGGTACTCCGGAACCGGTCTTCCTTCTTTCAGGCTTTTCTCCAGCGATTCGAAATATTGGATCACGGTTTGCATCGTAGTGCCTGTAGGGAAGGCAGCAGCCGCCCCGGTTTCAACCAAAGCGTCACAATCCCCAGCCGGGATATTGCCGCCCACCACCCAGGGTATATCCAGGCCTTCCGCGGCCATGACCTGTTTCATTTTTTCACAAAGCACCAGGTGCGTACCGCTTAAAATAGACAGGCCGATGGCATCTGCTTTCTCCGATATGGCCCGTTGTACAATTTCTTCAATGGATTTTCGCAGGCCTGTATAAACTACCGGAAAACCCGCATTGATCAGGGCCTGGGCCAGTACTTTAACCCCGACATCGTGGCCGTCCAGTCCAGGTTTGGCAAGCAATATTTTTATTTTTCCCATCCCTGATAGATTTAATTTTCAGACGATAATACAATGACCGAAGCAATGGCTCCCGGTCCGCCAATGTTGTGCGTGAGCCCGGTTTTCGCGCCATTCACCTGCCTGGCTCCCGCCCGGCCCCGTATCTGGTTAACCACTTCGGTTACCATACGCACACCCGTTGCGCCCACCGGGTGGCCGCAGGACAATAAGCCACCGCTTACATTTACCGGTATTTCCGCTCCCAGGCGCGTACTGCCCCCACGGATCATATCCTTGGCTTCTCCCCGTTTGCACAAGCCCAAGTCTTCATAAGTAACCAGTTCCACGATGGAAAAACAGTCATGCACTTCCACTAAATCAAATTCCTGCAAGGGGTTCGTGATGCCGGCCTGCGCGTAGGCTGTTTTGGCAGCCTGCCGTGTGGCTTCAAACGACAAAAAATCATGGTTCGGGTCGAAAAAGGGCATGTCCCACCCTGTGGATACCGACAGGCCCATGCCGCGGATATACACCGGGTTGTGCTTGGTTTTATCCACGTCTTCCGCCCTGACCAGGATCACGCAGCTGGCGCCATCGGTGGTGGGGCAACTGTCGAGCACAGTCAACGGATCGGCTACCATGGGCGAGGACAGCACCTGTTCGAGCTTTACGGCTTTGCGGTGGTGTGCCTTTTCATTCAGGGTGCCGTGATAATGGTTCTTGACCGAAACCCCGGCAATGTCTTCGCGGGTAACCCCGAATTCTTTCATCATGCGGTTGGCATAAACAGCAAAAGTGCCGGCTGCGGTAAATCCTTTCTGATAAAAGGGGTGGCCCAGCTCCACCATCATTTTCACAATGCTGTCCTGCGGGGCCCGGTCGCGTAGTTTCTCCACCCCGAGCGCCAGGGCCACATCGCATTCACCGGCACGAAGCGCATTCACCGCATTGCGGATGGCATCGGCTCCGGAGGCGCAATAATTGGAAACACGGGTTACCGGTATGTTGTACAGCCCTAATGGTTCCGCCAGATCCATTCCGCTGCGACCCTTGAACACGCCAATTTCCGGGAAGGCCGTGGATATCCACGCGGCTCCGATATCATCCAGTGTCATGGAAGCATCTGCCAGGGCCTCTCCCACCGCCTCACGCACCAAATCGTCAAAACTGCGGTGAAACAATTCCCCAAACCGGGTCACCCCGGCTCCAACGATCGCTATATTCTGTAGCTTCTTCATGCGGTTGTTTTATCAGTTTCCAACCTGAACTTCCAGAAATAATTGGGATACCGGTCCCCTTCCACCATTTTGCGCAAAACCAGTTCACCGGATTGCCCGATCAGTTCCCCGTTCAACGGATGTTCATACAGGTTATCCGTTTGCTGCACCGTCATCCGGCCACCGCCTTCAAGGTCCACCACCAGCATGTGTACCGGTGGGAAGGTGGCTGGGTAATAATGCTCCTCTGTGAACGTATACACCTGGCCTTTCCGGCCCAACCTGACCGGTTCAAATTCCTGCCCGTGGCAGTTCTTACAGCGCATGGCTTTCAGGTAATACACGGTTCCGCACTTCTTGCATTTATTCCCCTGCAGGTGATATAAGGTCGGTTTTTCCCGCTCTTCCATCATCTCCGACTGGAACATGGAAACCCCCTTAAAGCCATCCCCGGTATTGACTTTCCGGATGGCCAGGTACTCTTGGTATGTTTTCAGCTCCTGCGTGGCAGCCAATAAAGTTTCCCAGTCCGGGGAAGCTGCCTGCAGGGTTTCAAATTCGATTACATTGGCACCATTGGCATAATCGAAAAGCCAGTTTTTCTGCCCGGGCGTATCCAGGGCCGAAACAAGCTGGAGGAGTGCGTGGGCGCACCCCGCATGGCCGATGGCCCCGGTTAACAGGTCGGGACGCAGCTGTTTTTCCGAATCTAACCCGGCTTTGGCCAATAAGCTGCCCACTGTTCGGGCTGAGGTGCCACTTAAAATGAGCTTGTCTTTTTCACCGGGTGCGGCTTTTGTGTCCGACAGGCTGTTGACCAGCGCGAAGGCCAACGAGGCTTTCGGCCCCTTGTCGCGGGAAAACCGGCTGTCGTAGTTTATTTCACAGTCTTTGTACCAGAACCCTTCACTGAACGAGTGGCTGAAAGAAAAAGCTTGATGAATCCGGGCCAAGTCTCCTGCCCGGCCCAGCAGAATGGCGCATGCTGCATGTCCGTACCGTTTTGCCAATTCTTCTCCATGCTCCGGGAAATGGCAGTCAGCTGCCAGTACCAGGCAAGAGTCGCACAAGCCGGAATCGATCCATTGGTTTGCCAGCCATAAAGCGTCTGTGCCGGAGCGGGAAGTGCTTGCCAGGTCCAGGGCCGGAATACCCTGTGGCAGTTCCAGCCAGTCAGCCAGGTAGGAAGCATGGTAGCGGCCGGAGAATACCGGAGAAGTAGTGGCAAACAATATAGCGCCTGCCGCGGGTTGCCCGGCTTTTTCGAGGCACTGACGGCCGGCTGCGTAGGCCATGGTCAGCACATCTTCATCGGTATAAACAACCGACCGCATCCCCGGTTTCCGGGCATGTACCGGGTCCAGCACCGTATCATTGATCCGGTATTTCGGCAGGTATATTCCGTATGCAATCAGTTTAGCCATATGCTTTGCTTATAAACCCAGTTCCCTCGCTATATTTATTTTCAAAATTTCAGAAGTTCCGCCCCCGATTAAGGTAAAGCGCGCATCGCGCAGGTAGCGCTGCAGCGGAAAATCCATGGCGTACCCATAGGAAGCAAGCACCCGGGAAGCCTGGTCACAAATGGCATTAGCGGCTTCCGAGGCATACAATTTGGCAATGGCCGCTTCCTTGTTCCTGGGCAAGTCCTTTTCGCACAGGTCAGCCGCATACATTAAATAGGCCCGGGCGGTTTCCAGCTGAACCGCCATGTCAGCCATTTTCAGGCGAATGGCCTGGAACTTCCCGATGGGTTTTCCAAACTGTTCGCGCTGGCGGGCATAGTCGCGCGCGTATTCAAAGGCCGCTTCTCCCACCCCAATAGCCAATGCGGCTGTCATCACCCGGATTTCTGCCAGGATCTCGCGCAGGCATTTCGTGCCGGCCCCTATTTCGCCCAGAAGGTATTCTTTAGGCACTTTAACCCTGTCAAAAGCCACTTCACTGGTTGGCGACCCGCGCACGCCCAGCTTTTCTATGCTCTTTCCTATAATCACCCCTTCCAGGTCTACCGGCACAAAGAATATAGACAACTGGTCGTGGTTATCCGTCCGGGCCAGTACGGTAAAGAAATCAGCCACCGGGGCCGAGGTTATCCAGATCTTCTGGCCACTCAGCTCAAAATGGCCATCCCTGACCCTGGCCATGGTTTTTATGCCCATCAGGTCGCTGCCTGCATTAGGTTCCGTCATGCAAATGCCCCCTATTTTTTCGCCTTTGAGGGCCGGGCGGAAATAGTTTTCCCGGATATCGTCATTTCCGAAGCGGTAGAGGAAATAGGTTGCCATGAGGGATTGCATGGTGCATACAGCTGCCAGGGAAAGGGACCCTTTGGCCAGTTCAATAACCGCCAGCAGGTAAGAAGTGATATCCATACCGGTTCCTCCGGCTTCTTCGGGATAGCGCATACCGAAAAACCCCAGGTCGCCCACCTTGCGGAACAACTCCATAGGAAATTCCTTCCGCTCATCGATTTCCGCGGCAAGGGGTTTTACCTCCTTCTCCACGAAATCGCGGAACGTTTGCTGCACAGAGCGCTGTATATCTGTCAGTTCCGTGTACATAGTTCAATCTTCAGTAAAACGCCTGACACAAGCCTGGTCGCCATCGGGCAGGGTGCCCAGTGTTTCCACCCGGAGGCGTGTTCCGAGGGCCTTGTTTATGTCTTCCACAATGGTCCGGAACCAGCAATCGCAACCCGGTCGGTCTTCTTTCAGTGCATCATACCGTTTATGCCAGTCAAACCACGGGCAGGCGGTATGCCTGACCAGTGTTTCCCCGCGTCTGTTGGTTTCCCATTCGGCCGTTTCGCCCATCGACAGGCTGGAATCCGTAATCATCCGGGCAATCTGCGGGGCTACCGGCTGGCCGGGGTCTATCCTGCGCAGATAAGCCCTGGCCGTGTCGCGCCCCACGATTTCCCAGTATTTCAGGAGTGCATCCTGAATATTTTCTTCCGGGTGCATTTCCCGGTAGGTTTGCCGCCATTCAAAATGAGCTGCCCGCGTTATCTGGCAGAGGGCATCGAATCTTTGTTGCAGGCTGTACGATTTCGTATTGGACTTCATGCTCTAAGTTTTTGGGTTTCTTCCCAATCCACTTCAAAAGTTCCGGGTTTCAGGACAACCCCATACCAATCGCGGGCCGCCTCCCGGCTTAAAATTTCATTTTTCACTTCCTCAACCACTTTTTCAACTTCCCGTTCTTTCGGGTTGCCAAATCCGCCTCCCCCACCGGCTATCTGGTGGTAGATGGTTCCCTCGGGAATCTGGTCCACAATGTCTTTGCTCCTGGGAACCAACACTTTCCCGTCCGGATATTTCAGCTCAATCCGGTTGGTAATGCTCCCCTTTCCGCCAAACAAGCCATAGGGCCCCTGTACATCTCCATCTCCAAAAACGACCATCTTGGTATCGTCCGCCCCGATACGGATGAGGGTTTCCACCCCGAGCCCGCCTCTCCAGCGGCCGGCCCCGGCCGAATCGGCCAGGTACTCGTGCTTCAGAATGCGGTGAGGAGTTTGCCGTTCATACATTTCGTAATCCTGGTCGAGTACCCCGCCCGAGGCATCGATCATACCGATATGGTCATAACCATCATCCCCGTGCAGCGCTCCCGATCCGCCTTTCATGCCCAGGAAACAGATATCCACATAATTGCGGCCCGTACGGGGATTGTAGCCCGTAAACAGGGAACACAGCAAGTGATTCCAACCGGCTGTCACCCTTTCGGGAATGGCCGGGCCCAGGGCCTTGAAAATGGCATCGGCTATCTGCGGACATAGGTGATTGCCAAAGGTGGTGGCTTTCGGATAAGATGCGTTGAGAATGGTACCTTCCGGCACTACATAGTGAAGGGGTTTGATCATTCCCTCATTATGGGGAATGTTCGGATCCACCATTTGCAGGAAGGTAAGCGTGATGGCCGAGCAAGTGGACGTATAGGTTCCGTTGACAAACCCGTTGGTTTGCGGGGAAGACTCTGAAAAGTCGAAAGTGATTTCTTCATCCTCCACGGTCACGGTGGCGCGCACCGGGAATTTGGAACCCGGGTGTTTCCCGTCATAATAGACCATGCTCTCGCCCGAATAGGTGCCATTGGGGATTTGCCGGATCTCGCTGCGCATCATTTTCTCCGTGGCGTCAAACAGCGCCTGTTTGTGGGCCAGGTAGGTTTCCAGCCCGTACTTTTCCACCAACGCCTGGAGCCGTCTTTCCCCCAGGCTGCAGGCTCCAATTTGGGCCTTGATGTCTTCCTGCACAATGGACAGGCGGATGTTGGCAAAAATCAGGTCCCATACATCCTTGCGCAGTTCACCGCGTTCGTACAATTTGGTGGCCGGTATGCGCAGCGCTTCCTGCCAGATTTCGGTGGCATCCGGGTTATACCCGCCCTGGACGGCTCCGCCAATATCGGCCTGATGCCCTTTAGCGGCTGACCACCCTATCAGGGTATCTCCATGGAAAATCGGTTTGAAAATGGCTACATCGTTGTTCTGGTTGCCCATGGAGAACACATCGTTGTGGATAAAGACATCGCCCGGAAAGATGTTGCCTTCAAACCGCTCCAGGATCATTTTGCATACGGGACCCAGCGAAAACGACAGGATGGGCAGGTTCTCGGTTTGCTCCAGGATACGCCCCGCCTCATCATACATCCCGGTTACAAAATCCTTGGCTTCACATAAAATAGGTGAGCGGGTAGTCTGGGTCAGCGAAATGCTCATCTCATCGGTAATCGATTTAAAAGCCCGCTGAAAAATGGAAACCAGTATTTTATCAATTTCAGCCATATTTCTTCGCTTTATTCATGGACATAGCCCTGCAGCTTGACCAGTTCTTCCTGCATGGATTTGCCCAAAACCCCTTCCGGGAATTTTTCCTTGTTGTACACGATATAGGATCCGAAGAACCCCGTTTGACAGTTGTATGACTCGCCCAGTAAAATGGAAGTGTTCACCTGCTCGATGATAGCGGGGCCTTCAATGACGTGCACCCCGTTCAGGTTGTCGCCATCGTAAACCGGTATTTCATCAAAGCGGTCTGATTCCGGAATATAAGCCCTGCGCCTGCCCTTCAGGGCGTAGGTGGCATCGGTAATGGCTTTGCCTCCCGGTCCGCTCCTGTTTTTTGAAAGGGAGTTGGGTTTCTCCGAGATACCGATAGCGCGCAACCGGAGGTTTATCACTTCGATCTCCGTGCCTTCGGCTTCGAGCGAGTAGCCGAACTGGCGATTATGCTCTTCATGAAAGGCTTTGCTGATGCTGTCCAGATCAAAATTCCGGATGGTATCCAGGGTCAGTTCAACGGTCACTTCGTGATACTGTCCCAGGTACCGCAGGTCCATGGCCGGGATAAACCGGATATTTTCTTCCTGGATTCCTTCCAGCAAAAGGGTTTCCCTGCCTTCCCGTATCATCTCGTTGAATAAATCGTCCAGTTCCTTTTTTTGCATGGCCGGGAATGTAGTCATGTGGGATCGCACGTAATCGTGTTTCAGGTCACCCAGTAGCATACCGGCCGCGCAGAATATGGGCGCTACATCCGGTACGATAAACATGGGGATTTCCAATTCCCGGCAGATTTCACCGGCATGAATGGCCCCGGCTCCTCCGGCCACGATCATCAGGAATTCGCGGGCATCATATCCTCTTTCCACCGACACCTGCCGCACCCCCTGGGCCATATTCATATTGATAATCTTGAACATTCCCGAGGCAGCCCGGTCAACGGAAAGCCCGAGCGGTTCGGCCAGTTTGGTTTGAATCTGTTTTAAGGCTTTGTCAAGATTCAGCTTCATGCGCCCTCCCGCGAAATACGCGGGGTTCAGAAATCCCAGGGCAAGGTCCGCGTCCGTGCAGGTAGGTTCTTCTCCGCCCTTGTTATAACAAACCGGTCCGGGAGAGGCACCGGCACTCTGTGGGCCCATTTGCAGCAGCCCGCCACTGTCGAGCCAGCCAATGCTGCCTCCACCTGCCCCGATGGTTACGATATCCAGGGTCGGTAAGGCCACCCGCAGGCGGTCAATGGCTCCGTCCGTACTGGTCACGCACTGACGGTTGACCACCAGGCTGGTATCAAAGCTGGTACCGCCCATATCCATGGTAATACAGTTGTCAAATCCCAGCAGTTCGGCATAGAAAGCACCTGCCACCGGAGCGGCTGCCGGCCCGGACAGGACGGTCACAGCTGGCACTTTCATAGCCACTGCAGGAGTAACCACCCCGCCATTAGACTGCATAATCAGCAATTGCCCGGAGAAGCGGTTGGCTTCCAGTTTCTTCATCAGGGACTGCAGATATTCCGCCACAACCACCCCGATATATGCATTAATCACGGTGGTGCTTACCCTTTCATAAAAGCGAACCGAGGGCAACACCTCATACGAACCCGTCACAAAACAATCGGGCAGTTTTTTGCGCACATATTCCGTGGCTTCACGCTCATTGGCCGGGTTCAGGTAAGAGTGCATAAAACAAAGCGCTACCGCCCGGATATTTTCTTTTTGTATGGTTTCAATGATCCGGTTCAACTCCTTTTTGTTCACGGGAGCCAGTATTTCCCCGCTGCCATCGGTTCTTTCATTGATGGTAAAGCGGAACTGGCGGGGCACCAGCGGTTTTACATTCCGGTAATGGTTGTTATACTGCTCTTCCCGGATACCGCGTCTCATTTCGAGGGCATCGCGGAAGCCTTTGGTAGTGATTAATGCGGTTTTGGCCCCTTTTCGGGTTAACAGGGCATTGGTAGCTACGGTGGTTCCATGCACGATGGTTGATACCCGGCCAAAAAACTCTTCCAGGCTTAAATCCAGTTGAGCCGCCAGGTCCTTGATTCCATTCATGAAACCAATGGAAGGATCTTCGGGCGTAGACAGGGTTTTGTGAATCCGGCTGCTGCCGTCATCCGCCACGAGGAAGAAATCGGTAAAAGTACCGCCTACATCAATGCCCATTTTATACTTGCTCACTTGCTCGGATTTTATTCAACATTCGGATATAAATATCCTTTCTGCACCATGCGGTAAGTGGACCCCTGCCAAAGCAGGGGCACCACTATTTCTATTTATTCAGCAAAAGCCAGTGTTTCCGGCCTGAAATGAAAATCAGGCAGGAATGGTTGGTGTATCCAGTTCCCGAAGATTGGCATAGAGCTCATCATCGGTGAAATAATGGTCTTTCAATTTGCCGGCAAAGTAATCTTCGTAAGCGCTCATATCGAAGTAACCATGTCCGCACATATTGAACAGGATAGTTTTGGATACGCCTTCTTCCCTGGCTTTCAAGGCTTCACGGAATACGACTGCCAGGCCGTGCGTGGCTTCCGGAGCCGGAAGGATTCCTTCCGCCTTGGCAAATTTTACGCCTGCATCAAAGCATTCAAGCTGTTGCAGGGCCTGTGCCTCGATGATACCGTCTTTCAGCAATTGGCTCACTATGGCACCTGCACCATGATAACGCAATCCGCCCGCGTGAATCGGAGCCGGAACGAAATTATGCCCCAAAGTGTACATCGGGAGCAACGGAGTCATTCCGACCGTATCCCCGAAATCATAACGGAATTCACCTTTGGTCAGTTTGGGGCATGAAGCCGGTTCTGCCGCTATGCAGCGTACGTTTTTTCCTTCCTGCAATTTAAAGCGCAGGAACGGGAAAGAGATCCCGGCAAAGTTGGATCCACCGCCAAACGGTGCCACTACGATATCCGGAAAATCACCGGCCATTTCCATTTGTTGGACAGCTTCCTGGCCAATGATAGTCTGGTGCATCAACACATGGTTCAGCACACTGCCCAGTGAATATTTCGTGTCATCATTCGTGGCGGCTACCTCCACAGCTTCCGAAATGGCAATACCCAGACTACCGGGTGTATTGGGGTCTTTGGCCAGCACCTGTCGGCCTGCCTGTGTGCGATCGGTAGGTGAAGCATATACATCAGCTCCCCAGGTATTCATTAACAGCTTCCTGTAGGGTTTTTGCTGATAGCTGATTTTAACCATATATACTTCGCACTTCAGACCAAACAGTTGGCAGGCAAAGCTTAACGCACTGCCCCATTGTCCGGCTCCGGTTTCTGTAGTAATCCTTTTTACCCCTTCTTTCATATTGTAATAAGCCTGGGGTACGGAAGTGTTGGGCTTGTGTGAGCCGGAAGGACTCATACCTTCCCATTTGTAATAAATCTTAGCAGGAGTGTCCAGCATTTTTTCCAGGTTATAGGCCCGAATCAGCGGGGTTGGCCTCCATAATTTGTACACATCACGTACCTCTTCAGGAATATCGATCCAACGTTCCTGTGATACTTCCTGTTTAATAAGTTCCATTGGAAATAAAGGAGCCAGGTCATCAGGACCTATCGGCTGTTTGGTTCCCGGGTGTAAGGGTGGCAGACACGGGTTAGGCATGTCAGCCTGGATGTTGTACCACTGCTCCGGTATATCCTTTTCCGCGAGCAGGATTTTCTTGGTCTTTCCCATAGCATAGGTAATTTTAGGTTAGGTAATGATTTATCGCTTCGTTTCAACAATGCTTTAAGTAGCTTAAATTTAGCAAATTCTCTTTGATTCCTTGAATTTTTGTTACAACTATCAGAAAACCAAATCCCTGCTCAAACCAAAATTACCGGTGCACAAAAGCAGCCCTGGCTTTTGGCCCTTCTTTCCTGAAGGTCTCCAGCCCTATTTTCATGTCTTCCGTTTTCATGCATTCGGCAAAAAGCCGGGATTCCAGCTGTAATCCTTCCTCCAGGGTCATAGCGGCCCCTTCCAATATGGCACGGGTCAGTATTTCATCAATTTTCCGGCTCAGGAAACCGAGTTCCACTGCCGGGAGTTTTTCGGGTGCTTTCATTGGCTCCCGGGGCGCCAGGCTTCTTTTTCTTTTTCCGTCAGCCAGTTCACGGACCACTTCTTCAGCCCTGGGCAACAAGTCTCCTTCCACTTCCTCATCGATTAATCCGATCTGCAGGGCTTCAGCGGAAGAAACCGGCTGGCCGGTCCGCAGGATTTCAGAGGCTTTTTCAATGCCCACTAACCGAGGTAAGCGCTGGGTTCCCCCCGCGCCCGGAATGATACCAAGCCGTACTTCCGGCTGGGCCGCGAGCGTCCTGAGCCCTTTCCGGCTGATGCGGTAATGGCAGGCCATGGCCAGTTCATTCCCTCCGCCAAAGGCAATCCCATTCAGCGCGCAAGCCACGGGTTTTTTCATCCCTTCCAAATAATTCAACACCCGGTGGAATGTCTGTGAGTTCTCATAGGCATCTTCCGGGGTTTTCAGGCGGGCCAGCATATTGATATCGGCCCCGGACACAAAGGCTTTCTGCCCGTAGCCCGTAATTACCGCTCCGGATATTTCCGGATCCTTTTCAATATTTTCAAGGTGTTGTTTCAATTCTGCAATTACTCCTTCATTGAGGGCATTCAGGTATTTCGGCCTGCGGATAGTCAGCACAGCAATGCCCCCGTCATCCTGGCGGATGATGTCATGCAAATCCCATCCGCCTGCCTGGCGGGCTTTCTTCAGGGATTCCGGGAACGGGAATTCCGGGTACTCCCGGCAAAAAGCTTCCACCGCTTCGTAAGCTTTACCAATGCCCATCCGGTTCATCATGGTGAACGGGGCGCGCGCCACCAGGGCAATTTCCGTGGCCATGTTCAGATCGTTCAGGTCACAGATTCCCAGGTCCATGATGAAAGAGGCCAGGGCAAAATAAGCCCCCCGGAATATGGCCGCCAGTTTTTGTTCTTTCACGGAATCCACCACTACATCTTCTTCTCTTTTGGCGGTGGGCCAGAAGGTGCCGTTCACTACCGCTTCATGCAATAAATCCGGAGAACGGAACCAGGGGTTCACCAGTTTGTGCATCTCGTCCAGCCCATGATTTGTAATTGGATTCCCCCCGGTCAGGTTCAGGGCAGTGAACGGACCCACTCCCAGCCCGAGTGTTGCCGAAGCCACTTTGTCAATTTCCTTTACTGTGCCATATCCTTTTTCCAGGCATAATATAGCCGTTTGGCACAGCCCCTCAAATATGGGGTCAATGGCATAGCCGTAGCTGCTGCTTACGCGAATAGGTATTTTGCCGATGGTTTCATAAAAGCCGATCAGAAGCCGCACAACGGATTCATCCGTGTCTTTTCCCGGCACGATTTCCACGATGGGGTTGCGCTCGGCCGGGAAGAAATAATGTGTTACCAGACAACGGGACTTGTTCCGGATGTTTTTGAAAATGACTTCCGGCTGCATATGGGAAGAATTGGAGAAGAACAGGCATTGGTCATCGCACAATACTTTAACCTGCCGGAAAATTTTGTCTTTGACCGCTTCATTTTCCGTGGCTGCCTCCAACACAATGGCCGACCCGCTGATGGCAGCGTAATCGGTCGTATACCGGAATGCCTCCCGCATCTGGCGGGCTTTGTCCGGTTTGAAAGCCCCGGTTTCCTCGCCTTTGGCAATTTTCTTTTCAATTTTTGCCTTTGCTCTGTCGAGGGCTTCCTGCGCGATATCCACCAATACAATCTGCACCCCATGGCCGGACAATACCTTGGAAAAGTGCAGTGCAATGTCCGGCCCGATCTGGCCGGCACCGATAATGCTCAGTTTCTCAATGTTCAGGGTTTTGTATTCGAAGCTCATGCGATGGATTTTAGGTTTTACTGTTTTTTGGCTTCGGGTATAGCTTCCTCTTTTGCCTTTTGTTGATTTTCCCACTGTTCCAGGGCATATAATGCCGCACCGAACGAAACGGTATGCTGCGGATTTTCCAGCGTGCTGATTGACTGCCCGTACCTGGGTTCCAGCAGTTTGGCCAGGTAGGGATGGTGGTCAATGACCCCGCCAATCATGATCACCGGCTTTTGCGGATCGACCCGCAGCTTGAATACCCGGTTGGCAATGGACAGGTAAATGCCCCGGGCAATGTCTTCCACTGATTTCCCGTCAAACAGCCAGCCCATGATTTCGGTTTTGGCAAAGACGGTGCAGAAGCTGTTCAGCTCGGAATCAAATTGCGACTTGGCGGCCAGGTCGCTCATTTCGCTGATCCGGATATCGGCCCGCTCGGCAATTTCGGTCAGGAAAGAGCCGGTGCCCGCTGAACATTTATCATTGAGATAAAAATTTTCAACCGCTCCGTTTTCATCGCAATGAATGACCTTGATATCCTCTCCGCCAATGTCAATAATGTTCTTAGCCCCAGGCACAAAGTGCTGCACCCCTTTGGCCGCGCAGTTGATTTCGGTTTTGATCAGCTCCGCTTCATGGAAATGCTTACGGCCATAGCCGGTAGCGCAGCTCATGGCGATGTCGAATTCACCGTGCAGAGCTTCCACCACATGGCGAACTGCGATTTTTTCCCGGTTCAGGGTTTTCAACGTGGTGCGGAAAGCCACTTCCCCGTTGCGGTTGATGACGGTAAATTTGGTGTAAGCCGATCCCAGGTCCACGCCCATGAACCAGGGCCCGGAGCCGGAAACCTGCAGTTTCCCTTTATCGCCCACCACGATACCGGCCGGACGGGTATCCGGGCCGGCAATCTTGCCGGGCATATAGGCCATGAGTTTTTTGTGGGTCATGGCCTTGATCATGTTGGTGAATACCAGGTTCAGGGAAGTGCGGATATAATGCTTGCGCCCGTAGGCCACAATCTTCCCGTTCAGGTAATCGATTTCCGTGGGGCGGTTATTGATGAGGTCCACCGCGAGCGATGGGAAATGGTCGCCCGCCTTCTTGAGGTATCGCATGCATTTGCGGATAAAATCGTCCGGGAAACGGATTTTTTCCGCTTCCGCCACTTCCACCGCTTCGTGAATTACCTGTTCCACGATTTCCATGGTATCGGGCATCTCCATGGCTTCCCGGATGGTTAGTTTCCCGATCCCGCACAACGCGCTCAGCGAAGCGTTCAAAATGGTCTTCTCCCAACTCCGCCTGATGATTCCGAAGGAATCCAGCACTTCCGTGGTCAATCCGACCGAATTCAATGCAGCGGCATAAGATTCGGCCAAACTGGTACAACTGTCATCAATAGAGGCGATATAGTTTGGCGGATTGAAGAAGGTTACCTTAACCTCGTTGGGTTCATTTAGATTACCGGCATAATTGATTACCATGCGCAGGGTGTGCGACTCGCCAAACACTTCGGCCGGCAGCCATTCGATGTCAATGCCGTTTTGCGCGCTGATCACGTGCAGTTTATCCGAGACCAGTTCACCGGCTTCAGCCAGGGCGGAAGCCATTTGGTACGACTTCAGCGAGAAAATAAGCAGGTCGGGGTCAAAAGATTTCAGATCGGCAATGCCGGTGAAAATATCTTCAAACCAGGCAGTTTTCTGGATGACATTGACCAGGCGGATACCTTCCTTGCGGATCTTGTTGATCTTGAGGCGGTCCATGTCGCAGATGGCCACCCGGCAGCCCGCTTCCTGCAGGTGGACTGCCAGGGTCATTCCGACCGGCCCCAGGCCGACTATGGCAACCCGTTCAGGGATTGCCGGCTTACCGGCTTTTTTTACCCCATTATCTTTTTTATCCTTGTTTGTCATTGTTTCGGTCTTTTTTTATTCAGGCTTTAACGAACCACACCCGCGGGCCTGGCGCTGGCTATTTGTTCCAGGAATGTTTCAATTTTCGTGGTCGACTGCCCTTCCGAGAAGAACCGCAAATCGTTCAGGTCTCCTTCAATCACCAGGGCCGGGATGCCGGTTTCGTCCTTAAACCGCTGCGGCATGCCGAACCGGGCATTGCTGTTGTTGAAGCAGGTTTTGCTATCGTGAAAAATCATGCCGTCAATGGCATATTCTTCCGCCCAGGATTTTAGCATCTGTATTTTGGCATTTTCACCCCGGTTTATGAAGATTTTGGTATAGGCCATCGCGCAGCTTTCAAATGGCTTAGCGGGGTCGAAATCTTCAAATATCCAGCTGTTGCAATAGGTGGAGGCCACCACCACGGAATGGTTCTGTATAAACAGGTCGGACAAATAGCGAAGGCGCCCCCAGATGGGCATACCGTCCCAGAAAATGCGCAAATGACCCGGATCGGTCATCCCTTTGCCGGTAGTGGCATTGGCCTTCAACTCATCCAGCAGGCTTTGGTAATAGTCGCGTGCAATCTCTGTCCCTCGCATCACTACAATAGGTCCCATGTGAATGGTACCGTCAAAAAAACTGATCGGGGCCGGGTCGTTTTTGGCTGTTTTCAGCACTTCCTGCCACAGCAGGGTGGCATCCGCGCTGAGCTGCAACACCTCCCTGAAACGGTCTTCATCAAAAGCCTGGCCGGAGGCCTCTTCGCACACCGGGATCAAAGCCCTGAACTGATTGGTGACATTCCGAATGTCTTCTTTGGTGATCTCCTCCAGATAGCGCGGAGGATGAATGCCTGCAATCGGGCAATTGAACTCCCGGGCAAAAAACCCGAACCAGTCCTGCACTTCGCGGCACTGATTGGTATTGTAAACAATGAGGTCCGGTTTGGGTATGCTTTCCAGTCCATAGTGTTTTTGCAGCGGAGTTTCTTTGAGCAGGTAAGCGCCCACATCGCTGGTCGTATAGCTGCAGACATGATTGGAAAAGCCCAGGTTGTAGGAAGCCGGGATATAATCAGCCGCTTTGCGGGTGGCTCCGATCAGGGCGCCATGATTCTCGGGGAAATAGACCTCAAAACCAAAGGAACGGAGCAGTTCGGCCGGCCCGACACTGGTGCACCATGCTACTTTAGGAGCGGTACCAAGCCGGTGAAAATACTCCTGCATGGTTTGCTTCAGTAATCCTGCCGATTTTATCTGGTACCCTTTCATATTTCAATGTATTAATCCAACCGGATCATATAAGCTTCCCGGGGCATTTCCCGGTTTTTACCGTACAAATTCTCCACATACACTTTATAGGCATTGATCACATTCTTCGGAGACACTTTCATGCTGGGAGTGAGTGTCCGGTTGTCAATGCTCAGCTCATCGTCAATGATGGCGGCCCGTTTCACCCGGGCAAACTTCTGCGCGATGGCACAGTTGGCGTCATCCAGGCATCCCTGGAGGCATTTGGAAAGTTCCTCGAGGTTGCGCGGGCAAAAGCAGCCGTCAATCGGGGTATGCTCATAATCAGGCGAATCCAGTAATCGTTTATTGGGAAAGATCAGCGCTACCGGGTATTCTTCCCCGCTGCCGGTCACCACAGCGTAGGAAACATAGTGACATTTCTTTTCAATGATCTTTTCAATATCGGTGGGTATTACCTTTTCCCCGTTCGATAGTTTAAAGATACGGTCTTTACGGGCAATCAGGCGTATGCCGGTTTCGGTAATTTCACCAATATCCCCGGTGCGGAACCAGCCGTCCCTGGTGAATACCTCGCGGTTCGCTTCATCATTCCGGTAATAGGCTACCATCACGTTGGGGCCTTTAATCTGAATCTCGTTATCCTTGTCGAGCCGGATTTCCACTCCGGGTATCGGCTTGCCCACTATTCCGGGTACGCGCTTTACTGATGGATCCGTGAGGGTGCAGCAGGGAGAGGTTTCCGTCAGGCCCCATCCCTCAATGACCGGAATGCCGCGCCTGGTAAATTCGTCCGATAAATTTTCGGGTAAGGGGGCCGCGGCAGTGAAAATAAATTTCAGCCCGGAGTGGAAAAACAGGGCTTCGGCTTCTTTGTCTTTGTGGGTCAGTTCAACCAGGGCCTTGTAAATTTTGGGGATACTGAAAAAGACCGTAGGCTGCACCTCGCGCCAATTGGCAAATATTTCTTCCGGCTCTTTGCCGTAAGACGACTCCAGGGCCAGCGTAGCCCCGTTGAACAAAGCATTGTATTTTTCAAAAATGCCCCCAAAGCTGTGGTGCCAGGGAAGGTAACTCAGGAAGCGGTCGTTTTCATCCAGGTTCCACAGGGCCGAAAGGGCTGCCTGCTGGGAAAGGATATTGCGGTGCGTCAGCTGCACGCATTTGGGCAGGCCCGTGGTGCCCGAAGTGTACATGTTCAGGCAGATTTCATCCGGATCGGCATCGGTTTTCAGGCTGTTTTTTGCCCGGTCATTGGACTTTAGCAATTCCTCGAAATGCGAGAGGTTGGAAAACCGGCTGTCCTCAACCTTGTCGAAAACGAAATAATGTTTCAACCCCAGCTCCGGAGTGATTTCAGCCAGCTGGGATTGCCCTTCAACGGCTATAAATTTTGCGTCTGAATGCCTGATCAGCAATTCGGCTGCTTCCCGTTTGAAACCCGCGAAAATGGGCACGGCCACTCCTCCGGAGGCTTTGAGTGCCTGTTCCAGTTCCAGCATTTCGAGCCGGTTCCTCGAAAATATGACCATTTTGTCACCATCGCGGAAGCCGTAATCCCGCAGGTTTGCCGCAATGCGTTGCACATAGCGGAAAAAATCAGCCCAGGTGATTCCGCGGTATTTGCCGGAAGGGTCCTTTTCCATGTAGACATACCGGTCAGCAAAACGACCGGCATTTATTTTCAGCATAGTGGCAATGTTGGGAAGGACTTCCGGCAGCGGTATGTCAGACTTTAACACTTTCATAGGCAGCAGACATACATTTTTTATGCGATTATGGCCGATTGTTTTCGTTGCAAAATTTCATACCGGTAACCACCCCATATGGCGGCCCCGATGGCCCCGGCATAGATGGCGTCCGGATGGGCTACAATCTGAACAGGGTTTTTGCTCTCACCCAGGATTTCCTGCAAAGCCTGCACCATGCCCTTGTTCAGGGCCAGCCCTCCGGTCAGCACCAGTGGCGATTCCGGTTTCAGGGTGCTCAGCAATTTTGCCGTCCGGTTGGCTACGGACAGGTGAATCCCTTTGATAATGTCCGGAGTGCTGATTCCCCGCGACACCATGTTGATGACATCGGTTTCAGCCAGCACGGCACAAATGCCGGAAGGCAGTTCGGGTTCCTTGGCCTGCATGGAGATGTCTCCCACTTCTTCGATGGCCAGGCCCAGATAGCGTGAAATATTTTCGATAAACTGTCCCGAACCGGAAGCACATTGGCCGGTCATTTTATAATTGATAACCCTGCCTTCTTCATTGATTTTAATGGCCCGGACATACAAAGCTCCCAGGTCTACCACCGAGCGGGCTTCCGGCACCAGGAATTTGGCCCCCCGGGCATGGGTGGTCATACTGTAGAAATGGCCGGTTTTGCGGGTTACCATTTCCCCTTCACCGGTAGAGGCCAGGTAAGCCAGGTCTTCGCGCGTCAACCCTGATTTATTTAAAAGGTACTGAATCAAATCGTCAGCGACCTGGGCCGGATTACGTTTCCGGATCTTTTCGGTCCGCTTGTACAATACCTTCGGTTTTGCGCCATATTCCATTATCACCCCTTTGATGTAGCTTCCGCCTACATCGATGCCCATGGTATATAATGTCTTGCTCATAATGCGATGTTTTCTTTGTCTGTATTAAGCCACTTTGGCTGACTTTGATTTTTTCGCGTCAGGCAGGTCGACCCGGATATTCCTGCGGGCGAATAAGGCCCCTCCGAGCGCCCCCATAAAAATGGAATCCGTGTGCACATTGATCTTTATGTCATTCCCGTAACTTTCATGAATCATCGAAGACACATATTTCAGCACTGCCTGGTTGCGGGCAACCCCTCCGGTAAAGGTAAACTCATTGTGCACGCCTCCTGACCGGGCAATCAGGGACATAGCCCGCATCACGATGGATTTGTGCAGGCCCGCCAGAATGTCTTCCCGTTTCTCGCCTACGTTGAGCAACTCGCGCAGCTCAGCCCCGGCAAACACGGTGCAGGTTGAGCAGATATTGACCTGTTTCTGAGCGTCCATGGCCAGCGGCCCCAGTTCATTCAGCGAAATGTTCAGTTCGTCTGCAATGTAACCGAGATACCTGCCGCAGCCGGCCGCGCAGCGGTCATTCATGTGAAAGCTCGTGACCAGGCCGAATTCATCCACCTGGATGGCTTTGGTGTCCTGCCCGCCAATGTCAAGCACCGTCCGGGTTTTCGGGAAATAAGCATGGGCCCCGAACGCATGGCACAGGATTTCGGATTTGATGCACTCTTCCGGGAAAGGCAGCAAAGCCCTTCCGTAGCCGGTGCCCACCATATTATCAATCACAATGTCTTCCCCGGCCACTTTATGTACCTGCCCCATAATGGTGTCGAACATCCGGCTGCCACGCGACAGCTCCGGATAATCCCCCGAGTCGGCCAGCAGTTCAAGCGCTTCCACCACCAGTTCCTCAAAATCAAAATCGATCAACTTATTTTCAACCGGGGTTATGCTTTTGTCGAACACCAGCATAAACTTTTCAAAAAGATCCGGGTCCAGCTTTTCGACATAGTGGGTGTAATATTCATTCACCACATCCCGGAAAAACTGGCTTTTGCGGGCCAGCCCCTGGTGCAGGTACTGCTCCATAATCTCAGGGCGAATCGTATCCTTGATCTCTGGCAACGTTTTCAGGATTTCCCGGCCGGCTTCGGGTTCGATCGATTCCCGGGTGACCTTTTCAAACTGGTTGAACAGGCCTTCCATCCTTTTGTCAAATTCCAGGAAGTGGAAAGTATCATCCAAGGATTGCAGCATTTCATGCAACTGACCTTCCTGCGTAAGCTCCGCCTTTAGATTTTGCTCCAGCAGGGTAAACCGTGTATCATACACGGCTTCCTGGCGGGCAATTTCAGCAGCCACTTCATAGTTTGCCCGGGTATTGGTAATCCCTTTGCCAACTATTTCATCTTTTTCATTGATGATCACGGCTTTGGAAGTCGTGGAACCGAGATCTACTCCTAAATAATATTTACTCATGCTACAGGCACATTTTGGTTCATAATAATTTTCCGCTGTTCCAGCATTTGGAAGAAGGAATCGAGCCGGTTCTTGATGTTCGAGAACGAGAAATATCTCGGGTCCACCAGGTCAGACTCAATGAAGCCCACTGGTACCCCCAGCCTTTCTTCCAGGGTGCGCATCATAGCGAGCTGGCCGGCTGAGAAGGAATTGCAGCTTTTGATGGAATTCACCAGGAAACCATCGGCTTTGAATTCCTTGATATACTTGGCCAGCAGGTCAATCCGCTGGGGAATATTGTGATTGGTGTACACATTCATACAGTAATCTGCCAGGCTTTCCAGCGGTTTTTCCGGATTGTGCCGGAATCCCTGGTCAAACACCCCGCCCACTTTGGTATAACTGGAAGCGACAATGACCGCACCCAGGTCATAAAACATTTTCCAGAATTCCCGGAAATTGGTCCAGTTGGGCGGGCCTTCCACCACTATGCGGAACCGTTCATTCTTCAACTCCCCTTCCGGGGTAACAGGTCCCTGTCCCTTGCGGATACGTTCTTTTACCTCTTTAAGCAGTTGCCGGTAATATTCTATCGCTTCCGGTGTGCCCCGGAAACCGATATTCACCGGACCGATATAATAAACTCCGGCAAAATAGCCGTCAATCGGGGAAGGCACATGTTTGGCGGAATTAAAAATCTCTACCAGCAGTTCCTCAGCCTCCGCAGAATTTTTCAGGTATTGCTTTAGTTTTTCTTCATCGTATTTATTGCCGGAGACCTTTTCCATTTTGGGAATGACCTCTTCCTTCAGCTGCCTGACCATGTATTCCCGCATCTCCGGAGTAATCTTGCCTTCTTCCTGGTATGGAGTGTGCAGCATGGCCACTTCCACACCGGGATAAATGCGCTCCAGGTTCTCGAACCATTTCATAAAAGTGAAACAACCCGTATAGCTTAACAGCAACAGGTCCGGAGGCGGCAGGGGCTGCCCCGTAGGGCCAATGTTCCCGTTCAGGAACATCCCGATATCACATTTAACATAGGTGCACACATCTTCAGAATGCCCTACTTTTTCCGCATCTTTGATGAACCCACCAGAACGTTTGCGCATGCCGGACTGCAGCGCATTGATTTCCGGGTAAACCGGCAACATGTCAAAAGCCCGGATCAATTCGCTGAGGTTCCCCGGAACAAAAGTGTACACCACTTTCTTGCCCGTCTCCTTTACCCGGCTTAAATCGTCAAACAATCCTGCTACCATGTTTTTTTGCAGGATCATGCTTTTTTCCTTGGCAACTTCCTTGCTCATAAAAATTTGTTTTGAACCAAACTAAACCGCCATGGCCTCGTCCCACAGCTTGATGGAATCAGAAAACGCCCCAACCTGCTCCTTGATAACCTTGAACTGGCCGGTATTTTCACTATAGCCCAAGGCGATATACCGCATATTTTCTGCCTCACATTTATCCTGCAGTATAGGCCGGTCGAGCAGGGCGGGGTCACAAAAACTGGGAGCCGCGAATATTATCCCGTCCGCTTTGCGGTTGCGGGCCAGCGCGATCAACCGTTCTCCTTTGGGCTTGGGTACATCATATACCGAGGAAGAAAACGTACTGCGGTTTACATACGCCCTGGCCAACGCGCTCAGTGGATCGTCCGTGTCATCTTCCACATCTCCCTGAATCCACCGGTTCCCGATCAGGAAATCATCGTCCACGATATAGCAGCCGGCATTTTCAATAGCTTTAATCAACCCAACCGGTGGCTGCTCGCAAAAAGCACCGGAAACCACTACCTTGATCTTATCCATCGGCTCCCCGACATCTCCCTGTATGTAATCGACTACTTCCTTTAAAATATCGTTATGCTTCTCCACCGGCATGCACATTCCGGCCCTTACAATATGGTATAAATCGACCGCTGAAAGCTTCCAGGGCGCGTCCTGCCGGATATCATAAATGGTGTTGAGCAGAGCCCGGTTTTCATTGTACAGGGCTATGGAATGATTCAGCCGCTCCGCGCTAAACTCCACTCCGCTGATTTCGTGGATCCTGTCAATGACAATCTCCAATTCATGCTTGTAAAATGCACCTCCGGTAGATTCCCTGAAATCCTGCGGAAAATCGAGATATTTGGCAAAGCGGCCGGTGCCGTTGATCTGAAATATTCCGGACAGATTCCGGATAACATCGCAAATACTCGGAAATACAAAACCGTCCATATCCTTGAAATGGCCGTCCAGGGCCATTTCTATAATGCCGCGCGGCATATGGCATATATAAGACTGGTAATAAGCATCTCCCTTAACGATCTGCTTGCGGTCCCCGGCACCCATTATCCCGACAGCAAGGCCATTCATGGCATGCACTACTTCCCGGGGAAAATAGATGGGCATGTACCCAATCACTACCCTGCCCTCCTCCTGCTTCTTCCAGCTGGCAGCTTCCTGGAAATGCAGGTCAAACGCTACTTCCTGGCAATAGTCCAATAATTTGCGAATATCTCCCATAACGGTGATTTTAACCTTAATATCTGTAAATTGGCCTTTGCAATTTAAGAGGAATTCTTCAGACTTTCCAAATTTTTTTTGAACTTTTTTGCTTACTTGCTGTTTTTCAATTATTTATGAAGCTACGAACGTTTGTTAGGAATAGAGTCGATAATTTTTGCAGCGCATAAAAAACGGCATTATGAGAACTGGGGTTGTCATTTTATCGGGGGGGAATTCTGCCCGTATGGGTTTTCCCAAGTTGTTCCTGCCTTTTAACAGAAAACAGAATTTCGGACAGCGGCTGACAAACGAGTATTATAAAGCAGGGTGTGGGCCAATCATCCTGGTGCTTAATAGATGCTTTTCTCAGGTCTATTACCAGAAACGGGTAAACGCTTTGAAACGGCATGCCTCTATTACGATCAACCCACACCCTGAACTTGGCCGGCTGTACAGCATCCAGCTTGGTTTGAAACAGCTCAGGCGGTATCATCAGGTGATTATTCAAAACGTTGATAATCCCTTTATAGCCCAGGCTGACATTGAGCGGCTGCTTGCCCACCATCAGCACAGCCAGGCCGATTACTGCCAGCCGGCAGTCAACGGCAAGGGAGAGCATCCCGTATTGGTTACCCAGCCCGTTATACAGGCTATTCTGGAAGCGGATCCCACGAAAAGTACATTGCATGATATTTTAAAACCCTTCCAGGGTTGCCGCATGGAAACCGACAGCGCTTATTTTGCTGCCAACATTAATTCCCCTGAAGATTACAAATATTGGTTCCGGCCCGTAAAAGAAAGATCCCGGAATGCAATTGCTGTATGACACCCTGGCAAAACTTCCTTCCGGCAATCAAAAAGCAGCCCTTTGCATTGTCGTAGCCACACATGGCAGCGCGCCCCGGAGGCCGGGTGCCAAAATGATTGTATTTGAAGACGGCCGGATTCTGGGCACCATCGGGGGCGGCAGGCTGGAAGAAGCGGTCATCCGGCAAGCCCTTGAGGCAATAAAAACCGGCAAACCTGTTTTAAATTCACATGAATTATTGCAGCAGCACGGGATGTGTTGTGGCGGCAGCGTAGATATCTATATTGAACCCATCATGCCTGTAAACAGATTGTACATTTTCGGGGCCGGACATATCGGGCGCGCCCTGGCTTTTTATGCCACTCCCCTGGATTTCGACATCACCGTGATCGATGACCGGAAAAATTACCTGGACCAACTCGGAGTGGACGGTGTAAACACCCTGCATGTTGATCCCAAAGAAGCCCTTCCCGCATTGCCCTTTGACGAACACACATTCATCGTAATTGTGACTTACGATCACCAGCTCGACCGGGATATCCTTTCCTATTGCATCAAAAAACCATTCGCCTATTGCGGAATGATCGGCAGTTTGCGTAAAGTGAAAATGACGGAGAAGATATTTCTGGAAGGCAAGATCGCTACCAAAGCTGAACTGAAAAAGGTCGATATGCCCATGGGGGTGGACATTGCCGCTGAATCGGCAGAAGAAATAGCAATAAGTATCCTGGCCAGGTTAATCCAAGTAAAAAACGAAGCACATGCAAAAAGGTAGGATAGCGGTTGTAACCGGGGCAGCCAAAGGGATCGGGCTGGCCATAGCAAAGCAATTGTCGGCCGATGGATTCCGGGTGATAGCGGCTGACATTGACAATACCCACGAGGAGGATATCATTGACCAGCTCGGACAGGGCAGCGACTTTATTTACTGCGATATCTCCGATGAGGTATCGGTCAGCAACCTGTTTGACGAGGTCATGCAGCAATACGGCCGGCTGGATGTGCTGGTGAACAACGCGGGAATTATCCGCGACCGGATGATCCACCGGATGACGCTGGAAGAATTTCAGCAGGTCATTGACATAAACCTGACAGGAACCTGGTTAATGTGCCGGTCTGCGGCACGCATCCTGCGCGAACAAAAATCCGGGAGGATCATCAATATTTCTTCCCGTGCCTGGCTGGGCAATATGGGACAATCCAATTATTCGGCTTCCAAAGCCGGAATTATCGGCCTGACCCGGGTCCTTGCCCTGGAACTGGGGCCGCACAATGTGCTGGTTAATGCGGTCGCTCCGGGTTTGATAGACACCCCGCTGACCCGTGCCCTGCCGGATGATGTGCTTCAGAAACTGATCAATGCCCAGCCCACCCGCGAAATGGGCAGGCCCGAAGATGTGGCCCGGGCCGTATCTTTCCTGGCTAATCCGGACACCCGGTTTATCACCGGGCAGGTGATTTATGTGGACGGTGGAAAGAGCATCGGAGCCGGAATATAAATATCTTTGGGGCATGAGCCCGGATAAAAAAGCCCAAACTATTGAACTCCTGGCCCCGGCCGGTTCTTTTGAATCCATTCAGGCCGCTATCCAGGCCGGAGCCGACAGTGTTTATTTCGGAATGGGGCATTTGAACATGCGGGCCCGGTCCGCCATCAATTTCACCCCGGATGACCTGCCTGAAATCAGGAAACGCCTGGACCAGGCAGGTATGAAGGCCTATCTCACAGTGAACGTTACCTTTTATGATCATGACCTCAAGACCATGCGCTACATGATCGATCACGCCAAAAAAGCGGGTTTGGATGCGGTGATTGCTTCAGATGTGGCGGCTATCCAGTACGCCCATGAAATCGGCATGCCGGTTCATTTGTCCACGCAGGCCAATATAAGTAACATAGAGGCTGTGGCCTGGTACAGCCGGTACGCAGACGTCATGGTGCTGGCCCGCGAACTTAACCTGAAGCAAGTGCGGCAAATTACCGATGCTATCCGGAACCGGAATATAACGGGACCTTCCGGCCAACCGGTCCGGATCGAAATTTTTGCCCATGGCGCCTTATGCATGGCCGTTTCCGGGAAATGCTACTTAAGCCTGCACACCCATAACGCTTCAGCCAATCGGGGCGCATGCGTACAGAACTGCAGGCGGCAGTATGTGGTCACTGACAAGGAAGAAGGATTTGAATTCGAGGTGGATAATGAATACATCATGTCTGCCAGCGATCTGTGTACGATTGATCTGATGGAGGAAATGATAGCTTCCGGGGCTTCCATATTCAAAATCGAAGGACGCGGGCGATCGGCTGACTATGTATTCACTACCGTAAAAGCCTACCGCGAAGCCATAGATAAGGCATTGGAAGGAACAACAACCCCGGACGACATCGCCCGGTGGCAGCAAATGCTGTCCAGCGTATATAACCGCGGTTTCTGGGAAGGTTATTACATGGGGCGCAAACTGGCAGAATGGGCCGACACGGGCGGTTCCAAAGCCACTGAAACCAAAATATATATCGGCAAAGGCGTAAAATACTTCAGCCGGATTGGCGTGGGAGAATTTTTGGTGGAAACCGGAAAGCTTTGCAAGAATGATAAAATATTGATTACTGGTCCAACTACAGGGGTATTGTACGAGCAGGTCAGGGAGTTGCGGATCGATAACCAACCCGTGGATGAGGCAGGCAAAGGAGCTTTGGTGTCCCTGCCGGTTCCAACCAAAATCCGGCCCTCTGACAAATTGTATAAGATTGTCCCGGCAAAATGATCCGCATCCTGTACAGGCGTGAAAAATGTATCGGATGCTGCACCTGTGCGGAAGTGTATTATAAACGCTGGCGGATGTCAGGCAGGGACGGAAAAGCCAATTTAATTGGGTCAAAGGAAAAAGGTGGTTATTTTCGTATTTCGGTAGACGATGATGAATGGGATGAGGCGGTAAAAGCCGCAGAAGGCTGCCCGGTGAAAATCATAATTCTGAACAAAAAATAACACATGCAGGCGCTGAAACTGCATATCAACGGAACCTGGTACGAGGAACTCGTGAAACCTCATGACACGCTGGCTCATGTCTTAAGGCGGAAGCTGCAACTAACGGGCACAAAACTGGCCTGCGAGTCCGGCACTTGTGGCGCCTGCACGGTATTGCTGGACGGCAAACCGGTGCAAAGCTGTATTACTCCGGTGATGCGCTGTGCCGGTAAAGAAATCACTACTATAGAAGCGCTCAATTCTGACGGGAAGATGCACCGGCTCCAGGAAAAATTTGTCGAAAAAGGAGCCATTCAGTGCGGTTACTGCACCCCCGGCATGATCATGTCAGCCTGGGGATACCTGCAAAAGCACCCCGACCCCGATGTGGAAGAGATTAAAAAGGCACTGTCGGGCAACCTGTGCCGTTGCACGGGCTACAAAAAGATTATAGAAGCTGTTGCCGAATATGTAAAGGAGCAGCATAACGGCCGTCCATCCACTGAGAAACAGCAGTTTGAAGTCGGCAAACCCCAGCCTTACCTGGAAGCTGCCAAAAAAGCCCGGGGCGAAGCGGATTACACGGATGACATTGCCGTAAAAAATGCGCTTTGGGTCCGGTTCCTGCACTCTCCTTACCCGCACGCGAGAATCCTTGACATCGATACCAGTGCTGCGGAATCCATGGAAGGAGTGCACTTGGTAATCACCGGGAAAGACCTGCCGGAAAAGTTCGGAGTGCTGCCCATTTCGCAGGATGAAACGGCACTGGCCGTTGAAAAGACAAGATATATAGGCGAATATGTAGCAGCCGTGGTGGCTGAAGACGAGAACACAGCGGCTCGTGCCTGTCAGATGATACGGGTGGAATACGAACCGCTGGAAGCATTTCTCACCATTAGCGATTCGCTTGAAGATGCAGGGAATAATGAACTCATTCACCCCCATTGCAAAAACAACCGGAACATACACAAAACCGCTTCGCTGCGTTTCGGTGACCAGCAAAAAGGCCTGGAACAGGCTGCGCATACCTGTGAAATGTCCTTTAAGTTCAAGGGCTTAAATCACGGATTTACGGAACCCCATGCAGCCATTGCCCTTTGGGATGAAGACGGGCTGACGGTGTATTCCGCCACCCAGGTGCCGCATTACCTGCACCGCGCCTTATCGAGGGTTTTAAAGCTGCCTATGAACCGGGTCCGGGTTATCAAACCGGCTTTGGGCGGGGGCTTTGGAGGGAAAAGCGATCCCTTCCCTCATGAAATGATTGTAGCGTATGCCGCCATGAAGCTGGGCCGCCCGGTGCGGGTTCGGCTAACTCGCGAGGAAGTATTTCTTACAAATCATGGCCGGCACCCGACTGAAATGACCATGCGCCTGGGCATGAACCGTGAAGGCAAATTCGAAGTACTGGACGCGGACATCAACATAGACGGGGGCGCATACGGCAGTTTTGGAGTAGTTACTTCCTATTACAACGGGGTACTGCTGCAGGCTCCCTATAAAATCGATAATTTCGGGTTTGTCACCAGGCGTGTTTATACCAACAAGCCCCAGTGCGGGGCCATGCGCGGCCACGGTGCCGTCAATTCCCGCTTCGCCATCGAAACCATTATCGACCAGATGGCGGCCGATACCGGGGCCGATCCCATCGATTTGCGCCTGAAAAACCTGCTCCCGCCCGAAACGCTTACGGTTGGCCAGTACCGGATTACTTCGAACGGCAGCCGGGAATGCCTGGAAAAAGTGCGTAAAGATTCCGGCTGGGACAGCAAATACCGCCAATTGCCTCACGGGAAAGGAATAGGAGTGGCCAGCGGATTTTTCATCAGCGGCAGCGCCTTGCCGATTCACTGGAACAAATACCCCCAAAGTGTAGCCCACCTGAAGCTGGACCTGGACGGGCGGGTGCTCATCAGCAGCGGAGCCAGCGACATCGGCCAGGGCAGCGACACCATGCTGGCGATGATTGTCGCGGAAGTGCTGGGCCTGACCCGGGAGAATGTATTTGTGTTGGCTGCTGACACCCTGCTCACCCCCATTGACCTGGGCAGCTACTCCAGCCGGGTGACCTTTATGGCCGGGAACGCGGCCCGCATGGCGGCTGAAGACCTTCGCCAGCAAATGGCGGAAAAAATTGCCCGCGAATTCAATGTCAGTCCTGAAGCATTGCATTTCCTGGGCGAACGTGTTTACACCGATGACGGTAAGGTGGATTTATCCTGGGTGGAAGTCGTGGAAGTGGCAACCCGTGTCACCGGAGCTCTTACATCCACCGGTTATTACAATTCACCCAAGCTGGGGGGTAATTTCAAGGGAGCGGGTGCCGGCTTGAGTCCCTCCTACTCTTTCGGAGCTGTAGTGGCAGAAGTGGAAGTTGACCTGAAAACGGGCATGGTCCGGATCCCGCAGATCTGGGGAGCCCACGATGCCGGCAAAGCCATTAATCCGCTGGCTGTGGAAGGCCAGTTGGAAGGCTCATGGCACATGGGCATCGGGCAGGCCATGACAGAGCAGATGCGGTATGAAAACGGCTTGCTGCTGAATGCCAATTTCCTGGATTACAAAATACCCGGGCCGCTCGATACGCCTGAAATCCATACAAACATCATTGAAACCAACGACCCGGAAGGCCCCTTTGGCGCCAAGGAATGCGGTGAAGGCGCCCTGCATCCGGTTATTCCGGCTGTGTGCAACGCCATTTATGACGCGGTAGGCGTACGCATTACCTCCCTACCCGTAGACCCGGAATACATCCTGAAACAATTGAAACTGCAAAAAGCCAAAACCCCGGTCGTATGAGCGCGAATACGGAAATAACGAAATACCTGACGCCTGCTTCCGCGGAAGAGGCGGTCGGGATGGCACAGGCCAACCGGGAGCGGTACCGTTTCCTGGCCGGGGGAACCGATGTAATGCCCAACCGGTATCAGGGCAATGATAGCCGTGAAGTGTTTATCGACCTGAGCGGAATCGGGGCAATGCACGGGATAACCTGGTCAGAACAGGAATGCCGCATCGGGGCGCTGGAGACCTTGACAGATATTGCAGAAGATACCCGTCTCCGGGAGGAATTCCCGGTGTTGTGCGAAGCGGCCGAAGCAGTCGGTTCGCCCCTGATCCGGAACAGCGCCACCCTGGGCGGCAACTTACTTTGCGAAAACCGCTGCATTTATTTCAACCAGTCAAGCTGGTGGCGTGACGCGATTGGTTCCTGCCTGAAATCCAATGGCGACCGTTGCATTGCCACGGGAAGCCTGAAACATTGCTTCAGTGAGATGGTAAGCGATACGGCCCCTGCTATCATTAGCCTGAACGGTAGGGTTGAAATAATGCGGCCTGACAGGAAAACAGAAATTTTGCCCCTTGAATCCATCTACACGGGCGATGGCGTGAATCCGCGCAATTTGCCGGAAGGCGCGCTAATCCTGGCCGTGCTCCTGTCCCGCGGCCGGGAGTTCCGTTCGGTTTTCAAAAAACTTCGCCTCCGCCAGAGCCTCGATTTCACCAGCCTCACCTGCGTGGTGACGGTGGATAACGCCCGGCATGTACGCATTGCCCTCAGCGGGGTTGACCCGAAACCTGTACTGGTGGAAACCGGCCCGCCATACGACCTGGAAGACCTCATTCACCAGGCGCTCCGCCAGGCCCGGGCGGTTGACAATGAAACCTTTTCACGAATTTACCGGAGAAACATGATCCGTACCTGGTTGGAAGAAAGTTTTAAAACCCTTGAATTGTAAGCCCTATGGAAGATCCGAATGCCAAACTCTATGCGGAGCATCAGAATATTCTGCATGCCATTGAAGTATTCAGAAACTATCTGGATGAAAACGCGAACAATGCTGAAAAACTGAAAGAAGCCATCCCGATCATGCTGCAGTTTTTCCGGGAATATGCCGATCAACTGCATCATGCCAAGGAGGAAGCCGAGTTGTTCCCGAAAATCATGGATAGTGAGCACTGGGTAGCCGGTGAAATCACCCGGGAAATGGCAGATCAACACACGCAATTCCGTTCCTATGCCGCTGAAATTGAACAGGCGCATACCGTGGGAGACTTTGACAATTGCATATCGATCCTGAAAACCTACACCAGCGAACTGGTGGATCACATTGCTGTTGAAGACAACGAATTGTTCCCCATGTGCCTTCAGGTACTCACCCAGGATGAGCAGGAACGGCTTTATTTTATATACCAGGATCTGGACCGGGAATTTGGTTCTGAACGGGAGGAAACATTAAGAACATTACCGGAAAGGTTGCCCTGATAAAGAAAATCAGGCTTTGAAGTTCACAAAGCTGTGTCCGGCTTTGACATCTTCAACCAGTTCAGCTACGGTTTGCGTGCTGAAAATTTCCTTAATCCGGTCGCGGACGTGCTTGTATTCCTTATGAATCGGGCAAGGATTGTCGTCACCGCAGTCTTTCAGTCCGATACCGCAACGCTCCAGGAGGTCTACCCCGTCAATTACCTCCACGATTTCAATGAGCCTCAGCTCTGAAGGAGGTTTTCGAAGGAAAAACCCGCCATTGGGCCCTTTAATCGATCCAAGGATTTTTGCTTTCACAAGCTGCTGGAGAATCTTGCTTAAAAAATGGTAAGGAATGTCCTGCGATTCTGAAATGTCTTTCAGCCCGCAGTTTTTGTTTTTATCATAATGCAGGGCAATGTATAACACACCCTGCAGGCCATATTCACAGGATTTTGAAAACATACTCATATTCAGGTTATGCTAAAAAAAACATGAAGGTAATACGCAAAGATAATGGGAAAAGCCATTTGTCATAACGCAGATATCTTCCTTTTTTCAACAACCCCTCATTTTCAGTACAAAGCCATGCTAAATCTGCGCATGTATTTTTTAGTCAGTTCGTGTTCATGGCCGAGCAGGTGGAAAATAGCCACACAGGCCCGCCTCGGCATTTCATCGCAGAAAGATTTATCGATCATAATGACCTCAATCAGCCGTTCTAAAGCGGTTTCGTAGTCAGCATTTCGAAGGGCTTCACGGGCTTCCAGGAGTTTTTTCTCCATTCCGGACTCTCCGTTCAGGGAACAGGACATCAGCGAAGCCAGGTCGCGAATATCTTTGGCTTCATCGTACCATTTATCCCCCTCGCGGATGGGCTCCAGCAGGCGAACGGCCCGGCCGGGGTCATCCAGCACAGTATATCTTGCCAGTAATACCGCGGCTTCTTTCAGATCCGGGTTGTTCGCGACCAGTGTTTCCAGTTCCTGCAGGCTATTCGCATCGGGGCTGTTTCGAAGGCGGGTTTTCAAAGCCGCCAGCTGTTTTTTCCGCTCGTCCGGGATATTCTCATCAAGCCATGCCTTAATCCGGTGTTCCGGCAAGGCGCCTGTGAATTCCGCGATGACTTCCCCGTTGTAAAACATCTTCACGGCAGGAATGCCCCGGATTCCGTATTGGGCGCTTATGCCGGGATGTTCATCCGTATTGACCTTTTCCAGTACCCAGCGCCCATTGGCTTCGGCAGCCAGTTTTTCAATCACCGGACCCAGGTATTGACAGGGTCCGCACCAGGGAGCCCAGAAATCAACCACCACAGGCACCTGTTTGCTTTTTTCCAAAACAGCTTGCTGAAAATCCATTGTGCTACCAAATTTTGTTTGATGCTAACAATCCGGGGCCCCGGTTTTGTTCCCGGAATCCGGTTCAACTTTTGGCCAGCATAAACAGCAGCATTTTGAAAGGTTCCAGGGCTTCCACGGCATGGTCGATACCGGTCGGCAGCGATACGCTTTCCCCGGCCTGTAATTCATGAACCGAATCGCCTATGGTGATTCTCGCTTTGCCTTCGAGCAGGCAGATATAAGCTTCCAGCGGAGATTGGTGCGGGCTTAAACTTTGCCCTTTGTCAAAAGCAAACAGGGTGAGGCTGCCCGAGGTTTCTTTCATCAATATCTTGCTGACGATGCCGTTTTCGGTGTAATCAATTTGATTTGCAAGGTTCATTACCAAAGTTTTTCCGTTAGAAATCCAGATTGTCCGGCAGGCGAATTTACGTAACTTTGCGCCACCATGTCTGAGAAAATCCTGATCCTGGATTTTGGTTCCCAGTACACCCAGTTAATTGCCAGGCGTATCCGGGAGCTGAATGTTTTTTGCGAGATTTTCCCCTATAACCACTTTCCCCGTCCTGATCAAACAGTGAAAGGTATCATATTATCGGGAAGCCCGTTTTCGGTGGCTGACCCGGAGGCTCCGCAAATTGATCTTTCCGGTATGCTGGGGAAGTGGCCGGTGCTGGGCATTTGCTATGGCGCGCAGTACATGGCCGCTACGCAAGGCGGGAAAGTGGAACCCTCTGCCCGCAGGGAATACGGCCGCGCCCGTCTGACAGGCATTCAGGCCAACCATCCACTGTTAAAAAATATACCGGAAGGAAGCCAGGTCTGGATGTCGCACGCGGATTCCATTATGCAACTGCCGGAAAACGCAGCGGTCATTGCCACCACGGAATCCATCCCCGTGGCCGCTTTTGAACTAGACACTGGAAACCGAATAGGTGCCTATGGCCTCCAGTTTCACCCGGAAGTCTCGCATTCCACGGATGGCAAAACCCTGTTAGGCAATTACGTGCACGGATGCTGCGGATGCAGGGATGAATGGACCCCGGAATCTTTTGTAACCAGTACCATTAACCAGCTGAAAGAGCAGTTGGGAGAGGACCATGTGGTTATGGGCATTTCCGGTGGAGTCGATTCATCGGTAGCGGCTGAACTGCTGCACCGGGCCATCGGGGAAAGGTTGCATGGCATATTCGTGGACAACGGCCTGCTGCGAAAAAATGAATTCCGGGAAGTCCTTACCGCCTACCGGCAAATGGGCATTAACCTGAAAGGCGTGGACGCAAGGAAAGAATTTTACGATAACCTGCGCGGCATCGAAGAACCGGAGCATAAAAGAAAAATCATTGGCAAGACATTCATCGATGTCTTTGAGCGCGAAGCCAGGGCCATTGACAAGGCTTTGGGAGCCAATCATATTAAATGGCTTGGGCAGGGAACCATATATCCGGATGTAATAGAATCCGTTTCAGTGCACGGGCCTTCAGCCACCATCAAATCGCACCACAATGTGGGCGGACTTCCGGATAAGCTGAACCTGAAAGTAATAGAGCCCCTGCGGATGTTGTTTAAGGACGAAGTGCGAAAAGTTGGCGCCAGCCTCAACATCCCGGAAAATATCCTGAACCGGCACCCTTTCCCGGGGCCGGGACTGGGTATCCGCATTCTGGGCCCAATCACGGAAGAGCGCGTCAGGATCCTCCAGGAAGCGGATGCCATCTTCATCGACAGCCTGTGGAAGAGTGGATTATATCATGAAGTATGGCAGGCCGGCACAATATTAACCCCTGTTCGTTCCGTTGGGGTCATGGGCGATGAAAGAACGTATGAAAATGTCATCGCTTTGCGGGCCGTTACTTCTACAGACGGAATGACAGCCGATTGGGCAAAACTGCCCTATGATTTCCTGGCAGAGGTATCCACCCGGATTATTAATGAAGTGCAAGGCGTAAACAGAGTGGTTTATGATATCAGTACAAAACCTCCTGCGACTATTGAATGGGAATAAATATTTCTGGCTTCTGGCATTGGGGTTAAGCCTCCTGCCGGCTTGTGAACTGCTGCAAAACCTTCCCGGCACCGGTTCCGGCCAGCACAAACCGGATGAAAAGGTTATTGAAACCGAGGTTGACACGGTAGAAACCCCGGTCGATACCATTGAAATTCCGGGCAGTGACGTGGTTAAAAACACTTACCGGATCGCAGTGCTCCTGCCCTTCAGCATCGACAACAGCTATATTGACGATTTCGATTACAAAGACGAATCCGCTTCCTGGCATTCCCTGACGGCTACCGAATTGTATGAGGGTATGTTGCTGGCCCTGGAAAACACCAGGCGTATGAAGAAAGGCATTGAAATTTATGTATATGACACCAAAAACAGCGCGCAGGCAGTCCGGGAGATTATGAACATGAAAACAGTACGTAAGAGTGACGTGATCATTGGGCCCTTGTTCCGGAACAATCTGAAAACGGCTGCAGAAATCGCCCACAACAATAAAACCTGGCTCATCAGCCCGGTCATCCCGGTGGTGGAGCTCAGCGCTTCCAATCCATATCTCATTACGGCTAACGCCCGCCTGGAAGCCCATCTGGAACAAATGGCTGAATACATTGCACGTCATTACAAACACCACAGGGTTTGGATCATTGCCCCGGCTGATGAAAACCGCCAGTCATATGCCAATAATTTCCGCCAGTTGCTGGAAAAACAGTCCCGGGCATACCTGGATATAAAAACCACTTACTTCTCCGTTGGCGACCCGTTGGAAAGCGATGGGTTATCCTTTGCCGACAGCACTATAGTTATGATCCCAAGCATTGATGAAGTGTTTGTAAATGAGGTGATGCGCCAATTGAAAAGTATGGCCACGGATCATGGGATCATCCTGTTCGGAATGCCCACCTGGATTACACGTTTTAAATCCCTCCGGCTGGATTACCTGAATGACCTGCATTTTCATTATACCAGCTCCATGTACATCGACCGTGACAATAAAATAACCGAACAGTTGCTGCAGGAATACAAAGACCGGTACGGCATGCCGGCTTCCAAATATGTGGTGAAGGGATTTGACATTATGAACTGGGCGCTAATGATGCTGGACAAATATGGCGCCCGGCTGGATAAACATTTTGAGGACATCCCCGGTTCACCTTTCAATACGCCCTTTGCCATTGAGCCTGTCAGGGAAGACAATGGGCTTTCCGGTCAGTTTAATGTAAAATATTTCGAAAACACTTATGTGCATATCCTTCGGTTCAGCCATTTCCATCCCGTTAAGGTGAATAATTAGTACTTTTGGTGAACCCGGGCCGGAATAAATTATCCCTGTATGAAACGACTCTTTACGCTGTTGGTTGCCTTACTAGCCACCCATGCGATTCACGCACAATTAAACATCATTCAACTCGGGCATAAAATCTTTCCCCAGAACCTGAGTGACATCTGGGGTTATGTGGATTCGGCTGGTAATGAATATGCACTGGTGGGCGTGAGGAACGGCACTTCCATTGTGGACGTTACCGACCCTTACAACCCGGTGGAATTGTTTTTCACACCAGGCCCGAATTCTATCTGGCGCGACATCAAGGTATGGAAACATTACGCTTACGTTTCCAACGAAACCGGCTCCGGCATAAAAATCATTGACCTGCAATATTTGCCGGACAGCATCCAGACCTGGTACTGGACCGGCAACAACGGGGTGAATTTCACCTCAGCCCACAATGTCTTTATCGATGAAAAAGGATACCTCTATGTAATCGGATCGGATTACGGACAGGGGGGTGCTATCATTGCCAATGTGGATTCCAATCCAACCAACCCGGTAGTGGAAACGGTTTATAACCTGGCTTATATACATGATTTATTTGCCCGGGGCGATACCATGTGGTCTGCTGAGATTTTCAATGGCTGGTTTGCAGCGGTGGATGTTTCCAATAAAGCGCCCGCCACACTCCCCCTGGGCAGCATTCTGGCCACCCAAACTACCCCGAATACCTTCACGCATAACTGCTGGTTGTCGGATGATGGAAGAACCCTGTACACCACCGATGAACAACCAAACGCTTTTATTGGCGCTTTCGATGTTTCAGATTTGAATAACATACAGGAACTGGACCGGGTACAGTCAAACCCCGGGTCGATGGTCATCCCGCACAATGTTTTCGTACGGGGCAACTTTCTCATTATTTCCTACTACCGGGATGGCGTGGTCGTAATTGATGCCACCCATCCGGATAATCTGATTGAAACCGGGTTTTACGATACCTCTCCGCTTTCCGGTGATGGCTTTAATGGTTGCTGGGGCGTTTATCCTTACTTGCCTTCAGGAAATATTCTGGCTTCGGATATAGAAAACGGGCTGTTTATTTTGCGCCCCACCTATACCCAAGCCTGTTACCTGGAAGGACACGTGCGCGATTCATCCACCTATGCCCCATTGAATGGCGTAATGGTCAGCATTGCAGGTTACCCGGATGCCCAAACAGCTACCAATCCACTGGGTGCCTACAAAACCGGGCTGGCCGACAGCGGAACCTACCAGGTGCTTTTCCAGAAACTCGGTTACTTGCCCAAAACCATAACTGTCAACCTGCAAAATGGTATAACCAGCGTGGTGGATGTTGATCTGGTGCCGCTGGTTCCGTTTACCTACAGCGGGCAGGTGGTTGATTCGCTTACCGGCCAGGGGCTTGACCATGCGGTCGTCATGCTGCAGACGGGTTTGGCCACGTACACAGCCATTACCGATACGTTGGGGAATTTTACTTTCAGCAATATCTACGAGGACACCTACGACCTGTATACCGGCCGGTGGGATCATGTGACAGGCCATAAAGGCAATTTAACCCTGAATGCTTCTTCTGCCCCACTGACCATCAGGCTTAAAAAAGGTTATTATGACGATTTTTTGTTCGATTTTGGATGGACGGTTTCGGGCAATGCTACCACCGGGATGTGGACCCGGGACCTGCCGAAGGGTACTAAGTTGTACAACTTTATTCCAGCCAATCCGGGCGAGGATGTTGCCGGAGACTTCGGAAAGGAATGTTTTGTCACCGGAAATGGCGGTGGAGGTGTTGGAACGGATGACATTGACAATGGCTATACATTGGTAAGCTCTCCGCTCATGGACCTGAGCGCTTATCAGGATCCGATTCTGAGGTTCGACCGCTGGTTTTTTAACGCAGGAGGGGCGGGAAATCCCAACGATTCCCTGAGGATATGGATTGAGGATTCTTCCGGTACTTATCCGCTGGACCTGGCCGTAAACGGAGATCCCGGGGAAAGCCAGTGGGTGACCAAGCATTACCGCCTGAATAATTACCTTATTCCGGGACCAAATACCAGCTTAAAGGTTTACGCAGCCGACCGTAACCCGGGCCATCTTGTGGAAGCCGGGTTTGATTTCTTTCAAATCTATGATTCCATCTATCCCCCGGTTGCCCATTTCGAAGCCCTTCCTGACAGCGGATGTCAACCCTTAACCGTTCAGTTTCACGATTTGTCAGACAACCAGCCTGTTTCCTGGCAATGGATATTGCCGGGTTCTGTAAGCGGAGGATCCAGTCAGCAAAACCCATTGGTGGTCTATGACACTTCAGGTATTTTTAATGTCACATTAATCGTCAGCAATAGTTCAGGCAGCGATACCCTGACCCTGGCGGGATTAATCACCGTGTGGGAACAGCCGGAAATCAAGTTGTCTTTCACCCCTGATTCCGGTGGGGGAAACGGCTCGGCCACGGCTACCGTGACCGGTGGATTGCCACCATACCTATATCAATGGAATGACCCTGCCCAACAGACAACTCCTACAGCCTCAGGATTGCCGGCAGGCACCTATCATGTCACGGTAACGGACCAGAAAGGATGCACTGCCACAGACACGGTAACCATTCCGTTAAACACCGGCCTCCCGGACGGACGGCCCGGGATTTTTACGCTTTCCCCGAATCCGGCCAGCGATCACCTTCGCATCACATGGAGCGGGCAGCAGTCGCTGAAAAACTGGACCATTGAGATTTTCGACCCGGCCGGTAGGCTGGTGTTCATGCAAAAGGCCGGTATGCCCCGGAACCATTGGGTTTTAAACCCGGACCTCGCGGCCGGAATGTACACCATCCGCATAAATGCTGAAGGGGTGAACAGTTGGCAAAAACAAATCAGCATTATCCGTTAATTCAGAACTGTCTATAAATTTTCATGGGCGAAGGCTCCTTCCCCTGCTGAAATGCTGTAAATTGGCCAAAAATTTCGGGGTATGAACAACAAATTTGCCGTGATTGGCCTGGGCCGGTTTGGAAAAACCGTAGCCATTTCCCTGGCTGAACAGGGGGCGGAAGTGTTGGCTATTGACAGCAATGACGAACTGGTGGAAGAAGTAAAAAATGATGTCGCTTTTGCTGTTGCCCTTGATGCCCGCGACCTGAAAGCGTTGCAAAGTCAGAATATCAAGGACATGGACGCGGTAGTAGTGGCCATAGGCACTGATTTCGAAAGCCTTTTGTTAAGCACAACCAATCTGATGGAAATTGGCGTGAAACGGATTCTGGCCCGGGCTATGAACCAAACCCAAAGACGAATTCTGAACAAACTTGGGGTGAAAGAGGTGATTTCTCCTGAAATAGAAACGGGAAATACAGTGGCACAGCAAATGCTGAATCCGCATATCGTGAATTTCTTCCCCCTGCCCGGTGATTACCAGATCGCGGAAGTGAATGTTCCGAACAACGCCATGAATCGCACCCTCAAGGATGTAGGATTGCTGCGCAAATATTCCCTGCACCTGGTAGCTATTTTAAAAGCAAAAATCGTTTTGATCAGCGGGGAAGAATCCCTGAAACGGGAAGTTTTTATAAACCCCGATGAGGATTATGTGCTCCAGGAATCAGATGCGCTGGTGCTTTTGGGCAAGACCAAAGACATCAAAAGGTTCATGCAAATCAACCGCTAAACCCTTTTCATCAGCGCTTCCTTCATGGGCTGTTTCACCAATTATTTCAGTATATTTGCGCTCTAATTTTTTAACCCTTTGACAAAAGCATATACTTCTCATGCAGGCTAAAGGACTGGTTCGCTTTTTTACCATCGCACTTACTATCGTTTGCCTTTATCAGCTATCCTTCAGCTTTAAAGCTTGGCAAATTGAAAAGAAAGCCAGGGCATATGTAGAATCGCTCAATATCCAGGGCGACCCTGACTCGGTAAATGTCGTCAAACACAAGGTTTACCAGAAATATGTTGACTCTTTATCCCATGAGAAGGTATTTAACCTCCTGATCAAAAACTACACGTACGATGAAGTGCGTGACAACCAACTGAACCTGGGACTTGACCTGCAGGGCGGTATGAGTGTCATCTTGCAGGTATCGGTAGAAGACCTGCTGCGCAACATGGCAGGAACCAATGCCAAAGATCCGGTTTTCAAGGACGCGATGAGGCGTGCCAAAGAGAAGGAATTGTCGGGCCAGTCGGATTTTGTGTCTGCCTTTTTTGAATCGCTTTATGAGATAGAGCCTGATTTCCAGCTTTCCTCCATTTTTGCCAACCGCACCAACCAGGGCCTGATTGAACCGGATTACGACAATGCACGGATCGAACAAATCATTCGCAGTGAAGCCAATGACGCCATTGACCGCACTTATCAAATCCTGAAATCGCGTATAGACCAGTTCGGTGTGGCTTCGCCATATATTGCCAAACTGCAGACTTCCGACCGCATTATTGTGGAACTGCCGGGGGTTGACAACCCCATCCGGGCCAGGAAACTCTTGCAGGCTACGGCCAAACTTGAATTCTGGGAAACCTACCTGGTGGGAGAAGTATATGACGATTTCGTGGCAGCCGATAAAGCCTATGCCGCCCTCTTAAAACTCAATGGCACAGCTGCCGATAATGGTACAACTCCGGATACCACATCTGTGACTGAGAATAATACGGTTAACAACGACACCGCAGATAATTCCGAAGAATGGAATATAAGCGATGACACCACTGGTGATTCGGTAACCGATTTTTCCAACTTTAACCAGGAAACCGGCACAGACACAACCCAGTTTGGTGAACCGGAACAAACCGCCACTCCATTGCTGGCCCTGTTGCACCTGAATGATCCCAATGCCGGTATTTACGGAGCCGTGGTGGGCGCAGTGGAGGCACAGGATACGGCTAAGGTTAACCGGATTTTACGGATTGCGGATGTCAAGCAAAATTTCCGCGATGACCTGAAGCTCCTGTGGGGCGCCAAGCCAAACGAAAAAACCGGCTTATATGAATTGTACGCCATCAAGACGAACCCGATTGATAATAAAGCGCCTCTGGACGGATCAGTAGTTACGGATGCCCGCCAGTCGTACGATCAATTGGGCCGGCCCAATATCACGCTTTCGATGAACAGTGAAGGGGCCAAGGAATGGGAACGGCTGACCGGGGCTAATGTAAAACGATTTGTAGCTATTGTTTTGGATGACCTGGTTCGTTCCTGCCCGCAGGTTCAAACCAAAATCTCTGGCGGAAATACGGAAATCACCGGGAACTTTGACATTAAAGAAGCCCAGGACCTGGCCAACATTCTTAAAACCGGTAAGCTTCCGGCCCGTGCCAAAATTGTACAGGAATCGCAAGTTGGGCCTACTCTGGGAGCCGCTTCCGTCCGGGCTGGTATTATTTCCCTTGTGTCAGGCTTACTGCTGGTATTGTTGTTCATGTGGTTCTACTATTCCAACAGCGGCCTGGTAGCTGACCTTGCGGTAATGCTCAATATCTTCTTCATATTTGGGGTATTGGCTTCCCTAGGCGCCACGCTTACCCTGCCCGGTATTGCCGGTATTGTATTGACTATCGGTATGTCCGTTGACGCCAATGTGATCATCTTTGAGCGGGTACGTGAAGAGATTCTTAGGGGAAAAGGTATGCGCCTGGCACTGATTGACGGATATAAACATTCCTATTCGGCCATTATTGATGCCAATGTCACCACGTTGATCACCGCGGGTATCCTGTTTTATTTCGGAATGGGTCCGGTGCTGGGTTTTGCCACCGTGCTCATCATCGGTATTTTCTCATCCCTGTTTACCGCTGTTCTGGTAACCCGGGTCGTTTTTGAAGAAATGCTGAACCGGAAAAAAACCATCAAGTTTGGGAACCGTTTGACCATGAAAGTTTTCAGGAATACTAATTTTAATTTCCTGGGCAATCGGAAAATTGCCTACCTTATCTCCGGGTTAATCATTCTGGCAGGTTTTGTATCCTTCTTTACCAAAGGATTTGAGCTGGGTGTTGATTTCAAGGGAGGCCGGTCTTATGAAGTAGCTTTTGAGCAATCAGTCAATATTGATAAAGTACGACAAGCCCTTACAAAACAATTTGAACAATCTCCTGTTATCAAAGAAATCAGTTTCAGCAATACCCTGAAGATCACCACCTCTTATATGATCAATGAATCCAGCACGGAAACTGATAGTATTGTTGAAGCAAAACTGTACGAAGGACTATTGCCTTTCCTGCCGGAAGGAACCACTTTTGCCACTTTCGACAATCAATATAAACTCAGTTACAATAAGGTAGAACCAACCATTGCCGGGGATATTAAACGCACTTCCATTTCCGCAACCATTTTTGCATTAATCGGTATCTTTCTGTATATCCTGGTCAGATTCCGGAAATGGCAATATTCCGTAGGCGCTATTGCCGCCCTGGCACACGATGTCCTCGTTATTTTAACCGTGTTCTCCATTTTCAGCGGTCTGTTACCCTTCTCTATGGAAGTGGATGAACCCTTTATTGCCGCTATCCTGACCGTGATCGGTTATTCCATTAATGATACAGTGGTGGTGTTTGACCGTGTCAGGGAGTATCTGGCAGAACACCATAAAGAAGGCTCCGTTTTAAACGCTATAAATATATCGGTCAATTCCACCCTGAGCCGTACGGTAATCACCTCTCTGACTACGTTGCTGGTGCTGTTGGTACTGTTTCTTTTCGGTGGTGATGTTATCAGAGGATTTACCTTCGCCATCCTTTTGGGGGTGATTGTGGGTACTTATTCTTCAATATTTATTGCTACCCCATTAATGGCAGATCTGTCAAAAGCCAAGCTGGAAAGGCAGTTCGCGGCCCGCAAAAAGAGCAAAAGGTAATTTCCGGAATTACTAACAAACAAAAAAACCAGCTGCGGCTGGTTTTTTTGTTTTCTGTTTCAATACCAGTCTACAATCCATACGTCTTTGATCGAATTGCCGGTAAACTGGTTGTTGATATTTTTTATAATAGTGGAATCAGGCCAGGTATTCGTACCGAAGTTCCAGATAAAAATGCCATAATAATTATTGGTGCTGATATTTCCTTCAAGGACATATCCCTTGGGGTTTTGAAAATCTTCATCACTGATTTCTATGCCAGGCCCCAGGTTGTCATGAAACTGGTTGTTCCGGACGGTTACTAAACCTCCGCCATCCACCCAGATGCCTCCATCCCACCACTGATCCACGGAAGCGTCCAGGTCGTTGTCATGAATATCGTTCGACTCGACCAGCACATTGTAACTGTCTTCCACCAGTATCCCGCCCCCTGTGTTGCCATAGCACTCATTCCCCAGAATGCTCACATGGTTGTTCCCGAAAGTATTGATGCCGGTTCCCATCAGGTAATCCGGGAAAACCTGCGGGTCCGGCCCGTTATCGTGGGCCGTGTTGTCCATGATATAGACATACTCTGAATTCTCCACATGAATGCCATATCCTTCGATTTCCCAGCTTTTCAACTGAACCGCAGTGCCGTTATGTTCTATCTCAAGGCTTTGCAGCAAAACCTGGCTGGATTGCGAAAAGCCCACCCCTATATCCGTGAAATCCTTGACCATAAGGTTCACAATCTGAAGGTTGGTCGCCTTTTCAAAATATAAACCCATCGGGGCGGCCTGGGCGCCATCCAATACCGGGATGCCGTTATACCCTTCAATCCGGATGGTCGCGGCAGTGATACCCACGTTGCGCATAGCCAGGGATTCCCGGTATGTGCCCGGCAAGATCCGGATAGTCCCTCCCGGACGCACCTTAGACAAAGCTTTGCCAATGGTCCGGAATGCGGTAGATTCTGTCAATCCATCCTGGGCATCGTCACCGTTTGGGCCGACATAATAAATGGTGCTGTCAACCTGGTTGCCGGCCGGGGTGATCCAGTTCAGGTCCGGCTCCCCGATACTGCTCTTTTTGCAAGACATGGCAAATGCCAGTAAAAACATTCCGCCAATTGCCACTTTTCCGATCCTTCCGCGCATGGCTGACTATTTAATCGTAAGATTCAGGAGTGGCTGAATACGTAAATATAGTAAATATACCGATTTTAGTGAAACCCTTTTGTCGTGTTGCTCTTCTTCTTTTTCTTTTAGGCAAGCCAAAGGCTTTATTCCTGGGATTTGCGGTAATCGGCCAGGAATTTTTCAATTCCGGTATCCGTGAGCGGATGCTTGAACAAACCCATAATGGTTTTGAACGGGCAGGTAATAACATCTGCACCGGCCTCGGCACATTTCACGATATGCAAAGAGCTGCGGACCGAGGCGGCCAGCACTTCGGTTTCAAATCCCTGGATCGAATAGATTTGCACGATTTGTTCAATGAGCTGCACCCCGTCCCAGTTGATATCGTCAATCCGGCCCAGGAACGGGCTGACATAGGCAGCACCCGCCTTGGCAGCGAGGATGGCTTGCCCCGCAGAGAAATTCAGGGTACAGTTGGTGCGGATATGTTTTTTCGCCAGGGCATGAATGGCCTTTACACCGTCCGGGGTCATGGGCACTTTCACCACGATATTCTCATGGATGCCTGCCAGGATTTCAGCTTCGCGCATCATACCTTCGAAATCAGTGGCGATCACCTCCGCGCTGACGTCCCCGTCCACCATTTCGCAGATACGTTTATAATGATCCCGGATATTTTGTTCTCCACGAATGCCTTCCCGGGCCATCAGTGAAGGGTTGGTAGTGACACCATCCAGGAGTCCGAGGTCATTGACCTGGCGGATCTCTTCAAGATTAGCGGTATCGATAAACAGTTTCATGAGCTATGCCTTTTGTACGCGGTTTAAAAATAGGGAATGTAAACCGGGAAGGAGCCGGTATTTTCAACAAAAAAAAGGGCAAGCACCTTACATCGCACCGCTACAACCGCCTACCCTTGCTTCCTTCCGGACCTGGGGGATTCAGCGGGAGCTGGTCGCGCAAGACTTGCCCGCGGCAAAATTACGACAATTAGCCACCATGTTCAAGCGCCACCCATAAAAAACCGGACGGTTGCAAAGGCCTGCCCGGCTTATTGGTCTGGCTTGGTTAACTTTGTTTCCTTCAACAGCGCAAAAAACAACTATGGTTTCTGAAAAAAATATTAATGAAGATGCCATGCGGCTGGAGATCGGCCGTATGAAAAGATACTTGCAGAACATTTACCTGGGAGGTGGAAAGAAGAACATAGAAAAACAACATGCCCAGGGAAAGATGACTGCCCGGCAGCGGGTAAATTACCTTTTGGACAAGGATAAACCCTTTTATGAAATTGGGGCTTTTGCCGGGTTCGGGATGTTTGAGGAATATGGCGGCTGCCCGGCCGGAGGCGTGATAGGCGGAATCGGTTGGGTGAACGGAAGGCAATGCCTGGTGGTGGCCAACGATGCCACGGTGAAAGCGGGCGCCTGGTTCCCGATTACCGGGAAAAAGAATCTGCGCTTCCAGGAAATAGCCATGGAAAACCGTCTGCCGATTATTTACCTGGTTGACAGTGCCGGGGTATTCCTGCCCATGCAGGATGAAATTTTCCCGGACAAGGAACATTTCGGACGGATTTTCCGCAACAATGCCATCCTGTCTTCGATGGGAGTCCCTCAAATCGCGGCCATTATGGGTTCCTGCGTAGCCGGTGGCGCCTATTTGCCGATCATGAGCGATGAGGCTCTGATCGTGGATGGTACGGGTTCCATATTCCTGGCAGGGCCTTACCTGGTAAAAGCGGCCATCGGGGAGGAAGTGGACAAGGAAACCCTGGGCGGAGCCAAAACCACCACGGAAATATCCGGGATTACGGATTACCGGGTACCGGATGATAAAACGTGCCTGGATACTATCCGCGAATTGATGAGCAAACTGGGCAAATTCCCGGAAGCCGGGTTTGAGCGGAAAACTCCAAAGCCTCCGGCCGTAAAACCTGAAAGCATCAACGCTGTGCTGGCTCCTGAAAATGCCAAACCGTACGACATGATGGATATTATCCGGGCCATTACCGATGGTTCCGAAGTGCAGGAATACAAGGCCGGATACGGGAAATCCATCATTTGTGCATATGCCCGGATTGAGGGCTGGTCGGTCGGCATTGTCGCCAACCAGCGTAAAGTGATTAAAACCAGCAAAGGAGAAATGCGCTTTGGCGGTGTGATCTATTCCGACAGTGCCGACAAGGCTGCCCGGTTTATTATGAATTGCAACCAGAAACGCATACCGCTGGTATTCCTCCAGGATGTCACGGGATTTATGGTAGGCAGCCGGGCCGAGCATGGAGGCATCATAAAGGACGGGGCCAAAATGGTGAATGCCGTAGCCAACAGCGTGGTGCCCAAATTCACCGTGGTAATCGGGAATTCCTACGGGGCAGGTAATTACGCCATGTGCGGGAAGGCGTATGACCCGCGCCTGATTGTAGCCTGGCCAACGGCCCGCATTGCCGTTATGGGCGGTGATCAGGCTGCCAACACCCTGTTGCAGATACAGGTTTCACAGCTGAAAAAACAGGGCAAAAAAATATCGCCCGAAAAAGAGAAAGCCCTGCTGAAAGAAATCACCGAACGGTATGAATCCCAGACTACGCCCTACTTTGCCGCGGCAAGGCTGTGGGTGGATGCCATCATCGAACCGGTGCAAACCCGGGAATGGATCAGCATGGGCATTGAGATGGCCAATCATGCCCCGATAACGAAGGCTTTCAATCCCGGGGTAATCCAAACCTAATCTTCTTCTCCCCAATGAAAAGTGTCGGGTTCAAAACCGGCCAGTTGCAGCACCCGGTCCGTCACCGTCCGGACCAGGGTAGGAATATCTTCCGGTTTGCTGTAAAATGACGGGGTGGCCGGACAAATAATGCCACCGGCCAGGGTAACCCGTTCCATATTCCGGATATGGATTAAATTGTAGGGTGTGTCGCGCAACACCAGGATAAGCCTTCTGCGCTCCTTTAACATGACATCAGCCGCCCGCGAAATCAAATCGGAAGACACACCCCCGGCAATGCGCCCCAGCGTTCCCATGGAGCAGGGAATAATGATCATGGTGTCATAACCGGCTGAACCCGAAGCAAAAGGCGCCCGGAAATTTTTTGGATCCCAAATGCGAAAGGGAATGGATTCATAACTCTTGTCTTCCAGTTCGGTTTCCCACACGGTTCTGGCGTTTTCAGACATCACCACGCCCACCGCGGGCCGTTGATCCATCGCTGAAATCTGGTTGAGTAATTCACGGGCATAAATGCTTCCGCTGGCTCCCGTAATGGCAATTACAACTTTCCGGTTTGGCATCCGTTGGAATTATTTTTGATTAACGGTATTTTAAAGATAAATTTGTTCCTATGAAATGGTGGGGAAAAGCAATAATAATAAGTATCAGCGTAACATTGGCATTCAGCCTGGCCAGTGCCCAGCAATCTGCCGGCAATAATGGACAAGCCGGGGAAAGCACCCAGTGGCTCACCATCCAGGAGCTGAACCAAATGGTCAATAAAAAGAACTGGAAGCGCAAAAAACGCAAAATCATCATTGACCTGTATACCGACTGGTGCGGATGGTGTAAACGAATGGATAAAAACACTTTCCGGAATCCGGAAATTTCGGAGTACATCAACCAACATTACTACGCGGTAAAGTTCAATGCCGAAACCAGGGACAGCATCGAATTTGGCAACAAAACCTGGTATTATCATAAGTCGCCCGGAGCCAGGAGAGGAACCAACACACTGGCCATAGCTTTGGGCAACGTAAACGGACGGCTCGGTTATCCGACCCTGGTTATTTTGAATGAGGACCTCCAGTTAATCCAGGCCCTGCCCGGCTACAAAACGGTGGATCAATTGATGCCTATCCTAGTTTATTTTGCTGAAAATCATCACTTTGATACGCCCTGGGCTGATTTCCTGAAAGAATATCAAAATCGCCAGTCCGGCAATGGCTCAAGTAATAATTGAACTACGGAAAACTGCATAAATAAAAAAGCGCAACGAAGGTTGCGCTTTTTTATTTCGGGGTGGAAGAGGGGACTTGAACCCCCGGCCTCCAGAGCCACAATCTGGCGCTCTAACCAAGCTGAGCTACATCCACCGTTTATCCGGATGCAAAGTTACAGATTCTGCCACATTATCATTAAGCAAAACCGGAAAAATCAATTAGCATCCCTGTGAGATGCCTGCCTGGAATACCACATGCCCAGGCCGGTGGTTATAAGTATGGAAATGGCAAACACCACCACACCGGACCTTATTTCCATGTCCAGAAGCCTGGAATCCATTTTCAGGTTCAACAACAGCAAAGCTACCACGAACACATCCAGCATAGACCATTTGCTGATAACGGACAGGTATTGCTGCCATTTCTTAACTGCCATGGCTTTATTTTCCGTAAGAACCAGCAAAATAGCGGCAAATTTCAGCAGGGGAAACAGTACGGTAAAAACAAGAATAATCATTCCGATAAACCATTCCCCTGACTGGAAAAACGTTGCTATGGAGTCTGTCAGCGATACTTCCTGGTTCAGCACCAGGAACTGGGTGCTGGTGAAGAGCGGAAGATGCATACCTATAACATACAGGACAAAAGACAGGACCGCCAGCAACAATAAGCCGGATTGCTTGCTGAAAAACGGCCTGCGTGCTGTCCACTGTTGACAGAATACCATCAGCAAGAGTACAGTGGCAGAATACGAACCGAGAAACCAGGGCAATTGGATAGCCGGGGCATATACCAGGCTTACTCCAAATATCTCCTGGTTGCCTACCGTTCCTTTGAACCATTCCTGGTCGAAATAAAAAATAAGAGCCAGTAGCAGGTGGGCAATTCCCCAGACCAAAGCCGGCATAATTCGTCTGTTCAGGAACAACAGAACAGTGCCTGCCTGCAACCCGATGGCACAAACCAGCAGGAACAGCACCGGATCAAAAATCCGGAACCTGCCGGCCCCGATGCCAAATATTCCGGAGGTGCTTACGTAATCCAGGGGCCAGATATAATAAGCGGCCACATAAGCCACCAGTATTGCAGCCATGGGCAGTAGGACAAAAAACCTTTGGAAACGACTATTCATCACCATTTTTGCTTTGCGCTATGAAATTAACAATTCAATGCCAGGGATAGCAGCCGGTTTTTGTATTTTCAGCCTGCTGCAAGAGATATTGAATATGACAGACAACGTTTCCGGCCCGCAGTATCCGGTCATAATTCTGGGCATGCACCGGTCAGGCACCAGCATTTTGGCTGAAGTGTTGCAACGCTGTGGCTTGTTTATCGGGCACCGGGTTAAAGATCTCCGGGAAGCATGGCTTTTCGTCCAGATCAACGACTGGATCCTGCGACAGGTGCATGCCGGCTGGGACCGCCCGGTGGATTTTTCAGTTCTTGACGCACACAGCCACCAACGGATAAAACAGGCCGTGCAACGAAAATTAGACAGTTTTTCCGGGCGTTTGAAATATCTCGGACCGGCAAAAGCCCTGCGTTACCTTGGGCTTTCTGCCCTACCCTTTCCCTGGGGCTGGAAAGACCCGCGCAATACCTTTACGGCCACGCTATGGGATGAACTTTTCCCAAACGCTCGCTTCCTCCATATCTACCGCCACCCGCTCGATGTTGCCCAAAGCCTGTACCTCCGGGAGTTAAAGCACGAACAGCAATACCGCCCCACCTGGAAAACCCTGTTCCGCGAACGGCAAATGAAACGGGACATGCATTACCAGGGCTCGTCCCTGATCCGGGCCAATTTTGAATACGGCATAGACCTCTGGAAACAATACTTCCGTCAGGCCTCAAAGCTGAAGTCCAGGTTCCGCGAACGAATGATGGAAATACAGTATGAGGACTTACTGACAACCCCGGCTGACATCCTGTTCCGTGTGCTTGAATTCACCGGCCTGGCGCCCGACAGCAATGCTTTGCGGGATGCTATCGGGCTGCTGAAACCAGAGAACGCCCTGAAATACCGGAACGACAAGGCACTCTTTGCCCTGTGGGACAGCCTTTCCAATGACCCGGAAATAAAAAACCTGTACGGTTAGTGCCATACAGGTTTTCAGTGCGTTTTACCTGAAAGGTTAATTATTCAGATGGTGTGGTTTGTTCCAGCGTTATGGTACGCTCCACAGGATTGAACGGGCTGGGCACGGTTTCCCCGTTGGCGTCCACCAGCTCAAGCCGGATGGTGTTTTCACCCATCGGCATCCCCTCAATGAAATAAGGAGCCCATTTGGTGAGCAGGAATTCATTGCCATCGATGGTGGCTTTCACTTTATAACCGTCTTCCGAGAGGTCGCAATTCACCAGGAAGAAGTCAAGCAAAACCTTTTTTGTATCCTCACCGGTATAGGTGCCTTTTGGCCGGCTGTAAAACAGGTGCGGAGCCGACAGGTCGAAATCCGGTGCTTCGGCATTGCCTACGGTAAAAGTGCTCAATACGTGCGCTTTCCCGTTTTTAATGCTCTCGTGATAGGACCTCGACAGGAAAGCCAGGCAGACATATCCCCCTTCGTCCAGGTTCTCATCAAACGAGGTTTCATACCGGGCCAGGTACGGGGCATTGTTCAGGATGACATGAATGTGCTGCCCTTTTCCGGAATTGGCGCAACCGGCCATTTCTACATCCGGTGACTGGGACTGTAGTTCATAATTTTTGACCGCAAATTCAAAATGTACCGGTTCACCGGCCGGGATATTCCCCTCCGGGCTGCTCATGCTTAATTCCGCATCCGGAAATTCGGAGGAAGCTGTTTTCTCCGTCAGGGTAATACCTCCCACCGTCATGGTCCAACCTTCAGCAGGAACCAAATTCACCTGCATGGTGTCGTTGTTTTCTTCAGGGGCTTGTTTTTCGGTGCTTTCGTTGTTGCAGGCAACGAACGAGAAAATCAGCACCAGGAAAGAGAACTTGATTACGTGTTTCATAGTTTTAGGATTGTACAATTTAAATGAGTCAACTAATTTATGAAAAATTCGTCACCCACAGTTCATGAGCCGGTCAATAAAGCTGTAACCCCGGTGGAAAATATCGTCCTGCTGAATATCGAGGGCATGACCTGCACCAATTGCGCCCTGGGGATTGAGCGGTACCTGAAGAAGGAAGGCCTGGAAGATGTAACGGTAAATTTCAGTACGGCTGAAGCGGTTTTCAGGAACGACAAAGGCATTCCGCTGAAGAAAATACAAAAAGGGATAGAGCGGTTGGGATACAAAGTCATTGACACCAGCCAGGAGCAAAAGGGTATGTCTGCTTCGGAAATCCGTTTGTTAATTACGCTGCCCTTTACATTGGTGCTGCTTACTTCTATGTTTCTCTCGGCCGCCTGGTTGCATAATCCATGGGTGCAGCTGGCACTGGCGCTTCCTGTTTACCTGATCGGAATGCAATATTTCGGGCGCAGCGCCTGGGCTTCCCTGAAATCAGGCGTGCCTAATATGGATGTATTAATCACCCTGGGCTCATCCGCGGCTTTTTTCTACAGCCTGGCCGGGACGCTGTTTTACCTGGGGCCATCCTACCAGTTTTATGAAACGGCTGCAACCATCATTACCCTGATACTGGTGGGCAATGTCATAGAACAACGATCGGTGCGGCAAACCACAACCTCGTTACGGCAGTTAAGCAAGCTGCAGCCCGACCTGGCAAGAAGGGTGATTGTCAACGCTACAGGAGAAATACAGGAAGAACTTGTAGATGTAAAACAAATCCGGGTTGGAGAACTGGTCCGCGTAAACACAGGTGACCGGATACCGGTGGACGGGGTGGTAAAATCCGGTTCAGGCAGCGTGGATGAAAGTATGATTACGGGCGAAAGCCTTCCGGTGGGCAAAAGCGAAGGCGATGAAACCATTGCGGGTACGGTTTTGCAAAATGGTAGTCTGCTGATTGAAACCGCTGCGGTTGGAGATGCCACCGCCCTGGCCGGAATCATACGGCTGGTCAAGGAGGCACAGCAGCAAAAGCCGCCCATCCAAAAGCTGGCCGACCGGGTAAGCGCCATTTTTGTACCGGCTGTGGTAGGAATTACCGTAATCACCTTCCTGGTTTCCTGGCTGATATTGGATATTGGTTTGCAGCAGGCCCTGATGAACAGTGTGGCCGTGTTGGTTATTGCCTGTCCCTGCGCGATGGGACTGGCCACGCCTACGGCTGTTATGGTTGGTGTGGGAAAGGCAGCCCGGAACGGGATTCTGATTAAAGGCGGAGTAACCGTGGAAAAACTGAACAATATCCGGCAGGTGGTATTCGACAAAACCGGTACGCTGACAACCGGAAACTTCCAGGTGGCCGGACCGGAGTTTTTTGGCGGTAACCCGGAAGAGTTAAAACAAATTTGGTCCTCCCTGGAATCGCACAGCAGTCACCCGGTAGCCCAGTCCATCGTCAGGGCCCTTGGCAGCCGGAAGACTCAGCCCCTCGATGAAATCGAGGAACTGAAAGGCATGGGTATGCGCGCCAAATACCAGGGAATAAATTGGTATGCCGGGTCAGAACGCCTGGCCAGGCAAGTACTGGGCGAACAGTTTACGGATTCTTCCAGCGGAGATATTTTCCTGTTCAATGAAAAACAACTGGCCGGGGCAATTACCCTGAAAGATGACCTGAAGCCCGGAGCAAAAGCCATGATCAAAGGCCTGAAATCCCTGGGAATCCAGACGGTCCTTCTTTCAGGCGATAAGGAAGAAAAATGCCGGGAAGTAGCCGGTGCGCTGGGCATTGACCAGGTGTATGCCGGCCGGCTTCCGGATCAAAAACTGGAAATTATCAGCCGCCTGAGCCGGGAAATGCCTACCGCCATGGTAGGTGACGGGATCAACGATGCCCCTGCCCTTTCCCGGGCGGATCTTGGAATATCCATGAGCCGGGCCACACAGGTGGCCGTGCAGTCGGCTGATGTTATTTTGCTGCATGAGGATTTGCAATACCTGCTAAGGGCTTTCCGGATCGGCCGGCTTACGGTTCGAACCATCCGCCAAAACCTGTTTTGGGCGTTCTTTTATAATGTCCTGGCCATTCCCCTGGCAGCCGCGGGATTTTTAAACCCGATGATAGCCGCCTTGTCCATGGCTTTCTCGGATGTGATGGTGGTCGGTAATTCGGTCCGCCTCAGGTTCAGGAAATAAGCGGTGCAGGCATAGGATGAAGGCTTCCCTCCCTCCTGTTGTGATATCCCTGCCGTGCTGAAAAAGGCAAAAGAATTACTTTTGACCTGCTTTGGCAGCTTCAAGCAAATATATTCTCTTCCTGGCTACGTGGTATCCCGGTCCGGAGCACCCACATAAAGGTATTTTCATTCAGAGGCATGCCAGGGCTGTGGCCCTTGATTGGGATGTGTGCGTACTGGCCCCCATTGGCGTGGAAAGGCTGTCCGCACGGTTTCGCTTTGAATGGTCTGCACCATATGGCTTCCCCGAGCTAAGGGCATATTACCGGAAACCGGGCAGAGGTCCGTTTGCTAAGGCCCGGGGCTGGTGCAACTACCTGCTGGCACTGTTCCGGGGGTTGCGCAAAGTAAGGAAGAAACACGGCAAACCCCTGCTGGTTCACGTACACGTACTGGCCCGTATCGGGCTGGCCGCCCTGTGGCTCAAGTGGTTCCGCGGAATTCCCTTTGTAGTCACCGAACATTGGTCAAGGTATTGCCCTGAAGATACAGTGTCAGAATTTCACAACCCCCTGCGCAAAGCCCTTACGCGGCTGGTGATCAGGCAGGCGGCAGCCGTTACCACCGTAAGCCGTTCGCTGCAGGAAGCCATGCAAAGCCACCGGCTGAGGAATCCTTCTTGGTATGTTGTGCCCAACACGGTGGATGTAACCCTTTTCAGGCCCGCGGAAGGCCCGGGCCGGCAAAACGAAATTCCTGTAATGCTGCATGTTTCCGCGATGAACGACAAGCCCAAGAATATCAGCGGTATCCTGCGGGCTTTTGCCCGTTGGCGGCAGGCAGGCGGTCGGGGCAGGCTCGAAATAGTTGGTGACGGTCCCGACCGCGAAAAGCTCGAAGCCCTTGCCGGGGAGCTGAAACTGGGCGATGCTGTTCGGTTTCCCGGCCGCAAAAACCCCGCGGGCGTGGCCACAAGCATGCAGCAGGCAGATGTATTTATCCTGAACAGCCGGTGGGAAAATCAACCCTGCGTGCTGCTGGAGGCCATGGCCTGTGGCTTGCCTGTGGCAGCACCCCGCATAGCCGGTATTCCGGAAGTGGTGGATAATTCACTGGGCAGGCTTTTTACTCCGGGTGATGAAGAAGCCATGATCCGTGCCTGGGAAGAAATACTGAACCGGAAAGAGGAATTTGACCCGGAAAAGATGCATCGCGCCATTTCCCGTCAATTCAGCTATGAAGCTATTTGCGGGAAATTCTCCGAAATTTACCGGCAGATTCTTTATGACTGAGCCTCCTGTCAATAGAACTTTTTTCCAGAAGTTACTGGACCGTTTGCTCCCGGAAGATGAGCCGCACGAGCAGATCCGTTCCTATTTTGTAAAAGGATTCAGCGGCATGATCCTTATCCAGGGGATGGCCATGGTTTTCACCTTCGTGGTCACCTGGCTGCTTACCCGGCTCCTGGGAAAGGATGCTTTCGGGGCCTACGCCTATTTATTTGCCATTGTGAACCTGGCCGGTATCCTGGCCACTTTCGGCTACCGTACCCTGGTGGTTCGCGAAACCGCTGCCTACCGCAAAACCGGCCGCTGGACATTAATCAAGGGGCTGAGAAACTGGTCGCTGGGCATTACCCTGGCCACCGGGCTGGTGGGTGGCCTGCTGGTATTCGTGCTATACACCAACACTTACCTGCAAAATCATTCAGGCCTCACCCGGCAGCTGGTGCTGGTGGGATGCCTGGCCGTTCCCCTGCTGGCGCAAACCCATGTGCTGCAATCGCTGCTTAACGGTATGCAGCATGTGCTTTTGGGGAATCTGCCCCTCATGGTGATCAAACCTTTCATTTTGCTGGCGGGAATCGGAGTGTTTTACCTGCTCGGTCGGCAACTGCTTCTCGCGGATGCCATAACCCTCAATACACTGGCTTTTGCCGTGGCTTTCCTGGGAGCCGCAGGGGCTTTCCTGTACAAAACCCACGGACGGCTGAAAGGCCTTCAGGCCGAATCCAAACGAAAACAATGGATAACCAGCGGATGGTACTTCTGGCTGCTTTCTCTTTTAACCATCCTGAACAGCCAGGCGGACCTGCTGATCCTGGGCATGCTGCGGCCAATGGGGGATGTCGGGGTTTACCGGGTAGTCCTGAAGCTGGCGGAATTCATTCCGCTTTTCCTGTTCCTGACCAATACCGTGATCGCTCCGGTGTTTGCCCGCTTATATGAAACCGGGGAAATAGCCGGCTTCCAGCGGCTTATTTACCGGTCGTCCAAAATATTCATCCTGGCTACCCTGCCCATACTGGGCGCCCTGCTGCTTTTTCCCGCTATCCTGTTGGGCATCTTCGGGCCCGACTTCACAGCCGGCCGGGAAGCTTTGTTGATCCTGGCTGCCGGGCAGGGTATGAATGTGCTGATGGGCTCTGTGGGATTGATTTTAAGTATGATGCACCGGGAAAACTGGGTCCTCTACACTTTTTTGTTGAGCTCGTCCGTGAATATCCTGCTGGACTTTCTGCTGATCCCGGGGCTGGGAATTGTCGGAGCTGCCGTGGCCAATGCGGCCGCCCTGACAGTTTGGAACTTGTCGCTGGCCTTCCTGATCCGGAAGAAAACCGGCCTCTGGTCATCGATCATTCTCGGTAAAATCGGTCAATGGGCGCAATCATGACAACTGACCATCCAAACCTGTTCATAGTAGGAGCGGCTAAAAGCGGCACCACCTTTCTGTATGAGCAATTAAGGCGCCACCCGGAGGTGTTCATGGCTTTGAAAGAAATGCATTTCTGGGCAACCGATCTCCATTTTCCGAAAAGGCGTATGCCGGAGGATTATTATTTCAGCTTTTTCAGGAATGCCCGTAAATACCGTTATGCCGGAGAAGCCACGGTTTCCAACCTTCCCAGCCGGGAAGCGGCCGGGAATATCCACTCGTTCAATCCGGATGCGCGGATCATCATATCCCTGCGTAACCCGGTGGAAATGATCCGGTCGCTCCATAATCAAATGGTTTTCAACGGAAATGAGAATATTGCTTCCCTGGAGGAAGCGCTCCGGGCCGAACCGGAAAGAAGGGCCATGCGGAACATACCGCCTCTTTTAACCAGCCCGGTGGAATTCCTGGAATACACAAAAATGGGGGCCTACGCGGAGCAGGTCGATCGCTATCTTTCCGTATTCGGGAAAGAGCAGGTACTGATCCTCTGGTACGAAGATTTGAAAAAGGATGCGAACATCTTCCTGCGGCAAGTATGGGATTTCCTGGAATTGGAACCGGTTCCCGTGAAAGCGGCCAGAAAGGTGAATCCCAGCAAAACGGCACGCTGGCCCTGGATGACCCGGCTGCTCGCCCAAAGGACCCCGTCCAGGATACGCCTGGTTAAGGCCCTCGTACCCACGCGTTCACTCCGTTACCGCTTGGTGGAATGGCTGGATAAGTTGAACCAGCAGCCCGCCCCTGCTGAACCCCTACCGGACAACCTGCGCAAGCAAATCCGCGATACGTTGCACCGCGATGTGGAAAAACTTTCCCAACTCACCGGACGCGACCTGAGCCATTGGTTAACTTAGCCATCAGCCATGTGTGGAATAGGAGGCATAATCAGTAAGGAGGATGGCATTGACCTGCGGGAAGCAGCTGAAACCCTTGCCAAAAGGTTGCGGCACCGCGGCCCGGACGGAGAAGGATTTCTGCTGATCAACCGGAACGAGGGGCAAGCCATACCGGCTTACGGTTCCGATACGCCTTCAACGGTGTCGGAGACAACCATGCCCCACCGGCCGGAAATCCCCGTTGCGGAAGCCCGCCAACCTTTCGACCTCGTGCTCGTCCACCGCCTGTTGCGTATCCTGGATTTAAGCCCGCAGGCCCACCAGCCTTTGAATGACCCGGTTTCCGGAAACTGGATTATCCATAACGGGGAAGTGTACAATTACCGGGAATTGCGGCAGGAGCTTCAGGCAGCGGGGCACCGCTTCTATTCCGATACCGACACGGAAGTAATCCTGCACGCGTACCGTGAATGGGGCCATCGGGCCTGGGAACGGTTCAGCGGAATGTGGGCTTTTGCCATTTGGGATGCGGCACAGAAACGGCTGATTGCCTGCCGCGACCGTACTGGGGTGAAACCCTTTTATTACTACCTGCACGGAGAAACCCTGGCTTTCGCCAGCGAAATAAAAGCCCTGGCCAAATTGTCGTTTATACAAACGGGAGTTTACGAACCGGCTGTCTTCGACTTGCTGGTATTGAACGAATTTGCTTCGGGGGAAAACACCCTGTTTCAAAACATAAGGGAGTTGCTTCCGGGCCATCAGCTGGTAGTTGAACAGGGTGAAATAAAACCCCGGGTAACCCGCTGGTGGATTCCCCCGCTGCCGGCCGGATGGAAAAAATTCCGCAATGAACCGGCCCGGGCATATGCCAATCAGCTGCAAACCCTTCTGCAACAGGCGGTTTCTGACCGGCTTGTGGCCCGGGTAAAAGTAGGCACCTGCCTGAGCGGGGGCCTTGACAGCTCTGCCATCGCCTGCATGGTCAACCAAAGGATGCGGGAAGAGCCGCTGCCCCAGCTGGGGGAAAGGCAGCACTTGTTCACTGTACGCTTTGCTGACAAATCCCTGGATGAAAGCCCCTGGGCACAGCAAGTGGCCGAATCGATCCCCTCCCGGTGGCATACGGTTGAGCCCACCGGGGAAGAACTGCTCAGCGACCTGGAAACCCTGCACTATTGCCAGGACCTGCCCTTTGCTTCCCTTTCGACTTATGCCCAGTTCCGCGTGATGCAACTGGTGGCCCGGGAAGGCGTGCGGGTGGCCATTGACGGCCAGGGTGGCGATGAACTGTTCGCAGGATATCCGCATCACCGGGACCTGTACCTGCAGCAATTGTTTAGCAGGCTGCACTGGATTGTCTGGCTCAGTGAAGCATCAACACCCGCTTTACAGCGCCAGGCCAAATTCTGGCTGAGGCATCGTCTGTTGCCCCTCCTGCCCTGGCGAATCCAAACGCTGAAACAGCGCTATTCCGACTGGGCCTTTATCCAGCCGGACCTGATGCACGCCTACCCGGAAAGGATGGAACAATTGTTTGACCGGATGAACCGGTCACTGAACCGGCAGCTTAGTGCCGAATATGCCGGAACCTACCTGAAATGGCTTCTCAAATGTGAGGACCGGTCCAGCATGTGGCATTCCATTGAGTCTCGCACGCCTTTTGCCGATGACCCGGCACTTATGGACTTCGCATTCTCTCTTCCCGAAACCTATAAAATTCACCGGGGTACATCCAAATGGATCCTTCGTGAAGCAGTGGAGGGCATTGTGCCGGAAAGTGTTCGATCACGCAAAGACAAAATGGGTTTCGTCAGCCCCAACAACCGCTGGGTCAGTCAACTGCGCCCACATCTGCCTCCCTATTTCTCGGATGCCTTAAAACCGTGGCTCCAAACCGGCAAGCTGCGCTCCCGGGCAGACCGCTTTTTTCATGTGGATGGAATACCTGAAAACAGGCGGGTTTTCAAACTCATCAGTTTTGCCGTATGGCATAAAGTCTTTTTTGGAAAATAGGCCGGCTCCGGCCACAGAATCTGTTCTTTTACACGGCAAAATATTAACTTTGCAGCCCCGGGGTGATTAGCTCAGTTGGTTCAGAGCGCATGCTTGACAGGCATGAGGTCGGCAGTTCGAACCTGCCATCACCCACCAACGGGGGATGTTAGCTCAGTCGGTTCAGAGCGCTGTCTTCACACGGCAGAGGTCACTGGTTCGAATCCAGTACATCCCACTAAGTAGGCCACGCACGGGCGTGGCTTTTTTGTAAATTGCGCAAAGGCACCGGTTTCCGGCTGCCTGTCTTCTTTTATTCGTATCTTTATGCTCACTCCCAAATCCCAATATCTGTTCCCTGCATCCACTTATGAAATTTGAAACGCTCGATTTAGACCCTCGCCTGCTGGAAGCTATAAGCTACATGGGCTACACAGAAACTACCCCGATCCAAGAACTGGCCATACCAAAAATACTGGCAGGCCATGATTTGCTGGCCAGTGCCCAGACCGGCACCGGTAAGACCGCTGCATTTATCATTCCCATTCTTCAAAAGCTGGCCGAAAACCCAACCCCCAAAACGGATACTTTGGTACTGGTTCCGACCCGCGAACTGGCCATACAGATTGAACAGCACATCCAGGGCCTGGCATATTTCGTGGATGTGCAAAGCCAGGCTATGTACGGAGGCGATGACGGCAGCAACTGGGTATTCCAGAAAAGAGCCCTGACCGAAGGCTGCAATATCATTGTGGCTACGCCCGGAAAACTCATCTCCCATCTGAACCTTGGCTACGCGGATTTCAGTACCCTGAAACACCTGGTGCTGGACGAAGCCGACCGTATGCTGGATATCGGGTTTTATGATGACATACTGAAAATAATTTCCTACCTGCCGGAAGACAGGCAAACGCTAATGTTCAGTGCCACTATGCCCCCGCGCATCCGGGAACTGGCCTCAAAGATCATGAAAGACCCGGAAGAGATCAGCCTGGCCGTATCCAAGCCGGCTACCGGGGTAATGCAGGCCGCTTATTACGTGAACGAAAAACAAAAAACCCCGCTGCTGCGGCACCTGGTTCAGGATAAACCCTCGCTGAAAAGCGTGCTGGTGTTTACGTCAACGAAAAAGAAAGTCAGGGAAATCACAGCCGCGTTGCAGGGACAGGATTACACAGTCAGGGGTATTTCTTCCGACCTGGAGCAACAGGAACGGGAAGAAGTGCTGAAGAAATTCCACGCGCGCCAGGTGCAGATACTGGTGGCCACCGATGTGCTGAGCCGTGGCATTGACGTGAAAGATATAAATCTTGTGGTCAACTATGATGTGCCTGGTGACGCGGAAGATTATGTACACCGCGTGGGCCGGACCGCCCGGGCCGACAGTACGGGTGTAGCCCTGACCTTCATCAGTCCGGCCGACCGCCATAAGTTCCGGAAAATCGAACAACTCATCGAACGGAAAATCCCTAAACTGGCTCTTCCGCCCCGGATTGAACAATTACAGGCCGAAAATCCCAAATCCGCTGACCCCTCGCGCGGCCGCGGGGGGAGAACCCGGAACCAAAAACGGAAAACCGGCAATAACCGCCCCCGCAGACGCTGACTTCATGCTGTTTACCGGGCAACCGGGCAGCCCGTCCGGAAAAAAATCACTAACTTTCACAAAGCAAAAATTCACTAAAGTATGAGGCATATCAGTAGCAGTATCATCATTGCCATAGCTGTGATCATCAGCGTAATAATTTTGTCGAATACCTACAAGAACCGCAACCGGCACAATGATACTATCAACGTAACCGGCCTCGGCAGCAAGGACTTTACTTCGGATCTCATCGTATGGAGCGGCAGCTTCTCCAAGAAAGACATGCTGCTTGACAAGGCCTATGAAGCCCTGAAGCAGGACCGGGAAATCATCCGGAACTACCTGGTGGGGAAAGGCATTGCCGAAGACGAAATTGTTTTTTCATCCGTGAATATCAACCGCGATTACGACTATTACTACGACAACCAGAACCGCAGGCACAGCACGTTCACGGGTTATAACCTGAACCAGAATGTTACCATCCAGTCAAACAATGTGGATCTGGTGGAAGATGTATCGAGGCAGGTCACGGACCTGATCAACCGCGGGGTGGAGCTGTACTCCTACGAGCCGCAGTATTACTATACCAAATTGGCCGAACTGAAAATTGAAATGATAGCTGAAGCCACCCGGGATGCCCGGGTAAGGGCCGAACAGATAGCCGAGAACTCGGGCGCCCAACTGGGCGATCTGCGCTATGCCCGCATGGGGGTTTTCCAGATCATCGCCCGCAATTCCAATGAAGATTATTCCTGGGGCGGGACCTTCAACACCAGCGCCAAGGAAAAAACCGCTACCATCACCATGAAACTGCAGTTCGGAATCAAATAAAATCCGGACTGCCCGGCACACCATGCGAAAGGCATGGACCATACTGACCCTGTGGCTTGCGTTCAGCCCCTTCCTGATTGCACAGGTCAGGATGCACCTGGCGTATGAAACGGGGCTTTCTGTTTCAAGCCTTCCCCTCGTCAGCATTCACGCAAACCCGGTGGCGAAGACAATTAGCCTTCCTGCCAAACCAGTCTTTCCACTGGCAGGGTTTCACGGCATTCTCTCGCTGAATGAACGGTTCAGCCTCTCTGCCGGCATTCAATTCCAGGTTTCGGGACATTCTTTCTACACCTACGAAAAGGGAAGGATTCCCAGGGATACTTCCGCACCACTGATGTACACTTACACCGATCTGGAATGGCGGGAACTGGCCATCTGGAAACTCTGCCTGCCCCTGCAAATGACGATACACTTCGGACACGCACCCATGCGTCCGGCTCTTTCCCTGGACATCCGTCCGAATTACATGCTGCTCGCCCGCTATCAGAAGGTGGCAATCCAGGATGCCGCAGGCAACAGTCATGATTACATCTACGTGGACAATTACAATCTCTTTGACCCGGATATCCCCACCTTCAGCTACACGCGGAGGCTGTATTTGCAGCTACTGGCAGGCTTCAGTATGAACTTCAGGGATAACTTCATACTGTCATCAAAATTCAACATTGGGTATTACGGCTATTACGGGTTCCCAAAGAATATTGACGATTTTGTCGTCCACCCGGTTCCCTGGGTAGATTTCGGCATCAGCCTGACCTACCTGCTGGATGGCAGGAAGGAAAAGCCACGGAAGAAATGAGTAAGAACCCCCATCGGCCCCAGGAATGCCAGGCTTTAACGAATTTTTTCCCTTTATCAACTTACACAACAGAGACTTCAAGCTCCTTACCGGTAGTAAACCGCAGGGTAAGTATATCGCCCAGATCCCCTGATTTTTATTCCACTTTCTGAATGAAATCCAGCAGAGTGCCCAGCCAACCTTAGGTTTTATAAATCAATTAGCTTATTCTTTCGGCCTTCTCTATTGCACAGTATAAGCTCGTGCAGCCTGCCCTCTATAATCCTTTCACCAGCCGGGTGGCCGTAAAGCGCAAAAAAGGGATAAGAAATGAGCAATAGACGAACTTCTCACGGTTTTTATTGTTGCAGAATTATAGTAATTTTACTTTATAAAGGATGCAACCAGGCAATTAACTATTACAGCAACACACTTGAAACATACAGACAGCAATTACATAGCATTACACTTTCCGTATGACAAATGTCTAATACATGTATACAAAAGCCTGCAGTGCTATTGGAGTCAAATCCATATGTGTTTGTACTTGCCAGATGAACCAGGTAACCTGAAAAATATTTTCAATGCTTTCAAAGGAAAGGCATGGGTAGGCGCCAGTGCGCTTTATAGATGGCACAAACCGGATTTTCAAGGGATTTTTAAACCTGTATTTTCACCAAGGCAGGTTACCCAGCCTGTAAGCCAGGAGAATAAGAATCAAAAAATATGCGAAGACAGCATATTACTTTTAACGGAATAAGAATATAGGATGTATAAACCACATTATAGTTTATCCAGACGTGTAATATGATGCAAATAAATAATCAATGGAAAAAATAATTAGACAATACAAAGAAAATCCTGACCTGGTATATAACACTTGGTTTATAAATAATGAAGAACGACTGAAAGCATTTCGTTCAATCAGACGAGGGGTCATCCAAATCATAAACGACATCAAAGGAGGAACCTTCCCGAACGATTTTAAAGGAAGCTCGCTCGAATTTGTTTTGACTTGCATTACAGAGCAAAAACAAGTATTTGAAGGCGCTGCCCATCCCTTCTACTGGAAACCAAAACTTAGAATACCCGACATTTACGAAAATCAAGACAACAAACGCCACTTCGGACAATTTTTAGAAAATTGCCTGAACGCCTCAAATGAAAATACCCTTTTGAAAGAAATCATCAAATTAGACGAAAAGAAAATAAAGGGACTTGGCCCGGCTGTTGCAAGCATATTGTATTTTCTTCATCCTACAATTATTCCGCCTTGTAATACAGCAATTGTAAATGGATTTAACATCTTATTTAACGACAAAGTAAAATTAGGTTCGTGGTCAGAGTACCTGAGGATGCGTGAAGTTATTATTCAACAGAATAAAAAATTCAAACAACACTTTTCGACTGATTTAGGCGCATTCAGCGGCTTGCTTTTTGAAATAGGAGTAAAAAATATCTTAACTGGCCATGAAGCCACCCTTACAGACAAAGACAGAGAAAAGATTTTAAAACAATTACAGAAAAGACATCAAAAAGTTGTTGACGAAGAACAGGAAGACCAGTTACACTCCGAAATGCAATTATAGTTCCCCCCATCTTTAGGACAGGAATTGGTCAAAGTTAAGTTTGTTTT